>NZ_UHIL01000001.1:1978269-2637692 GCF_900460535.1 Vibrio parahaemolyticus | reverse complement strand
TCCAAGTTACGGAATATGGCGCTTGAGTAACGACACCTAAGCGAACGTTATTCGCGTAAAACTCCACTTGCGTAACCGTGCCATCTAAGTCGCTTGCGTTGGCTGCGATTTCGTTGTTGCTGCCTGCGAGCACGACTTGCCCATCAGTTGGGGCGGTAATGGTAACTTGAGGTGGTGTTGAGCACGCTCCTAGGCCAGTCCAAGCGTCTTTCCAGTACAGGCCTTCACCTGGCTCGTAGGCCCATGTTGCATCGGACGAACACCAACCCGCAACGTCACAACGATATTTTTGGTTAAGGTTAGATACCAGAGCACCTACTTCATAACGTGTGCCAGCAACGTAAGGTAGAGCATCAGCACACCCACCATTGCCTGTTTCTGAATTCGCGACGACCAGCGCCACTTCTTGACTCATGGTAGAGAGATTAGAGTCATCTGTCGCTTGAGCTTTAAATGAGTGCGTGCCAACACTCGCTGTCCATTGGTATTCGTAAGGTGCACTGGTATCAATGGTGACAGATTGGTTGTTAACGAAGAACTCAACTTGAGTAACTACGCCATCAAAGTCATCAGCTTGAGCAGTGACGGTTAGGTTATCCCCCACACTCAGTGTTTCCGTACCTGTTGGACTAGTGAGAGTAATGCTAGGTGGTGGCAGCTCTACTTGAGGCTGAACGACGATAGCAACCGTTGTGGAGGTTACTGCGCCTTCATTGTCTGTCGCAATCGCGGTGAGTTGAGAAACGCCTTGGGCTGCGGTCCAAGAAGCCTCAAATGGCGCTTGGGTGACGATAGCAACGGTTTGGTCACCCGCTAAAAACTCCACTTGTGTGACCTGTCCGTCCTCGTCGGACGCATTGGCTAACAGAGTAATGGCGCTGCCTTCAGGAATGTGCGCGTTGTTCGTTGGAGAAGAGAAGGACACCGTTGGTGACAGATTACTGTTTCCGCCATCGCATTGACCTAATGCCTTCCACGCTTCCCATGAACCTGAGTTGGTGACGGGGTCGTTACCTTGTGTCCAATAAGCGGCCTCATAGGCTGCACCTTGAGTTTTCACTTGAGTGCCTGAGGTGTAGATCGCAGTGCTATCCCAATCAGGCAGGCTTTGACAGTTGTAGGCTTGAGCTTGATAGCTAACACTGAGTGCAGCTACCACCGCTCCGTGAAGTAGAGTGACCTTCATTTTCCTCTCCTTGAGTCATGGATATAAATGAGAACAGAGTAATAACTAGCTGATAAATAGACATAAGGGGGAAAAAGCGAAGAACAATATTCTGCTTTTCGACACAATATCACGAGGAACTATTCGCCTCTTACAGTCGAGCTCATTATTTTTCGGCTCACTTCACGATGAATGAATCAGTGGTTTTTGCGTGGTGATACAGTCGATTTGATGGCAAATAACGGTTTGATGACGGGATGATGAATATGAGATGTATGTAAAAATTTACAAACTGAATGTCTGCCATTTGCATCGTTTGTCGAGTATTTGACCTGCTTGCTCTTGTTGATTAGTTAATATTGCTATAGTGTACTAGTTAGCTAGTTCATTGATATTTTGTGTGAGTGGTATGACACAACAAACTTCTTCTCAGCCTCGCGAGCATTTTGGCTCTCGTCTCGGATTCATCTTAGCAGCCGCCGGCGCTGCGGTTGGTCTGGGTAATATTTGGGGCTTCCCAACACAAGCAGCAAGTAATGGTGGTGGAGCCTTCTTGCTGGTTTATTTAGTGATGATTCTTATCGTTGCTTTTCCTATGCTGGTGGTTGAAATGGCGATTGGTCGTCATGGTCAAGCCAACCCAGTAGATAGCATGCGTGCATTAACCAACCACCCGACAGGCAAAAAGCTTGGCGGTATTGTGGGCTGGATTGGTTTGAGTGTACCAAGTGCAGTCTTAGCGTTTTATTCCATTGTTGGCGGTTGGTTGATCTGCTTTTTGCTAGGTGCGGTTACCGACATCATGGGAATGGAAGCGGCGACTCAATGGTTAAAAGGTTTTAGTGTAGAGCGCAACTTGTTCGGTACGATTACATTTTATGTACTTACCATTTTGATCGTGCAAGGTGGCGTTAAACAAGGCATTGAGAAATGGTCAACACGTCTAATGCCTGCGTTGTTCGTGTTATTCGGTTTGCTGTTTGTTTACATCATGACTCAAAACGGCGCGATGGAAGGTCTGAAGCATTACTTGGTGCCTGATTTCGAGAAAGTATGGGACCGTAAACTAATTCTTGCTGCAATGGGGCAGGGCTTCTTCTCACTGACGATTGGTGGTTGTTCAATGCTGATCTACGGCTCTTACTTGAGCAAGAAAGAGAACCTTCCAAAGATGGCAATGAATGTGACCTTGGTCGATACGGCTGTTGCCTTTATTGCAGGACTAGTGGTGATGCCAGCGATGTTTGTTGCGATGCAAAAAGGTGTCCAAATCTACGCTGAAGACGGTTCTCTATTGAGCTCAGACACCTTGGTATTTACCGTATTGCCACTGATGTTTGATAGCTTAGGTTTACTTGGCCAACTGTTCTCAATCGTGTTTTTCTTATTGCTGACGATTGCGGCGCTTACGTCTTCCATCTCAATGTTAGAGTGTCCGGTGGCGTTAGTGAGTGAACGTTTCAATACTAAGCGCAGTGCGACTAGCTGGGTGCTAGGTGGTTTTATTGCTCTGTTCAGCGTAGTGATTGTGTACAACTTTGGCGCGTTGTTTGGCATGGTTGCAACGGTTGCAACTCAGTATTTACAGCCAACGGCGGCACTACTGTTCTGCTTGTTTGGTGGTTGGGTATGGAATCGTAACTCTAAAATTAAAGAGCTTGAGCAGGGTTGCCCTGAATTCACACAAGGCTGGTTTGGTAAATTGTGGCCTGCGTATGTGAAGTTTGTGTGCCCTGTATTAGTTGCGACGGTGATCTGGGCATCATTCGGTTAACAAGCAAAGATACAGCATAAACGAAAAGGGCTTGATGTATTCATCAAGCCCTTTTCATTATTGTCGTTGGGGTTGCCGTCGTGATTAACGGAACTGACCTGCTTCGGGTAAGAAATCAAACCCTGCCGTAGCCAATTTTGCTTCAAGTGCCGCGCGGTCTATATCAAAAAAAGCAACCAGCTTATCCAGATCACCGCCGAAGTCGTCACGTAGCTTCATGTTGACGATGCTCATCAGCATGACTGGGTCCATCGATTCAAAGTTCGCTAAGTTCATTACTTGTCCTCAAAATCTGAAATCAGTAGGTTTGCAGCCGCAAACGCCGCTTTCTCACGTACTTCTTTTGGCAAAGATTCATCCGCCGCAACATCGTTTAGCGCTTTTACTGCACAAGAAATTGCTTGAGGGATGTAGGCTTGATCGCCGCTACCAATTTGAGCATAAAGCTCACGAACTAATTCACAACAGCCGTATACTTGCATGTTTTCTTTCCACTAAATGATAACTTATCTCAATATACACATAGCGGATTTGAAACTCAAAGCTGAGAGTTGTTTTGGCTCAAGTTGAGGTGCATCTTGGACAAGCTTTAATCACTGCATCTGCGCTTCTAATTGATACGTCACTTCCGGAGAAAGCTGAAGCTGCTTAGCCAGTTCTTGTAAGTAAGCTTTTTCCATGAAGTTTTGTTCATCGGCAACAATGAGTGACGCTAAATAGATCTCAGAAGCTTGCTGTGGTGTCGACGCTTGGCTTGCAATTTCTTCTGGATCAAGTGGCTTATGCAACTCTTGCTGAACCAACTGACGAACGTGTTCATCTGCCCCCATTTCTGTAAGGGCTTGTTCAATTCGGGCCATTTCCACATCATCGACATGACCATCGGCTTTGGCTGCACCAATCATGGCTTTTAAAATTAATACGCTGTGTTTGCTATCTTGTGGATCGAAGGGTTCATGGACGCCTTGATCACTCTGCTTAGCTTGCCAATCGTTATACACTTTGTAGGCAAGTGCACCGAGTGCTGCCGCTCCACCGACTTTAAGCGCGCCAGAACCCATTTTCTTCGCCATCTTTTTGCTTTTCTTTGAGCCCATAAGCATGCCAATCAATCCACCACCGATGGCTCCTGCGCCGAGAGTTTTGAACTGGCTAGAGCTGGATGATGATTTGATGTTTTGAGTTTGCTTACCCAGGGCGCCAGCACCTTGTTTGAGTAAATCAGAGTTGAGCGCTTGGTTTAGAAGACTTTTTAAATCCATGACTGACCTCCTGTAAATGTTGAGATCAGTGTACAAACAACAAGCTGAACCAAAGATTAACGAAATGAATAGTAAAGAAATTAGGGTCAGTGTCATTTCTGAGGACAATAGAAAAGGGTTGACCGAAGCCAACCCTTTTATTTAATCGAAACCTTTTAGGCGTTTATTTAAGTTGAGATTTAACGTGCTCAACAATATCCGCCATCGCTACTGGAGTTTTCTCGCCAGTACGACGGTTTTTGTATTCGAAGTTACCTTCATCCATGCTGCGATCGCCAATCACGATAGTGTGAGGGATACCGATCAACTCGATGTCAGAGAACATTACACCTGGGCGTTCTTTACGGTCATCAAATAGAACTTCGATGCCCATAGCAGTTAGTTCCGCGTATAGCTTCTCTGCTGCTTCTTTTACGCGCTCAGATTTGTGCATGTTCATTGGCACGATTGCTACTTGGAAAGGTGCAATTGCGTCTGGCCAAATGATGCCGTATTTGTCGTGGTTCTGTTCAATCGCAGAAGCAACAACACGCGATACACCGATGCCGTAACAACCCATCTCTAGGATTACGTTTTTACCGTCAGGGCCAAGAACGCTACAGTTCATTGCTTCTGAGTAAACGTTACCAAGTTGGAAGATATGACCAACTTCGATACCACGTTTCAGCATTAGCGTACCTTTACCACATGGGCTTGGATCGCCTTCTACTACGTTACGTAGATCTTCTACTTGACCCAGTTCAACGTCACGACCCCAGTTAATACCGAAGTAGTGTTTACCGTCGATGTTTGCGCCAGCGCCAAAGTCGCTCATGACTGCTACGCTGCGGTCAACGATGAATGGCAGTTCTAGGCCTACAGGGCCAAGAGAACCAGGGCCAGCACCGATCAGTTCACGAATTTCTTCTTCTGATGCCATCTCTAGTGGAGAAGCCACTTGAGGTAGGTTTTCTGCTTTCACTTCGTTTAGCTCGTGGTCACCACGAACGATCAACGCAATGATTGGTGCATCGATTTCGTCAGACGCCTTAACAAATAGCGTTTTAACGGTTTTCTCGATAGGTAGACCGTGTTGCTCAACCAACTCTGCGATTGTTTTCGCGTTTGGAGTATCAACTAGTGTCATTTCTTGAGTTGGTTCTGCGCGTTCTACCGCAGGCGCTAACGCTTCTGCTTTTTCGATGTTCGCTGCGTAATCAGACTCAGTAGAGAATGCAATTAGGTCTTCGCCGCTGTCTGCAAGTACGTGGAACTCTTGAGAGCCGCTACCACCGATAGCGCCTGAGTCAGCAAGTACTGGACGGTACTCAAGACCCATACGGTCAAATGCTTTACAGTAAGCATCGTGCATTGCTTGGTAAGATTTCTCTAGACCTGCTTTGTCGATGTCGAAGCTGTATGCATCCATCATGCAGAATTCGCGTGCACGCATTACGCCGAAACGTGGACGACGTTCGTCACGGAATTTAGTTTGGATTTGGTACAGGTTTAGCGGAAGCTGTTTGTAAGAGCTCACTTCATTACGCACAAGGCTAGTGATCACTTCTTCAGCTGTTGGGCTAAGTACAAACGGACGAACATGACGGTCAGTAAAGCGAAGTAGCTCAGGACCCATCTTCTCGCTGCGGCCTGTCTCTTCCCATAGTTCAAACGGCTGAACAACGGGCATCAAAGTTTCGACTGCACCTGCATTGTCGATTTCTTGACGAACGATGTTTTCGACTTTACGCAGCACACGTAGACCAGTAGGCAGCCAGGTGTAAAGACCTGAAGCCAGCTTACGGATCATACCTGCACGTAGCATGAGCTGGTGGCTCACTACTTCTGCGTCGTTTGGAGTCTCCTTCAGAGTAGAAAGAAGATAATTACTGGTACGCATTAAATTTATCCGTTTATTAAAGTTAGTTACTCAAGCCAGAATGGACAGGAGTATGAAGGTCCCAAGAAGGGAAAATTGTTAGCCGTTTATAATATCAGCCAATTGGCTTTGTCAAAAGCTTTCAATCGCCGTAACTGTTATTAAGTTGCTATTCACGCTGAACTTAACGTTCAGATCGAACAAATTTACCGCATATTCCTTGGTATCCGGTTTGTTCTTCTTGTATGCAGGACGAGGATCCTGAGCTAGAACTTGTTCGATCACCGATTGTACATATTGAGTATCGGATCGCTTTGCTAGCATCGCCAATGCTTGAGACGAAAAGGTGACGTTCGATTTTTCAGGCTCTTCACCAGCGTAGCCGCCAATCGCTTCAGGAATGGCATCTGAGTAAGGAATATAAGGTTTGATGTCGACAATCGGTGTGCCATCGACCAAATCAACACTGCCAAGATCAATATATATTTGATCACCTTTCTTCGTGATGCCTTTCACTTCGACTGCCGACATTCCAATGCCATTTGGTCGAAAGGTAGAGCGCGAAGCAAACACGCCAATACGCTCATTTCCACCCAAACGAGGAGGCCGTACGGTTGGTTTCCATCCTGCCTCCAAATTTTGGTCAAACAGAAACAATAACCAGACGTGAGAGAACTGTTCTAATCCGCGCACCGCTTCTGGGCTATTTGCCTCGCCTAACAGTTTTACTCGCGCTTTAGCGGCTGGAACTAGGCGCGGTTGGCGAGGGACGGCAAACTTCTCTTTGTAAGGGGTTTCAATGATGCCAATCGGCTCAATCGAATACATAGCAAATTTCTTCAAGATTCATTTAAGTGAAAAAGTATCACAAATTTCTCTTGCATTTCTTATTGGGAATGATTATTAATTAAAATGTTATAACATAACAATTTAGTTTAAAGGAAATTGAAATGAAACCAGGAATCCATCCTGACTATCGTCCAGTGGTGTTTCATGACACAAGTGTGGATGAATACTTTGTTGTCGGCTCAACATTGAAAACCGATCGCACCATTGAGTGGAAAGACGGAAAAACATACCCGTACTTCACATTGGACGTGTCGTCGTCTTCTCATCCGTTTTACACAGGTAAGCAACGAGTGGTTCAAGCGGAAGGGCGTATTGCGAACTTCAACCGTCGTTTTGGTCAATTTACTAGTGAGAAGGAATAAGTCATGAAAGTTGTGAAATCACTTAAAAGCGCGAAGAGCCGTCATCCTGACTGTCAGATAGTGAAAAGAAGAGGGCGCTTGTACGTTATTTGTAAGACAAATCCGAGGTTCAAAGCTGTACAAAAATAACAGTAGAAACGAACAACAAAGGGGTGTGTAGCGAAATTGAAGGTATTTTCGTCCATGACAACGGATGATTGCCTCAGCAGCTATGAATCTACACGCCCACCTAATACTCGCCAAGTGCCAACGTTTATTCGCTCGTGCTTGGCATGGTTTTTACTGGCACGACTTCGTCGTTATTCAAGTCAAAATTGAACGTTTGCAGACTGCTCGGCTCTTTGAGCTTACACCATACACTATCTTTGCATTCGGACTTTATATAGGGATTAGGCATTCCTGCATATCTAATGGTTATATCTTTGTTTAATTTATAATATTGGTTAATTTGTTTTATATGGATGAAATATCTACATTTATGCAAAAAACTGGTTATAAATTTGCCATTGATTTACAATTTGTAACGTTTTTGGCTTTTAATTGACTCTTTACTCAAGTACCCTTCGCTCGCTTTGTGACATTTTTTTCACAATTGCATAGGAATAAAAACAAGGAGGGAACAGATGAGTTCATCTGCTTCAATTAAACAAAACTCACCTAAGAAGCCGTTGTTTACGCGCTTTTTGGATACTGTCGAATATTTGGGGAACCTGTTGCCCCACCCGATCACACTATTTGCCATTTTCTGTTTAGCCATTTTGGTGATGTCGGGTATAGCTGGTTACTTCGAAGTATCGGTTGTCGATCCTCGTCCTGAGGGAGCAAAAGGTCGTGCTGCAGACGGCATGATTCAAGTGGTCAGCTTACTTAACGCTGACGGTCTAGAGCTTATTGTTACCAATCTAGTGAAAAACTTTGTTGGTTTCGCACCGTTAGGCACGGTATTGGTTGCGATGCTTGGTGTTGCAATTGCGGAATACTCGGGCCTACTTTCAGCAGCAATGCGTGGTCTAGTAATGGGTGCGTCACAACGTATGGTGACGGTTACGGTTGTTTTTGCTGGTATCATTTCAAACACCGCTTCTGAGCTTGGCTACGTGGTTCTTATCCCACTTGCTGCAATGCTTTTCCATTCCCTTGGTCGTCATCCTCTTGCTGGTCTTGCGGCAGCATTTGCCGGTGTATCGGGCGGTTACTCAGCAAACCTTCTAATTGGTACAGTTGACCCACTGCTTTCAGGTATTACTGAGACAGCAGCTCAAATGATTGACCCGACTTACACTGTTGGACCAGAAGTAAACTGGTACTTCATGTTTGTGTCGACGTTCTTCATCGCGGGTATGGGTGCATTCGTTACAGAGAAAATCGTTGAGCCGAAACTTGGCAAGTACAACGAAGAAGAAGCGGCTGAAGATTTGTCTAACGACAAAATGGGCAACCTAACTGACCTTGAGAAGAAAGGTCTGAAAGTTGCTGGTCTTGCTGTGTTGGTTGTGTCTGCTTTGTTGGCTTGGACGATTGTTCCAGAAGACGGCATCCTACGTTCAGACGCTGGCACTGTCGCAGGATCCCCATTCCTGAAAAGTATCGTCGCTTTCATCTTCATATTCTTTGCTATCCCTGGCTTTGTATACGGTAAAGTCGTTGGCACGATGAAAACCGACCGCGATGTTATCGATGCGATGTCTAAATCAATGTCTTCGATGGGCATGTACATCGTGTTGGTGTTCTTCGCTGCGCAGTTTGTTGCTTTCTTTAAGTGGACGAACTTTGGCCAAGTATTTGCCGTTGCAGGTGCTGACTTCCTGCAAAGCATCGGTCTGACTGGCCCTATGTTGTTCTTCGCATTCATTCTGATGTGTGGCTTCATTAACCTGATGATCGGTTCTGCATCGGCGCAGTGGGCCGTGACAGCTCCTATCTTCGTGCCAATGCTAATGCTAGTGGGTTATGCTCCAGAAACCATTCAAGCGGCTTACCGTATCGGTGATTCAACCACGAACATCATCACACCGATGATGAGCTACTTTGGTTTGATTTTGGCGGTAGCGACTCGCTACATGAAGAATCTAGGTATCGGTACGCTGATCGCGACCATGCTGCCTTACTCAATCTGCTTTATCGTAGGTTGGAGTTTGCTGTTCTACCTATGGGTATTCGTATTTGGTCTACCAGTCGGCCCGGGCGCTGCAACGTATTACACGCCGTAATACTTAGGGCACCTCACACAGCTCCAAAAAAAGCCTGCGATATTCGCAGGCTTTTTTTGCATGTTTGAAGTACGAACTCTGTTGAGTCTTATTTCAGAGATGGGTCATTTCAATGTTTGAAAGAAAGCCCTTTATCGCTTCGCGAGGATTCTATCCAGATGGTTTGCAAATTCTCGGCGTTCGGTTTGCGAAAGTGCCGCAGGCCCGCCAGTTTGAATACCGCTTGAGCGCATGGTTTCCATAAAGTCACGAATATTAAGACGCGCTTTGATGGTGTCTTTGGTGTAAAGCTCGCCACGAGAGCTCAACGCTAGAGCGCCTTTAGTGATGACTTCATCGGCAAGTGGGATATCGGATGTGATGACCAAATCATTTGGCTCTACACGACGAACAATTTCGTTGTCAGCAATATCAAAACCTGCAGGGACTTGAAGTGAGTGAATGTTGGCTCTTTTTGGCACTGGTACAACGTGATTAGCGACAAAGGTGCACTCTACGCCGGTTCGTTCTGCGGCACGCACGATGGTCTCACGGATCACTTTAGGACAAGCGTCTGCATCTACCCATAACTTCATTCTTATTTCTCACCCAGTTTTGCTTCTAGCTCTTCAATACGAGCGGTTAATTTTGCGACTGTGTTTTCAAGTGCCGTCAGGCGATCTTCTTCTTTCGATAGTGGCACAGTGACTTCTACTTTTGGAACGTGATTCGCGCTCTTCCAGCTTTTGATAACAGTAATGAGTGCAGGCATTGGGACTGGTGTCTTCATACGTGCTTTCACTAGTGCAACCGTTGGCTCTTTCCCTTCTCGTTGCAGCTGCTCCATCACAGTTTCCAGCTCTTTCGTGACGTCTTGAGTTAACATTTTCAATCCTTAATAACGATATAGTTGTCATCATACTTTGAGAGGTGGGATTTAGCGAATAGCAATTTCGGTAGTGGGTTGTGAGAGATCTCTTACATAGCGTGTAAGAGAAAACGATTTCGTCATCAGTTTTAAAGAAAAGCTTGCTCGTAAGGTTTTGATAAATAATGATTTAACATATTATTAACCGCTGCGAATAAAAAAAATTGTTTTAGGGTAGATTGTGAAAGCTAAGGAAAAGCGTAAATTTAACCTTGTCGGCAGGAAGCAGACACGGAACAGGAAAGCACCAAGGATTTGGTTATCGTCAGGAAGACGATTTGGTTAATCAGGATGATTGATCAAGCATGGAGCGCAGGACATTGTAAGGAAGCAATCATCAATAGGATGTTGATGACTAAGGATAGACAATGGACCCCTCATAGGATTGAGGTTATGGACAGCATCAGGAAGATGCAAGGGACACCGCTCAAGGAACAAGTGATGTGCGCTAACGGGGAATGTTAGCTATCAGGATGATAAGGACACCGCTAGGACGGCGACGTAAGGACTGAGCTGACGGAATCAGCCACTATTATGGATGATGCATGGAGCACTATTTAGTAGCCGGACTGCTGCGAGTAAGACCATGACCCCGATACATTCGTGTCGGGGTCTTTCTTATTTTCGATGGTAAAACCGTCAATGTCACAAAATTTATAAAATCCTAATAACACTTAATAAAAAACAATCCAGATCAATATCCTTTCCAATCAGTTGGTTTAACTTTCGGCTTCTCTACAAGGCGTTATCTCCCGCAGTCACTTGGCAGGCTCAGCTTCGCTTAGCTTGTGATATGCGGATTAATTAAGTTTGCTGTAATCAAGGAACAGATGTGGCCATAGTAACCAGAAGAATGCTTCTTCTACCCTACAATGAGTCGTTGCAACTAGAATTCGTTATGCTTAATTGCTGTGCGAAAAACCGTGCCGAAATGAATGGTCCTCATACAGTAGCCTCTGCCAAACAATTGTTTGAGAAAATACTGGATGACGAAAATATTTATAGTATGGCGGTACTTGAGAGTACGAGCCGTGACTATATGGGGCATGTATTCATTTCCCATCTCGATTCCGAACCCGAATTAGGTTTTATTTTTGATAAGGCGTATTGGGGTAAAGGGTTAGCGACAGAAGCGCTAAAAGCGTTTTTCCCTAAAGCGTGCCGCGAATTGGAACTACATAAGGTGAAAGCGAATGTAAACAGCAATCACCAAGCATCAATGGCGGTATTGGAAAAACTGGGATTTGTTAAAACAAGAGAAAGTAAGGACTTATTCGGCCCTTACTTTGAAATGGAATTTACAAGCGATGTGGCGGTAGGTGAAAGCTCTGCGGCCTGAATCCAACCATAGTCAATTGGCCTTGATAGCAGTCATCGCCAAGAGATGAAAACTCAAATTGATACACTGTATGCCAACGCCAGACTCCGTCTGGCGTTTTCAGTTTGTGTGCTCCAAAAGCGATGCTAACGAGCTGAAGATCTAATTGCTCGCATTTTCGTGAGATGGCAACTTTGGCTAACTCAGATTGACGTCGTTGTTGCCAAAATAGAAAACAGAAAAAGCACAGTCCAAGTATTGCCAGTAGATCTCCTATCATCCTTAATCCTTTCTTATCCCTTTGTGGCTTGCTGCAATTTGATGAGTGCAGTGGCTAGCTCTTCCGATGGGCTAGAGTGCAGCAAAGGTAGCAATACCATTCTTAGTTCTGGCAGCATAACTAAATCGGCAAATAATTGATTGAACAGGGTTTGATTACCTGTTTGTGCGAGTCGCAGCAAAAATTGTTCAGCGATTTTTGCATCAGAAAGAAGATGCCATGCTCGTCCCGCAATGCCGATCAGTACTTCTTGGTGACTTAAACGAGGGCTTTGCAAAATCGCTTCTAGTACTGGCAAAGAGATTTCAGTTGGAGCGCCTGCTAACGCGCGAGTTAATGCCGATAGCAAGAACAAATCTGGTTCAGGGCTGTGAATCTCTTGCTGCGCTTTTTCTGCGATACGCTGCGCTAGTCGTTCTTGTAAGTCGACATGCTCAAGAGCACCAAGCAGTGCGTATAGAGGCTCGTTAGGTAAATGATTAAGAGCTTTACGCAGAGTGACCGCATTTTGCTCTTTACCAAGGCGTGCGGCGATATCGGTGATTCCTTGCAGGCCAACCGTCTGCCAGTTTTCCCAGCCTAGACCGCCTGTGAAGTAGTGCTGTGTATGTTCGTAATATTGGCTGGTGGGTAGATCCAAATTTGCACGAACTTGGCTGTGGAATACCGCCATTTTGTCTTCAGAAGGTTTGAACGTGTATGGATTATTGGAGAGTTTTTGTTGTTGCTCTTCAGACATCTCTTCGCTTAGACGAGTGCCCATGGCTTCAACTACGTATTTAATGAAGTTGCCAATATCAGATTGCTTGAGTAAGCCGCGCTCATCCAGTTCAAACTTTAAAAACCAAATCCAAGGTTGTTTTTGTTCATTCCAATAAGCAATCGCTAAATGTGCTTTACGCTGCATTGGATATGGGTAAGGGCACTGACCTTTTTCAACATCGGCGAACAATTGCGAATCGATCGTTTTGATGCGTCGGCCAAGGTCGAAGATTTGATATTCACAATGACTGTTTTTCAGTAACTGGGTGAGGGTTTGAATGTTTTCCATTAAATACGACGTCCTAACGTTCTTTTGACAAGAAATGGTATCATTCTCGGCTAATTCAAGGTTCGAGATGTAAAAGTTAATGACTACAAGCACAAAACTGGTGGAATTACTGTACCAACTTGAAGCACAACTTCAAAAGCACGAGCTATGGCAACAAACCATGCCGTCGCCAGAAGCGTTGCAAAGTGTGGAGCCTTTCGCGATAGATACGCTTGATCCACATGAATGGTTGCAGTGGATTTTTATTGCTCGAATGCACGCTTTAGTAGAAAGTAGCCAACCTTTGCCAAGAGGTTTCTCTATTGAACCTTATTTTGCAGAAGCGTGGAAGCAAGAGCCGCAGTACGCAGAGCTTTTGAACACGATTCGAACTATCGACGAACTATGTAAGTAACTTCAATGTCAGAACAAGAAACATCACAAACCGTGGCTCCAGTAGAGTTGGAGATTGTTTATCAAGATGAGTATTTTGTTGCGGTGAACAAGCCCGCCGGCATGTTGGTTCATCGCAGTTGGCTAGATAAACACGAAACTCAGTTTGTCATGCAGACTCTGCGAGACCAAATTGGTCAGCATGTCTTTCCATTGCATCGCTTGGATCGTCCGACTTCTGGCGTTTTGGTGTTTGCGCTCTCCAGTGAAGTGGCTTCTCAAGTGATGCCAATGTTTGCTGAGCACAAAATGGAAAAGACCTATTACGCGATTGTCCGTGGTTGGATTGAGGAAGAGGGCGTTTTAGATTACGCGTTAAAAGTCGAATTAGACAAAATTGCAGATAAGTTCGCCTCACAAGAAAAAGAAGCTCAAGAGGCCGTAACCGCTTACAAACCACTGGCGAAAGTGGAAGTGCCTTATTCGACGGGCAAGTTCCCAACAACGCGCTACGGTTTGATGGAAATGAAGCCCAAGACTGGTCGCAAGCACCAATTGCGTCGTCACATGGCCCACCTACGTCACCCAATTGTGGGGGACACATCGCACGGTGATGGTAAACACAACAAATTGTTCCGTAACGAATTTGATTCACACCGCTTGCTGTTACATGCTTCGGAGCTGCGTTTTGTGCATCCGTTTACAAATGAAGAGCTAGTGATGAAAGCGAGTATCGACGATACGTGGCAGCAATTGTTTACTCGATTTGAGTGGGACGAAGAACTCGTTAAGTAAAGAGGCTTTGCTCTAGCGAAGAGAAATAGAAAAGGGTTGGCATGTTTACCAACCCTTTTTGTTGTTTACCGATTCTCAAAGGCTATTTGAGTTTTTCTAGATCCGCTTCGATCTCGGCGATCTTGCTAGAAACGACTTTTTCTAAATGGCGAAGATCAGAAAGAATCTTTTGTTTTACATCCAATTCAGACACTTTCGTTGGTTTTGTGATCTTGTTGAGTTCGTCGATAACCAAAGTAAGGTTGCGGTTGATTTCCGTCACTTCCTTGTATTTATGACTACCGCTATCAACTAAGACATTTTTTACTTGGCGTGGGTATTTGAATTTGACGCTTTTGGCAAAGAACTCGCCTTTTTGCTTATGGAAGTAGATTTTGAGCACGTCTTTATGTGCTTCTTGACGTAGGGAATAACGTTCAATCTGCTTGGGATCATGAATACCCAAACCAGTGAGGTGGGGATACATAGGCTACCTCTGTTACATCTAATTGATATTGATATAACTGTAGCAGCCTATGTATGAGCTAGATAGCTGATATTTAGTCAAATTGCTCAACTTGTGGACAAGATCGCCCTCACTCTGAACCGGATGTTTTGGCAGTTTCGAATTAGGCAGTGATGGCGTCAGATAACTTCTCGATCAGTTTGTCTCTCAATTCATTTTGCTGTTCTTCGCTGAGTCTACCGCCAGCTTCGCTAGTGAGAATAAATAAGTCCTCTGCACGTTCGCCGATAGTCGTGATCTTTGCGCCGTGAAGGTTGATATTCAAATCGGCAAAAGTACGTCCGACTTTGGCTAGTAGTCCCGGAGTATCGAGTGCTACAAACTCCATCAAGGTGTGTTTCTTCCCTTTTGTTGGTAAGAAATCGACTTTGGTTTTCACATTGAAGTGTTGAAGTTTATTTGGGGTGCGGCGCGTTTTAATCTTCGTCGGACGACCCGCTTCCAGTACGTGAGTGAGGTGTTTAATCACGGCAGCATGGCGAGATTCGTCAATGGCTTCTCCATGTTGGTCGAGCACCATGAAGGTATCAATCACGTGGCCGTCTTTGCTGGTCATGATTTGTGCGTCATGAACGTTAAAGTTACGACGGTCGAGCTCCGCCACCACGGTAGCAAACAACGCTGGTTGATCTTTGGTGTAGACGAACACTTCTGTTCCACCGCGCGTAGCCTTTTTGCTGATAAGTACCAGCGGCTTTTTTGGATCATCCATACGCAGCAAATGCGCACAATGCCAAGCGATTTGAGTGTGAGTATGGCGCAAGAAATAGTCGGCTTTGAATCGTTGCCACAACACTTCAATTTGGCGTGCAGAAAACCCTTCTTTGCGCAGCAATGCGGAAGCCATTTGTTGGTTATGGCGAATACGCTCACGCACATCAACCGGATTTTCTAATCCGCGACGTAGTGCGCGTTGCGTTGAGTAGAAGAGTTCGGCAAGCAGCGTGCGTTTCCAAGCATTCCACAGCTCTGGATTGGTTGCGCAAATATCCGCAACCGTGAGACACACCAAATACTCAAGAGATTCTTCGTCACGAACTTGTTTCGCAAACTCTGTAATGACGTCAGGATCGTAAATATCGCGTCGTTGTGCGGTGACTGACATGAGAAGGTGATGCCTCACCAGCCAGCCCACTAACTTAGCTTCTGGCTTCGACAGCCCGTGTTCAATACAGAAATCGTACGCTTCACCTTCACCAATCACTGAGTGATCACCACCGCGACCTTTACCAATATCATGGAAGATTGCTGCAATGATCAGCAGTTCTTTCTTTTGCATGCGCGGGTATATGTCGCAACAAATCGGATGCTTCGCATGGTTGTCTGGATTGTTAAAGGTATTGATGTGTTTGAGTAGGCGAATGCTGTGCTCGTCAACCGTGTAGGCGTGGAACAGGTCGAACTGCATCTGACCAACAATCTGGCTCCATTGCGGTAAATATGCGGCCATTACCCCAAGTCTGTGCATCAAACTGAATGCTTTATGAAGTGCATTTGGGTGTCGACATAACGCTAAGAATTTTTCACGAGCCGCTGGAATCGTGTGTAAAAACTTGTTTAAGCGGCGACGTGCAGTACGCAGTTGTCGCAGGGTTGGAGGGCTTACCCCCTCAATGGTTGAGTCGTTTGCGATATGCAAAAACATATCAAGAATAGTTTCAGGTCTGGCTTGGAATAGCGCAGGTTTTCTGGCTTCAATTAACGACCCACGACGTTGAAAATCTGCATCCAAAATTTCTGAGTTTTCAGTTGCACCACCATTGATGATGGCTTGATCAAACAGTTTGAGCAGCATTTTGTTTAATTCTGCGACGCGACGAAGTGTGCGATAAAACTCTTTCATCATCATCTCGACGCCGCGATTGCCTTCACCAACATAACCGAGGTTTTCGGCCACTTGTGCTTGATGTGCGAAGGTCAAACGGTTGTCGTATCGGCGAAGTTCAATGTGCAGCGCAAAGCGGACACGCCACAAGAAGTCCTGACACTCCACCAGTTCGCGGTATTCCGCATCGGTAAGAAAGCCGTAACGGCTCATCTCTAGCAGAGATGTGGCGCCAAAGTGACGGCGCGCTACCCAGCTCAAAGTGTGAATATCGCGAAGACCTCCTGGGGTCGATTTGATGTCGGGCTCTAAGTTATAGGTCGTATCGTGGTAGCGAGCATGACGTTCGCGTTGTTCTTGGATTTTTGCGCGGTAGAAGGTTTCGCTCGGCCAGAAAGAGTCGGATAGCACGACCTTTTTTAGAGCTTGGAATGTGTCTTCGCTGCCACAAAGCAGACGTGCTTCTTGTAGGTTAGTGGCAACCGTTAGATCGTCACGACCGATTTGTGCACATTCATTGACAGTGCGAACCGCATGGCCAACTTCCAGTTTTAAGTCCCATAGTAAGGTAATAAATTCGCTGATTTTCGCTTCTAACGCAGTCGGCAGTTTGTTGTTAGAAAGAACGAGAATGTCTATGTCGGACAACGGATGCAGTTCACCGCGACCATATCCGCCCACGGCCACTAATGAGATGTTGTAAATGTCATTAAAACCGAAGTATTGCCATAAACGCGTCAGCAACAAGTCCATGTACTCTGCGCGAGCCAATACTAAGCTGGTCACAGGGTGATGATTAAGAAACTCTTGTTTTTGGGTTGAGCTGAATTTTTCTAACTCTTGTTTTAGTTCGCCGATATTGATTTGTTCGTCGGAAAACGTAAGAGGGGACTGAAGTGGCATATTTGCTATCCGTGCAAGCTAAAAGTAAAGATCTACAAACCTTTCTAATTTAACAAATCTCGCGGAGATAAAAAATATCCCCGCATGAGCGGGGATATTGAAGTCATTCTTGGTTACGCATTTTTCATTAGGCGAGGAATCGTATCATCACTGCGTAGCGTTAATACTTCACAACCATCTTTGGTTACCACGATAGTGTGTTCCCATTGCGCTGAGTTTTTACCGTCACCTGTGTATACAGTCCAGTCGTCTTGTGCGTCAACAGTACAACCGAATTTACCTGCGTTGATCATTGGTTCAATAGTGAAACACATGCCTTCTTTAAGTACGCGGCGGTCTTTGTTCTTGTAGTGAACCACTTGTGGTTCTTCGTGGAACTCATCACCGATACCGTGACCACAGAAGTCTTTAACAATAGAGAACTTGTTGCGAGGGTTGTTCTTATTGTTTTCTTTGATGTATTTCTCGATAGCTGTACCGATATCACCAACAGTTGAACCTGGTTTAACGGTACGCATACCGACATAAAGTGCTTCTTGAGCAACCATACATAGACGTTTGTTTGCTGGTGAAACATCACCGACTAGGAACATTTTAGATGTGTCACCGTGGTAGCCTTGAGGGCGTACGCTTAGGTCTGCATTCTCATCGTTCGGGATGATTACAGTGATATCAACGTTAAGAATGTCGCCATCTTTTAGTACCGCCGGCTTCATTTGGCCGTTGCTACCAATCTCGTCTTTTTCAGCAGGAATACCGTGACAAACAATATGGTTGATAGACGTACAAATCGACTTAGGGAAACCATGGTAATCAAGCGGTGCAGAGTATGCGCCTTTTTCTAGAGCGTATTCATGACAGATTTTGTTCAGTTCATCTGTCGTAACTCCCACCTGAATATGTGGTTCGATCATTTCTAGAATTTCTGCGGCCAGCTTGCCCGCAATGCGCATGCGTTCGATTTCTTCAGCAGTTTTAATCTTGATTGACATTGGCTTTCTCTACTTATTCGTAAGCACGTAAACGTGCGAATGGCCGCATTCTATCAGACATCTGGCGGTTAACCCAAGCCAGTTAAGAATATGAGTCATTCTTACTTGAAGTGTAGTAATAGAATCTGGCCGAGAGTAGGGTAGCATTCCTGCTAATGTGACAAGTATAAGAAACAATTTTTACTAGCCATCTTGAGCTAAAATATGATATAAAGCGCGCCGGAATAGAGGACTGTTCTCTTCGCTCTGCAAAAGCTAAGCGGCGAAGCAAGCTTCATCCGATTAACCTTTTTATCTTTAAATCACACACATTCCGTCACATGTTCCGGGGTGCTGAGCAGAAGCTTGGTCGGAATTATGGGGGATGTGGAGGCCTAACCCCATAGAGGATTTTAAAATGGCAACTGTATCAATGCGCGATATGCTGAAAGCTGGTGTTCACTTCGGTCACCAAACTCGTTACTGGAACCCAAAAATGAAGCCATTCATCTTTGGTGCTCGTAACCGCGTTCACATCATCAACCTAGAAAAAACTGTACCAATGTTCAACGAAGCTCTAGCTGAACTAGCTAAAGTTGGCGAGAAAAAAGGTAAAGTTCTATTCGTAGGTACTAAGCGCGCTGCATCTGAAGCTGTTAAAGAAGCTGCAATCGCTAGCAACCAGTTCTACGTGAACAACCGTTGGTTGGGCGGTATGCTAACGAACTACAAAACTGTTCGTCAGTCAATCAAGCGTCTAAAAGAACTTGAGATTCAATCTCAAGACGGTACTTTCGACAAACTAACTAAGAAAGAAGCTCTAATGCGCACTCGTGAAATGGAGAAGCTAGAGAAATCTCTTGGTGGTATCAAAGACATGGGCGGCCTACCAGACGCTCTATTCGTAATCGACGCTGATCACGAACACATTGCAATCAAAGAAGCTAACAACCTAGGTATTCCAGTATACGCTGTGGTAGATACTAACTCTAACCCAGACGGCGTTGACTACATCATCCCAGGTAACGACGACGCGATCCGCGCAGTTCAACTATACCTAAACGCTGCTGCATCTGCAGTAACTGAAGGTCGCAACAAAGACGTTGCAGTAGTTGCTGAAAAAGACGGCTTCGTAGAAGCTGAATAATAGCGGCTCTGTGTCACACTTAGTTTATGTGAAACCTTGTTGTAGCATAGACTGAGTTATAGTTAGCATCGGGGGCCGACAATGTAGGCCCCTGTTTTTTACCTTATTTCGAATCAAACGAGGAATAGAGAATGGCAACTGTAACTGCTGCTCTAGTTAAAGAACTTCGCGAGCGCACTGGCGCTGGCATGATGGAATGTAAGAAAGCGCTTGTAGAAGCAAACGCTGACATCGAACTAGCAATTGAAAACATGCGTAAATCTGGCGCAGCGAAAGCAGCTAAGAAAGCTGGTAACGTTGCAGCTGAAGGTGCGATCATCATCAAAGAAGAAAACGGTTCAGCTGTTCTTCTTGAAGTTAACTGCCAAACTGACTTCGTTGCTAAAGACGGTAACTTCACTGCGTTTGCACAAGAAGTTGCAGCTGCAGCTCTAGCTTCAAAAGCTACAGTTGAAGAGCTACAAGCGCAATTCGAAGAAGCTCGCGTTGCTCTAGTTGCTAAAATCGGCGAAAACATCAACATCCGTCGCGTACAATACGTTGAAGGTACTGCTATCGCTTCTTACCGTCACGGTGAGAAAATCGGTGTAGTTGTTGCTGGTGAAGGCGACGCTGAAACTCTTAAGCACGTAGCAATGCACGTTGCTGCTTCTAAGCCAGAGTACGTAAACCCAGAAGACGTACCAGCTGACGTAGTTGCTAAAGAGAAAGAAGTTCAAGTTGAAATCGCTATGAACGAAGGCAAGCCAGCTGAGATCGCTGAGAAGATGGTTGTTGGCCGCATGAAGAAATTCACAGGCGAAATCTCTCTAACTGGTCAAGCGTTCATCATGGAACCTAAGAAAACTGTAGGTGAAATGCTGAAAGAAAAAGGTGCTTCAGTTGCTACATTCGTTCGCCTAGAAGTTGGTGAAGGTATCGAGAAAGCAGAAGGCCTAAGCTTCGCTGAAGAAGTAGCACTAGCTCAAAAAGGTTAATCCTTAGAGACTTGTGCAAAGATTAGACCGTGGCCTTGGCTGCGGTCTTTTTATGAGCAGTAGACGATTAGCCGTGATGAATAACCATAAGCAAGCTTGTGATTATTCATGACTGTTAATCAACAACTCTCTTTGGAAGGTAAACTCCATGACTACGAACCCTAAACCAGCGTATCAACGTATTCTATTAAAACTGAGTGGTGAAGCTCTTCAAGGTGAAGACGGTTTTGGTATTGATCCTGCGATCCTTGATCGTATGGCACAAGAAGTTAAAGAACTTGTTGAACTGGGTGTTCAGGTTGGTGTAGTTATCGGTGGCGGTAACCTGTTCCGTGGCGCTGGTCTTGCAGAAGCTGGTATGAACCGTGTAGTGGGTGACCACATGGGTATGCTTGCTACAGTAATGAACGGCCTTGCGATGCGTGACGCTCTTCACCGTGCATACGTAAATGCGCGCGTAATGTCTGCAATTCCTCTTAAAGGCGTATGTGACGACTACAATTGGGCTGATGCAATTCGCGAACTTCGTCAAGGCCGCGTTGTAATCTTCTCAGCAGGTACTGGTAACCCATTCTTCACAACAGACTCTGCTGCGTGTCTACGTGGTATCGAAATCGAAGCTGACGTAGTTCTAAAAGCAACGAAAGTTGATGGCGTATTTACTGCTGACCCAGTAGCAAACCCAGACGCAGAGCTGTATGATAAGCTATCTTACGCAGAAGTTCTGGATAAAGAGCTTAAAGTAATGGATTTGGCTGCGTTCACACTTGCTCGTGACCACAAAATGCCTATCCGCGTATTTAACATGAACAAGCCAGGCGCACTACGTCGCGTGGTGATGGGCGAAGCAGAAGGCACGCTGATCAACTCTGACGCATAATTCTAATACGCCATCCAAGCAACGTTGGATGGCGTTTCGCTTTGCTCAACCCTTTTAAGCTTTCTTCAGGAAAGATGACATTTTTAAGGTGAAACCGTGATTAACGAAATCAAAAAAGACGCGCAAGAGCGCATGGACAAAAGCGTTGAAGCGCTAAAGAACAACCTTTCTAAAGTTCGTACTGGTCGTGCACACCCAAGCCTACTATCTGGTATCTCTGTTGAGTACTACGGTGCTGCTACTCCTCTTAACCAAGTAGCGAACGTTGTAGCTGAAGACGCACGTACACTAGCAATCACAGTTTTCGACAAAGAACTAACTCAAAAAGTTGAAAAAGCGATCATGATGTCTGACCTTGGTCTAAACCCAATGTCTGCTGGTACTATCATTCGCGTTCCACTTCCACCGCTAACAGAAGAGCGTCGTAAAGACCTAGTTAAGATCGTTCGTGGTGAAGCTGAAGGTGGTCGTGTTGCAGTACGTAACATCCGTCGTGACGCAAACAACGATCTAAAAGCGCTTCTAAAAGATAAAGAAATCTCTGAAGACGAAGATCGTAAAGCACAAGAAGAGATCCAAAAGCTGACTGACGTAGCAGTTAAGAAGATCGACGAAGTTCTTGCTGCAAAAGAAAAAGAGTTGATGGAAGTTTAATACTCCCACCTACATCACTGTTGGAAAACGCTGTGCTCACAGTGCAGCGTTTTTTTGTGTTAATCTATCCAACTGATGGAACTCAATTAACTCCCTATGCAAAATTCTCAAGCCTTCTCTGACTCCCTCCCTAAGCATATTGCCATCATCATGGACGGTAATGGTCGCTGGGCTAAGTCCAAAGGAAAACCTCGCGTATTTGGCCATAAAAAAGGCGTTAATGCCGTTCGTAAGACCGTTGCTGCGGCTTCCAAACTTGGCATTAAAGCGATGACATTATTTGCTTTTAGTAGTGAAAACTGGCGTCGTCCGGAGGAAGAAGTTGGTCTTTTGATGGAACTGTTCATCACAGTCCTGTCTAGTGAAGTAAAAAAGCTACATAAAAACAACTTACAGTTACGTGTTATTGGTGACACAAGCCGCTTTAGTGAGCGCCTACAAAAGAAAATTGTAGAAGCGGAAAATCTAACGGCAAGCAACACTGGTATGGTGATTAACATTGCGGCCAATTATGGTGGTAAATGGGACATCACAGAAGCGGCTAAAGCACTAGCGCTTAAAGCTCGTAACGGTGAAATTCGTGTAGAGGATATTAATGAGCAGTTAATCACTGAGCATTTGACCATGGCAGACCTACCAGAGGTGGATCTTTTGATCCGTACTAGTGGCGAATGCCGCATCAGCAACTTCATGCTGTGGCAAATGGCTTATGCTGAAATGTACTTTACGCCAGAGTTTTGGCCAGAGTTTGACGAAGACAGCTTAGTTGAAGCTGTGACGTGGTTTATTAACCGTGAGCGTCGTTTTGGCTGTACTGGTGAACAAGTAAAGGCATTGATGACGGCTCAATAAGGACTAATTAGTTTGAAACAGAGAATAATAACAGCACTAATTTTAGCTCCCCTGGTTATTTTAGGCATTTTTAAGTTACCCCTAATGGGCTTTATTATCGCGTTGACGGCGATAACACTGTTAGGCTTTTGGGAGTGGACACAATTTACAGAAAGCAATTCTCGCATTGCTGCACTGATTCCGGCAGCCGTTGTTACCGGACTTAGTTTTCTCTTTATCTCACCTGACGCACATAGCTTAAACCATTTAAGTACACCTCATTATGTTGTGTTAGGGCTTGGTTTTGTGTGGTGGATTATTGCGAGCTTGATGGCAATTACTTACCCGAAAACCACAAAATCTTGGCAAGGCAATCTTGTTTTACGACATGTTTTTGGTTTTCTGACATTACTCCCTTTTCTTTGGAGTGTAATCATTCTAAGAGCCTCAGACATTTCGGTAGATCCATACCACGGTGCAAAGCTCGTAATGTACGTTTGCTTCTTGGTATGGGCTGCAGACAGCGGTGCTTACTTCGCTGGTAAAAGTTTAGGCAAGCGCAAGATGGCACCACATGTTAGCCCAAACAAAACGATTGAAGGTCTTATTGGCGGTATCATCGCGGCACTGATTGTTGGCTGGTTGTTTGCCGATTGGTTCAATATCCAGTTCACGAGCCCAATTCATATGATCATCATTACGTTGATCACGGTCGTGATTTCTGTATTAGGTGATTTAGTCGAAAGCATGTTTAAGCGTGTTTCTGGCATCAAAGACAGCAGTAACATCATTCCAGGCCACGGTGGCGTATTAGATCGCATCGATAGCCTGACTGCTGCATTTCCAGTCTTTGCTCTTCTATACTACGTATTCTAATTTATCGGGAGCGGCTTCATCGCTCCTGAATTTTTCTAACGGTCTTACATCATGCAAAAGTTAACGATTCTTGGTGCAACAGGCTCAATAGGTGCAAGCACCTTAAAAGTGGTTGAACAAAACCCAGAGCTGTTTTCTGTGGTCGCACTAGCGGCTGGCACTAACGTTGAAAAGATGGTGGCACTTTGTCGCCAATGGCAGCCTAAATTCGCAGTAATGGCGGATAAGGCTGCGGCTGTTGCTCTGCAATCAGAAATCCACACCATTTCACCAAATACAGAAGTGTTAGGTGGTGTTGATGCACTTTGTCATGTGGCTTCATTAGAAGAAGTAGATAGCGTAATGGCAGCCATCGTTGGTGCAGCGGGTTTGTTGCCAACCATGGCGGCCGTTAAAGCGGGTAAGCGCGTATTGCTGGCGAATAAAGAAGCGCTTGTCATGTCTGGACAGTTGTTTATTGATGCCGTTGAACAATATGGGGCAGAGTTGCTGCCAGTAGACAGTGAACATAATGCTATTTTCCAGTGCCTACCACAGCAAGTTCAAACCAATCTTGGCCGCTGTAACTTAGATGAGCATGGCATTTCTAGTATTCTGTTAACCGGATCTGGCGGTCCATTCCGTTACGCTGACATTGCCGATCTCGACAGTGTAACGCCAGCACAGGCAATCGCGCACCCTAACTGGTCTATGGGGCCAAAGATTTCGGTCGATTCTGCGACTATGATGAATAAAGGTCTTGAGTACATTGAAGCAAAATGGCTATTCAATGCGGCTCGTGACCAGTTAAAAGTGATTATTCACCCGCAATCCGTGATCCATTCAATGGTTCAGTATCGTGATGGTTCGGTACTGGCGCAAATGGGAGAGCCAGATATGGCAACACCAATTGCGCTGACAATGTCTTATCCTTCTCGTGTTGATGCCGGTGTAAAACCGCTAGACTTTACTCAAGTAGGTGAATTGACATTCTTGCAACCAGACTTTGCTCGTTATCCTTGTTTGAAACTTGCGATTGACGCGTGTTACGAAGGGCAACATGCGACTACTGCTCTAAATGCAGCCAATGAAGTTGCTGTTGATGCGTTTCTAAATAATCGCCTTGGTTTTACAGATATCGCTCGCATCAATGAATTGGTTTTGCATAAAATCACCGCAAGCTGCAAACCTGAGAATGCGAATAGCTTGGAAAGCTTGCTAGAGCTAGATAGAATGTCTCGAACTATCGCCCTAGAAATTATACGCGAGCGTAGCTAATGACTGGTATTTTGTGGAATCTTGTTTCTTTTATCGTTGCACTGGGCATTCTCGTTGCCGTGCACGAGTTTGGGCACTTTTGGGTTGCTCGTCGTTGTGGCGTGAAGGTTGAAAGATTTTCCATCGGTTTTGGTAAGTCTATTTGGCGAAAAGTTGGTCAAGACGGAACCGAATACACTATCTCAATGATTCCTCTTGGTGGATACGTCAAAATGGTAGATAGCCGTGTTGACGATGTGCCAGAAAGTGAAAAACATTTAGCCTTTGATCAAAAGCCGCTTTGGAAACGAACGTCTATTGTTGCAGCTGGCCCTATCTTTAATTTCTTATTTGCTATTTTTGCTTATTGGTTGGTTTTCCTGATTGGTGTACCAGCGGTAAAACCCGTAATTGGTGAAGTTACGCCCAATTCGATTGTTGCTGAGGCAGGAATTGAATCTGGAATGGAACTAAAAGCAGTATCAGGCATCAAAACTCCGGATTGGGAATCAGTTAATATGGGATTAATTTCTCATATTGGTGATGACGCTATGACGCTAACACTGACGTCAGACTCAGAAGTTGGCGCTGAAGTGACGAAAACGCTGGACCTTCGTGACTGGAAATTTGATCCAGAAACCGAATCTGCGATGCATTCACTTGGTTTTGCTCCATATACACCAGAAATCTATCGCGTTATTAAGCAAGTTTCTGAAGACGGTGCAGCCGCGAAAGCAGGTGTGCTTCCAGAAGATGAAATCATCGCGATTGGTGGTGAGCCTATCAATGACTGGAAACAAGTCGTAGATGCTGTACGCTCAAATCCAAATACTCCAATCGAGTTGACGGTATTACGCCGAGGCATTGAGCAATCACTAACATTAACACCAGACAGTCGTGAGCTGGCTAACAAACAAGTGGTTGGCTTTGCAGGTATCGCACCTGAAGTCGCAGAATGGCCAGAAAGTTATCGCTTCGAGCTGCAGTTTGGTGTATTCGAATCAATTGGTAAAGCGGTTGATAAGACAGGCCAAGTGATTGGTTTGACCGTCAGCATGTTGAAAAAACTGATTGTTGGTGATGTCGGTCTTAACAATCTGAGCGGCCCAATTTCGATTGCAAAAGGTGCGGGTGCGACGGCGGACTACGGTCTAGTTTACTTTTTAGGTTTTCTCGCTCTAATTAGTGTTAACCTAGGTATTATTAACCTCGTTCCGTTACCTATGTTGGATGGTGGTCATTTATTGTTCTTCGCAATTGAAGCCGTTATCCGACGCCCAGTCCCAGAAAAAGTACAGGAAATGGGCTTTAGAATTGGTGGTGCAATCATCTTCTCGCTCATGGCGTTAGCGCTATTTAATGATTTTACTCGTCTGTGATAGTTCAGAGACAAAAGCAGTAGCAAGGAATAATTAGAACAAGTATGGCGATTAAGCGAATTCTGTTTGCAAGTTTACTGGCGACCAGTGTATCTGCAAACGGAGCAGAGAACTTCGTAGTTCAAGATATTGAAATCGATGGATTGCAACGTGTAGCACTTGGTGCGGCGTTGCTAAAAATGCCTGTACGTGTCGGTGATACCATTGACCAAGGCGATGTTGCAGAGATTATCCGCGCACTGTACGCATCTGGTAACTTCGAAGATGTAAAAGTGCTGCGTGATGGTGGCGTGTTGATGGTTCAAGTGAAAGAGCGTCCAACTATCGCAAGCATTTCGTTCTCAGGCAACAAAGCGATCAAGGACGAGCAGCTACAAGAAAACCTGAACGCATCTGGCGTTCGTGAAGGTGAAGCGCTTGATCGTACTACGCTAAGTAACATCGAAAAAGGCTTGGAAGATTTTTACTACAGTGTTGGTAAGTACAACGCAACAGTGAAAGCGGTTGTGACTCCATTGCCACGTAACCGTTCTGACTTGAAATTTGTCTTCACGGAAGGCGTGTCGGCAAAAATTCAGCAAATCAACTTTATCGGTAATGAAGTCTTTTCGGATGAAGAACTTCTTTCTCGTTTCAACTTGAACGTTGATGTGCCTTGGTGGAATTTCCTCGCGGACGAAAAATACCAAAAGCAAGTGCTTGCTGGTGATATCGAAGCGCTGAAGTCATTCTATCTTGACCGCGGCTACCTGAAATTTAACGTTGATTCTACACAAGTTGCGATCTCTCCTGACAAGAAAGGGGTATACATTACTCTTGGCTTGGAAGAGGGCGAAGTGTACACCGTTAAAGATGTAAAATTCCGCGGTGACCTGATTGGTGAAGAAGCGACCTTCGAACGACTCGTTCCATTCGAAGACAATGAAACGTACAACGGCTCTCTTGTGACTTCGATGGAAGAAGGCATCAAGCGTGTGCTTGGTGAATCTGGCTACGCTTACCCTCAAGTAAACACCATCCCTGAATTTGACGATGAAAACAAACAAGTCTCCTTGGTTGTGAATGTTGATCCAGGTAATCGAATTTACGTTCGCGACATTCGTTTTACTGGTAATAACTCAACGAAAGATGAAGTGCTGCGTCGTGAAATGCGCCAAATGGAAGGTAGCTGGCTAAACTCCAAGTCGATTGAAACTGGTAAGACACGACTTAACCGTCTTGGCTATTTTGAAAACGTAGAAGTACAAACGGTTCGTGTACCAGGTAGTGATGATCAAGTTGATCTGGTTTACTCGGTTAAAGAAGCGAACTCAGGCAGTGTAAACTTTGGTGTTGGCTACGGTACCGAATCGGGCGTCAGCTTCCAAGTTGGTCTGCAACAAGACAACTTCTTAGGTAGCGGTAACCGCGTTGGTATCAACGCGATGATGAACGACTATCAAAAGAACGTGAGCTTAGACTACCGCGACCCATACTGGAACCTTGATGGTGTAAGCTTGGGCGGTAAGATTTTCTACGATGAATTTGAAGCATCGGAAGCGGGTATCGTTGACTATACCAACCAAAGTTATGGTGCAAGTTTGACATGGGGTTTCCCATTTGATGAACTGAACCGTTTTGAATTCGGCGTTGGTTATACCCACAACAAGATCGGTAACTTGTCACCTTACTTGCAGGTAGAGCAATTCTTGCAAGCTCAAGCAGACAATATCGACTCAAGCGGTGCGTTAAACACCAACGACTTTGATTTCAATATCTCTTGGACTCGTAACAACCTGAACCGCGGTTATTTCCCGACAGCGGGTAACCACCAACGTGCATTCTACAAGATGACCGTACCTGGCTCTGACGTTCAATACTTCAAAATGCAGTACGATGTGCGTCAGTACGTGCCTTTGACTAAGAAGCATGAGTTCACGCTCTTGTTCCGTGGTCGCTTAGGTTATGGTAACGGTTACGGTCAGACGGATGGCAACGATAACTTGTTCCCATTCTACGAAAACTATTACGCAGGTGGCTTTACGACACTACGTGGCTTCGGCTCTAACAGCGTAGGTCCGAAAGCGGTTTATCGTGATTACTCTGGCTCGAACAATGGTGCTGATACTGCTACAGACGATTCTGTTGGTGGTAACGCAGTAGCGCTAGCAAGTATCGAGCTTATTGTTCCTACACCATTTGCGTCGGACGAAGTTCGCAACCAAATTCGAACCAGTATTTTCTTCGATATGGCAAGTATTTGGGATACCGAGTTTGACTATCGCGACTCTGGTGCAGAATATGGTGACCGTTACTACTACGATTACTCAGATCCAACCAACTACCGTTCATCTTATGGTGCGGCGTTGCAGTGGATGTCTCCAATGGGGCCTCTAGTCTTCTCACTAGCGAAACCAATTAAGAAATTTGATGGCGATGATGAAGAGTTCTTCACATTCACTATCGGTAGAACTTTCTAAAGAGGAAAATATTTTGAATAAAATGATCAAAGCGGCTGGGATTGGCCTTCTTGTACTGAGCTCTTCAATGTTTGCAAACGCAGCCGAAGCTGCACAGAAAATCGCTTACGTAAACACTGCTCAAGTTTTCCAAGCTCTTCCTCAACGTGAAGTCGTTCTACAAAAAATGCAGAAAGACTTTAAGAGCAAAGCTGATGAACTGAAATCAATTCAAGCGCAAGCTAAAACCAAGATTGAAAAACTACAACGTGATGGTGAGCTTCTAGGTCAGGAAGAAATTGAGAAATTGCGTATCGACATCGCGAAGCTAGACAGCGAATACAAAGTAAAAGCTCAAGCTCTAGAGAAAGCAAGCGCTCGTCGTGAAGCAGAAGAGAAAGCGAAGCTATTCAAAACAATCCAAGATGCTGTGAAGAAAGTAGCAGACAAAAAAGGTTACGACCTAGTTATTGATATTTCTGCACTGCAATATGGCAAACCAGAATACAATATCTCAGAAGACGTAATTAAAGCTCTAAAATAAGAAGTTATGAAAAAATTGACATTAGCCGAGTTGGCGACAATTACCGGGGGTGAGCTATTTGGTGACGAGTCACTCGTCGTTGGCCGTGTAGCTCCAATGGATAAAGCGCAAGAAGGTGATGTGACTTTCTTGTCTAACCCAAAATACGCAAAGCATCTACCTGAATGTAAAGCAACAGTGGTGATGGTGAAGGCAGAGCATAAGGACCAGTGTGCTGGTAATGCACTCGTCGTTGCTGACCCTTATGTTGCATTCGCTCGTGTTGTTCAGGCTATGGATACCACACCAAAACCTGCTGAAGACATTGCACCGAGTGCAGTGATTGCATCCGATGTGAAGATGGGTGAAAACGTTGCAATTGGCGCAAACGCGGTTATTGAAACGGGAGTTGAACTGGGTGATAACGTTGTTATCGGCGCAGGTTGCTTTATCGGTAAAAACGCGAAGCTGGGGAACAACACCAAGCTTTGGGCTAATGTGACAATTTATCATGAAGTATCATTAGGCGATGACTGTCTGGTTCAATCTGGCACAGTCATTGGCTCTGACGGTTTTGGTTATGCGAACGATAAAGGCGAGTGGATTAAAATCCCTCAGCTTGGTTCTGTGCGCATTGGTAACCGCGTCGAGATTGGTGCATGTACTACGATTGACCGTGGCGCACTTGAAGACACCATTATTGAAGACAATGTAATTCTTGATAACCAACTTCAAATCGCACATAACGTGCAGATCGGATATGGTACCGTGATGCCAGGTGGTACTATTGTCGCCGGCAGTACTAAAATTGGTAAGTACTGTCAGATCGGCGGCGCGTCGGTTCTAAATGGCCACATCACTATCGCAGATGGTGTTGCCATCACCGGTATGGGCATGGTAATGCGCAGTATCGAAGAAAAGGGTCTTTATTCATCAGGTATCCCATTACAGACGAACCGAGAATGGCGCAAGACGGCCACTCGTGTTCACCGTATTGACGAGATGAACAAACGCTTGAAAGCTGTTGAAAAACAGCTGGAGCAGAAAGAAGAATCTTAGTTCCATATTCTGAACAAAGACTCGCGAAATGCGGGTCTTTTTCTTCTATAATGACGCGCTATTAGTAGATTTATTATCAAGCTGGTATACACTTTGCAGGCATTTCCCAGTTTGCGGCCTTTGCCGCTGCCTTGCCATCTTGGTTAAGAGAATTGATATAGGAAGACGACTTTGACTACTGAAAAGAAAACGATGAACATCTCTGAAATTCAAGAGCTACTACCTCATCGCTACCCATTCTTATTGATCGACCGAGTGATTGACTTCCAAGAAGCGAAGTACCTTCACGCAATTAAAAATGTGTCGGTTAACGAACCTCAGTTCACAGGTCACTTTCCTCAACTACCAGTATTCCCAGGTGTGTTGATTCTGGAAGCTATGGCTCAGGCTACTGGCCTACTAGCATTTAAATCATTTGGTGCACCGACAGAAAACGAGTTGTACTACTTTGCGAGTGTAGACGGCGCGAAATTCCGTAAACCTGTGGTTCCTGGTGACCAAATGGTTATTGAAGTTGAATTTCTAAAAGAGCGTCGTGGCATTGCTGCATTTAGCGGTGTAGCAAAAGTTGACGGCGAAGTAGTGTGTTCAGCAGAGCTGAAGTGTGCTCGTCGAGAGTTTTAATATGATTCATGAAACCGCTAAAATCCACCCAGCAGCGGTGGTAGAAGAAGGCGCAAAAATTGGCGCTAACGTGACGGTTGGTCCTTTTACCTACATCACCTCAACGGTGGAGATTGGTGAAGGTACTGAAGTCATGTCTCACGTAGTAATCAAAGGCCATACCAAAATTGGTAAAGATAACCGTATTTTCCCACATGCAGTGATTGGTGAAGAAAACCAAGACAAGAAGTATGGTGGCGAAGATACAACCGTGGTTATCGGTGACCGTAATGTGATTCGCGAAGCGGTTCAGGTTCATCGTGGTACTGTGCAAGACAAAGCGACAACAGTGATTGGCGACGACAACCTACTGTGCGTGAATGCGCACATCGCGCATGACGTCGTAGTAGGAAACCACACTCACATTGGTAACAATGCGATTCTGGGTGGTCACGTAACAGTAGAAGATCACGCTGGTGTAATGGCACTTTCTGCTATTCACCCATTCTGTACGGTAGGCGCTTATGCATACGTTGGTGGTTGCTCTGCGGTTGTTCAGGACGTTCCTGCTTACGTACTTGCTCAAGGTAACCATGCTACGCCGTTTGGTTTGAACCTAGTTGGCTTGAAGCGTAATGGTTTTGAGAAACCAGAAATTCGAGCACTACAAAAAGCGTACAAAGAAATTTACCGCTCTGGTAAAACGCTAGAAGAAGTGAAACCGATTCTTGCAGAAATGGCACAAGAATGGCCAGCAGTGAAGCGTTTTTCTGACATTCTAGAAACAACGGAACGTGGTATCATTCGTTAATTCGTGAATGAATCAATAAGTGGAAAAGATCGCGCCCAATTAGGGCTGCGGTCTTTTTGTGTTTTATGGATAAGGAATCCCTTATCCATAGTACATAGGGCGGAATCGATATGGAAAAACCATTACGTATTGGCATCATTGCTGGCGAGTTATCTGGTGATACGCTAGGGGAAGGCTTTATCAAGGCAGTGAAAGAACGATACCCGAATGCAGAGTTCGTTGGCATCGGTGGGCCAAAGATGATCGCGCAAGGCTGTGAATCTCTTTTTGATATGGAAGAGTTAGCTGTAATGGGTTTAGTTGAAGTGCTTGGACGATTACCTCGTTTGTTAAAAGTAAAAGCTGAGCTTGTTAAGTACTTCACTCAGAACCCGCCAGATGTTTTTGTCGGTATTGATGCGCCAGATTTTAACTTGCGTCTAGAGTTAGATTTAAAGCAAGCAGGCATTAAAACCGTGCACTACGTGAGCCCTTCAGTATGGGCGTGGCGTCAAAAGCGTATCTTCAAAATTGAGGCTGCGACCAACCTGGTACTGGCTTTTCTACCGTTTGAAAAGGCGTTTTACGATAAATTTAACGTGCCTTGTGAGTTTATCGGCCACACCTTAGCGGATGCTATTCCTTTGCAATCTGAGCAAGCGCCTGCGCGAGATCTGCTAGGACTTGAACAAGACAAAAAATGGTTAGCAGTTTTACCGGGTAGCCGTGGTAGTGAGCTCAAGATGCTCTCTCAACCATTCATTGAGACGTGCAAGCTTCTGCACCAAAAATACCCAGGTTTGGGCTTTGTAGTTGCGCTAGTTAATCAAAAACGTCGAGAGCAATTTGAGCAAGCGTGGAAAGAGCATGCGCCCGAGCTTGATTTCAAATTGGTGGATGATACGGCTCGCAATGTTATTACAGCCTCTGATGCGGTAATGCTAGCATCTGGAACGGTAGCGTTAGAGTGCATGTTGCTTAAACGTCCTATGGTTGTTGGCTATCGCGTCAATGCCTTTACCGCCTTTCTGGCCAAGCGCCTATTGAAAACTAAGTACGTGTCACTACCCAATATTCTCGCAGATGACGAACTGGTTAAAGAGTATCTTCAAGACGATTGCACACCAGACAACTTGTTCAATGAAGTTTCTCGTTTGCTAGAGAGTGATAATAAGCCAATGCTTGATAAGTTCACCGAAATGCATCATTGGATTCGTAAAGACGCGGATCAACAAGCTGCGAATGCAGTATTGAAATTGATTGAAAAATAGAGAAGTACCATGGTCGCGAAAGCAAAAACGACAAAAGCAAAAGTAGAGCTCCTTCCGTTTGAATACCCTCAAGGTTACCAAGTGATCGCCGGAGTCGATGAAGTTGGACGCGGCCCTTTGGTTGGAGATGTCGTCACCGCTGCAGTTATCCTCGATCCCAATAACCCAATCGAAGGCTTGAATGACTCTAAGAAGCTGAGCGAGAAAAAGCGTCTGGCACTGCTTCCTGAAATCAAAGAAAAAGCGCTAGCGTGGGCGGTAGGCCGTTGCTCTCCCGAAGAGATTGATGAACTGAATATTCTGCAAGCTACCATGGTTGCTATGCAACGTGCGATTGCTGGACTGAAGGTACAGCCAGATTTAGTGCTGATCGATGGTAATCGTTGCCCTGAGCTACCGATGGATTCTCAAGCTGTGGTGAAAGGCGATTTAAGAGTGGCTGAAATCAGTGCCGCTTCCATCATTGCTAAAGTTGTGCGCGACCAAGAGATGGAAGAGCTGGATAAACAATATCCGCAATTCGGCTTTGCGAAGCACAAAGGTTATCCAACCAAAGCGCACTTTGAAGCAATTGAGCAACATGGTGTGATAAGCGAGCACCGTAAGAGCTTCAAACCAGTAAAGAAAGCTTTAGGCTTAGATTAATAAATTGGGTGGATTGGTGTTATAAACCCAGCCCCCTTTAGGTTAGAATCCCAAACAAAATAGAGTTACACGGTACCTGTTAATGTCAGATCCCAAGTTCGTCCACCTTCGTATTCACAGTGATTTCTCGATGGTGGATGGTATCAATAAAGTTCCACCGATAGTCAAGAAAGTCGCCGAGCTTGGTATGCCTGCCATGGCTTTGACTGACTTCACCAACTTATGTGGTTTGGTGAAGTTTTATGGCACAGCGCATGGCTCCGGCGTTAAACCGATCATCGGTGCAGATTTCAAAATGCAATCTGATGAATTTGGTGAAGAACTGACCCAGCTGACAGTACTTGCTGCCGACAATGCAGGTTACAAGAACCTCACGTTACTGATTTCCAAAGCGTATTTACGTGGCCACGTTCAGCACCAACCTGTGATTGATAGGGCGTGGCTGGCCGAGATGTCAGAAGGCTTAATCGTTCTCTCTGGCGCTAAAAATGGCGATATCGGCAAAGCGCTGCTTAAAGGTAACCGTAAACTGGTTGAAAGCTGTGTAGAGTTTTACAAACAGCATTTCCCGGACCGTTTCTATCTAGAATTGATTCGTACAGGCCGTCCTGATGAAGAGACGTACTTGCACTTTGCCATCGATCTCGCTGAGCAACATGACTTGCCCGTGGTCGCGACAAACGAAGTGGTTTTCCTAAGTGCACACCTTTTCGATGCGCACGAGATTCGTGTTGCGATTCATGATGGTTACACACTAGAAGACCCACGCCGACCAAAAAATTACAGCCCGCAGCAGTACCTTCGCACTGAAGAGGAAATGTGTGAGCTGTTTGCTGATATTCCAGAAGCGCTAGAAAACAGTGTCGAGATCGCCAAGCGTTGTAACGTGACCGTTCGTTTGGGTGAATACTTCTTGCCAGCCTTCCCAACAGAAGGGATGGAAGAAACTGAATTCTTGGTCATGAAGTCGCGAGAAGGTTTGGAAGAGCGTCTAGAGTTCCTATTCCCTAATGAAGAAGAACGCAAAAAGCGCCGTCCAGAATACGACGAGCGTTTACAAATCGAACTCGACGTAATCAACCAAATGGGGTTCCCAGGCTACTTCTTGATCGTAATGGAGTTCATCCAGTGGTCGAAAGACAACGCGATTCCAGTCGGTCCTGGTCGTGGTTCGGGTGCCGGTTCTTTGGTGGCCTACGCGCTGAAAATCACCGATCTTGATCCGCTTGAATATGACTTGCTCTTCGAACGTTTCTTGAACCCAGAACGTGTATCCATGCCCGATTTCGACGTCGACTTTTGTATGGATAAGCGTGACCAAGTGATTGATCACGTTGCCGAAATGTACGGTCGCGATGCCGTATCTCAGATCATCACATTCGGTACGATGGCGGCGAAAGCGGTAATCCGTGACGTTGGTCGTGTTCTTGGTCACCCATTTGGTTTCGTTGACCGTATTTCGAAACTGGTTCCGCCAGATCCAGGTATGACGCTAGAAAAAGCGTTTAAAGCCGAGCCTGCTCTGCCTGAGCTTTATGAGGCCGATGAGGAAGTTAAAGAACTCATCGATATGTGTCGCCTATTAGAAGGTTGTACACGTAACGCCGGTAAGCACGCGGGTGGTGTTGTAATTTCACCAACCACGATTACAGACTTTGCGCCAATTTATGCGGATGCGGAAGGGCATTTCCCCGTAACTCAGTTTGATAAGAACGACGTAGAAACTGCTGGTCTGGTTAAGTTTGACTTCTTGGGCCTACGTACTCTAACCATTATCGACTGGGCATTAGGGTTGATTAACCCGCGCTTGGAGAAGGAAGGTAAACCTCCTGTTCGTATCGAGTCGATACCTTTGGAAGATCCGGCTTCGTTTCGCTTACTCCAAAACTCAGAGACCACTGCGGTATTCCAGCTTGAATCGCGTGGTATGAAAGAGCTGATCAAACGACTTCAGCCTGACTGTTTTGAAGACATCATCGCATTGGTGGCCTTGTTCCGTCCGGGTCCGTTGCAATCGGGCATGGTAGATAACTTTATCGACCGTAAACATGGCCGAGAAGCGATCTCTTACCCCGATGAAAAGTGGCAACACGAGTCACTAAAAGAAATCCTCGATCCGACGTACGGCATCATTCTGTATCAAGAACAGGTAATGCAGATTGCGCAGGTTTTGTCTGGCTACACCCTTGGTGGTGCGGACATGCTGCGTCGTGCGATGGGTAAGAAAAAGCCGGAAGAAATGGCCAAGCAGCGTGCAACCTTCGAAGAAGGGGCAGTGAAGAACGGTGTTGATGGCGAGTTGGCGATGAAAATCTTCGACTTGGTAGAAAAGTTCGCAGGTTACGGTTTTAACAAATCGCACTCAGCGGCTTACGCACTGGTGTCTTACCAAACGTTGTGGCTTAAAACGCACTATCCAGCTGAATTCATGGCGGCGGTAATGACTGCCGATATGGATAACACCGAAAAAGTAGTTGGTCTGGTGGACGAATGTTTCCGCATGAAACTCACCGTGTTGCCGCCAGACATCAACTCCGGTTTATACCGTTTCAACGTTGATGAAAACGGTGCGATTGTATACGGTATCGGCGCAATCAAAGGTGTGGGTGAAGGCCCTATCGATGCGATACTAGAAGCGCGAAACAAAGGTGGTCACTTTAAAGATCTATTTGATTTCTGTGCTCGTATCGATCTCAAACGTGTTAACAAGCGCGTCATCGAAAAGCTGATTTATGCAGGTGCACTTGACCGACTTGGCCCTCATCGAGCGGCGATGATGGCTTCACTGAACGATGCCGTTAAAGCGGCCAGCCAACATCACCAAGCAGAGGCCTTTGGCCAAGGCGATATGTTTGGTGTGTTGACCGATGCACCAGAAGAAGTTGAGAATAAATACACGCAAGTGCCACCATGGCCAGAAAAGGTTTGGCTAGAAGGGGAGCGCGAAACTCTCGGTTTATATTTGACCGGGCACCCCATTAACGCGTATTTAAAGGAACTAAACAAATACACCAGTTGTCGACTAAAGGACGCGACCCCAACACGTCGCGATCAATCGGTAACGGTAGCAGGTTTAGTTATTGCTGCGCGAGTGATGACAACCAAGCGAGGTACTCGCATTGGTATCATGACGTTGGACGACCGAAGTGGTCGAATGGAAGTAATGCTGTTCTCCGATGCACTTGATCGGTATGCTGAACTTCTCGAAAAAGACAGAATTTTGGTGGTTTCGGGACAGGTCAGCTTTGATGACTTCAACGGTGGCCTTAAAATGTCGGCGCGTGAAGTTATGGATCTCGGCAGCGCGCGCGAAAAATACGCACGTGGTCTGTCGGTATCAATTGATGCGAACCAGATCAATGATCAATTCTTTGAGCAGTTTAGTCGTATTTTAGAACCGCACAAAGCCGGAACCGTACCCGTCAATGTATACTACCAGCGTGCCGACGCCAGAGCGCGGTTAACATTGGGCACCGAATGGCGAGTAACGCCAAGTGATACATTAATAGACGATTTAAAACAGTTGCTTGGCAAAAGCCAGGTAGAACTCGAATTTAACTAAAAAATTCAGCGCAATATGTCAGACGCTGAGTCAACAAGGATTCATAGATGAGCCTAAACTTTCTTGAATTTGAAAAGCCAATTGCAGAACTAGAAGCGAAAATCGAAGCACTACGTGACGTATCACGTCATGGTGGTGATTCTGCAATTGACCTGGATAAAGAAATCGAACAGCTTGAGAAGAAGAGCCTAGAACTTAAGAAGAAGATCTTCAGCGACCTAGGTGCATGGGAAACAGCTCAACTGGCTCGTCACCCACTACGTCCGTACACGCTTGATTACGTTCAACACGTATTTGAAGAGTTTGACGAACTCGCGGGTGACCGCGCATTCGCAGACGACAAAGCGATTGTCGGTGGTATTGCACGTCTTGAAGGTCGTCCTGTGATGATCATTGGTCACCAAAAAGGCCGTGAGACAAAAGAAAAAGTACGACGTAACTTTGGCATGCCAAAGCCAGAAGGTTACCGCAAAGCACTACGTTTGATGGAAATGGCCGAGCGTTTCAACATGCCAATCATCACATTCATCGACACAGCTGGGGCATACCCAGGTGTTGGTGCAGAAGAGCGTGGTCAATCTGAAGCTATCGCGAAAAACCTAAAAGTGATGTCTGGCCTTAAAGTTCCAGTAATCTGTAACGTTGTAGGTGAAGGTGGTTCAGGCGGTGCACTAGCTATTGGTGTAGGCGACTACGTGAACATGCTTCAGTACTCTACGTACTCAGTAATTTCTCCAGAAGGTTGTGCTTCAATCCTATGGCGTGATTCTGACAAAGCGCCTCAAGCAGCAGAAGCAATGGGTCTAACTGCTCCTCGCCTTAAAGAACTTGAGCTAATTGATGAGATCATCGAAGAGCCACTAGGTGGCGCGCACCGCGATCACGTTAAAATGGCTGAAAACATGAAAGCGACGCTACTTCGTCAGCTAGAAGAGCTTGAGCAGCTAGATGAAGAATCGCTACGTGAACGCCGTTACCAACGTCTAATGAACTACGGTTACTGCTGATATCTCGCGAGATAACGGATAAAATAGAAAGGGTTGGACATATGTCTAACCCTTTTTTGTACCTATCGGATCGCTTATGGAATCGCTTTACCAGCAGTTTTCTCATGTATTGAACACCTATTATCAACCTCAAACGAAGGTCGTTGTCGCGTTTAGTGGTGGTGTGGACTCGCGCTTGTTACTTGAGTTACTTCGCCGTTATCGAGAAGAAAACTCCCTCTCTTGCCACGCGGTTTATGTTCATCATGGTTTGAGTGAAAATGCGGACATTTGGGCCGATAAGTGTCAAGTATGGGCGAAACAAGCAGGTATTTCGTGCTCGGTAGAGCGTGTGAACCTAGATACCAATAGTGGTGAGAGCATTGAATCGCTGGCACGTGAAGCGCGCTATGAAGCTCTGGCTCGTCATATCAATCGTGGCGACTTATTGCTAACAGGTCAGCATGCCGACGACCAAGTCGAAACCTTTTTACTCGCGTTGAAACGTGGAAGTGGACCTAAGGGTTTATCTTCGATGGCAGAAACTATGCCGTTTGCTGGTGGCACATTAGTTCGTCCGCTACTTAACATCAAGCGCGAGCAGATAGAAGCGACGGCGAAGAACATTGGTTTGGAATGGGTAGAAGACGAAAGTAACCAAGACACGCGCTACGATCGAAATTTTTTACGTCATCGTATCGTCCCTGAGTTGTCTGAGCGTTGGCCGAGTATTCATCAAGCGGTGCAACGAAGCGCAAGCTTATGTGCTCAGCAAGAAGCGTTATTGGATGAGCTCCTAGGTTCGGTGTTTGCGCGTGCTCTACAGGCGGATTTGAGCTTAAGTATTGATGAGTTAGCTATCCATAGTGAATTAGCTCAAGCGCGTTTGATTCGTATGTGGTTGAGTAAATTGAATGCCAATATGCCGAGTCAAACTCAATTGCGCTTGATTTGGCAAGAAGTGGCATTGGCGCAACAAGATGCCAATCCAAAGCTTAAACTCAAACAAGGAGAGATCCGACGCTTCCAAAACAAATTGTACTGGGTTACGCCTCATGCCGATGTGACGAGTTGGCAAGGCCATATCCAAATCGATGAGCCACTGATTTTACCAGAGAGTCTGGGGACGTTAACGCTTAGTTCGGGTTCTCATCAGCCAAATATTTCGCTGCCATCACACCCCGAGTTATTGAGGGTTACTTTCAATCCCGAAGGTTTGTCGGCACACCCCACAACACGTAGTCGCAGTCGTAAACTGAAAAAGTTATTCCAAGAATACAATGTGCCAAGCTGGTTACGTCGTCAGATCCCGATTTTGATGTACAAAGACCAAGTTGTTGCAGTCGCAGACTTGTTTGTGGATCAAACATTTAGTGGCCAAGACTGTGAACTCATTTGGCGCAAGCCTTTGTAATTCATGTCACAATATCGACCATAACTATCTCAAATAAAAAACGATTAGGTGAAGCAATGAAGAGAGTAATGATCGGTGCAGTGGCTGCACTAACCATGTTGAGTGGCCAAGCTCTGGCGGGTGATGCCGCTGCGGGACAAGCTAAAGCTGCAGTATGTGCGGCATGTCATGGCGCAGACGGTAACGCAACGATTCCAGGCTACCCAAATTTGAAAGGGCAAAACGAGCAGTACATCGTGAGCTCAATCAAAGCTTACAAAAACAAAGAACGTAACGGTGGTCTTGCTGCGGTAATGCAGGCTCAAGCGTCGCTGCTTTCTGATGACGATATTGCAAACCTTGCCGCTTACTACTCAAGTTTGAAGTAAGTAAAAAGTGCATTAACACGTCGTTATCTTATTTCTACAAAACCAGAGCATTGCTCTGGTTTTGTTTTATCTCGAGTTAATAAACCTTATTGAGCTCAGGATTTTAGCCGATGAAGCAGAGACAAACATTGAATGTTATGAGACGCTAAACGATAATATGCGCAAACGATTGAAGCTCAAGGGATGAACATGAAAAAGATTGAAGCGATTATCAAGCCATTTAAATTGGATGATGTTCGAGAAGCACTTGCTGAAGTAGGCATCACAGGGATGACGGTTTCTGAAGTGAAAGGTTTTGGTCGTCAGAAAGGCCACACTGAGCTATACCGCGGTGCGGAATACATGGTGGACTTCCTACCGAAAGTGAAACTGGAAATTGTTGTTACTGAAGATGTAGCAGACAAATGCGTAGAAACCATCATCGAAACCGCGCAAACAGGTAAGATTGGCGATGGTAAAATTTTCGTAACGGATGTTGAGCGTGTGGTTCGTATCCGTACTGGTGAAGAAGACGAAGACGCGATTTAAGATTTCACTACAATTGCATTTTTGATTAAGCTAAAAGGGAGCCCAATAAGGCTCCTTTTTTATTTCATGCATTCAGGTACGCTCTCATGTTTAAGCGTTTTGTTCTCTCTTTAGCCTTTCTAATCATGGCTGCGGTAGTGAGTTTTCAAGTCATCTTTACCGTGCCAGAACACCCACAGATCATCACACAAACTGGTTCTGAAATTACCGAAGATATTCGATGTATAGAGTTTAGCGGAGCAAAAGCTCTGGACGATAACGGTGAACTCAACCTTTTAGTTTGGAACATCTACAAGCAAAATCGCGCTAACTGGCAATCTGAGCTGGAGTTGTTCTCGGCAGATAAGCAATTGTTATTGCTGCAAGAAGCCAGCATGACAGACAGTTTTAAACAATGGTTGGTAGATGGCAGCTGGGTCAGCAACCAAGTCAGCGCGTTTAAAGCGTTAGGCAGCGGAGCTGGCGTGATTAGTATTGCTCAAAAGCAGCCAGTTAAAGCATGCGCGTACACATCAAAAGAACCGTGGTTGCGTTTGCCAAAATCGGCGTTGTACAGCCAGTATCGTTTAAGTAATGGTGAGAGCTTGGCCGTTATCAATGTGCATGCGATCAACTTTACCGTTGGAACGGAAGAATATACTTCGCAACTTTCTGCGCTTGAGACGCTACTTAAACAACACAGCGGGCCAATCGTATTTGCTGGTGATTTTAATAGTTGGAGCGAATATCGGATTACGGCCATGAAGCAGGCCCTGAGGGAAGCAAATTTGAGAGAAGTACAATTCTCGCCAGATCATCGTACGCAGTTTATTACGGGCTTGCCGCTAGACCATGTGTTCTACCGCGGATTAACGCTGAAAAATGCGAAAGCGCCGCAGAGCGACGCTTCCGATCATAATCCATTACTGGTGTCGTTTACGCTTAACGATTAGCGTTAGTCAGCTTAAGCGATAACGATGTACAACGCCCAAATCACGTAAAACGCGATCCAAGGCAGGCTCGAAATCACCAGAGCCTGTCCGTGTTCAAATTCAGTCCACGTTAATACCACGCCGTAACCTAGAACAATGTACCAAGGCAACAGAAGTGGCAGTGAGCTAGCAAAGTGAGACCATTCATTGGTGAGTGGCAACTTCAGTAAGCCATTGAGACTGTTGAGATCCGCCGCATAGGTCATTACCTGACCATGTTTCAATAGTAAGCTTGCGTAGCTTGCAATGTCGCCCAATACCGCTGGAAACAAAATGGCGCACGATGCCGCAAACCATTTCCAATAACCGTATTGTTGTTTACTTGCTTTAGTCGCAAGGAAGAACCAAAACGCAAGCAACAAAAGCGTCGCAAAGCGATTGAACACGTCATTAATGATCGCACTTGCCATCAACGTGTTTGGTTCCAATAGCTCAATCTGCTGTGGGTCGATTTGTTGGAACTGTACAGTGAGTTGGTCACTTAACCACGTAAAATCAACGTTCGAAAAGTACGCGCCCCAAAATAGGAATGGGCTTAGCATCAAAAAGATGAAAGGTTGCCATCCCCAACCACCACGCTGATAAAGCGCAAGAAAACAAGAGGTTGGAGAACGGAATATATCTAACAACATTACGAGTGGGTTACTTGACGGGTTCATACACTTACCTTAGTTACATCTACGTACAGCTTAAGTTTTTGACCCGGTTTTAGGTACTTCTGCTTATGCAGCGAGTTCCATTTTACGATGTCGTTGCTCTTCACCTTGAATTTGCTTGCGATGCCACTGATGGTGTCGCCAGAGCGAACGTTGTAGAACACGGTACGAATCACGGCGCCTTGGTCTGATTTTTTCCAAATCACCAGCTTTTGACCGACGCGCAGGGTATCTTTTGGTCCCATGCCGTTCCATTTTGCTAGCGATTTGTGTGAAACCTTGTTGTCACGAGCGATAGACCACAAACTTTCACCCGATTGCACAACGTGTGACAGTTTCAGTTGGCCACGAGCTTGCGATTGCGTTTTGTTCAAACGGTTTTGCGCTGTAAGTGCGTACTTTGAATCGTCTTTGGTTGACGTCGGAATAAGTAAGTACTGACCAATGCGAATGTTGTTGTTCGACAGGCCGTTAGCACGACGAATCACTTTTGAGGTCGTACCGTATTTCTTCGCCAACATACTCAACGAGTCGCCAGATTTGACTTTGTAACGCGCGACTTTCATGCCTTTACCGCGATTGCTCTCAACTTGAGTTAAGAACGCATCCTTCTTCTCCACAGGAATAAGAAGCTGATGAGGCCCTTCTGGTGCGGTGGACCATTGGTTGTAGGCAGGGTTGTAGCTTTGCAGCTCTTTTACCCCGATGCCCGCGTAATCAGCAGCGATAGCGAGATCCAGTTGTTCTTTCGGATCGACCAACGTCAGCACTGGTTTGTTTGGGATAGATGGAATGTCGATACCGTACTTTTCTTGGTTTGCCACCATGTCCGCAAGAGCGAGAAGTTTTGGCACGTAGCTACTGGTCTCTTTTGGCAGATCTAAAGAGAAAAAGTCGACAGGTTTACCCAATTTTTTGTTCTTACGGATAGCACTAGATACACGACCGCCGCCACTATTGTAGGCTGCGATTGCGTGTTCCCAGTTTCCATCAAAACGTTCATTTAATTGAACAAGATAATCCAATGCAGCATCGGTAGAGGCAGCGACATCACGACGCCCGTCATACCAGTAGTTTTGTTCAAGCCCCATCATTTTCCCGGTGCCTGGCACAAACTGCCACAAACCTGCTGCGCTACCGTGCGAGTAGGCGAAAGCGTCAAATGAGCTTTCCACAACCGGTAGAAGAGCAAGCTCCATTGGCAAACCACGTTCTTCGATACGTTGCGTGATCATGTAAAGAAATGGCGCTGCACGTTTAGATACCGTGTACAGGTGGTTTGGGTGTTTCAAATACCACGTACGGTAATAATCCACTTTCTTGTTGTTTGGGATGTCCATTTCAAGCTGCATAGCAATACGTTGCCACACATCTTCTTGTTCCTGAGGGGAGAGAACTTTTGGCGTATCCTTGGCAGAATCTTTCGCCAAAGATTGTTTGTTTTTAGATTTAGTCTTAGTGGCATTCTGCTTAGCAGTTTGCTCTGACTTGTTGGTTTCTGGAGTTGGAGTGGTGGACGAATTTGGCTGAGTCAATTGACAGCCAGATAATAACAACACCAACGCCCAGCTATACTTCAAACGCATGGGTTCAGCCTATTTAGGGCCTTTTTATCTTCTCCTGCCTGTCGCGCAGCCTAAGTTGCGTGGCAGTCGTGAGATAATAGACATCTTTTAACACTAACTAATATTCAATAGAGGCGGAGAGCTTCTAAAATTATGCATGGGAGCGACATTCAAGTTGATTTATATCGACCCCAAACGTAAGAGAAGCGCCAGTGGCGCTTCCCAAAAAATCAGCCCCTGATAATACTGGGGTCTTGCAAACTTACAAGCAGAAAATGGTTAAAATTCGTTCTTCCACTCACGCAAAGCAGTAAAAACCGAGCATGGATCGCTATTTTTAATGCGGTTCGTGACAGACTTAACAACGTCTGGATTGGTGGTACGCAAGAATGGATTAATCCACTTTTCTTTTCGCAGCGTTGTTGGAAGGGTAGGAATGTTTAGTGCACGAAGGCGGTTCACATCGTCTCGGTATTGACGTAGTTGCTCGTTATCAGGTTCCACAGCCAGCGCAAAGGCAACGTTACTCGCTGTATATTCATGCGCGCAGAACACCTGTGTTTCTTCTGGAAGCGCTGCAATTTTGCTCAGAGACTCAAACATCTGCTCTGGTGTGCCTTCGAAAATACGACCGCAACCAGCAGAAAATAGCACGTCACCACAGAATAGCTTGCTATCGCCTACATACCCTATATGACCGAGCGTGTGCCCCGGCAAACCGAGCACCAAGAAGATTTCGCCGAACAGCTCAAGCTTATCGCCTTCTTCCATAGGAGTTGTTAAGGTCGGAATTGGCTCCGCTTTCGGGCCGACAACGGTGACGTGAGGAAATGCACGAACTAAATCTGGAACACCGCCAATGTGATCGTTGTGGTGGTGTGTAACTAAGATCGCTTCTAAAGTTAATTCGTTAGCCTGCAAATAATCTAATACTGGCTGTGCATCGCCTGGATCGACCACGGCGCAACGCTTGTCGCTATTTTGTATCAGCCAGATGTAATTATCATTAAATGCGGGTATGCTTTTGATCTCTAACACGATTCGTTCTCCGTCACCCTTTTTAAGTCAGGTGGTTAATGAAACCAGCACTCAGCAACAAAACTTTACCGCACCCATCGACTTGGTCAGCGATGAACAATGGGCCTTGGGTGCTTGAGTCAATCCAGACCCGACTTGATGAATGGTGTCCGAAACTGTTCGGCTACCATATGCTCAAACTGGGCGGGTTGAGCTGTGAGCTAACCAGCTGTAATTGTAACATTCAACACCAAGTCAACGTAGATATCCAGAACCCGTTGCACAATGTTATCGCAGATGGTTACGAATTGCCCTTTTTGGAAAAAAGCTTTGATGTCGTGATACTTGCCCATCAGCTTGATTATGCAAGTGATCCACATCGTCTGCTGCGAGAAGTAGACAGAGTGATGATGGATGATGGCTGCTTGATCATTACGGGTTTTAACCCAATTAGCTTTACTGGTTTAGCGAGTTTATTCCCATGGCGTAAAAATAACTTGCCGTGGAGTGGACGAATGTTTACTTCGAGCCGAATCAATGATTGGTTGGGGTTACTCAATTACCAAGTAATTCATTGTGATCGTTATGCGCTGTTTCCTATGACACGTTATCGCACCATGTGGACGTGGTTAGAAAACAGCTTGGGGGATTGGGCTTCTCCGGCGGGGAGCTTGTACTATATCGTCGCTCGTAAACGAACGTACCCTCTCAAGCCAATCAAACCACATTGGCGTCTAAAGAAAAAACTGACGCCGCTTGGCGTGATGAACCGAGAGGGATTTGGTGTGAAGAGAGTGTCGAGCCAGCGCTACTAGCGTATTAAGATGGCTGGTAGCCTGTATCTTCTTCTGTTGGGTTTTCTGCTGCTGTGCGGGCGAGTTCATCACAGATTTCGTTTTCTCTGTGTCCAGCATGGCCTTTAACCCAATGCCAATCCACTTGGTGGCGTGCCGTTTCTTTATCCAGTGCTTGCCATAAATCGGCGTTCTTCACGGGCTTTTTATCTGCGGTTTTCCAGCCGCGTTTTTTCCAGTTGTGAATCCACTGCGTGATCCCTTGGCGCACGTACTGACTATCGGTCGTCAGCGTGACACGGCACGGCTCTTTCAGTGTTTGCAGGGCGACAACTGCGGCTAACATTTCCATGCGATTGTTGGTGGTGAGGGTGTAGCCTTTGGAGAGCGTCTTTTCTACGTCTTTGTAGCGTAAGACGATGCCGTAGCCACCAGGGCCTGGATTTCCTAAACAAGATCCGTCTGTGAAAATCTCAACGTGTTTGGTCATATTTTTGGTACTATTAGCCGAAACATTTAATAAAGCATAGTCTGACATACATAACCTTATGAATACCAGCAGCAATTCTGAACATAATCGCATTGTCGTTCTCGATACCGAAACCACAGGTATGAACCAAGAAGGTGGTCCGCACTACTTAGGGCACCGCATCATCGAAATCGGTGCCGTGGAGATCATCAACCGTAAGCTGACTGGTCGTCATTTCCATGTGTACATTAAGCCCGATCGTGAAATTCAACCTGAGGCGATACAAGTACACGGTATTACCGATGAATTCTTGGTAGATAAACCGGAATACGCGAGTATCCACCAAGAGTTTCTTGATTTTATCAAAGGCGCAGAACTGGTTGCGCATAACGCGCCCTTCGATACTGGCTTCATGGATTATGAGTTTGAAAAACTCGATCCAACAATTGGTAAAACCGACGATTACTGCAAGGTGACGGATACGCTTGCCATGGCGAAGAAAATCTTCCCGGGCAAGCGCAACAACCTCGACGTATTATGTGAACGTTACGGCATTGATAACTCGCACCGTACACTCCACGGGGCATTGCTCGATGCGGAGATTCTAGCCGACGTTTACCTACTGATGACTGGTGGGCAAACGAGTCTAGAATTTAACGCCAACAAACAAGAAGGCGGGGTTGAAACCATTCGCCGTATTGAAGGAAGAAAAGCACTAAAGGTTTTGCGTGCAACTGCCGATGAATTAGAAGCGCACCAGAAAAGATTAGAACTGGTAAACGACTGTATTTGGCACCAATAGGAGAAGCTATGTTGAGGGCTTTGTCGGTCGCTATTTTAGCGATCTGGAGTTGTTTCGCATTTGCCGCGAGCGAGTCCGCCATGTCTTTGTTGGATAACCGTTTTCGTGTCGACCCGACCATCGAACAGATTACTTTTCTGGTTTATCGTGAACAAAGTTCTCAACCTGTTGTGTTAGTTCGTCCAGATGGTAAAAAATATTACGCGTGGGGCTCTTACGACAACGTTCGTTGGTATCAAGAACCATCGCTCGACATCATTTCAGTCGACAACCCAATGCCTGGCCCTTGGCAAGCTGTGGGGAAAGTAACCCCAAAAAACAACATCCGCTTAATTTCACATCTCAAGCTCAGCACCGACGTATTCCCTAACCGTCTCTATAACGGAGAAGCGCTCAAGTTCACCGCGCGTTTAACTTCAGACGATAAGCCACTTGTCCTGCGAGACTTTCTCGACCGCGTCAACTTGCGAGTCACCTTTACTAAGTTTGTCGAAAATGAAGACGAACTGATAAAAGAAGCACGTCCAGTGCCGATGATCATTGGCGAATTTTCTGATGATGGTCGCGGTCTGGATGAACAAGCGGGCGATGGTGTATTCACCGTTCAATTACCTATCGAAGTGGAACCGGGCAAGTACCGCGCACGAATCACCTCTGGAAACGGCGTATTTTTGCGTGCGCAAGAACAGGTGATTTTGGTGTACCCAAATCCAGTGTCACGTACGTTTATTCAATCTCGTAGCCCAGAGAAACCACATCAGCTGGTGGTTAGTGGTGAGCAAGGTATGATTGCTCCCGGCTCTATCGCGGTAAACGTCGAGCAAAATGCACCTGATGGCTTCATTACCTACAGCCAAGGGCAAGTGTCACAGGATGGTATGAAAACCACCTTGAACTTGGATAACGATCCTGAACTAGGCAAGTACTCATGGCGCGGAGAAATCTTTGCAACGGATTTCGCAACCCAGCGTGCACTGGTGTTTCCTATTCAAGAACAAACCTTCAGTGTCGTTGATGAAGTGGATTTAGAAGCCGCCCGCATCGCCAAAGAAGCAGAGCTGGCCGAGCAACGCCGTATTGAGATGGAAAAACGCATCATTGCAGAGCGCGAAGCAGAGCGTAAACGCAGCATGATCATCATTGCGGTCGGCAACGTAGTGATGCTTTTGATTGCTATTGTGGCTTGGATTGTGTGGCGCAAGTTAAAAGCGAAACGACAAGCCATGCCTGAAATGCAATTGGAAGTGCCAAAGAAATAAGGCAGAAGAGTTAGAGAAAGAACGGAGCCCATCGGCTCCGTTTTTTGTTTATCTTAGATTATCGCTTAAGCCACTTCTGGAATTGGCTTTGGTGGTTGTTCCAAGTCGGGTTCTTTTTGCACGGTCGGAACAATCCCTTCACCGACAGCACTGAGGTAGCTACCACTGAGTTTGATCGCAAGGTACATATCGGCACGCAGCAAAATCCCACCTTCGCTGGTGCTTATTCCCGTTAACTCACACCATTGACGCAAGCGGCGTTTTCTTCCCGCGAGGACTAATCGTATTCCTCTTTTCTTGAGCACTTCGTGAATGTCGGCCAATGTTGCCATGACACTCAAATCTAGGTGAGTAAAGCTTGATACGGCATCGACTACGACACAGCTGACATCTTTGTTTTGCTCTGCGTGCTCTAGCAAACGACGCTTAAAGTACGGCGCATTAAAGTAGGTCAACGGTGAGTTGAAGCGATAAATCACCATTCCCGGAATTGGAGACGCTTTTCCGGTTTCATCAATGGTGCGAATGGTGCCTTTTTCATCCAGACCCAGTAGTTGGTCACTTGGTCGCATGACGATGCGTAAAAACTGAAATAGACCTAATAGAACTGCCAGTGTGATACCCGGAATAACCCCAATCACTAGCACGGAAACAAAGGTAATGATGGCAAGGTAAAAGGCATCTTTGTCACGTGTTTTCAGTATCCATATGGCTTTGAGGTCAAGCAGCGACAGTGACGCGATGATGAGTACCACGCCGAGTGACGCAATAGGGATGAACTGTAACGGCTCGTAAATAAAGACCGCGATAATAGCAATGGTGATGGCAGCCACAATCGATACCAATTGCGATTTTCCCCCATTGGCGTCGTTAACGGCGGTACGAGAATCTGCGCCGCTGATGGCAAAGCCTTGCGAGAAGGCAGAAGCAATATTGGCAAACCCCAATGCCTGAAACTCTTTATTGGCGTCAATGTCGTAGCCGTTCTTCGCTGCGAAGCTGCGCGCGGTCAGCATCATGCTGACAAAGCTAACGATCGCTAAGTTTAACGCTGGCACGACGAGCTCACGCACTTCGCCAAGCTCAAATTGTGGGGCTTGAAATTGAGGGAAACCACCTTGAGTTAAGCCGACTACGGCCACGTCCATTTCTTGTAAGTGCAGTAGCCAAACCGATGCTGTAGTAACCAGTATGGCAAGCATTGCTGCAGGCCAAGTAGGACGGTAGCGTTTGGTTACCAAATAGACCACCACAGTCGCTACACTTAACGCAACTGTTGGCCAATGAAGTTCTGCCAAGCGTTGTGGAGCTTCCCATAATCGTTCAAGTAGATAGCGTTGTTCGTATTTCAAACCCACGACTTTCGCAAACTGACCGACAATGATGGTCAACGCCACGCCGTTGAGTAGCCCTAAGAGGATTGGGCGGGAAAGGAAGTCAGCAAAAATTCCCAGTTTGAAACGGCTGGCCAGTACACACCAAATACCTGTCATAGCTGTCATGGTCATGACGAGCTGCCAGTGTTTGGTTGGGTCGCCAGCGGCAATTGGGGTAACGACGGCGGCGATGACGGCACAGGTTGCGGCGTCCGGGCCAACAATGAGTTGTCGGGAAGTGCCCATTAAAGCGTAAACCAGCATCGGCAGCACGCATGAGTAGAGGCCTACGATAGCAGAAACGCCAGTTAGCTGTGCATAAGCAATAGCAACAGGTAGTGCAACAGCAACAACAGAAAATGCTGCTCTAAAGTCATTCACGAGCCATTCTTTTTGATAGTTTTTAAGTTGAATGAGTCCTGGGAACCACTGAGCGAATAAGAGTCTAGCCAACAGATTTTCCATATATGTGGTTGAGATACGGTAAAGTATACATCGTTCATGGGTAAGGTCTGTGAGCTATTTATCACTCATATCGCGATCAATTGGTTTGGCTGTGGTTACAACGAGTGTCTGAGAGTGAGCATCGGATGCGTCGAAAGGGAAGGGGCGTTATTTGGATTCAGAGCACAAGAAAACGGGAGCCAAAGCTCCCGTTTTTGTCTTTCTTATTGGCTTTTAAGCAACGCTATCCATTTGAGGGTAAAGTGGCTTTGCTGCCAATAGTTCCGGCTCAAAATCGTCAACGTTAATGGTATCGAGACGATGTTGCTCGGCTTCTCTCAGCAGTTCTGCTTCTTCTTGAGTGATCACGCCTTGATCTAGACCTTCTTGGGCAATCATGTCCAAGCGGAGGAATGGACGACGTTTACCTTGCGCTTTACAAACTTTGTCGAACACAGGCTCAGCTTGAAGAATCACAGACAGTGCCAGCTCAATCTTACCTGCTGGGTTGTGCTCTGTTGGCTCTAGGTACTGGCCACGGCCAATGCGCGAGCGTGTTGCACTTGGGGTTTGTAGAATACGTGCCACTTTGCTGTCTAGCTTGTCACTTGGTGCTTTGCGTACACGACCGAATGGCATAATCAGAACGCGAAGTGTGCGGCCAATGACTTTATTCGGGAAGTTTGCTAGGAACTCATCAACGGCGATTTCTGCTTGTTTTAAGCTATCTTGTAGACCCCAGTGAACCAAAGCCAAATCTTCAGCTGGACGACCATCTTGTTCAAAACGTTTTAGCGTCGCGGAGCTTAGGTATAGCTGACTGAGAATGTCACCTAAACGCGCAGATAAACGCTCTTTACGTTTCAACGAACCACCAAGTACCGCCATTGAGATATCAGACAGAAGCGCTAGGTTGGCACTGTAACGGTTTAGCTGTTGGTAGTAGCGTTTCGTTGCATCTTTAGTCGGTGCCGATGAACCGAGACCATCGCTCAAACCAAACCAAATACTGCGAACGAGGTTACTCATGGTAAAGCTCACATGGCCAGCTAACGCTTTGTCGAATTTCTCAACCGCGTCGCTCGCTTCTGAGTAAGCTGCGTTCATTTCTTCAAGTACATATGGGTGACAACGAATCGCACCTTGACCGAAGATGATCATCGAACGAGTCAGAATGTTTGCACCTTCTACCGTTACGGCGATTGGAGAGCCTTGGTAGCCACGAGCGAGGAAGTTTGAAGGGCCTAAACAAATGCCTTTACCGCCGACAATGTCCATCGCGTCGATGATGCTTTGTTGACCGCGGTGGGTACAGTGGTACTTCACAATTGCAGAAATAACCGATGGCTTTTCACCCAGGTCGATACCTGCAACAGTTAGATTGCTGGCCGCATCCATGACGTATGCATTACCGCCAAGACGCGCCAATGGCTCTTCAACGCCTTCCATGTGACCGATTGGTTGTTTGAACTGACGACGAATGCGAGAGTATGCACCCGTTGCCATCGCAGCCGATTTGATACCACCCGTCGAGTTAGAAGGTAGCGTGATGCCACGGCCGACCGACAGACATTCCACCAGCATGCGCCAGCCTTGCCCTGCCATTTTCTCACCACCGATGATGAAATCGATAGGAACGAAAATGTCTTTACCACGGGTTGGACCGTTCTGGAATGGTACGTTCAGTGGGAAGTGACGGTTGCCGATTTCTACACCTTTCACATCCGTTGGGATCAGCGCACATGTGATACCAAGATCTTCTTTATCACCAAGCAGGCCTTCTGGGTCACGCAGTTTGAATGCAAGGCCAAGTACCGTCGCAACAGGCGCAAGCGTGATGTAGCGTTTGTTCCACGTTAGACGCATACCCAACACTTCTTTGCCTTCCCATTCTCCTTTACAAACGACGCCGTAATCTGGGATTGAGCCTGCGTCTGAGCCAGCCTCTGGGCTAGTTAGCGCGAAACATGGGATTTCTTTACCTTCGGCTAGGCGAGGTAAGTAATAGTTTTTCTGATCTTCTGTACCGTAGTGTTGCAAGAGTTCGCCTGGGCCTAATGAGTTAGGCACACCAACGGTAGAAGAAAGTACGCCAGAAACACCCGTCAGTTTTTGCAGTACCAAAGATTGAGCGTATGCAGAGAACTCTAGACCACCGTACTTTTTCTTGATGATCATGGCGAAGAACTTGTTGTCTTTCAGATACTGCCAAACTTCAGGTGGTAAATCCGCGAGTTCATGCGTTACTTGGAAGTCGCTGACCATAGCACACACTTCGTTTACTGGGCCGTCTAAGAACGCTTGCTCTTCAGCGCTAAGTTTTGGCGCTTGAATTGCGTGTAATTTTTCCCATTCAGGTTTACCTTTGAATAGCTCAGCTTCCCACCATACTGTACCAGCATCGAGAGCTTCTTTTTCAGTTTGAGACATCGCAGGTAGCACAGTCTTAAACAACGCCAGTGCCTTACGGCTAATAAGCGATTGGCGGATACCAGAAACGGCAAAGACCGCGATTGCAAGCACATACAGTGCCCAGCCAATAACGCCAACTGAGCCTGTGATAGTCAGCACTAGCATGGCAGGAGTTAGTAGGCTGACGGATTTAACGAGTGACATTCTGTGGTAAAGCGTAATGCCTAACACAACAGCCATCGCAACGATAGAGAGCAAGATGTCCATATAATTTTTCCTTTTCAGACTTTATAAATGTTGTACGTCTGTATTTTGGTAAGAGGTCTAACCAGTTGGTATAAGTGTAATCAAAATATTAAAGAAATGTAAAACACAAGATTGAGTAAAAAGTGATCTAAGTAGAGTTAAAATTCTAAAGTTGCGAATTGAGTGATGGTTTCGTAAGCAAGTTGACAAGTTTATTACTGTCACCAATCCAAATCTGGAGGTTCACTATCGACACTAATTCTCGTTTGTGGGTAAACTCAGTGTTATGAAATGTCCGGTGCTAAAATGGCATCAGAACCATTTACTAAGGCGAAGCGAATGCGCATTTACGCCCGAAATAATAAAGAGAACGTCTTATGTACCAAGATCTGATTAGAAGTGAATTGAACGAAGCTGCTGAAGTGCTCAACAAATTTTTAAGCGATGACCATAACATTGCTCAAATCGAAGCGGCAGCGAAGATGATTGCCGATTCTTTTAAGCAAGATGGTAAGGTGCTGTCGTGCGGTAACGGTGGTTCGCACTGTGACGCAATGCACTTCGCAGAAGAGCTAACAGGGCGTTACCGTGATAATCGCCCAGGATACGCTGGTATTGCGATTTCAGATCCAAGCCACCTTTCTTGTGTCAGTAACGATTTTGGTTACGACTTTGTTTTTTCTCGTTACGTTGAAGCGGTAGGCCGCAAAGGTGATGTTCTGTTTGGTTTGTCGACATCTGGCAACTCAGGCAATATTCTTAAAGCGATTGAAGCTGCGAAAGCGAAAGGCATGAAGACCGTCGCACTGACGGGTAAAGACGGCGGTAAAATGGCTGGTCTTGCTGATGTTGAAATTCGTGTACCACACTTTGGTTATGCAGACCGTATTCAAGAAGTACATATTAAGATTATTCACATCATCATTCAGTTGATTGAAAAAGAGATGGAATAATTTTCTGCAGCCACTTTTTCGGCTGTGGTTTAGGTAAGGAGTTCGTTAAACGATGTGTGAATTGCTCGGCATGAGCGCCAATGTTCCAACGGATATCTGTTTCAGCTTTACAGGGCTGATGCAGCGTGGAGGTCGTACTGGCCCGCACCGTGATGGTTGGGGAATTACTTTTTATGAAGGTAAAGGTTTTCGAACCTTTAAAGACCCAAAACCAAGCTGTGAGTCCCAAATCGCTGAATTGGTGCAAAACTATCCGATCAAAAGTCGTGCGGTTGTGAGTCATATTCGCCAAGCAAACCGTGGCGGAGTGAATTTAGAAAATACGCACCCATTCACACGTGAGTTGTGGGGCAAGTATTGGACCTTTGCTCACAATGGTCAGCTGTCTGATTACCAAGATCTGTACACTGGGCGTCATCGTCCTGTTGGTCAAACAGACAGTGAGCTTGCGTTTTGTTGGCTGCTAAAGCAGATGGAAGATCGATATCCAGAGCCTCCTCAGGACATGGAATCTGTTTTTCTCTACATCGCTAAGTGTTGCGATCAGCTCAAAGAAAAAGGCGTGTTCAATATGTTGCTCAGCGACGGCGAATTTGTCATGACGTATTGTACTAATCACTTGTATTGGATTACGCGTCGCGCACCGTTTGGCAAGGCCGCTTTACTAGATGAAGATGTGGAGATCAACTTCCAAGAAGAAACAACACCAAACGATGTTGTTTCTGTCATTGCGACTCAGCCTTTAACCGGCAATGAGACTTGGCATCGAATGAAGCCCGGTGAATATGGTTTGTTTCACCTTGGTGAACTGATCCAAAACAATGCATCTGATTTGAAAGATGTGCCATTTGCAGCGCCCAAACCGGGTAATCAAGCTCCGACCGAACCGTTGGAATAACGACGTTTCTAGACATCAAGTTTTCCAAATAACAAAAAGGCAGTCACTCGACTGCCTTTTTTGATGCGTTAAAAAGTACTTATTCTTCTTCAGCGGCTGCGTAGCCATGAGGACCGAGTTCTTTGCCATCTAACCAAGCTTTGCCATCTTGCATGATTAAACGCTCTTCAACGAGCCACTTAGTCACGATAGGGTAAATGGTGTGCTCTTGAGTTTGTACACGCGCAGCGAGTGCTGCTGCATCATCATCTTCAAATACTGGCACTTTTGCTTGAAGAACTACGGGACCGCCGTCTAACTCTTCTGTGACAAAGTGAACACTTGTGCCGTGCTCTTTGTCTTTGGCGTCAATCGCGCGTTGGTGGGTGTGTAAACCCGGGTATTTAGGTAGAAGAGAAGGGTGAATGTTGATCATCTTACCGAGATAGTGCGAAACAAATGCACCGCTAAGAATGCGCATGTACCCAGCAAGAACGACAACATCGGGCTGATACTTGTCAATTTGTTGCATCAACTCGGCATCGAATGCCTCGCGTGACTCGAACGCTTTAGGGTCAACAAAGTGGCCATCAACACTAAACTGTTTTGCACGTTCTAGACCGTATGCGTCAGATTTATTAGAAAATACTGCTGCAACGTGTGCGTTAGGCATGCTGTTTTCACAAGCTTCTAAAATGGCTTGTAAGTTACTGCCGTTACCTGAAATTAGGACCACGATGTTTTTCATGATGTTGGGACTGCCTTGATATTGTAGGTTCTATAAATTACCTACTATTAGAATGGTTTTCGATGTTCCAGATAGCAGAATGAGGACGTGGCGTCCTCATTCATTTTATTTTTTAGCGTGATTCACAAGTTAGTTGATTTCAACTTGCTCTTCATTTGCTTCTGCTTGAGCAATTTCACCAATCACCCATGCGTTTTCGCCTTCTTCTTTAAGAAGTGCAACCGCCGCGTCTGCTTGGTCTTTTGGTAGTGCAACGACTAGACCAACACCACAGTTGAACGTACGGTACATTTCGTGCGTTTCAACGTTGCCTTTCTCTTGCAGCCATTTGAAAATGATTGGCCATTCCCAGCTGTTACCGTCGATAACGGCTTTTGTGCCTTCAGGCAGTACGCGAGGGATGTTTTCCCAGAAACCACCACCCGTAATGTGAGAAATCGCGTGGATATCGTGTTTCTCGATCATCTTAAGTGCAGATTTGATGTAAATCTTCGTTGGTTCTAGTAGGTGCTCACCGATAGTGCGACCTGCTAGCTCTTCGTTTTTATCTGCGCCAGAAACTTCTAGAATCTTACGGATCAGTGAGTAACCGTTTGAGTGTGGACCGCTTGAGCCGACAGCGATAAGTGCGTCGCCTGCTGCTACTTTAGTGCCGTCAATCACGTCTTCTTTTTCCACTACGCCTACACAGAAACCCGCAACGTCGTAGTCTTCGCCTTCGTACATGCCTGGCATTTCAGCGGTTTCGCCACCGATAAGTGCACAACCAGCTTGAACACAGCCATCAGCAATACCAGAAACCACGTCTGCTGCTGTGTCTACATCTAGCTTGCCAGTCGCGTAGTAATCTAGGAAGAATAGGGGCTCGGCACCTTGAACGATTAGGTCGTTTACACACATTGCCACTAGGTCGATGCCGATAGTGTCGTGCTTGTTCATATCCAGTGCTAGGCGAAGTTTTGTGCCTACACCGTCAGTACCAGAAACCAGTACAGGTTGTTTGTATTTGGTTGGCAATTCGCATAAAGCGCCAAAACCACCGATACCACCCATCACTTCAGGGCGACGAGTACGTTTCACCGCACCCTTAATACGATCTACAAGCGCATTGCCTGCATCAATATCGACACCAGCGTCTTTATAGCTAAGAGAAGAGTTGTTACCACTCACAGGGAAGTCCTCGGTATTTAAGTTGGATATGAAAACGGCGCTATTCTACCAGTGGTTAAATACAGATAGCAAACGTTTGCGTCGGTTTTTTTCTTTAGTGATATATCCTGAAATCCCTGTGAAAATCATGTATAATCTGAAGGTTTGTTTAAATATTGCCAACTATAGCCGGAGATGGACATGAAAGTTGTTGAAGTAAAGCACCCTCTTGTAAAACACAAAATTGGTCTAATGAGAGAAGGTGACATCAGCACAAAGCGTTTTCGTGAGTTAGCGACAGAAGTCGGTAGCCTACTTACTTACGAAGCGACAGCAGACTTTGAAACAGAGAAAGTAACCATTGAAGGTTGGAACGGTCCGGTAGAAGTTGACCAAATCAAAGGTAAAAAAGTAACAGTAGTGCCAATCCTACGTGCAGGTCTAGGCATGATGGATGGCGTTCTTGAGCACATGCCAAGTGCTCGTATCAGTGTTGTTGGTATTTACCGTGATGAAGAAACACTTGAGCCAGTACCTTACTTCAACAAGCTTGCGTCTAACATTGATGAGCGTATTGCTCTAGTTGTTGACCCAATGCTAGCAACTGGCGGTTCTATGATCGCAACTATCGACCTACTAAAAGAGAAAGGCTGTCAGTCAATTAAAGTTCTTGTTCTAGTTGCTGCTCCTGAAGGTATTGAAGCACTAGAAAAAGCGCACCCAGACGTTGAGCTTTACACTGCGGCAATCGATGAGAAGCTAAACGACAAAGGCTACATCGTTCCTGGTCTTGGTGATGCAGGTGATAAGATTTTCGGTACTAAGTAATTAGTTACTCCGAGTAAAACAAAGGCTTGGTTTTCACCAAGCCTTTTTTGTTGCTGTTTATTTAGAAAGGTTAAAGTGCGCCACTTAAAAGTCGCACAGTCGAATTACTTCGCGCTTTCTTCTTCCATTTGAGCGTTATCAACCACGTGGTTTTCACCAAGGTCGTGTGGCAGCACTAGGTTAAGAAGGATTGCCACGATACCACATAGGCTTACACCTTGTAGGCTGAACTCGCCGATACCGAAAGCCATACCACCGATACCAAATACCAGTGTTACTGCAACGATCACCAGGTTACGAGATTTGTGTAGATCAACGTTGTTCTTAATCAGCGTATTCAAACCGACGGTTGCGATAGAACCGAACAGAAGAATCATGATGCCACCCATTACTGGCACAGGAATGGTTTGCAGAATCGCACCTAGCTTACCTACCAGCGCAAGAACAATAGCGGTAATGGCAGCCCAAGTCATGATTACAGGGTTGAAAGCTTTGGTCAGCATTACCGCGCCTGTTACTTCACTGTAAGTAGTGTTTGGCGGCGCACCAACCATTGATGCTGCAATTGTCGCGATTCCGTCACCCGCGATAGTGCGGTGTAGGCCTGGTTTCTTCAGGTAGTTTTTACCCGTTACATTTGAGATAGCCAACATGTCACCCACGTGCTCTACCGCAGGAGCGATTGCAACTGGGATCATGAATAGAATCGCGTTGATGTTGAACTCAGGCATGGTGAAGTTGGGCATTGCAAGCCAAGCTGCTTGAGCCACAGGTGTAAAGTCAACCACACCGTAGAATAGGGATACTGAATAGCCCGCCAAAATACCACCCACGATAGGAACCAGTTTTAGGAACCCTTTTGCGAACACGCTAAGTGCAATCGTCGTTAGCAGCGAAACCGCAGAGATAATGACCGCAGCATCGCCATTTACTAACTGAACCGCACCGTCGCCCGTTTTACCTACCGCCATGTTGACTGCCGTTGGCGCAAGGCCAAGGCCAATAACCATGATCACTGGGCCAACTACAACCGGTGGCAAAATCTTATGGATAAACCCTACACCACGCACTTTGATCATTGCGCCAAGCGCAACGTAAACCAAACCTGCCGCCATCAAGCCGCCCATAGTTGCACCAATACCCCAAGTTTGGATACCGAACATAATAGGAGCAATAAACGCAAAAGAAGAGGCAAGGAAGATTGGGACAGAACGTTTAGTGATTAATTGGAAGAGGAGAGTACCGACACCGGCACCAAAGAGGGCTACGTTTGGATCGAGACCAGTCAGAAGCGGCACGAGCACGAGAGCACCAAAAGCGACAAAGAGCATTTGAGCGCCTTGTAACGCATTTTTCATAATAATTCCCTATTTCAAAGATACGCAGACAAATCCGACGAATTCTATCATCCTGCAATCGTTTGCAACGTTGCTTAGATCAAACTTTCGAATGAATTTATCATCCAAACGAATGTTTTGAGAGTTGGTTGCTTGCAAAATGGACGATTTTACGAGTCCAAATTAAGCCATTCAAAGAATATCGATGTGCTGTGATCTAATAAGCGCTCTTGAAAATGAAGCTTCAAGAGCAATGAATATCAGGTTTTATGTCTTTCAATATGCATCGATATGAGTTCATGTTGATGGGGTAACGTTAATTAATCACCTAGTGATGCAAAAAACGGCATTAACTTGGTCAAACTACAAACAATTCACTCAGTACGCGCCTTGCTCAAGATTTGATAGTTGCTTATTATGCGGGTTCTTGTTTAGAGGATTATGAAAACTATGCGCTATTTAGCTCTCTTACTGATCGGTTGGTTGTCCCTGCCGGTGTATGCATTAACTCAGGTAGATATCTATCGTGCCGAAGTGGTTATCGACAGTGAGCAGAACGACGGTGAGTCTGCGGCTCGTGAACAAGGTATGAAAGATGTGATTGTTCGAGCGACTGGTTCTCAATCTTCTCTAAGCAACCCTGTTATCCAAAAGGCGCTGAGTTCTAGCTCTCGCTATATTTCTCAGCTTGGGAAAAGCCAAGTTGATGGCAAAGCAAGTCTTAAAATGTTGTTTAACAGTGGGCAAATTCAATCGCTTTTGACTCAAGCTCAGTTGCCTTCATGGTCACCGAATCGTGCCAATATTTTGGTTTGGCTGGTGGAAGAGCAAGATTACGACCGCGCAATTGCATGGGAACATTCTGATTCTGCCAACGTTGCTGCGTTGAAAAAAGCAACGGAAGCTCGTGGCCTTCCAATTACGATTCCTGTTGGGGATTTTGACGACGTCACGGGCGTGAACACGTCAGATCTTTGGGGCGGTTTCATTGAACCAATTAGCCAAGCCAGCCAGCGTTACCCAGCGGACGCGGTATTAATTATTCGTGCGCAAGGCGAGCAGATTCGTTGGACTTTGTATGACCAAGCGCCTGCAAAGATTATTGATGCGCAAACTTCTCCACGCAGCGGGTCGGCAACCGGTGCAGACGCTATTTCCGCAATGGTGGATGGTATTGCTGATTACTACGCAAGTAAAAACGCCGTTGTTGTCTCAGGCAAGTCTTCTAAAGCTGTGAACGTGAAAGTGTTAAATGTAACGTCTGCTGCTGATTTCTTCCGTTTAGAAAATGCACTTACCAAATTGAATTCAGTGGCGGGCACAGAAATCAAGCGTGTACAAGGCAGTGAGTTAACGCTGACTATTCATTTGCTTGCTTCACAACAAGCATTTGAGCAAGAGGCTTCGTCTATCTCACAATTGATGGAATTTGAAGATCCACTCGGTGACGTTGAAGAAGTGACGCCATCGGAAGATCAATCGGTAGAAACTCTACCTTCAGAGGCTCAAGCTGTAGAAGGGCAACCAAAAACAGTGGTTCAAGCCGTTGAGGAAACTGTGCCAGCAGCGCAAGTACAACAGCCTGTTGTGATTCCTCAAGTGCAAGATCAATACGATCTGATTTATGAGTGGAATTCTACTTCGCAAAGTTAATCCGCGTTTGGGCATAGAATAAAGAAAGAGTCGCAATTGCGACTCTTTTTGTTTTTGAATCAGAGAGGTTACTTATTGAACTTCGCTTTTTCTTCTTTTTCTACTTGTGACAAGCGTTTGAGTTTAAGGCCTAGCTCTTTTCCTCGAGCACGAGCAAACAAAATATTGCCAGCAAAACCAAGAGAGGTAAGCACCAGCTCAACCGCTGCCAACCACCGTTCACCACCGTCCACGTACAAGATAGTGAGGGCGTGCAAGAAATACAGCATCAAGACAAAGTTCGCCCACGCATGCGTGTAAGGTTTGCCCGCTAAGATGCCAGGTAACGGTAGCAATAACGGAATACACCATGCAATCGCGAGTGTTGTGCTACTCAGATGAGGATGAGGAGATAAAGCGAGTTGCCAAATCGCGACCCATGCTAATAAAGCTAAGTTGCCGAACAAAGCGAGGTAGCGATACGTTTTTGCTTGAGCACCAAGTGGTGGTTGTTCTTCGAAAGAGTCAGACATCGATTCTCTATCCTTGAATTGATACCAATTCTACTGATTATTAATACTGGTATTAGTGACAAGCTTTGAGCTTTAACGCTGCTGTTGCTAGTCGTTTACCTAATTGTTGTGCCAGGCGAGTCTCCTCCGCTGTGAGACTTGGTTCGTGTCCTACACTGCTGGCACCGTAGGGTGTGCCACCAGATTGGGTCGAATGCAGCTCTGGTTCAGCGTAAGGAATACCAAGTACCATCATCCCGTGATGCAGTAATGGCGTCATCATGCTTTGAAGTGTGGTCTCCTGACCGCCATGCATCGAAGATGATGAGGTAAATACACAAGCTGGCTTATCGATTAAGTCACCGCTAACCCACAAAGGGGTGGTTTGATCCCAAAAGTGCTTTAAAGGCGCTGCCATATTGCCAAACCAAACGGGACTACCGAACGCTAGACCGTCGCACTTTTTCAGTTCCTCTAGAGTAACAATTGGATCGGAAGGGGTATGTGAGTGAGGTGACAATTCTTCAACTGTACGCAAAATTGCTTGGCATTGAGGAGTCGATTCGACTCCTCTTGCTATCTGTCTTGCCAGCTGTTTTGTTGAGCCATGACGGCTGAAGTACAAAATAAGGATCTGGCAATCCATTTATAGAATATCCAACACTTGCTCTGGTGGGCGACCAATTTTAGCTTTGCCGTTTGCTACAACAACTGGACGTTCGAACAATTTTGGGTTTTGCGCCATTGCTTCGAACAGTTGTTCGTCACTTACTGATGCTTCGCCTAATCCAAGTTCTTTGTAAACGTCTTCTTTTGTACGCATCATTTCACGTACTGATGAGAAACCGAGTTGAGCGTATAGCACTTTTAGTTCATCCACATTTAGTGGCGTGTCTAGGTATTTTACGACTTCCGGTGTAACACCATTTTGCTCAAGTAACTCAAGAGTTTGACGGCTCTTTGAGCAACGTGGGTTGTGATAAATCACGACTGACATGGTTTTCTCCATTTCGTTATTGTAATGCCATGAATCGATCTCGTTGGATCATGAGTTGGTCGATACGAGCATCGTATCGTGCTTGTTCTAAGCTACCCAATTCGGCCATTTTACTTGCTTCACTGTAATATTGAATCGCTTTATTCCAGTTTGCTCTTAGCGCCAGAATTTCCGCGCGAGCTGCAAGCTCTTCATCACTACGTCCAAGGGCATGATAGCCTTTCGATAATAGCTGCCAGCCATTGCTATCTTCTGGGTTATCGTGTGTATAACGTTGAAGCGTACGCACAGCTTGATCATTTTGGTTTGCTTCAAGCAACGCGTTGGCATAGTTAATGGTTAATACTTTGTTTTGAGGATTACGCTTTAGCGCGCTATTTAGCAACTCAACGGCTTTTTGTGGCTGTTTTTTCTCGATGTATAGATCGGTCATTGCATCTAAATAGAATGGGTTGCCCGGCTCTTGCGCTAACAGCTTTTTCAAAATCGGTTCTGCTTGTGATAAGCGTTTGTTGTCCAGATGAACCAGCGCTCGGCCGTAATCAAATGACGGCATGATGTCCGCTGAAGCTTTCTTTTGAGTACGCTCAAACCAACCTAGTGCGGCTTGTCCGTCGATACCGGCATATCGCGCCACAATGCGCGCGCGCGCCAAATGGTAATCGATAGAGGGTGCAATGCGCATTGGGGGATAGGCTTGTGCACGTTGACGGCTATCTGCTACACGGTCTTCTGGTAAAGGGTGAGTCAGTAGCATTGGTGGCGGTTTACTCGCGTAGCGGTACTCATCAGCTAAACGTCCAAAGAAACGCGGCATTGCTTGCACATCAAATCCTGCTTTCGCCAAGGTTGCGATGCCGAAGCGGTCGGCTTCTTTCTCGTTTGAGCGAGTGTAGTTGATTTGGCTTTGCATGTTGCCTGCTGTTGCGGCGGTAATCGCTGCCATGCCAGCTTCTGGTGAAGCAATCGAAAGTAACAATGCACCAGCAAGCGCGGCTAAAGTCGCTGGAGAGCGCCTTGCTTGGTCTTCCATACTGCGCGCTAGGTGGCGCTGTGTTACGTGTGCAATTTCGTGCGCGACAACGGATGCGAGTTCACTTTCGCTACGAGCATGAAGAAATAACCCTGAGTGCAATGCAACGTAACCGCCAAAAAAGGCAAAGGCGTTGATATTACGATCACGAATCATGAAGAAGTGGAACGGCGTTTTTACATCGTTCGCGTTGGCCACGAGGCGGTGTCCGAGGGAATCGATATATTCGTTGATGACCGGATCGTTGACGATAGGCTTACTGGCTCTGAGCATGCGCATGTACGCGTCGCCATAAATCAACTCTTGGTCTATAGAAAGCGTGCCGCCAGCTGCCGTACCAATATCAGGCAAGTCGATGCTATTGGCGTAAGTTGTTGGTGAACTGATTGCAGCGGCAAGGCACAAACAAACGAGCGAGCGAGTGCGTTTTAACATACGGTTTAAAGATTCTCCAAAATACCTAAGTACGTGGTTGGAGGTCGAGTACCTCACAACATCACCACTATACTTTATGGTCATCCTCTAGGATGAATAGGCTAGCACTAAGACCAAAAATAAATGAATTGGTTTCGTAAATTGTTTTATATCCGAGTCATTTCAGCATGCGGTTAAATCATGTCAGAAGTGCTAGCACCAGCTCAAAAAGCCGTTACAATACAACCCTATCATAAGTGCAGAGCAATACAATGGAATCCATGTTACTTGATTTGCGCGAGCAACGCTGCCCAATGGCGCTGTTACTTGCCAAGCGTCACGCTGCTGAGGTCTTTCAGGATGAAGAATCGCAGTATCATCACCTTGTCATTCAAGTGGTGGATAACAGCTCTAAACGAGACATTGTGAATTACCTTCGTACCCAAGGGTACGTGGTTGATTGCCAATCTACACCAGAGCACTACACATTGACTGTTTTCAATAAGGAATCCGCATAAGATGTTCGAAATGGTAAGTCGTTGGTATCAACGCCGCTTCTCAGATCCCCACGCAGTAAGCCTTGTCGCCATTTTGCTGTTTGGTTTTATCACCATTTACTTCTTTGGGCATTTGATTGCGCCATTGCTGGTGGCGATCGTATTGGCATATCTCCTAGAATGGCCAGTGGTTAAATTGTCTCGTATGGGTGTGCCTCGCACCTTATCAGTGATTATTGTTCTTTTGATTTTTATCAGCATCATGTTGATCGCCTTATTTGGCTTGGTTCCGACGATCTGGACTCAGGTTGGCAACTTAATCAACGATATTCCGAACATGTATAACGGGCTGCAAAAGTTCATCATGACGTTGCCTGAGCGCCATCCGGAATTGGCGAACCTACAAATTGTAGAAACCGTCGTGACCAACGCGAAAAACCAAGCACTAGGTTTGGGTGAAAGCGTGGTAAAAGGCTCACTTGCATCGTTAGTTAGTATTGCCACATTGGCGGTGTACTTGATTTTGGTGCCGCTGCTGATTTTCTTCCTACTTAAAGACAAAGAAGAAATGCTTAGAATGGCGAGCGGCATTTTGCCGAAAAACCGTAAGCTGGCGAACAAAGTTTGGCACGAGATGAACGAGCAAATCTCGAACTACATTCGCGGGAAAGTGCTGGAAATCTTGATTGTTGGTGGCGTGAGCTACGTAACATTCGCGATTCTAGACCTACGTTACTCCGCATTATTGGCCGTTGCTGTAGGTTTGTCGGTATTGATTCCATATATTGGTGCAGCTGCGGTAACCGTACCGGTTGCGATTGTTGGTTTGTTCCAATGGGGCATGACGCCACAATTCTACTGGTTGTTGCTGGCTTACGGCATCATCCAAGCGCTAGATGGTAATGTGCTTGTGCCAGTTCTATTTTCAGAAGCGGTTAACCTTCACCCGGTTGCGATTATTGTTGCGGTACTGGTGTTTGGCGGTTTGTGGGGATTCTGGGGAGTCTTCTTTGCGATCCCATTAGCGACGTTAGTGAAAGCCGTTTGGAATGCGCTACCAAGCACCGAAGAAAGCGAACCCGTCCAAGAGTAACGCGTTAGACATTGAGCAAAGCTCAGTAATTATTCGATTGAATAAAAAGCCCAGCAATCAATGCTGGGCTTTTTCGATTCTTAGAACGTTAACTTTTAACGTATGACTCTAAACGAGCTCGCATTAGGCGTTTTCGTTTAGGTAGTTCAGAACCACTTCGTGGTGATCTTTCGTTTTGAACTTGTTGAATACGTGCTCAATCACGCCTTCTTCATTAATTAAGAAGCTGATGCGGTGAAGGCCATCGTAAACTTTACCCATAAATTTCTTTTCGCCCCACACACCGAATTGTTCAGCAACAGCGTGGTCTTCGTCAGACAGTAGCGTGAAGTTTAGCTCATCACGTTCAATGAACTTTCCTAGGCGCTTAACTGGGTCGATACTGACACCCAGAACAACCACGTTGTGCGCATCTAGTTCTGCTTTTACATCACGCAGGCCCTTTGCTTGCGTGGTACAGCCTGGAGTCATGGCTTTTGGGTAGAAATAGAAAAGGACTTTCTTGCCTTTAAAGTCATCAAGAGTAACAGTATTGCCGTCTTGGTCGAGCAAAGAGAAGGCTGGCGCTGGCGAGCCTGCTGTCAGCGTATTCATTATAATTTCCTTTACTTTATAGTGTGTTTTTAATGAAATTCAGAGAACCTTGTACGTTGAGCGACTTACAAAGTTCATCGAAATCTTCTTGTAATTGCATTAGGTTGCAATCGGCACTGACCGATGCGGTGATCGCAATATGAAATTGGTCAGCATCAAGCTGTAGTTTGGATTTGCTAATGGTTTGTGCGCTGAGCGAATCTAAGCCAATTTGTTGGTCTGCGAAGAACTGAGTAAATTTCTCTGTCAGTCCTGGACGATCTTCAGATTCAATAAAGACTTCCATCGTGTAACTGTTGTCGAGCAGCTCGTGCGCAGACGTTCGCTTCATGATGGTGATTAGGTCATGTTCTTGCCCTAATAGTGGCAGCTGTGTTTCAACACGAGTGATGTGACTGGCATTTCCAGTCAGTAGCATGATCAGAGTAAATTCATTGCCAAAGATAGCGATGCGGCTATCAACGATGTTACAACCAGCTTGAGTCACGAGCTTAACCACTTGGTTACAAATGCCCGGACGATCCGTTCCAACTGCTGTAAGTACCAGATGTTGCTTCATAAATAAGCTTCTTGTCCTTTCTTCAATAGAGAGATGTTAGCACAGATATCGAAGAGAAATATCGAGTGAGTTCTTTTTTTAGTTCGCAGGATAATTGAGATTAAAAAAGGTGAAGTGCTAAGTAGTGAGTATGGGGTAGACTGGGACACAGAAGGCCATCGAGCAGGGAAAATGCCGAAAATAAGTACAATATGAGCAGTGAAAACTTTGCGAGCCGCTATCAGTGGTTTATTTGGCGCTAAACTAGCCTTTTTATTCACTAAAACCTGACTTGATAAATGTCGCTAAAGCGTATATTTCTGAGCGTAACAATAGGCCGCAAAAATTCTTTGGTGAAGTTACCCGTGGCCTGTCGCCTAGATAATTAAAGGGCACATATCCAAGTCATTCTCGCTAAAACAAGCCTTTTCAGGCTGCTAAGGCACAGAACCAGATAACCAAGACGATTATCAAAATTGCTGGGAATAAGACCAAATTGCGCAATTAAGTTGCTAGACCTCTAACAACTGATAATTATTCATTCATTTGTACTTTGTAAGCGAGTTTACGCTCTTGTGTTTTTCAATCGCATTACAGTACCATGCAGAAAGAGTTAAATGAGGGAGATAAACATGTTTTCAGGAAGTATCGTAGCGCTGATTACACCATTCAAAGCAGATGGTGAAGTAGATTTCGACGGTCTACAAAAGCTAGTGGAGTACCACATCGAAGCGGGTACAGACGGTATTGTGGCAGTAGGCACGACAGGTGAGTCAGCGACACTGACCATTGAAGAGCATGTAAAGGTCGTTAATAAAACTGTTGAGTTTGCCAACGGTCGCATCCCTGTGATTGCCGGCACGGGTGCAAATGCAACCCACGAAGCCGTGACATTTAGCAAATTACTCGCGGATTCTGGTATCGCAGGTTTCTTGAGTGTGACGCCTTATTACAACAAACCAACACAAGAAGGTTTGTTCCAGCATTACAAAGCGATCGCAGAAGCGAGTGACGTACCTCTAATTTTGTACAATGTACCGGGTCGTACTGCCGTAGATCTGCAACCTGAGACAGTGGCACGCTTGTCAAAGCTTGATAATATCGTTGCTCTAAAAGATGCGACGGGCGATTTGAGCCGAATTGCACTTCACCGTGAACTTTGTGGCGAAGATTTTATCTTACTAAGTGGTGATGATGCGACGGGCTTGGAATTCGTGAAACTGGGCGGCAATGGTGTTATCTCGGTAACGAACAATATTGCAGCGAAAGACATGGCAGACATGTTCCATTTGGCAAGTGAAGGTAAATTCGAAGAGGCAGAAATCATTAACCAACGTTTGATGACTCTGCATAAAAACCTATTCGTTGAATCAAGCCCGATCCCAGTAAAATGGGCAGCGCATAAGCTGGGTTTGATTGAAGAAGGTGGCTTACGTCTTCCTTTAACCGCACTTTCTGAAAAATCGCAGCCGATCGTGGAACAGGCGTTGACAGACGCAGGTATTTACTAGGATTGAAGTTCATACTGGGGGCGATTAAGCCCTCAGTGTTTTAGGAGTATAGATGAAGCTTTCAAGCCAGTTAGTGTTAAGTTCATTAGCTGTATTCGTATTGACTGCCTGTTCAGGTGGTGCCAACCAACGTCGTCAAGCAAAAGACGATTTCGAGTATTTGAACACACCAGCTCTAGATGCATGGAACGTTCCGCAAGGAGCTCAACCTCAGTTCTACCCAAACTATGACATCCCTCAGGGCAATTATGCGGGTGGCTTAGGGAAGTCGGTTGATATCCGTCCACCTCAGCAAGTACTTGAGTTGATTCCTGGTGCGCGCCTAGATCGCAGTAGTAACGGTGAAGTGACACTTTGGCTATTGCGCAAAGATGAGCTAGATAAAGTTTGGCAAACTGTGCAAGGCATGGTTGAAGCAAGAAAAATTCCAGTCGAAAGCCAAACCGATTCTCGAATCGAGACAGGTTGGGTAACGTGGAACTCTCCTGACGAAGAGCTAGAAATTGGTAGCCGATACGAGATCTCTCGTGCAGAAGCAAATGGTCGACACGGTTTCAAAGTGAGCTTAATTGACTGGCGTGAAGGCGATCAAGTTAAGGAAGTGACTGCGACTAACCGCGAGCGTTACAACGTGTTCATGACTAACTTAGTAACGGCTCGTTACGATCAAGAAGTTCGTGAAGAAGCGCAGCGTAAAGCTCAAGAGTTGGTGAAACAGATTCCTGTCACGATGGGCAAAGACCGCAGTGGTCTGCCAGTTATCATCGCTCGTGCGCAATACAATGTATTGTGGCAGCGTTTACCGAACATTCTGCCCAAGATGGGCTTCACGATTGAAGAGCGCAGCCAGTCACAAGGTACGGTAACAGCGAAGTATGCATCTCCAGATGATGAATTCTGGAATGAAATTGGCGTGAAACCAGTCGACCTAAAAGCAGGTAAATACACTTTCTTGCTAGGGGACTTGGGCAACCGCACTTCTATCAACATTACCGATTCATCAGGCAAACCTGTTGAAGAAGAGTTCTTGAAATCGTTGGTGCCAGTTCTTGGTGCGGTGGTGAAAGAGTAAGTTAGATAGTTGAAGTAAAAAGGGACCATTCGGTCCCCTTTTTTGATCGTTTTTCGTTGCTCGGAGCATAGTTGAAATCACAGCATTCAGATGCTTAACTCAATTAGCAAGAGCGACTAAAAAGCCGCTTATTTTTGTTCGTGCTTGTTACTTTCACTGTTGCCATAACGTTCTTTATCTAGCTCGTTTAGACGATCCAAATCGTTCTTGCGACCTTTATCCATCTGGTTGAACTTCATTTTGGCGGTGTACTTCAGAGCGGCAATGTTCCCGATGACCACACTCAAGACCACAATGATGATCACCCAAGGGTTGGTAAGAAATTCGATCATAACGCCTCCGGCGGTGGGGTGATATTGCGAATATAGGTAGATAAGATGCTATCTAAATTATTCAGTATCGATTCTAACCCTGCAATGTTGTGCTGTTGATTTTGTCGAACCAGCTCATCTTTTAGCATTTCGGCGTTCAGTTGAGCAGCACATTGTTGACTGATGGCTTTGTGGCTAATGTGCCAAGGTTCAATGGCGACGCCACCTAAATCTTGCAGATAAGGGAAGAAAAAGCCGAACTCATCAATGTGATCTTTTAGCCAACAATAAAACGCCAGCTGATGACCTTCTAGATATTCCCAAGGTTCCAATTGCAACTTGGTGTCTGGTGGAAGTAAATTGCGAGCATACACATCGAAATCACATCCCCAATGATGGCGACTTCCTCCTGGCAATGCCGACCAGCGAAGAATGGCCTTTAGTTTTTCTTCGTCACTTAACGCAGCCTTATTTAAAGGCTGCGAGTTAGAATCTAAAATCGGCAACTCACCTTCGAACTTCCCATTCCAAATTGCTCGCTGGCGAGAAAAGTCTCGAAAGCCACTGGCAATTTCCATTTTAAATCCCGCTTTTTTCGCTGCTTCGATCATATTGAGCAGATCGTTCGCGACATCGGGATGCATTAAAAAAGCCTTCTGACCAACCATGGTTGATTGAAGGTGAGAATCGGTTGTTCCGGTGAGTTGCGCAGGAGTCATGGTATGCTCATCAATGGGTTAACTACGTGCGATTACTTCGCGAGTAGGTGTTTTAAGGTGTTTTCGTACATGTCAGTCAACTTCTCAAGATCGTCCACTTTTACGCACTCGTTCACTTTGTGAATCGTGGCATTGACAGGCCCAAGCTCAACGACTTGACCGCCCATGCGAGCAATGAAACGTCCGTCTGACGTACCACCCGTTGTGAGCAGCGCAGGTTTGGTGTTGTTCACTTCCGCTACGGCAGCGACCACGGCATCAAGTAGGGCACCCGTGTCTGTTAAGAACGGGTCGCCGTTGAATGTCCAATGTAGATCGTAGTTGAGATCATGCTTATCCAGTGTTTCTGTTACGCGCTGGACGATAGTGTCATTGTTCAGTTCGGTGCTAAAACGTAGGTTGAATTGAACGTTGAACTCGCCAGGAATCACGTTAGATGCCCCTGTGCCCGCAGATACATTGGGAATTTGGAAGCTTGTTGGCGGGAAGTAATCATTGCCTTTATCCCACTCTGTTGTTGCCAGTTCGTGGATGGCAAGTAGCGATGCGTGAACAGGGTTATTAGCGAGGTGAGGGTAGGCAACATGGCCTTGTGTGCCTTTTACGGTTAGGTCACCGGTAATCGAACCTCGGCGGCCATTTTTTACAACATCACCCACAATTTCTGTACTAGAAGGCTCGCCAACGATGCACATGTCGATGTTCTCACCACGTTCCATCAGTGCTTCTACGACGCGAACGGTACCGTTAATGAAAGGACCTTCCTCATCAGAAGTGATCAAAAAGCCAATCGAGCCTTTGTGATCTGGGTGCTCGGCAATAAAGCGTTCAACGGCCACTACCATCGCCGCCAAAGAGCCTTTCATATCGGCCGCACCACGACCATGAAGGTAGCCATCGATGATGGTTGGCTCGAACGGTGGTGTATCCCATTGTTCTAGCTTGCCTGCGGGTACGACATCTGTGTGACCTGCGAAAGCAAACAATGGCGCTTCGTTACCGCGACGCGCCCAAAAGTTGGTGGTGTCTTCAAACACCATGACTTCAATTTCAAAACCGAGCGCTTTTAAACGTTCGATCATTAGGTCCTGACAACCTGCATCTTCAGGTGTTACGGACTGGCGGCTGATCAGGTCTTTTGCAAGTGCCAGTACTGGACTGTCTGTCATCCTTGAGTCTTCCTTACATTTATGAATTAAAAATCGTAGCGTATTGGTCTGCTTTGAAACCGATATGGAGTTGGCCGTCTACGTTCAGAATTGGGCGCTTAATCATCGCTGGGTTGTCAACCAACAGCGCAATAGCATTTTCTTCGGTAAGCGTGTCTTTTTGTTCTTGAGTCAGTTGGCGGAACGTGGTGCCACGTTTGTTGAGAACTTGTTCCCAGCCTAGCGCCTGACAAAATTCAGTCACCATTTGAGCATCAATACCTTGTTTGCGGTAGTCGTGAAAATCAAACGCAATGTTTTCAGCTTCCAACCATTTCTTTGCTTTTTTGATGGTGTCGCAGTTTGGAATGCCGAACATGGTAATTGTCATAATGTTTCCCTTTTTTATTCTGTTTTTACTCTCTAGAGCGCAACGCGCTTTGGGGAGGTATTTCTTGGCTGATTCAGCATCCTATCAAGAAGCAATCAAACTGACAAAACGCTGTGGAGAATAATTTTCATATAGAAGTGGATAACTGGTCTCACATGCCAAAACAGAACTTAATTTGGCATAAAGCGGATAAAAAAACGCCTAAATCAAGTGGAAAAGTCGAGTTATTGATCAAACGCAACATCTTACTTGGCAAAAACGAAATAATGATTCAGCACAATTTTAGGAGGTGTCAATGGAATTGAGTCCTGTTTTTGCAAGGCGGCTATATTTGGCCTTGTTGGTGGAAAACCTAGAAAGGCCGAATGTGCCAAAGTTGATCGAAAAAACGGGGTGGCCTCGTCGTACAATTCAAGATGTACTAAAGGCATTACCGGGGATCGGCATTGAACTCATATTCGTTCAAGATGGCCGACGTCATAATGACGGCTATTACCAACTTTCGGATTGGGGACCTTTTGATAGCCAATGGGTTTTAGATCGGGAGAGAGATATCGCTAGCAGTCTTGGATTTCGTGCATAAGCCAGCAATCGCTGGCTTTTTTCATTTCTAGGCGTCACTCATTGCAGAGGTAAGCAGAACCCAGCACGCTAAATGAGGTGATGAAATCTTGCGGAGAAACCATGAACACTGTGTCCGCGCCAATAGCCGCAGTATTGTTTTTTAAATCGTTCATCGCCCCTTGCATCATCGCGTCATTGGTCATGAAAATGTAGTTATACCAATGGCCCTCACTTCCAGTGACTTCACCTTTGTATTCGCATCGCTCAGGGTTGAACTGACCGTCAATGCGAATATGAACATCTTGGCTTTGAGCATGAGTCACGTGAGAAGGCATCGTACAACCAGAGAGAAGTACGACAAAAAATCCAAGTAATACCTGTTTCATCCGTTATTTACCCAACATAATGTAAGCCGCAAAGCCAATCCAACTTAACGCAAGTAGCGCCCAAGGCAGCTTACTTGAGGAGTGGTTTGGCGAATCATCCGTGATGTTATCTGACTCGATAATATCTTCTTCATGCTGGCGCAGTTTTTCACGCTGCTGTTTTTTCTTTGCTTTATCTGCTTGACGATTTCGCTCTTTTTGCTGTTTTTTGTATTGAACGATGCCTTTTTCGATACCTTGAGCAATCAGTTTGGTTTGTTCTTTCGTTTGACCCGGTTTCTGTGTCGCTTTTGCGATCTTCATGGCTTCGGTTTGAGTTTCTAGAGAAGGAACTGGGGTTGCAGGGGTTCTTTTTTTCATGTTTCTCATCGACGTCACTGTAAATCTGCGTTTAGTTTACCTGCGTAAGATGATGAAATGAACTTTAGTTCTCATCTTTGCTTGCTTGCAACTCTGAATCGATCGGTTAAAGTGGCGTTTTTATGAAACTAAGAAGACGATATTGTGCGCTACTCATTTGACCAATATGACGCTCATGGATTTTTGAAAGCGCCTATTCTTGTTTGGCTAGGATGGATGTTTCTGGCTCGCTCTTGGGTGGTTTTTGCAATGGCGGGTGTCAGCCGAGAAAGCGGCAGCAAGCTTTTGTCCATTGTCTATCCTGATTCCAGCACGTTGTATTTAGGTTTGTCGATTGGTATTCCAAGCCTGTTATTGATGTGGCTGATGGGATTGCGTCACCCAGATCGTGGTTGGGTAAATCAAATAACGCGATATGGCCGTGAGATGACTTTGATCTTGTGCGGTATTCAACTCGCTCAGACCATGTATCATGTGTACCTAGAACATGGTGTATTCAATTGGGCAAATGCTCTAACCATCACCTTATTAACTTGGTTTATGATCTATCTTTTCAACGGAAGATGGGTAAAAGACTGTTTTAACGTGCCACAGCTTGAGCACGATGCGAAACAGCCTTCAAAAAATTAAAAACAATAATTTCCCGCAATGGGGCAAAGTATAGAGGATACCTCAATGTCACAAGCTCAAACGGCGATCGTGCCAGAAGCAGGGCCATTTGCACTGTACACTCAACTAAAAGTGAACCAAAACCGTGAAAACGTATTGGCGAAACTGAAAGCGCTTCCTGAGCTGGTTAAAGACTTAAACAACAGTCAACCGGGCGCTAATCTGACGATTTCCATCGCATTCACCAAATCATTCTGGCAGCACCTAAATATTGACGCACCAGAAGAGCTGATTGATTTCCCGCAACTTGGTGAAGGCGACATTATTGCGCCAACAACAGATGTTGATGTGCTTATACACTGCCACTCTACTCGCCACGATTTGCACTTTTACGTATTGCGCAAATTCCTAACCGATATTGCAGAAGATGTGACGGTCGTGGATGAAACGTACGGCTACCGCTACCTAGATGCACGTGACATGACGGACTTTATCGACGGCACAGAAAACCCGAAAGGGGACGCTCGCGCTGACGTAGCATTGGTAAAAGATGGCCCATATGCTGGTGGTAGCTATGTTATGGTTCAACGTTTTGAGCACAACTTGCCAGCTTGGAATCGCCTAAATATCAAAGCTCAAGAGAAAGTTATTGGTCGCACCAAACCAGATTCAGTCGAGCTAGAAGACGTACCGGCAGCATCTCACGTTGGTCGAGTTGATATTAAAGAAGAAGGTAAAGGTTTGAAGATTGTTCGTCATAGCTTGCCATACGGCACAGTGACTGGCGCGCACGGTCTGCTGTTCATCTCTTACTGCAATACCCTTCACAATATCAAAGTGATGCTAGAGAGCATGTACGGCGTAACCGACGGTAAAACAGACCAACTGCTTCGCTTCACTAAAGCGGTAACAGGTGCGTACTTCTTCGCTCCTTCACAAGAAATGCTAGCAGAACTGGCCATTAAGTAATGAATAGTTAAAAGTTTCCAAAGCCCTCCATTCGGAGGGTTTTTTGTTTTCTATTCTCTCATTCCAATCTCTTTTCAAAAAACACTAAATCTTTCTGTTTCTTGGTCGATAAGTATCCAAAGCCCTAATTTATTTGGAGTCTGTGTCTCTTGGCTATCACCGTTAATACCAATGTTGCAGCACTTGTCGCACAACGTCATTTGACCAGTGCAACGGATATGCTGAATCAATCCATGGAGCGTTTGTCTTCAGGGAAGCGTATTAACAGCGCAAAAGATGACGCGGCAGGCCTGCAAATCTCCAATCGTCTGCAATCACAAATGCGTGGTTTGGATGTGGCGGTTCGTAACGCTAATGATGGCATCTCTATCATGCAAACCGCAGAAGGCGCGATGAATGAGGTGACGAACATCATGCAACGTATGCGTGATTTGTCGCTTCAGTCGGCTAATGGCTCAAACAGCCAAGCCGAGCGTACGGCGTTGCAAGAAGAAGTCACCGCGTTAAACGATGAGTTGAACCGTATTGCGGAAACCACATCTTTTGGTGGACGCAAACTGTTGAATGGCACATTCGGCAAATCGTCTTTTCAAATCGGTGCTGCTTCTGGTGAAGCCGTACAGATTGAGTTGAAATCGATGCGCACTGACGGGATGGACATGGGGGGCTTTAGTTATGTCGCTCAAGGGCGTGCTGATTCTGATTGGCAGGTAAAAGAGAACGCCAATGATCTGACGATGTCTTTCACCAACCGTTCTGGCGAGACGGAAAAAATCCAAATCAATGCCAAAGCCGGTGATGATATTGAAGAACTCGCGACCTACATTAATGGTCAAACCGACAAAGTGACGGCTTCTGTTAATGAAAAAGGCCAGTTACAGATCTTTATGGCAGGAGAAGAAACCGCCGGAACGATTTCATTCTCAGGAGATCTTGCGAGTGAGCTTGGGATGTCGTTGAAAGGTTATGATGCGGTCAATAACCTGAACATCACAACCGTTGGTGGGGCGCAGCAAGCTGTCGCTGTACTAGACACGGCGATGAAATTTGTCGATAGCCAACGTGCCGAGTTAGGTGCATATCAAAATCGCTTCAATCATGCGATCAATAATCTAGATAACATCCACGAAAATTTAGCGGCATCGAACAGTCGTATTCAAGATACTGATTACGCAAAAGAAACCACGCAAATGGTGAAGCAGCAGATCTTGCAACAAGTCAGTACCACTATTTTAGCCCAAGCTAAACAGGCGCCAAACCTCGCTCTTACCTTGCTTGGTTAGGTGATTTGGATTCTTAATTTCAACGCAAAATCAGGTTGTATCGACAGCTCGAAAAGAAGCTTTAGCGAAAAATTGAAGTTTTTTTGCTTTTTTATCTGCTTCATCACGATTCCCTTTCCAAACGAACTTTTTTCAAAAAAATCCAAAAAATTCCCTAAAGAAATCAGGTTGAGCGCCGTTAATAAAAGTAACTTTGAGAGAACTACTTGGTTTTCCGAGACGTCGGAAACCGCTACATCGGAAAATCAATTGGAGAAATCACCATGGCAGTGAATGTAAACACTAACGTATCAGCGATGACCGCTCAGCGTTACCTAAACAACGCAAACTCAGCACAACAAACCTCAATGGAGCGTTTGTCTTCAGGTTTCAAAATCAACAGCGCAAAAGATGACGCTGCGGGTCTACAAATCTCGAACCGTTTGAACGTACAAAGCCGTGGCCTGGATGTGGCTGTTCGCAACGCGAACGACGGTATCTCTATTGCACAAACTGCTGAAGGTGCAATGAACGAGACCACCAACATCCTACAACGTATGCGTGACCTGTCTCTACAATCAGCAAACGGCTCAAACTCGAAAGCAGAGCGCGTTGCGATTCAAGAAGAAGTGACAGCACTAAACGACGAACTAAACCGTATCGCAGAAACCACATCTTTTGGTGGTAACAAGCTACTAAACGGCACACATGGTGCGAAATCGTTCCAAATCGGTGCTGATAACGGTGAAGCAGTAATGCTTGAGCTTAAAGACATGCGCTCAGACAACAAAATGATGGGCGGTGTGAGCTACCAAGCTGAAAGCGGTAAAGGCAAAGATTGGAACGTTGCACAAGGTAAAAACGACCTAAAAATCAGCCTAACTGACAGCTTTGGTCAAGAGCAGGAAATCAACATCAACGCGAAAGCGGGCGATGACATCGAAGAGCTAGCAACGTACATCAACGGTCAAACGGACCTAGTGAAAGCGTCAGTAGACCAAGATGGCAAACTGCAAATCTTTGCTGGTAACAACAAAGTAGAAGGCGAAGTGTCATTCTCTGGCGGTCTGTCTGGTGAACTAGGCCTAGGCGACGACAAGAAAAACGTTACGGTTGATACTATCGACGTAACTTCAGTTGGCGGCGCACAAGAATCAGTAGCAATCATTGATGCGGCACTGAAATACGTAGACAGCCACCGTGCAGAGCTGGGTGCATTCCAGAACCGTTTCAACCATGCAATCAGCAACTTGGACAACATTAACGAGAACGTGAACGCGTCGAAGAGCCGTATCAAAGATACCGACTTCGCGAAAGAAACGACGGCAATGACCAAGTCACAAATTCTATCGCAAGCGTCAAGCTCAATCCTTGCGCAAGCGAAACAAGCGCCAAACTCAGCGCTAAGTCTTCTAGGTTAATTTTAAACCTAAGACGAGAACCTCATTGGCTCGTGGTGAGAGATGAGCGAGTAAACCCAGCTTCGGCTGGGTTTTTTTCTGCCTTTAAAAGAGCGAAGGTATTCATCAAAGGCAATATTAGAGCTCCATCACACTTCAGTAAGCCAAAGAAAATAATCGCAAAAAATTGAAAATTTCTCCTAAAGGATATGCATACGTCGCCGTTAAAGGGACTGAGAGAAATGAGATGTACCTAAGTGAGGTGAGAGACACGACGGTACATTCACTAAGCCTTAAGGAGATCAATTATGGCGATTAACGTTAATACTAACGTTTCTGCGATGACCGCACAGCGTTACCTAAACCACGCGGCTGAAGGTCAACAAAAATCAATGGAGCGTTTGTCTTCGGGTTATAAAATCAATAGCGCGAAAGATGATGCTGCAGGTCTACAGATTTCAAACCGTTTGAACGCTCAAAGCCGTGGCCTAGACATGGCGGTGAAAAACGCGAACGACGGTATCTCCATTGCACAGGTTGCTGAAGGTGCAATGAATGAATCTACCAACATCCTACAACGTATGCGTGACCTATCGCTTCAATCTGCGAACGGTTCTAACTCAAAAGCAGAACGTGTAGCGATCCAAGAAGAAGTAACAGCGCTAAACGACGAACTAAACCGTATCGCTGAAACAACCTCTTTCGGTGGTAACAAACTGCTTAACGGTACGTACGGTACTCAATCTTTCCAAATCGGTGCGGACTCTGGCGAAGCTGTAATGCTTTCTATGGGCAGCCTACGTTCTGATACTTCAGCAATGGGTGGTAAGAGCTACTCAGCAGAAGAAGGTAAAGATGCATCTTGGACAGTTGGTGATAAAACTGAGCTTAAAATGAGCTACACCAACAAACAAGGTGAAGAGAAAGAACTTACCATCAAGGCTAAGCAAGGCGACGACATCGAGCAGCTAGCAACTTACATCAACGGTCAAAGCGAAGATGTAAAAGCGTCTGTTGGTGAAGACGGCAAGCTACAAGTATTTGCTTCTACTCAGAAAGTAAATGGTGAAGTTGAGTTCTCTGGCAACCTAGCTGGCGAGATCGGTTTTGGTGATGCGAAAGACGTAACGGTTAAAGACATCGACGTAACAACGGTTGCAGGCTCTCAAGAAGCTGTAGCAGTTATCGACGGTGCACTTAAATCAGTAGACAGCCAACGTGCGTCACTAGGTGCTTTCCAGAACCGTTTCAACCACGCAATCAGCAACCTAGACAACATTAACGAAAACGTTAATGCATCTAACAGCCGTATTAAAGATACTGATTACGCGAAAGAAACAACAGCGATGACTAAGTCGCAAATTCTTCAGCAAGCAAGTACTTCAATCCTGGCTCAAGCGAAGCAGTCACCATCTGCAGCGCTAAGCTTGTTGGGCTAACAAGGTCGACCCAGCCTAGTGCTTAGGTCACCAAAACGATAGATCCTATCGTTAGCTCATAAGGTGGAAGGGAGATTGTAATGGAAATATCCTCCTACGCATCGAACATCCAGCCTTACGGCACACCGAATGGCACAAATGTTGCAAATAAAAATGGCAACGGCATAGGTACGCCTAGCACAGCAAGTTCAACCGGTGACGTTTCGCCGCAAAAAGCGAAAGGCACCGAGCACGACTTCTCTGTTCAAGCGGCAATCGAGATGGCGGAAAGCCGTCAGGAGCTAAACAGAGAAGAACGTGAAAAAATGGTCGAACAAATGAATGAGTTTGTCTCGTCCATCAACAAAGGAGTAGCGTTTCGTGTGGATGAAGAATCCGGCAGAGACGTTGTGACGATTTACGAAACCAATACTGGTGATGTGATTCGTCAATTTCCTGATGAAGAACTGCTAGTGGTATTGCGTCGCCTAGCTGAGCACACAGCTAACAGCGGTTTGTTAGTTGAAAAAGTGTAAGTCGTTTTTGAGGTGATTTAATGAGTTTAGGCCCTGTTGGGATGTCTGGCGGCATGGATATTAATTCCATGGTCAGCAAAATTGTGGATGCGGAACGTGTGCCTAAGCAGCAACGCATCGACAACGATCGCACGACAATCAATGCCAGTATCAGTGCCTATGGGCGACTCAGAGAATCGTTGGATACGATGAAAAATCTCATGGCGAACTTTCGTCAGGAGAAAGCGTTTGCCGTCCGCACGGTTGAAACCACGGACGACAATATCGTATCGGCCACCGCAACCACTGACGCTATAGCCGGTAAGTATGCTATCGATGTGTTGCAGCTTGCACAGAGCCACAAAGTCGCTTCTGACGTATTGCCAGAAGACGCAAAATTTGGTCCTGGTAAGCTGCAGATTTCGCTTGGTGATGACCGTTTTAATATCGAGGTTCGTTCTCGATCTAAGCTCATCGATGTCGTACGCGGCATCAATGGCGCTAAAGACAACCCTGGCGTTCGTGCTTCCGTCATTAATGATGTCGAAGGACCGCGTCTCATCCTTGCCTCAAACCTCTCTGGTAAGGATCATCAAATCAAAGTCAGCGTGGAAGCCGAAAGAGGCAACCCTCTGAAATATTTCGAATACCAAACACTTGAAGACCGAGTTAACGCGCTTGAAGAAGCACGTGCTGCGGCAGAAGAAGTGTTAGGGCCACTACAAGCTCCGCAACAACCGGATCAACCAGAAATTCTGGATGAGAACGGCAACCCTCTACCTCCAGAAGCGCAAAAAGCGGCAGATAATGCACAAGATGATGCATCGCAAGAGCCGATCTCTGCTGCTGGTGCAGAGGCTGCTAAAGCCGGACAAGAAGCCATTGATAAGGCCAATCAACGTTCGAGCTTGCGACCTGAAGAGCGCATTCCCGGTTGGACAGAAACTGCGTCAGGCACCTTGCTGGATTCATACGAAGAGCCAGAACTGGAACTGGACGAAAAGGCGATAGAGAAAGCGCCGGATGTTCCAGGTTGGAACAATGCCGCCTCAGGCACATTGACGGATTCTTACGTTACGACCAAAGAAGCTAAGCAGCTCCTAGAACAAGAAAAAGCAGAAATCGAACAGAAAATTGCGGATGAAAAGCAAGAACTCGACGCAAAAGTCGAACGTGGTGAGCTTTCCGAAGAGCAAGCCAAGCAAATTCATCGTGCGAAACTCGATCCTCAAGAGCGTGAACGTCTAGAAAAAATCGACGAAGCAGAAGCCAAAATCGCAAAAGCGCAATCCTCATTCGAAGAATACCTTGGTATGACAGAGGTACAAGCAGGGCAAGATTCTGAAGTGCTGCTTGATGGCGTGGCAAAACTTTCAAGCCATAACAACGTAATTGAAGACGCCATTGAAGGCGTAGATTTGACACTTAAAGGCAAGTCAGAACCAAACAAGCCGCCTGCAGAAATCGGAGTCGAGTACGACCGTCAAAGTGTACGCAGCGACATCGAAAACTTTGTTTCGGCGTACAACTCGTTTTATCAAACTTCGCAAGCACTCTCGAGTGTGGACCCAACTACCGGCCAAAAAGGGCCGCTAGCTGGTGACAGCACGGTGCGAAGTGCCGATTCACGATTGAAAGCCGTCTTTTCAAGCCGAATCGATCAAGCACCAGAAAATCTGAAATCATTGACAGAATTTGGTATTACCACGACGCGTCAAGGCACGCTTGAAATCAACTATGACATGCTTGACCGTCAGTTGAACAATAACTTCAACGAGTTAGAAAAATTCTTTGGTGGTAACACTGGTTTTGCGAAGCGTATCGAAGATGCGATTCACGGCATCACCGGTATTACGGGCAGCATTCGTACGCGAGAGAAAAGTCTCACAGAACAAAACTACCGTTTGAATGATGACCAAGCGGCATTAGATCGCCGCATGGAAGGGCTGGAAAAGCGTACCCATGCGAAATTTACCGCGATGCAAGACGCGACAGGTAAGATGCAGGGTCAACTTGGGGCTCTTATGAGTGCGTTAGGTTAATAAATGCAAAATGAACTCATAGAAATTAGTGATATAGATCAACTAATTACGCAAGAGCTGGAAAAAGTTGACTTTAATACTGAAGAAATTCTTCGCTTGGTCGATATCAGGGAACGGTTATTGCAAAACCTGTTACCAATTATTCAACAAAATCCCTTGGTAAAGCAGGATGTAGAGTGGCAAGACTTGCTGACTCGTACCAAAAGAATTGTCGAGCTGATGCAATCAGAAACGTCAAAGGTCGGAAAAGAGCTTCACAAATTCCGTTATGGCCAACGTTCGCTTCAGCAGTACAAAAAATTTATTTAAAAGAGGATTACTATGCGCGGTTCTTTGCAAGCATACAAAAAAGTATCAGTCGACAGCCAGCTGAGCGCGGCTTCTCCGCACAAAGTCATTCAAATGCTTATGGCTGGTGCAATTGAGCGCCTTATTCAAGGCAAAGCAGCCATGCAAGCAGGCAATATCCCAGCAAAAGGCGAGCGTTTAGGTAAAGCACTCGACATTATTATTGCGCTACGCAGCTGTTTGTCGATGGAAGATGGTGGTGACATCGCTTCAAACTTAGATTCATTGTATGAGTTTATGATCACGCAGATTTCTGCGGCAAACCACCAGAATGATCCACAGCCGATCGACGACGTTATTGACATTATTCGTGAGATTAAATCCGCTTGGGATCAGATCCCAACAGAGTTCCACAACTTGACGGCAGCAGAAGTCGGCATTTAATAATCAAAACAATGCTTTAGGATCGACTTAAAACATTAAGACTGCATTAGCAACAAGTTGCGCATGAAAGTTACAATCGAGCTCACACCTCTATATTGCTTGGTTGCCTTATTTTCATATTCAAATAAAATAGAAGCCATTAGTAGCCCTAATGGCTTTTTTTGTTGCTGATTTTCCTATTTTGTCGATCGTAAATTGAGTGTGGTGTTTCCGCCTTCTTTAGCACCCAATTGCGCAAATCCAGGTTTGGCCGCAACGCACCTAAAATAAAGGCAATCATTCTTACTTATGCAAGGTTTGGCAAAGCTGCTTGTAATTGATGATGACGCATCAAGTCGTTTGAATTTAAGCAATATATTGGAATTTGTTGGAGAAAGTTGCGAAGCTGTCGGTTCTGAACAGCTAGGCGATGTTGATTGGTCTAGCGTATGGTCAGGCTGTATCGTTGGCAATATCTCAGCAGGTCGAGCGGCAACTGCCGTGATGGCTCGTCTCAACGATGCATACCATATCCCACTTCTTGTCTTGGGCAGCTTTCCTTTGCCTGTAGACGATCTCCCAAACTTTGTTGGCGAATTAGAGCAACCGCTAAATTACCCACAGCTTAGTGAAGCGTTACGTCACTGCAAAGATTTTCTTGGCCGTAAAGGGGTCAATGTTGTTGCTAGTGCGCGTAAAAACACGCTGTTTCGTAGCTTAGTAGGGCAGAGTCGCGGTATTCAAGAAGTTCGTCATCTTATTGAGCAAGTATCGGGTACAGAAGCCAATGTCTTGATCCTTGGTGAATCGGGTACGGGTAAAGAAGTGGTAGCACGTAACATTCACTACCATTCGTCATACCGCAATGGTGCGTTTGTGCCAATTAACTGTGGTGCAATCCCACCGGAGCTACTCGAAAGCGAATTGTTTGGCCACGAAAAAGGCGCGTTTACTGGTGCGTTAACGGCGCGTAAAGGTCGATTTGAATTAGCAGACGGTGGCACGATCTTCCTTGATGAGATTGGTGACATGCCAATGTCGATGCAAGTGAAGTTATTGCGTGTACTTCAAGAACGTTGTTTTGAGCGAGTTGGCGGAAACTCGACAATCAAAGTCAACGTGCGTGTGGTCGCTGCGACACACCGTAATTTGGAAAGCATGATCGAAGAAGGCACGTTCCGTGAAGATTTGTTCTATCGTTTGAACGTTTTCCCAATCGAAATGCCAGCGCTAAAAGAGCGTAAGCAAGATATCCCATTGTTATTGCAGGAGCTGATGACACGTCTGGAAGCAGAAGGCGGCCAGCCAATTTGTTTCACGCCGCGTGCGATCAACTCTTTGATGGAACACCACTGGCCGGGTAACGTGCGCGAGTTAGCTAACCTTGTTGAGCGCATGATCATTTTGTACCCAAACAGTCTGGTTGATGTGAACCATCTTCCGACGAAATATCGCTACAGTGATATTCCAGAGTTCCAACCTGAAGGTAATCCGTTCACTTCGATTGAAGAGCAAGAGCGCGATGTGTTCCAAGACATCTTCTCGGAAGACTTCAGCTTTGATGAGCAAAGCGATCTGGATCACAACATGAATGCGCCTCAGGCGTTGCCACCAGAAGGGGTGAACTTAAAAGAGCTATTAGCAGATTTGGAAGTCAATATGATCAGCCAAGCGTTAGAAGCGCAAGGTGGGGTCGTTGCAAGAGCTGCAGATATGCTGGGTATGCGCCGTACAACGTTGGTTGAGAAAATGCGCAAGTATAATTTGCAGCGTTAGATCGAGCTTCAGTTCAATCACAAAAGTTATCTTTTCTGACATTAAAATCAGACATTTCTCGGTGTCAACTTATTGTCGATAACATAACGTCATGATAAATATAAAAAATAGCTTGGTACGCTAATTGCTTACCAAGCTATTTTACTTTTTAGTGGCGATATTTCGACAGGCAGTGAATGGACAATAACACCAACCAATCCCATTTAGACTCAGTAGAAAACCAAGTTGAGCGCTATAAGCAGGTATTGGATGTGATGCCCGCTGGGGTTATTTTGCTCGACACGTATGGTGTTGTGCGAGAAGCCAACCCCGAGGCGCACCGAATTCTAGAAATCCCACTGGTTAACGAGAAATGGTTCAACATCATTCAAGCGGCTTTTGATCCGCGTGAAGATGATGGCCACGAAGTGTCACTGCGTAATGGTCGCAAAGTGCGTTTGGCGATTTCTGCCTCCGCGACAGGGCAGTTGATCCTCATCACCGACTTAACCGAAACCCGTTTACTGCAAGCTCGTGTGAGTGATCTACAACGTCTTTCTTCATTAGGGCGTATGGTTGCATCGCTAGCGCATCAAGTGAGAACGCCGCTGTCGAGCGCAATGTTGTACGCCTCTAATTTGGGCGCGCCTAATCTTCCGCCAGCGACGAGAGAGCGCTTCCAAAGTAAATTAATGGATCGACTGCACGATTTGGAGAAGCAGGTTAATGATATGCTGCTTTTTGCCAAAGGTGGTGATAATAAAGTCATTAAGCCATTTACGATTGCTCAATTGGTTGCTGAATACCAACCAATGGTCGAAACCGCTCTTAAAAACAACAACATTGATTACTTCCTCGAAGTAGAAGAAGAACAGACCGAATTGCTTGGCAACGCGAATGCTATCGCCTCTGCACTGAGCAACTTGGTGATGAACGCGATTCAAATGTCAGGCAAAGAGTCGCAAATCGACATCTTTTTCCGCCCGGTAAACGGTGAACTGCGCATTTCTGTGCAAGACAGCGGCCCGGGTGTACCACAAGAACTACAGGCCAAAATTATGGAGCCATTTTTTACCACGCGTTCTCAAGGAACCGGGTTAGGGCTGGCTGTCGTTCAAATGGTTTGCCGTGCCCATGACGGCCGATTGGAACTTATTTCAGAGCAGGGTGATGGAGCCTGCTTTACCATGTGCATTCCGCTGGAGCGAGTGCAATCAGAAGCGCAATAAGCGGCTTCTGGTAATAACAATTACTGGAGAATCAGAATGGCGCAAAGCAAAGTGCTGATCGTAGAAGACGACGAAGGTCTTCGTGAAGCCCTCGTGGATACTCTGGCTCTGGCAGGGTATGAATGGTTAGAAGCCGATAGTGCAGAAGACGCATTAGTAAAGCTGAAATCAAATGCGGTTGATATCGTGGTATCTGACGTGCAAATGGCAGGTATGGGTGGCTTAGCGCTGCTGCGTAACATCAAACAAAATTGGCCGAACTTACCAGTGTTGCTAATGACGGCTTACGCCAATATCGAAGATGCCGTTTCTGCAATGAAAGATGGCGCGATTGATTACATGGCGAAACCATTTGCACCAGAAGTGCTGCTTAATATGGTAAGCCGTTATGCTCCTATCAAAAGTGATGACAACGGTGATGCTGTCGTTGCTGATGAAAAGAGTCTTCGCTTACTTGCTTTGGCTGACAAAGTGGCTCGCACTGATGCGAACGTGATGATCTTAGGCCCAAGCGGTTCAGGTAAAGAAGTGATGTCGCGTTACATTCACAAAGCATCAAACCGTAAAGACGGCCCATTCGTTGCGATTAACTGTGCGGCGATTCCTGACAACATGCTGGAAGCGACGCTATTCGGTTACGAAAAAGGTGCATTCACTGGTGCTGTTCAGGCGTGTCCGGGTAAGTTCGAGCAAGCGCAAGGCGGCACAATCTTACTTGATGAAATCAGCGAGATGGACTTAAACCTGCAAGCGAAGTTATTGCGTGTTCTACAAGAGCGCGAAGTAGAGCGTCTTGGTAGCCGTAAGAGCATCAAGCTAGATGTTCGTGTGCTAGCGACCAGTAACCGTGATCTCAAACAGTATGTGTCGGAGGGTAATTTCCGTGAAGACTTGTACTACCGCCTGAATGTGTTCCCAATCGCATGGCCAGCGCTGAATGAGCGTAAAGGGGACATTGCGCCACTTGCGAAGCATCTTGCCGAGCGCCACTGTAGTAAAATGGGTATGCCTGTTCCTCAGTTCTCGCCAGTTGCAGTGGAAAAACTATTGCAGTACCCATGGCCAGGTAATGTTCGAGAGCTGGATAACGTTGTACAACGCGCGCTGATTTTGAGTGAGAACGGCGATATCGGTGCAGAGCACATCTTGTTAGAAGGCGTGGATTGGCAAGATGCCAACAGCTTGCAATACGTTGTGCAAAGTGCAGAAACATTGGTTCCTGATGTCAAGCCTGTTGCTCAAACTGAATCCTTCAACCGCGTTAACACTGGCGGCGAGGGGTTGGGTGGCGAGCTACGCGATCAAGAGTATGCGATCATTCTAGAAACCTTGGTGGAATGTAATGGCCGACGCAAAGAAATGGCAGAGAAATTGGGCATAAGTCCACGTACTCTGCGCTACAAACTTGCCAAAATGCGTGACGCGGGTATAGATATTCCGAGTTAGGTTTCACACGCGTAGCCATAAGACAAAAGTGTGAGTAAACTATACTGCTGGCGTCTTATGGCACATAAATTGCTGTGTCAATATTTAGTTTAAATAGATAGTCAAACTTTTGGCTCAGAGGTGATAATGAAAGTTGATGGTATTCAGGCCGAAATGCGCGCCATGATGGTTGAAGCGACCAACACCACTCCGACAGGAACGGGGGCGAAAGTGGGTGCAGATTTCAATGATCTCCTAACCAAAGCCATCAATAACGTAAACTCACTTCAAAAATCATCTGGCGATCTACAAACGCGTTTTGATCGTGGTGATGCCGATGTTTCCTTATCTGACGTCATGATTGCTCGTAACAAATCCAGTGTTGCTTTTGAAGCCACTGTTCAAATCCGCAATAAGCTCGTTGAGGCCTACAAAGACCTCATGAACATGCCAGTGTAATTTAGGTAATAAGTGTGGCAGACAAGTCTACAGATTTAACCGTCACTGATGGCGGCTCAGATGGCGCACTGGTTTCTAGCTCCGATATGGATGTGGAAAGCCAAAATCCAGATTTAGAAGAGCGCAGTGCATCGAAATTCGATATGGCCGTGGGCGACCTCGATTTGCTTCGACAGGTCGTGCTTGTGCTATCGATCTCTATCTGTGTTGCGTTAATCGTGATGTTGTTCTTCTGGGTAAAAGAACCAGAAATGCGCCCGCTTGGCGCTTACGACACTGAAGAACTGATCCCTGTTCTGGATTACCTTGACCAGCAAAAAATCAATTACAAACTCGATGGTAATACCGTTTCGGTGGAGTCGAGCGAGTACAACTCAATCAAATTAGGCATGGTGCGTTCGGGCGTCAATCAAGCGACCGAAGCGGGTGATGACATTCTGCTGCAAGACATGGGCTTTGGCGTTTCTCAGCGCCTAGAGCAGGAACGTCTTAAGCTCAGCCGTGAGCGTCAGCTAGCTCAAGCCATTGAAGAAATGAAGCAGGTTCGCAAAGCGCGAGTGTTGTTGGCGTTGCCGAAACACAGTGTGTTTGTGCGTCATAACCAAGAAGCTTCCGCCTCTGTATTTTTGACGTTATCGACAGGTGCCAACCTTAAGCAGCAAGAAGTGGACTCGATTGTCGATATGGTCGCGAGCGCCGTTCCAGGCATGAAGACATCGCGCATTACCGTCACGGATCAGCATGGCCGTTTGTTGAGCTCTGGTTCGCAAGACCCTGCGTCTGCCGCGCGTCGCAAAGAGCAAGAGTTAGAACGCAGCCAAGAACAAGCATTGCGTGAAAAAATCGACTCTGTTCTGTTGCCTATTCTTGGTTTTGGTAACTACACCGCGCAAGTGGATATCCAAATGGATTTCAGTGCGGTTGAGCAAACTCGTAAACGTTTCGACCCAAATACGCCATCGACCCGCAGTGAATACGCGCTAGAAGATTACAACAACGGCAACATGGTAGCAGGCATTCCGGGTGCGCTTAGTAATCAGCCTCCGGCGGATGCTTCTATTCCGCAAGACGTCGCGCAAATGAAAGACGGCTCGGTAATGGGGCAAGGCTCTGTACGTAAAGAATCGACCCGCAACTTCGAGCTAGACACCACGATTAGCCATGAGCGTAAGCAAACGGGCACCGTGGCGCGCCAAACTGTTTCAGTTGCCATCAAAGACCGTCGCCAAGTTAATCCAGATACAGGTGAAGTGACTTACACACCAATGTCGGAAGGTGAAATCAACGCGATTCGTCAAGTGTTGATTGGCACCGTCGGCTTTGATCAATCTCGTGGTGATTTACTTAACGTATTGAGCGTCAAGTTTGCCGAGCCAGAAACCGAGCAGCTTGTTGACCAACCAATTTGGGAACACCCGAACTTCAACGATTGGGTTCGTTGGTTCGCCAGCGCTTTAGTTATCATCGTGGTTGTGCTTGTACTGGTTCGCCCTGCAATGAAGAAACTGCTTAACCCAGCTGGTGATGACGACGATGAAATGTACGGCCCAGACGGCTTGCCAATTGGTGCCGATGGCGAAACCAGCCTAATTGGTAGCGACATTGAAAGCAGTGAGCTGTTTGAATTTGGTTCAAGTATCGATCTGCCTAACCTTCATAAAGATGAAGACGTACTGAAAGCGGTTCGTGCACTTGTAGCGAACGAACCAGAGCTAGCGGCTCAAGTTGTGAAAAACTGGATGAACGAAAATGGCTAACGATATCGTACCTCAAGATGAAAACGGCGCAGGCATGCCAGTTGAGTTTGATGCCTCCACCATTACTGGTGAAGAGAAAGCGGCCATTTTGTTATTAAGTCTGAATGAGCAAGATGCGGCTGGCATCATCCGTCATTTAGAACCGAAACAAGTACAGCGCGTTGGTAGTGCAATGGCGCGTGCAAAAGATTTAAGCCAAGAGAAAGTATCGGCGGTGCACCGTACGTTTTTGGAAGATATCCAGAAATACACCAACATTGGTATGGGCAGCGAAGACTTTATGCGTAATGCCTTGGTGGCCGCGCTGGGTGAAGACAAAGCGAACAACTTGGTTGATCAAATTCTGCTGGGTACCGGTTCGAAAGGTCTGGATTCATTGAAATGGATGGATCCACGCCAAGTGGCAAGCATTATCGTCAACGAACACCCGCAAATTCAAACCATCGTATTGTCGTACTTGGAAGCGGATCAGTCAGCGGAAATTCTTTCTCAGTTCCCAGAGCGTGTGCGTTTGGATCTGATGATGCGTATTGCCAACCTTGAAGAGGTTCAGCCATCAGCATTGGCAGAGCTAAACGAGATCATGGAGAAGCAGTTCGCGGGTCAAGCGGGTGCACAAGCAGCCAAGATTGGCGGCCTGAAGGCAGCAGCCGAGATCATGAACTACCTAGACAACAACGTCGAAGGTATCTTGATGGAACAAATCCGCGACCAAGACGAAGACATGGCGACGCAAATCCAAGACCTTATGTTCGTCTTCGAGAACTTGGTCGAAGTGGACGACCAAGGTATTCAGAAATTGCTGCGTGATGTACCGCAAGACGTTCTACAAAAAGCACTCAAAGGTGCCGATGATTCTCTACGTGAGAAAGTCTTCAAGAACATGTCTAAGCGTGCCGCTGAGATGATGCGTGACGACATCGAAGCGATGCCACCAGTGCGTGTGGCAGACGTAGAAGCGGCGCAGAAAGAAATCCTGGCGATTGCTCGTCGTATGGCCGACGCTGGCGAAATCATGCTTTCTGGCGGCGCAGACGAGTTCTTATAATCTCTATAGCCCTGCGACCTTCTTGTTGCGGGGCTCCTTCACTTCAAATCTAATACACAGTAGGTAACCCATGGCTGGCGATAGAAAACGTGGATTTATCCGTCCTGATGAAGATGATGCGCTGATTGAACCGCAACGTTGGGGTTTGCCCGACTATGGCGATTCAAAGGAAAAAAAAGCCAAACAGACTGCGTTTAACTACGATCCTAGCTGGGTGCCAAACTTTGACGAGCCAGAAGAAGAACAAGCTCTTGAACTGACAGAAGAACAGATCGAACTGATCAAGCAAGGCGCTTATCAAGAAGGTTTGTACCAAGGTCAAGAAGCTGGCTTTAAGCAAGGGTACGACAAAGGCAAAGAAGAAGGCTTGCAAGCAGGCCATGCCGAGGGCTTAGAGCTGGGTAAAGCAGAAGGCGTTTCTGCTGGCCAAGAGTTTATTCAACAGCAGGTTGAAGTGTTTATGAATCTCGCCAACCAGTTTGCTCAACCTTTGGAGCTGATGAATGCTCAGGTAGAGAAGCAACTGGTGGACATGGTGCTGTGTTTAGTCAAAGAAGTGGTGCATGTCGAGGTTCAAACCAATCCACAAATTATTCTCGATACGGTTAAGCAGTCGGTAGAAGCGCTGCCGATTTCTGGCCATCCAATCACATTGCATCTCAACCCTGAAGATGTTGCCATCATTCGCTCTGCGTATGGTGAAGAAGATTTAGATTGCCGCAACTGGACACTGGTTTCTGAGCCATCACTTAATCGTGGCGATGTGCAAATCGAAGCAGGCGAATCGAGCATTAACTACCGCATGGAAGAGCGCATCAAGAGTGTGCTGCACAGTTTTTGTGGCGCGAACCGTCACCAAGAGGGTGAGTAATCCATGCAAGCTTTGGCCGATCGTCTCAAAAACTACAAAGTCGAAGGCTTAACCACGCGCCCGGTCGCTTCTGGCAAATTGGTGCGCGTTGTAGGTTTGACCCTAGAAGCAACGGGCTGTCGTGCGCCGATCGGCAGTCTATGTTTGGTTGAAACCATGTCTGGTCACATGGAAGCCGAAGTAGTTGGGTTTTCTGGTGACAACTTGTATTTGATGCCGAGTGAGCAAATCACCGGTATTTTGCCCGGTGCAAAAGTGACGCCACTTACCAGCGAAGCAGGTTTGCCTGTCGGTATGGAGCTGCTTGGCCGCGTTATTGACGGCGTGGGCAATCCGCTGGATGGACTTGGCCCGATTTACACTGAGCACCGTGCGTCATTTAATGCGGAACCCATCAACCCACTGGCACGAAAACCGATCTCTGAACCACTCGATGTTGGCTTAAAAGCGATCAACGGTTTGTTGACGGTAGGCAAAGGCCAGCGTATTGGCTTGTTTGCGGGTTCTGGTGTGGGTAAATCGGTCACGCTAGGCATGATGACACGAGGCACTACAGCGCAAGTGGTGGTGGTAGGTCTGATTGGTGAACGTGGACGCGAAGTTAAAGAATTTATTGAAGAGATTTTAGGCGAAGACGGACGTCGTCGCTCAGTTGTGGTGGCTGCACCAGCTGATGCATCTCCGTTGATGCGTTTGAAAGGGTGTCAAACGGCGCTTACGATTGCCGAGTACTTCCGCGACCAAGGTTTGGATGTGCTGTTGCTGATGGATTCACTGACCCGTTTTGCTCAAGCACAGCGTGAAATTGCCTTGTCGGTTGGTGAACCGCCAGCCACCAAAGGTTATCCGCCTTCGGTATTTGCCAAGTTGCCTGCGCTGGTGGAACGTGCGGGTAATGGCAGCCCAGAGCAAGGCTCGATCACCGCTTTCTTTACCGTTTTAACTGAAGGTGACGATCTGCAAGATCCTATCGCCGATGCGTCTCGTGCCATTCTCGATGGTCACATTGTTTTGTCGCGTGAAATGGCAGACGCGGGTCATTACCCTGCGATTGATGTCGAGAAATCGGTCAGCCGTGTGATGCCTCAGATCACCACCGAAGAACATGTGTTGATGTCGAAAGCGGTACGTCAGGTCTTGTCTATTTGTCGCAAAAATCAAGATTTGGTGTCGATTGGTGCTTACAAGCCGGGCACCGATCCGGCTATCGATGGCGCATTTACATTAAAGCCAAAGCTAGACGAATACTTGCAGCAGCGTATGAAAGAATCGGTGCCATACGATATGTGCGTCAATATGCTCAGAAATATTTTGGGTGGGTAATAGCGTATGAATAATGCGATGGAATTCCTACTTGAGCAGACCAAAGAGCGCGAAGACCAAGCCGTACTTGCGCTGAACAAAGCGCGCTCTGAGCTTGAAGACTATTATCGTCAGGTTGAGCAAATCGAAAAGTATCGTCTCGATTACTGCCAGCAGTTGGTGGATCGTGGCCAAGCGGGTTTAACCGCCAGCCAATACGGGCATCTCAACCGATTCTTATGTCAGCTTGACGAGACACTATCAAAGCAAAAGCAAGCAGAGCATCACTTCAAAGAACAAGTCGAAAACTGCAAAGACTACTGGCTCAAGATGCGCCAAGAACGCATGTCTTACGAGTGGATGATCGAAAAGAAAGCGAAAGAAAAGCAAATCGCGGAAGCCAAACGTGAGCAAAAGCAGATGGATGAGTTTTCCACGCTGTTGTTTAGCCGTAAGGCCAAGCCGTTCTAATTTTTGTTGAAGTTGATCTCGCTTCCACTCTTTTCGTGTGCGTTGTTCGTCAGGAAAATAGCCTTATGCGTTGGCGTGATTTTTGCAAATTCATGGTTTAATTATCTAATTTTGCCTCTGATGGGCAATCTGGTTACGCCATAAAAAGGCGTAGCTAAAAACGAGAAAGTTTTTATGAATGTGAATTTGTCTAATGTTTCTGCGACTAACAAGACCTCGGCTTCTGAGTCTTCCGCAAAAGCACCTACAGAAAGCTCTGAAAGCAAAGGTTTTTTTGAAACCTTAGCGGGAGTTTTTACAGGTTCACAAAAAGCAGAAAAAGCAGAAAAAGCGGTCACTCAAACAGCAAGTACAGATGCAAAGACCGACGTTAGCGCCACAGAAGGTGAAACGGTCGAGAAGAATGGCGAGAGCCAAGAATCAGTCGCGAACCGTGAGAGTGTCGATGGAAAAGCGGCTGATGCATTGCTAGAGCATGAAGGCGTAAAAGCCGTTGCTGACGAATCCGAGCAAACTTCGGAATCACTTCAAGAAGAAGGTAAAGACCCCGTCGTAGCTAAGCAAGCTTTGTCGCCAATGGAGTCAGAGGCTCAGTTGGATTCAAAACAAAGCGCTCAGAACACAGACTCGCAAGATAAGATAGCGGTGGCCAGTGCGATGGGAGAAGGTCAGCAACTACTCGGTCGTATTGAACAAGCGAACCAAGCATTGCAAACCAATGATTCTTTTGTTGATAGCGGCAAGGGTTTGCCTCTACAGGCGACGCAAGCAACTTCTTTTTCTGCTCCAGTGTCGAAACTGGTCGAAACAGATGACGCAAAAGCGCTAGCAGCGTTGCAATCGACGCTTTCTGTTGAGCAAGTGAATTTGGCGGCCGAGCAGCAACTGGAACCAATCTTAGATGCCAATGGAAAGCCGATTGATATTGAGAAGCTACAGTCTCAATCAACCGAATGGCAAAACCTGAATGCGCCTACTGTAATGGATGCTTCAGCAATGCAACAAGCTCAGGCGAACACCTCAGGTGCATTGGATGGTTCGGTGTCACTTGACCCTGCGACGGTCGGCTTTGAAGGTAAGGCGGTTCAGCTGGTTTCAATTGATGAGCTGGAAGTCATTGATACCAAGTTGGCGCAAGGCAAACCTCTAAGCGAACAAGAAATCGATGTCATTGAAGGTTTGAGAGCGGGTGACGTCGTCGCGGATGTTCCTGAGCAAGATCTAGCCCAGTTGGTTGCGCTGCCAACGGACGTGAAAGCCATTCTTGCGGAGCAAAATACATCGCAGCATAACAATGTACGAAACGGCAGCGAACGCACAGCCGCTGCAGTCGCGATGGGGCAACAAGCACAATACGTGAACGCGCAAGAGATGAAGCACGTCGCTGCGCAAGCGCCAATGGCTCAACATGCCGATAAACTTGCGTCCGCACCAATGCCTGATGCGCTGGTGGCGAATAATTTCAACCCAGCAGTTCAAATGGCTGCTAATGGTGAAGTGAGCCACAAAGCGATCAATGCCGCGTTAAGTGCAGGTGCGTTGAAAGCTACGGCGAGCCAGCAAGATAAGCCAGAGTCGCAATACGGATTAGCAGGACAGCTGCAAGCGGCAGCAGGTCAACAAGGTGCAGTAGCCCAACAGCAAACCCGAGCGGAAGCCGCTCAGCAAGCGCAACTGCCTCTGCAATTAACAAAAGAGCTCGCTAATGAGCAAGTGGCGGAAAAAGTACAAATGATGATGTCGAAGAACTTGAAGAACCTCGACATCCGACTTGACCCACCAGAGCTTGGCCGTATGCAAATTCGCATGACGATGAACAACGATTTGGCCAACGTGCATTTTACGGTTACCAACCCACAAGCGCGTGACATTATTGAACAAACGTTGCCTCGTCTACGTGAAATGTTGGCTCAACAAGGGATGCAACTGGCGGATTCCTCGGTTCAGCAGCAAAGCAGTGGACAACAGCAAAGTGGTTACGCAGCGGCTGAACAAAATGGCCAAGGCACGTCTGGACGCGGTTTTTCTGGCCAGTCAGACGAAAACTTTGATGCCGACGTGAATCTTGATTTGAATGTGGTTTCAAAGCGTGATGGAATTAGTTTTTACGCCTAATGTCGTAACCTCAACCATCTTGAACAAGAACAAATAATTAGAGAAAACAATGGCAGAAGAACAGCTACAAGGTGCCGATGCACCAAAAGGTAAAAGCAAGCTACTGATCATCATTATTGCAGTCGTGGTTCTGCTCGGTGGTGGTGGCGCGGCGGCGTTCTTTTTAATGGGATCGGATGATTCGGCTCAAGCCGCAGAGGCAGAGTCACAGCAAACACAGGCCGCAGCGGCTAACCCAATTGCGTACGTGAATCTTCCGCAACCGTTCATTTTTAACGTGACGGGTGACCGTCGCGATAGACTGGTGCAAATCAAAGCGCAGCTTATGGTACGTGGCTCTGAGAATGAGCAGTTGGCGCGTTACCATTCTCCGTTGGTTGAGAGCTCTTTGTTATCAACATTTGCATCGGCAACGGTAGAGCAGCTTCGTTCTCCAACGGGTCGAGTGGAACTGCGAGACCGAGCTTCCGAAGATATCAAAGCAGCTTTAAATGCTGCGGTCGGCAAGCCAGTGATTGAAAAAGTACTGTTTACAGATTTTGTTATTCAATAGGTAAAACGTGACCGATCTATTAAGCCAAGACGAAATTGATGCGCTACTGCACGGGGTTGATGATGTCGATGACATTGATGAGCCCTTAGATAACGACACGGAAGGTGCCGTCAGTTTCGATTTCTCGTCTCAAGACAGGATTGTCCGTGGTCGAATGCCAACGCTCGAACTGATTAACGAGCGTTTTGCACGACACATGCGGATCAGTCTGTTTAACATGCTGCGCAAAACGGCCGAAGTGTCGATCAACGGCGTACAGATGATGAAGTTTGGCGAGTACCAAAATACGTTGTACGTGCCAACCAGTTTGAACATGGTTCGCTTCCGTCCTCTTAAAGGTACGGCATTGATTACCATGGAAGCGCGTCTCGTCTTCATTCTGGTAGAAAACTTCTTTGGTGGCGATGGCCGCTTCCACGCCAAAATCGAAGGCCGTGAATTTACGCCAACTGAGCGTCGCATTATCCAGCTACTGCTGAAAATTGTGTTTGAAGACTACAAAGAAGCGTGGTCGCCAGTCATGGGCGTCGAGTTCGAATACCTCGATTCTGAAGTAAACCCAAGCATGGCAAACATCGTGAGCCCGACCGAAGTGATTGTCGTGAGCTCATTTCATATTGAAGTGGATGGCGGTGGCGGTGACTTCCATGTCGTAATGCCGTATTCCATGGTCGAGCCAATCCGCGAGTTGCTCGATGCTGGTGTTCAGTCGGACAAGATGGAAACCGACGTACGTTGGAGTTCAGCGCTGCGCGAAGAGATCATGGACTGCCCGGTAAACTTCCGAGTGAATTTGCTGGAAAAAGACATATCGTTGCGCGATTTGATGGAGCTGCAACCAGGCGACATTATTCCGATTGAAATGCCTGAGCACGCTACCATGTTTATCGAAGATTTACCGACTTACCGCGTAAAAATGGGTCGCTCTGAAGACAAGCTTGCCGTGCAAGTCTCTCAAGAGATTGAACGCCCACACGTAGTGAAAACTGATTTAGCCTTCTTGGGCAAAGACATCATGTCTGAGCTTGAGAATGACGATGATAGAGATGATTAAGACTCCTTACTCGTTGATTTGATTGAGTAAGGCTTAACACAGGATAGAAAAATGGAACCAAGTGACGATCAAAAGCTAGCAGACGAATGGGCAGCCGCTCTTGGCGAAGACCCGTCTGCACCTTCTATTGATGTAGATGAAGTATTGGCAGCGCCACTGGAAGAGCTGAAAGATACTTCTCGACCAATTACCGACGATGAACGTCGTAAACTCGATACCATCATGGACATTCCCGTTACCATCTCGATGGAAGTGGGACGTTCGCAAATCAGCATTCGTAACCTATTGCAATTGAACCAAGGTTCGGTCGTAGAGCTAGACCGCCTAGCGGGTGAATCGCTTGATGTCTTGGTTAACGGTACGTTGATTGCGCACGGCGAAGTCGTGGTAGTGAACGACAAGTTTGGTATCCGTTTGACTGATGTGATCAGCCAAACTGAACGCATCAAAAAGCTGCGTTAATATGACAAGTTCAATCACAAAGAGATTGAAGCAAATCACAGGAGCACTCGGTTTAATGCTGAGTGCTCCTTACGCATTTGCGGCTGCACCCAGTAATCTCGATTTAGCAACCACCTTGGGTTCACTTGTGCTGGTTATTGGTGTCATTTTGCTGTTGGCATGGTTGCTTAAACGCATGCAAGTGCCGGCGTTAGGGCAGCAAAAAGGTTTACGCATCGTGAGCCAATTACCTGTCGGCACCAAAGAGCGAATCGCCGTGGTTCAGGTTGGAGAAGAGCAGTTTTTGGTGGGCATCACTAGTCAATCGATCCAAACCTTAGCCAAGCTAGAAAAGCCATTGAAAGAGGAAGAGTTGGCGACCAATGCTTTTGCCAGTCAGTTCAGCCAACTGATCAAGAAAAATGACAAAGGGTAATCCAATCCGTCTGCTTTTTAGCACTTTGGTGCTACTGGTTGGCGTGCTGTTTTCTTCATTTTCGTTTGCTGAGGCAGAGGAATCACCGCTGCCTGCGAATTTAGCAGAAGGGAGCAGTGTGACGGTTCAGGCCATGCAAAGCGATACCGGAGCAAGTCGCTCTATGTCGGTTGGCAACGGTGCGGGTATTCCAGCTTTCACCATGACCACCAATCCGGATGGCAGTGAAGACTATTCTGTTACATTGCAAATTCTCGCCTTAATGACCATGCTGGGCTTCTTGCCAGCAATGGTGATTTTGATGACGTCTTTCACCCGAATTGTGGTGGTAATGTCGATTCTGCGTCAGGCGATGGGCTTACAACAAACACCATCGAATCAGGTGATCATTGGCATCGCGCTTTTCTTGACCTTCTTTGTCATGTCTCCTGTGCTCAACGAAATCAATGACACGGCTATCCAGCCATACATCAACGAACAAGTGACAGCGCGCGAAGCATTTGATGCAGCGCAAGTGCCGATGAAGGCCTTCATGCTTAAGCAAACGCGCATTAAGGATTTGGAAACCTTCGTAAATATGTCGGGCGAGCAAGTAACCAATCCAGAAGATGTCTCGATGGCGGTGTTGATTCCCGCTTTTATCACCTCGGAGCTGAAAACGGCGTTCCAAATCGGTTTCATGTTGTTTCTGCCGTTCTTGATCATCGACTTGGTGGTGGCATCGGTTTTGATGGCCATGGGTATGATGATGCTATCGCCAATGATTGTATCGCTGCCGTTTAAGTTAATGCTGTTTGTGTTGGTGGATGGTTGGAACTTGATATTGTCGACCTTAGCCGGCAGTTTTGCCCTTTAGATTGGCACAGAGAAAAGAGGTAAGACATGACTCCTGAAATGTTTGTCGAGCTTTTCCGTGAGGCACTGTGGATGGTGTTGATCATGGTCTGTGCCATTATTATCCCTAGTTTGCTCATCGGTTTGGTCGTGGCGATTTTTCAAGCCGCGACGTCAATTAACGAACAGACATTAAGCTTCTTACCTCGTTTGATCGTGACTTTGTTAGCTTTGATGCTGTTTGGTCACTGGATGACGCAAATGCTGATGGAATATTTCTTCGGCTTGATTGAGCGCTTGCCTCAGGTTCTGTACTAGAGGCTGGTATGGAGTATCCCACTCAAATCATCTTAGACTGGATAGCCAATTATTTTTGGCCGTACGTTCGTATCTCGTCGATGTTGATGGTAATGACCGTTACTGGCGCTCGCTTTGTTTCTCCTCGTATTCGTTTGTATCTCGGCCTTGCGATTACTTTTGCCGTGATGCCCGCTATTCCTGCTGTTCCGCAAGACATTCAACTGCTCTCATTTCGTGGTTTTATGACCATCGCAGAGCAGATGATCATTGGCGTCGCGATGGGCATGGTGACGCAATTTATGATCCAAACGTTTGTGTTGCTCGGGCAAATCCTTGGTATGCAATCGAGCTTAGGTTTTGCGTCGATGGTCGATCCTGCCAATGGTCAGAACACGCCATTGCTCGGTCAATTATTCATGTTCTTGACCACCATGTTTTTCCTCGCAACCGATGGTCACTTAAAAATGCTGCAACTGGTGGTGTTCAGCTTTAAAACCCTACCTATAGGGTCGGGCACGCTTACCGCGGTGGATTTTCGTGATATGGCGGGTTGGCTTGGCATTATGTTCAAAACTGCTCTGAGTATGTCGCTATCAGGCATCATCGCGCTGCTTACTATCAACTTGTCGTTTGGTGTAATGACGCGTGCCGCGCCTCAGCTGAACATTTTCTCGCTCGGCTTTGCGTTTGCATTGATGGTGGGTCTATTGATTTGCTGGTACATCTTGGCTGGTCTATACAGTCATTATGAATTGTACTGGGCATTGGGTGAGGAGCAGATTTGTAGCCTCATTCGCTTGGATTGTTAGGAGGCTGGTTTGGCAGAGTCAGACGGTCAGGAACGCACCGAAGAAGCCACGCCCCGACGGTTACAACAAGCCAGAGAAAAGGGGCAGGTCGCACGCTCAAAAGAGCTCGCATCGGCGTCAGTGCTGATTGTGGGTGCTATCGCTCTGATGTGGTTTGGCGAGTCACTTGCACGTTCGCTGTTTTCCATTATGAGTCGTTTGTTCGACCTCAAACGCGACGAAATCTTTGACACAACAAAGCTGTTTGATATCGCATTAGGCGCAATGACAGATTTGCTTTTTCCACTGTTTCTCATCCTTATCACGTTGTTTGTGGCGGCGACGATTGGTGCAGCAGGGGTTGGGGGCATTAGCTTTTCTGCCGAAGCGGCAATGCCTAAGCTGTCCAAAATGAACCCTCTGAGCGGTTTAAAACGCATGGTGGGCATGCAAAGTTGGGTTGAACTGATCAAATCGATCTTGAAAGTGGTGTTGGTGACAGGCGTTGCCATGTATTTGATCCAAGCGTCGCAAGCGGATTTGATCCAACTTAGCATGGATGTTTACCCGCAGAACATTTTCCACGCGCTGGATATTTTGCTCAACTTCATCTTGTTGATCAGCTGCTCGTTATTGATTGTTGTGGCCATCGATATACCGTTCCAGATTTGGCAGCACGCCGATCAGTTGAAGATGACCAAGCAAGAAGTGAAAGACGAATACAAAGAAACCGAAGGTAAGCCAGAGGTGAAAGGTCGTATTCGTATGCTGCAAAGGGAGGCGGCACAACGCCGGATGATGGCCGATGTACCTCAAGCAGACGTTATTGTCACCAACCCGGAGCACTATTCAGTGGCGCTGCGTTATAAGCAGAAAACAGATCGTGCGCCAGTCGTGATAGCGAAAGGTACGGATCATATGGCGATGAAAATTCGAGAAGTGGCACGCGAGCACGACATTACGATTGTGCCTGCTCCACCACTTGCACGTGCGCTTTACCATACCACTGAGTTGGAACAAGAAATTCCTGACGGTCTGTTTACCGCGGTCGCGCAAGTGCTGGCGTTTGTGTTCCAGTTAAAACAGTACCGCAAACGTGGTGGTCAGCGACCGAAAATTCAAGATTATGACTTGCCAATCCCGCCGGAACATCGTCATTAATCGTACAAAAAGCAAAATTAAGAAAAATATAAAACAATCAATGGATTGTGCTGTTATTTAGCTTTGAGTCATTATTTTGGCGTTGATTTTGGTACATAGATTGCTTAAGTCGACTAATTATCAACTATACCTAAACTTTTAGGCGAAAGTGGTCGCGTATAAACATTAGACATACGTATTAAAGTGCGTATTCGCGTGACGCTTCAATTCGATTGAGATACCTCGCAGTATGAAGTTAAGCCTGCCGTTTGCAGATAAATTGCCACGAATTCGTCAGCGTGAGATGCCAGCTATTGGCGCGCCTGTCATGGTTTTGGCCACCCTTGCGATGGTGGTATTACCGATACCCGCGTTCCTACTGGATATGTTCTTCACCTTTAATATCGCCTTAGCCATGGTGGTGTTGTTGGTGACGGTATATACACGCCGCCCGTTAGATTTCGCCGCGTTCCCGACGGTACTGCTGATCGCAACGTTGTTGCGTTTGGCGCTGAACGTTGCGTCTACTCGTGTCGTGTTACTTCACGGCCATGAAGGGGGCAATGCGGCAGGTAACGTTATCGAGGCGTTTGGTAACGTTGTAATTGGCGGTAACTACGCAGTCGGTTTAGTCGTCTTCCTCATCTTGATGATCATTAACTTTATGGTTGTGACCAAAGGTGCGGGGCGTATTTCTGAGGTGAGCGCTCGTTTCACCCTTGATGCGTTGCCTGGTAAACAGATGGCGATTGATGCGGACTTAAACGCAGGCCTTATCGACCAAGAGCAAGCGCGCGTGCGTCGTTTTGAAGTGACTAAAGAGGCAGACTTCTACGGCTCAATGGATGGTGCGTCTAAGTTTGTAAAAGGCGATGCGATAGCCGGTATTTTGATTCTGTTTATCAACATCATCGGCGGTCTGTCGATTGGTATGGCGCAGTACGGGTTAGGCTTTGGTGAAGCGATCCAAATCTATACCTTGCTAACGATCGGTGATGGTCTGGTTGCTCAAATTCCATCTCTATTGCTGTCAATTGCAGCGGCGATGATGGTAACGCGCCAAAACACCGATGAAGACATGGGCGAGCAGTTGGTTTTCCAAATGTTCGACAACCCGAAAGCGTTGATGATCACGGCGGCAATTTTGGGCGTGATGGGTATCGTACCGGGCATGCCGCATTTTGCTTTCTTAACGTTGGCCGTTGCTGCTGGCGCGGGTGCTTACTTAATTGACAAGCGTCAGAAGCAAAAAGCAAAAGAACCAGCATTACCTGCGAAAGCAGAAGATGGCAGCGAGCCCATTTCTCAACGTGAGTTGTCGTGGGATGACGTTCAACCTGTTGATATTATTGGTTTAGAAGTGGGGTATCGATTAATCCCGCTGGTGGATCGTGACCAAGGCGGAGAGTTATTAGAGCGCGTGAAAGGCGTTCGTAAAAAGCTCTCACAAGATTTTGGTTTCTTGATCCCAGCTGTACACATTCGCGACAACCTTGAGCTGACGCCAAACAGCTACAGAATTACCCTGATGGGCGTTGCGGTGGGTGAAGCGGAAATTCGCCCAGACCAAGAATTGGCGATTAACCCTGGTCAGGTTTACGGCATGATTGATGGCGAACCGACCATGGACCCGGCATTCGGCCTAGAAGCCGTGTGGATTCGTGAAGAGCAGCGCGAGCACGCTCAGGCTCTCGGTTATACCGTGGTGGATTCATCGACGGTATTGGCAACGCATCTAAGTCAGTTATTAACCAACAACGCATCGCAGTTGATTGGTCATGAAGAAGTACAGAATTTATTGGAGATGCTAGGCCGAAGTGCACCGAAATTGGTGGAGAACTTCGTACCGGATCAACTCCCATTAGGTGTGGTGGTGAAAGTGTTGCAGAACTTGTTGAATGAAGCCATTCCTATTCGCGACATTCGTACCATCGTACAAACCTTGGCTGAGTACTCAAGTAAGAGTCAAGAACCTGACATATTAACAGCGGCGGTTCGAATCAGTCTGAAACGCCTAATTGTTCAGGAAATCAATGGTATAGAGCCAGAACTGCCTGTGATTACCTTGATTCCTGAGCTGGAACAAATATTGCATCAAACTATGCAAGCCTCGGGAGGTGAATCTGCTGGCATTGAGCCAGGACTCGCTGAACGTTTGCAGTCTTCACTAAGCCATGCAACGCAAGAGCAAGAGTTGAAGGGCGAACCTGCCGTTCTACTTACGTCTGGCGTGTTGCGATCCACACTGGCTAAGTTTGTGAAGAACACAATACCTAATCTCCGGGTACTGTCTTATCAAGAAATACCGGATGAAAAACAGATCAGAATTGTGCAAGCCGTGGGTAATTAATCTCACGCATCATTAATGGATTCATAGTTTGAAAATAAAGCGATTTTTTGCCAAAGACATGCGATCAGCGCTGCTCCAAGTGAAAGAGGAGTTGGGTGCAGATGCGGTGATCATGTCAAACAAGAAAGTGGCAGGCGGTGTAGCGATTGTTGCTGCAGTGGATAATGAATCCAATCCGCCTTCATCCAGTGCTTCTTCGCAATCAAATCGTGGTGCTTCTCAATCGAATCGCTATAACGAACATCGTCAAATGTCGTCATCAGCGGCCGATCGTTTTCAAGATCGCAGTTTAGATGAAGATAAAATTAGCCTACAAAACAGCAAAGAAAAATCAGGCTCGATGACACAGCGATTCGCGAACATGCTGAAGCAATACAGTGGTGGCGCAGCAGAGTCTGACGATCATGTTGCGGAAAACGAAGATTCGTTATCAGCCCTATTGCAACGCCAAAATAAGCACCGCGAAAGCTACAACCAAGAAAAGCCCGTGCCATACCAGCCGGACTCTCCTTTGGCGAAATTGATTGCTCAAGATAACCGTTTTGAGCGACCAACGCCGAAGTTAGATCCTACGCGCTATGACCGTCGTCGCCCATCCTCTGAAGAGCGTGACGAGTCAGCAAAAGAGCTGGAGAATATGCGCGAAGAGATGACCTCGATTCGTCGTCTGCTGGAACATCAAGTCTCCGGTTTAATGTGGCAAGAAGTGGAACGTCGTGAGCCATTAAGAGCCATGCTTATCAAACGCTTAGAGCGTATGGGCGTGTCTCCTGAGCTTGCAGACCAAATGGCATGTTACATCCCAGAAGACACCAAGCCTGCACGTGCGTGGAAGGCGTTGCTGTCACTCGTTGCGGATCAAATTAACATACCAAAACAAGATATTTTAAAACGTGGTGGTGTGGTTGCATTGCTTGGCCCTACAGGCGTCGGAAAAACGACAACTGTCGCGAAGCTTGCTGCACGCGCAGCCATGGAATACGGTGCCGACAATGTGGCCCTTGTGACAACAGATACATATCGCATAGGTGCACATGAGCAACTCTCCATTTACGGGAGAATTATGGGTTGTCCTGTAAGAGTTGCTAAAGATTCTAACGAATTAGCCGATGTTATATATCAGCTAAGAAACAGAAGACTGATTTTGGTCGATACGGCAGGGATGGGACAAAGAGATGTTAGGCTTTCCGAGCAGCTCGATACCCTAATGCAAGAGAGTGGTGAAGTGATTCATAGCTACCTTGTTTTGCCAGCTACCGCACAACGTCGAGTTCTACAAGAAACTCTTGATCACTTCCGACGCATTCCGCTGTCGGGTTGTATTCTCACTAAGCTTGATGAGTCATTAAGTTTAGGTGAATTCATTAGTGTGGTGATTCAAAACGCAATGCCAGTGGCTTACATAGCAAATGGTCAACGCGTGCCTGAAGACATTGTGATAGCACAACCAAAATACATGCTTGCGAAAGCAAACGAACTGTTAGAGAAGTCGACAGAGAACGAACCTCACTTTTGGAACAGTGACAACGAAGGACTCTAGGGCGGCGGACTACTATGACTGAGAATATGATACACGATCAAGCAAGCGGCCTCCGTCGCTTAACACAACCATCGTTGACAAAAGTGATTGCTGTTACTGGCGGCAAAGGTGGTGTGGGGAAATCTAACGTAACGCTGGGTCTGGCGATCTGCATGGCTCGCCAAGGCAAAAAGGTGATGGTTCTCGACGCTGACCTAGGTCTGGCTAATGTTGACGTAATGCTCGGAATTCGTTCAAAACGTAACCTGGGACATGTGCTAGCGGGTGAATGTGAGCTAAAAGATGCGATTGTTGAAGGCCCTTATGGTATAAAGATAATCCCTGCAACTTCTGGCACACAAAGCATGACAGAGCTTTCTCATGCTCAACATGCTGGACTCATCCGCGCATTTGGTAGTCTTGAAGATGAAATGGACATCCTGCTAATTGATACAGCAGCTGGCATTTCTGATATGGTTATTAGTTTTTCTCGTGCAGCTCAAGATGTAGTTGTAGTAGTCTGTGACGAACCGACTTCTATCACTGATGCTTATGCACTAATTAAGCTTTTGAGCAAAGAACACCAAGTCCAACGCTTTAAAGTTGTTGCAAATATGGTCAGAAGCTACCGAGAAGGTCGAGAATTGTTTGCAAAGTTGACGCTAGTCACAGAGCGGTTCTTGAATGTAAGCCTTGAGCTCGTAGCATGTATTCCATTAGATGATAAAGTACGACAAGCCGTAAAAAGACAAAAAATTGTCGTTGATGCGTTCCCTCGCTCTCCTGCGGCTTTAGCTATCAGCTCATTGGCAAACAAAGCGCTGATGTGGCCACTGCCGAAAACACCAAGTGGACACTTGGAATTTTTTGTGGAAAGGTTGCTAAATCGTACCGAATTCGCAGAGGACCCTTTTGGTGAATAAAGCGATAACCTATGACCAGCATGGCAAGTTTAATAGTCAGCAAGCGTTCATTGAACGCTACTCTGTGTTGGTTAAGCGTATTGCTCACCACCTGTTAGGCCGTTTACCGCCGAGTGTTCAGGTAGAGGATTTAATTCAGGCCGGCATGATCGGTCTTATCGAAGCTCAGCAGAATTATGATGGTTCTAAAGGTGCGAGCTTTGAAACTTATGCTGGTATCCGTATTCGTGGCGCCATGTTAGATGACATGCGCAAAGGTGACTGGGTACCGCGTTCTGTTCATAAGAATAATCGCGAAATTAATCAAGCGGTCGCAGAGCTGGAAGGCGTGTTAAATCGTGATCCGACAGATTCTGAAGTAGCAGCACATCTCGGGATGTCACTGGATCAATATCATAGTGCTCTGACCGATATAAACTGCTCAAGATTAGTTGGTATTGAAGATTTAGGCGTTTCTGATGATGTGATTTCACCAGCAGATGAAACTGATGACAGCAACCCATTTAAGGGTGTAGCAGATGAATCGTTCAGAAAAGCACTGGTTGAATCAATAAAACAGCTTCCAGAGCGTGAAGCTTTAGTACTTTCGCTTTATTATGACGAAGAACTCAATTTGAAAGAAATTGGTGATGTATTAGGTGTAAGCGAATCTCGTGTAAGCCAAATACTAAGCCAAGCGATGCAACGTTTACGCACCAAGCTCAGTGCGTGGACACAAAATGACTAAAAACACTGATTTTACGATTCAGTGGAGGCAATTTTGAATAAAAACATGAAGATCCTTATTGTTGACGATTTCTCAACAATGCGCCGTATTGTTAAAAACCTGCTTCGTGACTTGGGTTTCAATAACACTCAAGAAGCCGACGACGGTTTAACTGCATTACCAATGCTGAAAAAAGGTGACTTCGATTTTGTTGTAACCGACTGGAATATGCCAGGAATGCAAGGTATCGATCTGCTTAAACACATCCGTGCCGATGCAGAGCTTAAGCACCTTCCTGTACTTATGATCACGGCTGAAGCGAAGCGTGAGCAGATCATCGAAGCTGCTCAAGCAGGTGTAAACGGCTACATTGTTAAGCCATTTACTGCTGCAACACTAAAAGAAAAATTAGAGAAAATTTTCGAACGTTTATAACTCTCTCTTTCTCTTTGTTATTCGAGTCGTTTATTCCAAATAATACATACACATAAAATGACTCGTTTGACGTTTTCGAAGCGATAAGAAGAACTAAACGTAAAAGGGTCTATTCAGAATGATCTCACTAGAGCAGGCGAAGTCGCTCGTTCAAATGCTAGAAAACGGGGAACAAGATCAAGCGAACATGCTTGTTGCCTCGCTATATGAAGGTACAGAGAATCCGGTTTTGCAAGAAATCGGAACACTGACTCGAGACCTTCATGATTCACTAAAGCAGTTCAACCTCGATCAACGCATGACCGAAATAGCTAAAGATGAAATCCCGAATGCTCGGGATCGTCTGCACTATGTGATCGAGAAAACGGAACTGGCAGCAAACAAGACGATGGATGCAGTAGATTGCTGCCTTCCAATCGCCGATAACCTGCATGATTGCCTTCAACAAGTTCGTCCTCAATGGAATGAACTCATGTACGGGCGCATTGAATTAAGCGAATTCAAAGCTCTGTGTCACCGTATCGACAAACTGCTTGTTCAGGTCGAAGGTGATAGCACTGAATTGCGCGGTCAGTTGACCGAAATTCTTATGGCGCAAGACTTCCAAGACTTAACGGGTCAAATTATTCGTCGCGTAATTACGCTGGTAAACGAAGTAGAAGGCCGTTTGGTGGAAATCCTCACCGTATTCTCTGGCCAAAAACCAGCAGAACAGGTTCAAGTTTTGTCAGAACCGGCAGATAAAAAGATTAAACAATCAAGCGAAGCCGAAGGCCCTATTCTTCATCCAGAACTGAGAGAAGATGCGGTTTCATCGCAGGACGAAGTCGATGACTTGTTGTCCAGTCTTGGATTTTAAAGGTAACGTATGAGCTACGATTTAGACGAAGATATCCTTCAGGACTTTCTAATTGAGGCCGGAGAAATCCTAGAGCTGCTTTCTGAGCAGCTGGTTGAGTTAGAAAACAATCCAGAAGACAAAGACTTACTTAATGCTATCTTCCGCGGTTTTCATACCGTGAAAGGTGGTGCCGGTTTCCTATCCTTAGCAGAACTGGTCGACACCTGCCACGGTGCAGAGAACGTGTTCGACGTGTTGCGAAATGGCCAACGTTCTGTAACGCCAAGCCTCATGGATACCATGTTGAAGGCGTTGGATACGGTAAATACCCAGTTCCAAGCTGTGCAAGATCGAGAAGCGTTAGAAGCTGCAGACCCTGCATTGCTGGATGAACTGCACCGTCTATGTAAGCCTGAGTCTGAAGACGAAGTAGCTACAGTGGTTGAAGAACCTATCGTTACTCCAGAACCAGTTATCCCAGAACCTGCTAACGAAGTGCCAGCTGCCCCTGCAGCCGACATAACGGAGGCGGGTTCTATAGGTTCTGTCGACGAAATTACTCAAGACGAGTTTGAAAAGCTTCTTGATGAGCTGCACGGTAAAGGTGCTGCACCAGGCGCATCGACATCAGCTCCAACAGCGGCTGCACCTGTTCAAGCAAGTGCGCCTGTTCTGGACAATGGCGATATCACCGATGACGAATTCGAACGTCTTCTCGATGAATTGCATGGTGTTGGTCAGAGCCCTTCAGCAGCAACTGCCGCTCCTGTAGAGACGCCTAAAGCACCAGAACCTGCTGCTCCTGCGGTTTCAGCTGCTTCAGGCGATAGCGACCTGATGACCGATGAAGAGTTTGAGAAGCTGCTTGACGAGCTACACGGTGCGGGCAAAGGCCCAACGCTTGAAGAGCTTGATATGGCAACTAAGCCTGCTTCCGCTTTAGCTCCAGAAGCGCCAAAACCAGCACCTGTTGCGCAGCCGGCTCCGGTTTCAACGCCAGCCTCTGCTCCTAAGCCAGCAGCAAAACCTGTGGCGGTGAAAGAGGAGCCAAAAGCGTCTGCACCAGCGGTGAAAAAGCCACAAGCAGAAGCGACGGTACGTGTTGATACATCAACGCTAGATACCATCATGAACATGGTGGGTGAGCTCGTGTTGGTACGTAACCGCTTATTAAGTCTTGGTTTGAACAGCGACAATGAAGAAATGTCGAAAGCTGTGGCAAACCTAGACGTTGTTACTGCAGACCTTCAAGGTGCAGTAATGAAAACGCGCATGCAGCCAATTAAGAAAGTATTTGGCCGTTTCCCTCGCGTTGTACGTGACTTGGCGCGTAACCTAAATAAAGACATCGTGCTGGAAATGCGCGGTGAAGAAACCGATCTCGATAAAAACCTAGTAGAAGCGCTAGCGGATCCATTGATCCACTTGGTGCGCAACTCGGTTGACCACGGCATTGAAATGCCAGAAGACCGCGTAAAAGCGGGTAAATCGCGCACTGGTAAAGTCATCCTATCTGCTTCACAAGAAGGTGACCATATCGAATTGGCTATCGTTGATGACGGTGGCGGTATGGATCCTAATAAACTTCGTGGCATTGCGGTAAAACGCGGCATGATGGACGAAGATGCAGCAGCGCGTCTATCGGACAAAGAGTGTTTCAACCTTATCTTCGCCCCTGGCTTCTCAAGTAAAGAGAAAATCTCTGATATTTCAGGCCGCGGTGTAGGTATGGACGTAGTTAAGACGGCGATCAACACCTTAAACGGCTCTATCGACATCGATTCAGAGCTAGGCAAGGGCACGAAGATCACCATCAAAGTGCCACTGACTCTTGCGATTTTGCCGACCTTAATGGTGGGTGTTGGCGGTCATCCGTTTGCACTACCACTTGCGTCAGTAAATGAGATTTTCCACTTAGATTTAAGCCGCACCAACGTGGTAGATGGTCAGTTAACCATCATCGTTCGCGATAAGTCTATTCCACTGTTCTACCTACAAAACTGGTTGGCGTCTAAGTCTCCTCGCGTGGAGCAACGCATCGGTCATGGTCATGTTGTGATTGTGCAGATCGGCAGCCAACGCGTTGGTTTTGTCGTCGACACGCTTATCGGTCAAGAAGAAGTGGTTATCAAGCCATTAGATAACTTATTGCAAGGTACACCAGGTATGGCTGGTGCGACGATTACCAGTGATGGTCACATTGCATTGATTCTTGATGTGCCAGATCTATTGAAGCAATACGCAGCAGCTTCGCGCATCTAAGCTGACGTAAAGAAAAGGAACAAAATGGCGATTAAAGTACTAGTCGTTGATGATTCGAGTTTTTTCCGTCGTCGCGTAAGCGAAATCATCAACTCAGAATCGCGCCTAGAAGTGATTGACGTTGCGGTAAATGGCAGAGAAGCGGTCGAAAAAGCCAAAGCTCTCAAGCCGGACGTCATCACCATGGATATTGAAATGCCAGTTATGGATGGCATTACGGCTGTGCGTGAAATCATGGCCGCATCTCCAACGCCAATTCTGATGTTTTCGTCCCTGACTCATGATGGGGCGAAAGCAACTCTTGATGCGTTGGACGCTGGTGCTCTGGACTTCTTACCGAAGAAGTTTGAAGATATTGCACGTAACCGCGATGAAGCGGTTTCGCTGCTTCAGCAACGTGTCATTCAAATTGCCTCCAAGCGTGCTTTCATGCGCCGTCCTGTAGCGCGTCCAGCTGCTGCAACTAGTGCTGCGCGCCCACTGGCTTCAAGAACCGCTGCGCCTGCCGCATCGGCTCCGGCTCGACCGGCAGCAACCAAGTTCCGCGCATCGGGTAAGAAATACCAGTTAACTGCGATTGGCACATCCACTGGTGGCCCAGTTGCTTTACAAAAAATTCTTACTCGTCTGCCGATGAACTACCCACATCCAATCGTGCTGATTCAGCATATGCCTGCGACATTTACGGCGGCATTTGCAAGTCGATTGAACACGTTGTGTAAGATTCAAGTGAAAGAAGCACAAGACGGTGATGTGTTACAAGCTGGCGTGGCTTACCTAGCGCCAGGCGGCAAGCAAATGATGATTGATGGTCGTGCAGGTGCTGCTCGCCTTCGCATCATTGATGGCGGTGATCGCATGAACTACAAACCGTGTGTGGATGTGACCTTTGGCTCGGCGGCGAAAGTTTACGGCGACAAAGTGCTTTCTATGGTGCTCACCGGAATGGGTGCAGATGGCCGAGAAGGTGCACGTATGCTGAAATCGGCAGGTTCAACCATTTGGGCACAAGACGAAGAAAGCTGTGTGGTTTACGGTATGCCTCAAGCTGTTGCTAAAGCGGGCATTTCTTCTGAAGATTTACCTCTTGACCGAATTGCAGAACGCATGCTGGTGGAAGTGGGTTTAGCGTAGGATAAATCATGATCGTTTGGAGTGTAGCTAACCAAAAAGGTGGGGTAGGTAAAACCACATCAACAGTGACACTAGCAGGTTTGTTGAGCCAGAAAGGTCATCGTGTATTGATGGTCGACACCGATCCTCATGCGTCACTGACGACTTATCTTGGTTATGACTCAGATACCGTGTCATCAAGCTTGTTTGATCTGTTTCAGCTAAAGACGTTCACTCGCGATACGGTTAAGCCGTTGATCTTAGAAACCGAGTTGGAAGGAATGGACATCATTCCTGCGCACATGTCATTGGCTACGCTAGACCGCGTAATGGGTAACCGCAGTGGCATGGGGCTGATTTTGAAGCGCGCACTTCAAGCGGTTTCGCAAGATTACGACTACGTGTTGATCGATTGTCCGCCAATCCTTGGTGTGATGATGGTTAATGCACTCGCGGCGAGTGATCGTATCTTGATCCCAGTACAGACTGAGTTCCTCGCGATGAAAGGCTTGGAACGTATGATTCGTACGTTGACGATCATGCAGAAATCACGTCCAGATGGGTTCAAAGTCACCATCGTACCAACCATGTACGACAAGCGAACTCGCGCTTCGTTGCAGACTTTGACGCAACTGAAAAAAGACTACCCGAACCAAGTGTGGACTTCCGCAGTACCGATTGACACCAAGTTCCGAGACGCAAGTTTGAAACACTTACCAGCGTCGCACTTTGCATCCGGTAGCCGTGGTGTGTTTGCGTACAAACAGCTATTGATTTACTTGGAGAGGTTAGCGTTCGATGAGCAGTAACAGCGTACTTTCCAGCGAGCAGGCGCTTGATGATTACTTCAGTGCATTACTCGGTGAAGAAGTTGAGGTGACTGATCTCGAACATGAGCTTGACTTGCTCGCTCAGGAACTATCCTCTGCAGAGCCAGAGCCAGAGCCAGAGCCAGAGCCAGAGCCAGAGCCAGAGCCAGAGCCAGAGCCAGAGCCAGAGCCAGAGCCAGAGCCAGAGCCAGAGCCAGAGCTCCAGATGCAATACGCAGAGTCAGACTCTTACCAGTTTCGCGAAAACTACGCACCGCAACTGGAAGCGCCGAATTTAGAAGACGTTCAAAGGTTATTGAGTCAACTCGAATCGACCAATGTCGTGGACGAGTTAGATATTGACGACATTTTGGAACAGAACACCATCGACATTGCGATTCACGCAAAGTCGATACAACCAGACGTTGAAGTAGCTGTTGAGTCACCAATAGAAGTGGTTGAAGAAATTCAAGAATGGGTGATAGAAGAGCCTGTTTCTGAAGTCATTCAAACTGAGTTGGCTCAAGTCGAAGCGGTAGAAGTTGTTCCTGAGATAGAACAAGACATCGCGATAGAGCAGCAAACCGAAACGCAACTGGAAACCGAGGCGAGCCCTGCGATCCCCAATACGTGGGAAGGCACGCAAAGAAGTGAAGATTTTCAAGTGCTTTACTTTGATGTCAACGAAGTGACATTTGCCGTACCGCTCGATGAATTGGGTGGCATTCATCGCATTACCGAGCTCAACCACCTTATTGGTCGACCAGCCTGGTACTTAGGTTTACAGACGAACCGCGAACAGCAGTTTGATGTCGTCGACACTGCAAAGTGGGTGATGGCAGACAAACTCCGTGGGGATGAATACAAAGATAACTACCAATACGTTGTCATGCTTGGTGAAAGCATGTGGGGTTTGGCCAGTAACCAACTATTGGGTACTGAAACCCTAAATGGCGACAATGTTCGTTGGCGAGAACAAGCGGGTAAACGCCCTTGGCTAGCGGGCATGGTGAAAGAAAAAATGTGTGCTTTAATTCATGTCCAAGCACTTATAGACATGCTAAACGCCGGTTTAGATGTAAAATCACTGAATTAGATTTAAGTCGGGAACGACATTAACGAGGATTAACTATGTCTCAAGCTTTTGAAGTAGAAGTGAAGAAAGATACATCGAATGACGAAGTTCTTCAGTGGGTGACGTTCCAACTAGAAGAAGAAACGTACGGCATCAATGTAATGCAAGTTCGTGAAGTTCTTCGTTACACTGAAATTGCTCCAGTTCCAGGTGCGCCAGATTACGTACTAGGTATCATCAACCTACGTGGTAACGTTGTAACGGTTATCGATACACGTTCACGCTTCGGTTTGATGGAAGGCGAAGTAACTGATAACACACGTATCATCGTGATCGAATCAGAGCGTCAAGTTATCGGCATCTTGGTAGATAGCGTTGCTGAAGTGGTTTACCTACGTTCTTCTGAGATCGACACTACGCCTTCTGTAGGTACAGACGAAAGCGCGAAATTCATCCAAGGTGTAAGCAACCGTGACGGTAAGCTTCTGATCCTTGTTGATTTGAACAAGCTGCTAACTGACGACGAATGGGACGAGATGGCTCACCTATAATTGGCTGAATGATGATGGCTGAAGAGACTTTTTTATCTGTACCATTCCTCGCGGGTGGCGTTGCGTTTATTGTATTGGTGTTGGTTGTGTTGCAGCTGCGCATTCGTGCTGGTTTGCAAAAGCAAATGGACCAACAGCGAGCGCAGGCACGACACGCGGATAAAGAAGTGCAGAAGCTGAACAAACAGCTACTAGAGGTACGTTCGGTTGTAGTTGGCCTTGGCCAAAAAGTAACTGAGCAGCAAGATATCATCCAACATCTTAATGAGCGAATTCGCGAACTAGAACACGCTGATACTGATGGTCGCTTATACAGTAGAGCAACCAAAATGGTGCAGTTAGGGGCTGATATCAACGAGCTAATCGAAGAGTGTGAACTGCCAAAAGCAGAAGCAGAGTTGATGCTCTCTTTGCAGAAAAAACTGGCTGGAAAAGAGAAGATCCCGCCATTAAGCAGTCAACCTTCCGATGATTCGAATTACCCACCACGTGGGCGTCGACGATAAAGAGAATAAAAAGAAGCTTCGGCTTCTTTTTTTATATCTAAAATAAAAACTTATAGCCACTTATGGTTAATTTTATCAAAGTGTGACAGTAAGTTAACAAAAATACATGAACTTACATACATCCCTGCTTTCTTATCCTGTTTTGTCACAAGTAAGCTGTGTTAATATAGCCCTTCGTTCCTTATGAAGTTGAAGCCCTATGTTAGAAGTGTCTAACCTGACTGCGATCCGTGATGAAAGGGTCCTGTTTGAAAACCTGCAATTTGAAATTAAGCCTGGTGAGTTAGTCCAGATCGAAGGGCGTAATGGCACAGGTAAAACGACGCTACTGCGCATTATTACAGGGTTAGGCGATAGAGAAGAAGGAATGATCAAGTGGAAAGGTGAAGAGGTTGAAAAATCTCGTGATGTCTTCCACCAAGACTTGCTATTTCTCGGCCATCAAACTGGCGTAAAGCGCGAACTCACCGCATTTGAAAACTTACGTTTTTACCAATCTATTCAAAATAACAGCACTTCCGATGAAGAAATCTTTACTGCTTTAACCCAAGTGGGGCTTGCGGGGCGAGAAGATGTACCTGTAGCACAACTTTCTGCGGGTCAGCAGCGTCGCGTTGCTTTGGCTAGACTTTGGCTAAGTAAGCAGATTTTGTGGATTTTGGATGAACCACTAACAGCAATCGACAAACAAGGTGTCAAAGTGCTTGAAGCTCTGTTTGCTCAGCATGCCGATAACGGTGGCATTGTGATGTTAACGACGCACCAAGATATGTTTGCTGACAGCCCTAAACTTAGAAAAATAAAATTGGGTGATTGATATGATTTCGGCCATGACAACTATTATTCGCCGCGAACTCTTGATTGCATTTCGTCGCCAAGCCGACATTTTGAACCCGCTTTGGTTCTTTATTATTGTTATTACTTTGTTTCCATTGAGTATTGGGCCTGAACCTAATTTGTTAGCACGTATTGCAGCGGGCATTGTTTGGGTTGCTGCATTGCTATCGGCATTATTATCATTAGAACGTCTATTTCGTGATGATTTTCAAGATGGTGCGTTAGAGCAAATGATGCTCATGCCAATTCCCTTGCAACTTGTGGTGATATCTAAGGTCATAGCTCATTGGGTGCTAACGGGATTACCGCTGATTTTGATCAGCCCGCTATTGGCAGTATTACTTTCTCTGGATTTCAACACTTGGTTGTCTGTGGTGCTCACGTTAATGATTGGCACCCCGACACTGAGTTTTATCGGTGCTATTGGTGTGGCGCTGACAGTTGGGTTACAAAAGGGCGGCGTTCTTTTGAGTTTGCTTATTCTTCCGCTCTATATCCCAATTCTGATTTTCGCAACATCGGCGATTGATGCTGCTGCGTTAGGTATGGCGTATAACGGTCAATTGGCGATTTTAGGTGCAATGTTAATGGGCGCGATAACTCTCACGCCATTTGCAATCAGCGCCGCGTTGCGAGTTAGTGTTAACTAACTCAATAAAGTGTCATTAACACGACGCTTGATCAAAGAATTATTATTAAAGCACTGCTACGGTCTCGACCCCTTAGACAGTGTCCCTGAAGTAAGAGTGAGAACTAAACATGTGGAAATGGCTACATCCTTATGCCAAGCCAGAAGCAGCTTACCGTTTGAGTGGTAAGTTCTTACCTTGGTTTTCTGTATTGGCCCTCGTATGCCTAGCGGTAGGTACCGTTTGGGGACTGGCGTTTGCGCCTTCTGATTACCAACAAGGTGACAGTTTCCGAATTATTTATATTCATGTTCCATCTGCTATTTGGTCTATGGGCGTGTACATGTCGATGGCGATTGCTGCCTTTATCGGTTTGGTTTGGCAAGTTCGCTTATCAGATATGGCCGCTCTTGCGATGGCACCGATCGGCGCAGTATTCACCTTTATTGCTCTTCTGACTGGTGCTGTTTGGGGTAAACCGATGTGGGGCACTTGGTGGGTATGGGATGCTCGTCTTACTTCTGAACTTATTCTTCTATTCCTTTACCTTGGTGTGATAGCACTTTACCACGCGTTTGATGACCAAAAAACGGCTGCAAAAGCAGCGGGTATTTTGGCGATTGTTGGCGTAGTGAACCTGCCAATCATCCACTTCTCTGTTGAGTGGTGGAACACGCTTCACCAAGGCGCAACAATTACGAAATTCGAACAACCTTCAATTTCATCCGACATGCTTTGGCCACTGTTGCTGAATATCTTTGGTTTTGCGTTCTTCTTTGGTGCTGTGACTATGGTGCGTTTCCGTAACGAAATCATCAGTAAAGAAAGTCATCGCCCTTGGGTTCGCGATCTCGCAACAGACAAAACTCAGTGAGGTAATTAACGATGCACTTTGAATCTCTGAGCGACTTTTTTGCCATGGGTGGCTATGCGTCATACGTATGGAGCGCGTTCGGCATTACTTTTTTATCAATGCTTATCCTTCTAATCACCAGCCTACGTCGCGGTGATGCATTAATGAAAGAAGTGAAAGCGAAAATTGACCGTCAAGCGCGTATTGACGCAGCGAAGAATATGGAGAACACCTTATGAACCCGAGACGTAAAAAGAGGCTAGGTATTGTTCTGGCGATCTTTATCGGTATCAGTGCCACCATCGGTTTGATGTTATATGCGCTTAACCAAAATATGGACCTTTTCTACACGCCGACTGAACTGGTCAACGGTAAGCCAGATGGTACTAAACCTGAGGTTGGTCAGCGTCTTCGTATTGGTGGCATGGTGGTTGTAGGCTCGGTTCGTCGTGATCCTAACTCTCTTAAAGTGAGCTTTGATCTGCATGATGTGGGTCCAAAAGTAACGATCACTTACGAAGGTATTCTTCCTGATTTGTTCCGTGAAGGGCAGGGCATCGTTGCGCAAGGTGTTCTAAAAGACGCAACGACAGTTGAAGCGTTTGAAGTTCTCGCTAAACACGACGAAGAATATATGCCACCTGAAATTGCAGAAGCCATGAAGAAAACGCATGAACCATTGCAATACAGCAGTGAACAAAAACAAGGAAGCGGCGAATGATTGCTGAAATCGGCCATTTTGCCCTCATTTTATCTTTAGCGATGGCGGTGCTGCTTTCTGTACTGCCGCTATGGGGCGCATCAAACAATAATACGATGCTGATGAATACCGCTCGACCGCTGTCTTGGTCGATGTTCATCATGCTGTTTTTCTCGTTCGTGATTTTGTGTTGGGGTTTTTATACTAACGACTTCACTCTGCAATACGTAGCAAGTAACTCAAACAGCCAACTGCCTTGGTACTACCGTTTGACAGCGGTATGGGGTGCACACGAAGGTTCCCTATTGCTTTGGGTGCTTATCCAAGCAGGTTGGACCGTCGCGGTTGCTACATTCAGCCGCGGTATGCCACAAGAGTCGGTTGCACGTGTACTTGCCGTAATGGGTATGATCTCAGTAGGTTTCCTACTGTTTATCATCTTAACGTCAAACCCATTCCTACGTACGTTACCGTTCTTCCCTGTTGATGGTCGAGATTTGAACCCGCTTCTGCAAGACCCAGGGCTGATTGTGCATCCACCTATGCTGTACATGGGTTACGTCGGTTTCTCTGTTGCGTTTTCGTTCGCGATTGCCTCTCTAATGACAGGTCGTCTTGATACAGCATGGGCGCGCTGGTCTCGTCCTTGGACAACGGCGGCTTGGGTATTCCTAACTTTGGGTATCGCACTAGGTTCTTGGTGGGCTTATTACGAACTTGGCTGGGGCGGCTGGTGGTTCTGGGATCCAGTAGAAAACGCATCCTTTATGCCTTGGCTAGCAGGCACTGCACTCATGCACTCGTTAGCAGTAACGGAAAAACGCGGTACATTTAAAGCTTGGACAGTATTGCTAGCGATCTCTGCATTCTCGTTGAGTTTGTTAGGTACTTTCTTAGTTCGTTCGGGCATTTTGGTGTCGGTACACGCGTTTGCGTCCGATCCTTCTCGCGGTATGTTTATCCTTGGTTTCCTTGTCTTCGTTATCGGTGGCTCTTTACTGCTATTCGCGGTGAAAGGTGCGGCGGTACGTGTTCGTGGTAACTTTGATTTAGTGTCGCGCGAAAATGCACTTCTTGCCAATAACGTCTTGCTAATTGCAGCTCTTGTGGTTGTCTTAGTTGGTACGCTGTTGCCATTAGTTCACAAGCAGCTTGGTTTGGGCTCGGTTTCTATCGGTGCCCCATTCTTCGATATGCTATTTGCATGGCTGATGATGCCGTTTGCCTTCTTGCTAGGTATCGGTCCTCTTATCCGTTGGAAGCGTGACCAGTTATCTTCGATTGTGAAGCCTATGCTTGTGTCGGGCACTGTGTCTCTGGCGTTGGCGGCGGTTTGTGTATTCCTATTTGCTGATTTCTTCTCAGTGATGGCGTACATCGGCTGGGTTATGTCGATTTGGATCGTGGCAATGCATGCGTTCGAATTGCATGAGCGTGCGACGCACCGTCACAGTTTTGCTGAAGGTGTTCGTAAGCTTCAACGTAGCCACTGGGCGATGATGTTTGGTCATATCGGTCTTGCTGTGACGATCATTGGTATCGCTATGGTACAAAACTACAGCATTGAGCGTGATGTGCGTTTAGCGCCAGGTGAACACTTCCAAATCGAAGGTTATGATTTCTACTTCTCGGGTCTTCGCGATAAAGACGGTCCGAACTACGATGGTTACATCGCTGATTTCGAAATCACACACGATGGTAAGTACATCAATACACTTCATGCCGAGAAGCGTTTCTACCGCACCGCGAAGTCGATGATGACAGAAGCGGCCATTGATCGTGGCATCACTCGCGACCTTTACATCGCGATGGGGGAGCGTTTGGAAGATAACCGTTCTTGGGCGGTGCGCATTTACTACAAGCCGTTCGTACGTTGGATCTGGGCTGGCTCTTTGATCATGGCATTAGGTGGCGCACTAGCGATTTCTGATAAGCGTTACCGCTTCCGTAAGTCATCGAAAAAGAACGCAAAGTCAAACAAGCAGGTAGCATAAAATGAATAAGAAAATCTTGTTTATCCCGTTGGTTGCTTTCTTAGTTCTGGCGGGGATCTTCGCAACACAGTTGGTTCGTAACCAAGATGGGGACGACCCAACAAAGCTGGAATCTGTTTTAGTTGGCAAACCTGTTCCTAAATTTCACTTAGAAGACTTGGCCGAACCGGGTAAACAGTACGATCAGTCGATTTTTAAAGGTGAGCCTCTGCTGTTAAATGTGTGGGCTACATGGTGTCCTACTTGCTACGCAGAGCATAAATATCTCAACGAACTTGCTGGTAAAGGCGTGAAGATCATCGGTATGAACTACAAAGATGATCGAAACAAAGCGATCGGTTGGTTGAACGATTTAGGTAACCCATACCTAATTAGTCTGTTCGATGGCAGCGGTATGTTGGGTCTGGATCTTGGTGTGTACGGCGCACCGGAAACCTTCATTATCGATGCGAATGGTGTCATTCGTTACCGTCATGTAGGTGATGTTAACCCTCGAAATTGGGCTGACACGTTAGCACCAATGTACAACCAGCTGGTTGAGGAGGCGAAGCAATGAGAAAAGTGATTTTAGCAGTGTTTGCAGCCCTAACATTCTCGTTGGCGGCACATGCTGCAATTGAAGTGTATGAGTTTGACAACTTAGAGCAGGAGCAACAGTTCAAAGAGCTAGGACACACATTGCGCTGCCCTAAATGTCAGAACAACACCATCTCTGATTCGAATGCCGAACTTGCTCAAGACTTGCGCCACAAGGTCTACGAAATGACGAAAGAGGGCAAGTCAAAAGAAGAGATCGTCGATTACATGATCGCGCGCTACGGCAACTTCGTGACTTACAATCCGCCATTCACTATGTCGACAGCGATTTTATGGCTTGGTCCACTGGCTGTGGTTTTGGGCGGTTTTGGTTTGATCGTGCTTCGTAGCCGAAAGTCAAAAGCAAAAGTCACGGCAAACAACGACGAGAAATGGGACGAGCAAAAAGAAGCGCGTTTAAAGGCACTGCTTGAAGAAGAGAATAACGGAGATAATAAGTAATGACTCTATTTTGGATTTCCACCGTTATTCTTACGTTGATTGCTTGTGCGTTAGTTGCGCTGCCTCTTCTGAAGCAGAAAGTAAACAACGACGACATCTTACGTGATGAGTTGAACAAAGCTTTTTATAAAGATCGTCTTTCTGAGCTTCAAGAAGAAACAGAAGAAGGTCTTGTCGAGAGTCAAGAAGATCTGATTTCTGATCTTAAGCAGTCACTTTTGGATGATATTCCTGCACAGAAAATGAGTCAGGAAACCAAAGTCTCGCCGATGGCAGTGCTTATTCCTTCTGTGATTCTTACGGTTGCGTTAAGTTACGGGCTTTATTACAAGTTTGGCGCATCTCAAGATGTTGTGAAATGGCAAGAGGTTACGTCTAACTTGCCAGAGCTTTCTAAGAAGCTGATGTCGTCGTCTTCTGAACCTCTGAGCGATGATGAAATGGCTGATTTAACGTTGGCACTGCGCACGCGCCTGCATTATCAACCAGAAGATTCAACCGGTTGGTTGCTACTCGGTCGTATTGCATTAGCGAACCGCGATGTGACGACAGCCATCGATTCTATGAAAAAGTCGTATGCTCTTGAGCCAAAAGATCCTGACGTCATGCTAGGTTACGCTCAGGCGCTAATGCTTTCTCAAGACGAGATGGACCAAGCAACGGCTCGTTCTTTACTTGGTAAGCTCATGCAACAAGATTATGTGGATTTGCGCGTGTTCTCATTGCTCGCATTTGATGCATTTGAACGTAAAGATTACCCAGCAGCAATTAAATACTGGGGCATCATGCAGCAGATGATCGGTCCTGACGATAGCCGTTACGAAAGCCTTTCACGCAGTATCGACCATGCACGCAAACAAATGGGTGAAGTGGTTTCTCCGGATAAAAGCGTGGCAGTAACGATTAATGTCGCACCTGAAGCACAACTTGATCCTAACGCGGTATTAATTGTCTCAATTCATCGTGCTGATGGTTCACCAATGCCGGTTGCAGCCGCTCGCTATCCACTTGGTTCGTTCCCACGAACAGTGGTGCTAGATGACGGTAATGCGATGATGCAAGGACAGAAGCTATCATCGTTAGAAAAACTTATCGTGCGTGTACGTGCTGATTCTGATGGCAATGTTGCAACGCGTGACCAAGATTGGCATGGCGAAAGCGATGTGGTTGAATTCGGTCAGCCGGTTGCAGTGACCATCGATAAACAGTATCAATAGTTAGTTGTTGTCTCTGATATATGACACTTAGTCAATGTCGGGCCCATTTAGTGGTATGACTCTAAACTATCAAGTAAAATGACCAAGGCCAGCATTTGCTGGCCTTTGTTTATATACTCAAGTGACGTCTAAAATGTATTTATCGCTAACATTGAGCTCGTTGGTTGTTCCTGCATTTGCTTTTTGGCGTAGGTCATACATTTTTAAATGAGGTTACTTAAGTATATTAATAGTCGTTATGGAACATAGAATGTATAACAAGGGTAAATCCTACCTAATGTTACTGTTAGCACTTGGTCTTGTTGGCTGTTCGAGTGCGCCTGAGGAGGCAGTAACAAGTGAAGGAGAGACAAATCAAACGACTTCTGATGTGTATGATCCGTTAGAAGGCTTTAACCGCACGATGTGGGAAATCAACTACGAGTACTTAGATCCGTATTTGGTTCGTCCTGTGTCGATCGCGTACGTTGAATACACACCTGTGCCTATTCGTTCCGGTATCGCCAACTTCTTGTCAAACCTTGATGAACCATCAAGCATGGTGAACAACCTTTTGATGGGTAACGGTAGCAAAGCGGTGGATCACTTTAACCGTTTTTGGATTAACTCTACGTTCGGTATTCTCGGTGTATTTGACATCGCAACTGCGGCGGGTATCACCAAGTACGACAATAAAGAGTTCAGCAGTGCTGTTGGTCATTATGGCGTAGGGAATGGCCCATACTTTATGATACCTGGTTATGGTCCTTATACTTTGCGAGAAGTGACAGATACCGTCGATGGTATGTATCTCCCATTATCTTACTTGAATATTTGGGCTGGTTTAGGGAAGTGGGCATTAGAAGGTTTGGAAAAACGAGCGTTGCTTGTACCGCAAGAAGCACAGCTTGATAGTTCTCCAGATCCTTATGTACTGACTCGAGATGTCTACATTCAGCGTCAAAACTTTAAAGCAGAAATCGACACGGTAGAAGAAGTGAATCCGGAAGAAGAAGCGTTGTTAGACGAATATCTAGATGAATTCTAATCGTTGATGTTTCAAATAAAATGAACGCAATAAAAAAGGCTTAGCAAGTGCTAAGCCTTTTTTGTCTCTCGATTTTTAACGAGTAATTAGAAACGGTAGTTCGCTTGAACACCGATTAGCCAAACGTTACCCGTTGTTTCACCAACGAATTGACCGCCAACTACTTCAGCTGAATCGTCTGACTTGTAGCCACGAGACTCAACGATTGGTGCGTCTTTCGCGATAATGTAAGTGAAGCCAGCGTCTAGGCTGAAGTCTTTCGTCCAGTCATAAGTTGCACCGATGCTTAACCAAGTACGGTCTGTTTCTGGAATAGTGATCGTGCGGTTCTTATCACTTACAGCAGACGTATCGTATGCAATACCAGTACGTAGGGCTACCTTAGGTTGAAGTTGGTAAGTCGCACCAACTGCAAAGCGGTAGTTATCTTCCCAGTTTTCCACTTTCACCATGTGTGTACCAGCGGTTTCTAGGTGAGCTTCTAGCTTCTCGAAAGAACTCCAGTCAGTCCAGTTGAAACTTGCGTGTAGCGCAAGTTGGTCTGTTACTTGGTGGAAGCTCGCTAGTTCAGCCGTTGCTGGTAGGTTTAGGTACATGTAGCCATTGTCACGCAGCTGTGGAAGCATAGGAGTACCGAAGCCAAAACCAAGGCCCTCAGCATGACCTTCAAGCTTTAGCTCAACCTCAGATTTGTACGTGAAACCGATGCGGTTGTTTTCATTGATCTGCCACGCTGTACCCAATTGCCAACCCCAAGCCGTATCGTCACCTTCCATGTACTTCAGAGTCGTACCTTGAGGTTTTTGTAATACGTTTACTTTAGGAGTCGTGGCGCCAAAACTTCCTTCACCGATGATGTAACGAATACCACCACCAATACTTACCGCATCATTAATTTTGTATGCTGCGTTTAGGTTTGCTTCCATTGTGGTTACGCTTGCTTCGTTACCAAAATGAGAGGCGGCAAAGCCTTTGCCTAGATCCGTTTCCATACCGTAGTTCGTACCGAACGCTAGGCCGATTGCGAATTGTTCGTTGTATTGATGTGATAGGTAGAAGTTTGGAATGATCGCATCATGTGCGAAGTCATCTGAAGAGGTTGAAGAGGAGTTAATTACACTCTGATTTACTGGATGCTTAAGTGTGGTTTGACCATTGATATCAATGTTTGGATTTACATAGATGGCACCAACAGACACTTGAGTGCCCTCTAGGTAAGTAAGCATTGCTGGGTTACGCCATTGAGAACTTGCGTTGTCAGCCATTGCTGCTTCACCAGCGTAAGCACGACCTAGACCTGTTGCAGAATATTCAGCTAATTGGAAGCCTGCTGCATTTGCCATGCCTGAAGTGCCAAGTAGGCTAAGTGCTACTGCAGTTGATAGGAAAGTCTTGTTGGTTTTCATTCTAATGTTCGCTGAATTAATTATAACGTGGGGCAAAAGTCTAAAGGTAGAGTTATTACTTTAGAAATGAAAATCCGGAACATGAATGTATTTGGTGTTTTGTTCTAATTTGTTGTTTGTTTATGGTTTTATAATCTAACCATGATAGTGGAATGAAAAAAACTCAGCGAACACCTGTGAGGTCTAATTGTGATTTTTAGATACACGTGTTCACTCAAATTGAGCGGACGATAAGTGTTAGATAAGAAAAAAGGCTGGAAATCCAGCCTTTTATATAGAGTTTACTTACATTAAATATAAGGAATTTTCTTAGAAGCTACGGCTGTATTGTAAGCCAAACAGGATAGCGTCTGCGCGTGTCGTTGCTGACAAGCTCGAAATATTCTTAGGGCTTTGAGGGTTTGTTGGGTCGTACATTGGGTTTGGTGTAGACTCATTTACATCAACATCTTTACCCATTAAGTATGTAAAACCAAAGTCAACATTAGATTTGCTGTCGATATGGTATGTGAAACCAGTAGATAGCCACTGACGATCTGAATCTGGAACAGAAACAGACGTTAAGTCAGCTTGAGCACTGGTGTCGTACATGTAGCCAGCACGTAGAGTCCAATTGTTGTTTAGGTAGTAAGTACCGCCGATCGAGTAGTGCCAACCATCTTGCCATTGGTACTGCTTATCGTAGGATGAGCCCAACGGTGAACCACTTAGATTAGTGAATTCAATTTGATCGAAGGTTTCCCAGCCGATGTATTGAATACTGTAGTGTACGGCAAATTTAGTGTCTTGGATTTTGTGGTAGCCAGAAAACTCAGCCATATCTGGTAGAGGTAGCGTGATTTTTTGACCTTTGTCGTCTTTCGCTTCCATTTCTGGGCTGTGGCGGTATGCAAGTCCAAAGCGGTTGTTTTCGTCTAGTTCAAACACAGTACCAACATTAAAGCCAACTGCCCAACCATCTGCTTCATCAACGTCAACGAGAGTGCCTAACAAAGCATGTTCACGCTTCATAGTGCCTTGACCGTAGATTAGGTCTAAACCGGCACCAAAGCTCCATTGTTCATTTAAGCGGTAAGAGCCTGCAAGGCCAAAGTTTGCACTTTTAACGTCAGTGAGGCCGCCGTATTCTTTTGCTGCAAAGCTGTTGTCGAACTCTGTTTTAGTGCCGAAGTTGGAGTACGCATTTACGCCCCATGCAAACTTGTCATTTACAGGAACGATTAGATGAATGTTCGGTGCAATAGAAGTATCGCCAGCGTCGTCATAGTTAGAGTCAACAGGCTTGAACAATGTTGGTGCTACTTGGCATTTTGCATCACAATACTTCGCATCTTTCACTTCAATCATTGAAGTAATGCTTTCAAAACCAAGTGACAGCTCCATTTTATCAAAAAGAGCCATTGCCGCTGGGTTACGAGCCATTACTGACGCGTTATCGGCGATTACTGCATCACCAGCAAACGCACGGCCGATGCCAGTTGCTGATTGAGCGTTAATTTGGAAACCTGCTGCCATCGATTGACCTGAGGCAAAAGCTACCGTTACTGCTAGGAGAGTCTTTTTAAACAGACGCGTATTCTGAGTCATTTGTTTTTCCTTATTAGATTCGTCTCTCTGGACGATAAATTGAGCTTTTGCTCAGTGGCGCAGATAGTAGTATCAAGAGTGGGCTAGACAAATCCGACCATTAGATAAAATTGAATAAAAATTGCGGAAATGATGTCTAAAAGACGGGAAATTGCGCTTAAATTGCATAGTTTAGAGTTTAAGCTCTAAATGCAATCGGCGTGGTGAATGTTTTGTGAGCGATTAATACAAAAATGCCGCCAAATGAGAGTATTTGACGGCATTTCAATGTTTCTAAGCGAAAGTTGGTGAAGTTGTTACATTGGTTTTAGCATAGGCGCCAGTTTAGTGGCGATAGCGTCAATGTCTTCACCTTGTTCGCCGACTAAAATCATGCTGGTTGAACCAACGGGTTGGACGATACCTGTCATACCATCCTTTTCAAAATCTGCCGTTTGTTGGCTAGAAATTCCCGTAATAAAGAGCGTTACTTTGCCCTTTACACCCTGAAAAACCATGTGTAAAGCATTAGCTTCACCAAATCCACAGTGGTTTAGGTAGTAAACGTGGTAAGGGAAGTTGTCACTAAACTGATAATGAAATGGCGACATCTTCGCATTGATCTGGGAACTCGGCACGTTTTCATCTAAATGGCGTACAAACGACTCTTCATGAATGACATGTTTAATAGCCGTATCTGCGAGACTGGCTTGCGCAGGAGGCACCAGAATGTTACCCCAGTTGATTTGCCCCACCAGCAAACCTGCGGTAAAGGCAACAGAAGCTGCAAGCGCCATAGCTTTGCGGACAAAGTTGGGTTTGACGACTTTTTCGTCAAGCGCGCTAGAGGTTTGGCTAAACAAGATTTTATCAGCAAGATCCTCTGGCACATCCACATTCATGGCCTGCTTAATTTTCGCGTCGAGATCCAAAACGTCATCAACAAACTTACTGTTGGCATCGCTAGCAGCCAACGCTTGCAGAATCTCTTCATCCTTCTGTTTTGGATCCGACAAAATACGACGACGAAATTCTAAATCATCCATTTTTTTGTCCTCTCTTAGTATCTTGAGAATCCAACATCTCTTTAAGTTGATTTCGAGCTCGGAAAAGTCGAGTCATTACTGTGTTCTTATTTAAATCAAGAATGTCGCCGATTTCTTCTCCACTGAAACCACCAATAACCTGAAGAAACAGAGGTTCACGATATTCCACATCCAACCTCATGATCTGTGCTTGAAGCCATTCTTGTTGATGATGAGGATCGTCGCTGACCTTAGCATCGTTGCCGTAGTCATCGATATCAACTAAATCAAATTGTTTGCGTTCGAAGCGACGTGCGTTTTCTCGCCTTAATATAGTAATAAGCCAAGATTTCGCAGCTTTTTCATCTTGAAGGCTATCGAGAGACTTCCATGCACGTAAGCAGGTCTCTTGCACTAAGTCTTCCGCAATTGCTTTGTCCTTACACAACCAGTATGCATAGCGGTACAAATCGCGGTGATAGCCCCGGACGAGCGCTTCATATTTTCTTTGTTTGTCCATATCAGAGTTGACCGGACTGTTGGAATTTTTCTTTCCAAACATTTTTAATATGGCCACAGGAGCCTCCATCCTCGCTCTGTGTATTTCTTATACGTTTTGAGCATGACTTTACTTCTATTCCATCACTTATGGCTAAGCCAATCTAAGCCAGCATCGAGTGATAAATCCATTCGTTACAAGCTAAGTCGGTATATAAAAGTGTATACACAAATAACCGATATTATCTTTAGTGATGCAGCTTTGCTTGTTAACAATATCATCATTTAGTTATCAATGACTTGGTTAAATGCATTGGATTTATGTATCTGATGCGTATTTTGAGTAGCAAGCTTGTGAATGGACTTGAATAGATGAGGCATTTAGATGCGTTCAAAGATCGTAAAATCACCATAAAATTGATCTATTTCAAAATCTCAAGCAGTGAAGGGGTTATAGTACATCTTGTCATCTCGTTAGTCCTTGTGACTAACATGTTGAGCAAGATGACACTTCCTTTTGAAGGCTGACTTTACTTTCTCCTAATCAGGAAACTGATTAATTTTCAATTGGCGTAAGTTAATTGTTTTATAGATATTCCGACCACACAGTTATGTGTGGTTTTTTTTTGCTTCAATTTTACCTGCCACACACTTTCTGCCGTTTTTAGCTTCTATAGTTATTCAATATAATCAATGAACTAGAGCAATTGATCTACTTGCTTCACGTTTATTTAAACGCATGTTTGATAAATTTAACAAATTGATTACAATGCATCAGGTCAGACCTCTTGTATTTAAGGAGAAACAATGGGCAAGCAGGAAGTAAAAACACGCAATGGTGAGCGTGTTGCTATTGTCGCGGGGCTTCGAACTCCCTTTGCTCGTCAAAGCACGGAATTTAGCCAAGTGCCAGCGGTCGATTTAGGGAAAATGGTAGTAAGCGAAATGCTTGCTCGAACAGATATTGATCCGAAATTAATTGAACAAGTGGTGTTTGGACAAGTGGTTCAAATGCCTGAAGCACCAAACATCGCACGAGAAATCGTATTGGGCACGGGGATGAACATCCATACCGACGCTTACAGCGTGACGCGTGCTTGTGCGACGAGCTTCCAAGCGGCGGTAAACGTAGCAGAGAGCATCATGGCGGGCACCATTGAAATTGGTATCGCTGGTGGTGCGGATTCATCTTCTGTACTTCCTATCGGTGTGTCCAAAAAACTTGCTGCTAACCTGTTGGCTCTAAGCAAAACCAAAACATTGGGTCAGAAGCTCAATATTCTCAAGAGTCTGAGTTTTAAAGACCTCATGCCTGTTCCGCCAGCCGTCGCGGAATACTCGACGGGTTTGTCGATGGGACAAACGGCAGAGCAAATGGCGAAGACGCACGGTATCTCACGCGCAGAACAAGATGCGCTAGCTCATCGCTCTCATACATTGGCATCCCAAGCTTGGAAAGAAGGCAAAATCCAAGGTGAGGTGATGACCGCTTTCCCTGAACCTTACAAAAAGTGGATTTCTGAAGACAACAACGTTCGTCACGACTCGACGTTAGAGGGCTATGCAAAGTTACGTCCTGCATTTGACCGCCAGTACGGCAGTGTTACCGCAGCAAACAGTACGCCGCTGACTGATGGCGGCGCGGCAGTGATGCTGATGCGCGAAGGTAAAGCGAATGAGTTGGGCATGGAAATTCTTGGCTACATCCGTGGCTACGCATTCTCAGCGATTGGTGTGGAAAAAGACATGCTGATGGGACCGTCTTACGCGACTGCGAAAGTGCTCGAAAACACAGGCTTGGAACTGTCGGATCTGACTCTGATCGATATGCATGAAGCGTTTGCTGCTCAAGCATTGGCAAACGTGAAAATGTTTGCCTCAGATAAGTTTGCTCAAGAAAACCTAGGTCGTTCGAAAGCGATCGGTGAAATCGACATGGATAAATTCAACGTGCTCGGTGGCTCAATTGCTTACGGTCACCCATTCGCGGCGACGGGTGCGCGTATGATGACGCAAACTCTACGTGAACTGAAACGTCGTGGTGGTGGTATTGCATTGAATACCGCTTGTGCTGCGGGTGGTCTTGGCGCTGCAATGATTCTGGAGGTTGAGTAATGAGCGAGCAAAAAGCATTTAGTCTTAACGTTGATGAGCAGAACATTGCATGGTTAGCGATCGACGTACCAAATGAAAAGATGAACACGCTACAGGCAGCTTTTGCTGATGAAATGAAAGAAATTTTTGCTCAGCTAAAAGACTCCAGTGGCATCAAAGGGATGATCATTCACTCCTTAAAACCGGATAATTTTGTGGCAGGTGCCGATGTTCGTATGTTGGAGGCATGCACCACAGCGAATGAAGCACAAGCATTGGCAAAACAAGGTCAAGAGTTGTTCCAACAACTGTCTGACTTACCTTACCCTGTGGTTGCGGCTATTCACGGCCCATGTTTGGGTGGCGGTTTAGAACTTGCGCTTGCATGTGATTACCGTGTTTGTACGGATTCCGATAAGACACGCTTAGGCTTACCAGAAGTTCAACTCGGTCTATTGCCGGGTTCTGGCGGTACTCAGCGTTTGCCTCGTTTGATTGGTCTGTTACCGTCATTGGACTTGATCCTGACGGGTAAACAGCTTCGCGCGAAGAAAGCCAAAAAACTGGGCGTTGTGGACGCGTGTGTCCCTGACACAATTTTGCTCGACGTAGCAAAACAGTTTATCGACAAAGGCAAGAACAAGGGCAAGAAAAAGCAATCGACGAAAGAGAAGTTGATGTCGGGCAGTGGGTTAGGTCGTAAGCTTGTTTTCGAACAAGCTGCGAAGAAAACCAACCAGAAGACCCGTGGCAACTATCCAGCAACGGTCGCGATTCTTGAAGTGATTCAACACGGTCTGGAAAAAGGCTTTGCACAAGGGCAAGAGCTTGAAGCGAAACGATTTGGTGAGCTTGTGATGAGCTCCGAATCGAAAGCATTGCGCTCTATCTTCTTCGCGACTACTGAAATGAAGAAGGAACACGGCACGGATGCACAGCCTGCAGCGGTGAAAAAAGTGGGTGTTCTTGGTGGCGGCTTAATGGGCGCTGGGATCAGTCATGTAACGGTTGCAAAAGCAAAAGTGCCTGTTCGAATCAAAGATGTGAGCAATGACGGTGTGTTGAATGCACTTAACTACAACTACAAGTTGTTTGAGAAGCAGCGCAAACGTCGCATCCTGTCGAAAGCCGATTTACAGGCAAAGATGTTGCAACTGTCAGGTGGCGTAGACTTTACAAGTTACAACCACATTGATGTTGTGATCGAAGCGGTTTTCGAAGACTTGGATCTAAAACAACAGATGGTTGCGGACATTGAAGCAAACGCAAAATCTGAAACTATTTTTGCTACGAACACGTCTTCGTTACCAATCCACAAGATTGCAGAAAAGGCAGAGCGACCAGAAAACATCGTCGGTTTACATTACTTTAGCCCAGTAGAAAAAATGCCGCTGGTGGAAGTGATTCCGCATGAAACAACGTCTGATGAAACCATTTCGACAGTTGTCGCATTGGCTAAGAAGCAGGGTAAAACCCCAATCGTTGTGAAGGACAAAGCTGGCTTTTACGTAAACCGCATTCTTGCGCCTTACATGAATGAAGCTGCGCATATCTTGCTGGCAAATGAGCCGATTGAGAAGTTAGATGGTGCGCTGTTGGATTTCGGCTTCCCTGTTGGGCCAATCACGTTACTTGATGAAGTTGGTGTTGATATTGGCGCGAAGATCATGCCGATTCTGGTCAATGAGTTGGGCGAGCGATTCAAAGGTCCTGATGTATTCGATATCTTATTGAATGACGGTCGCAAAGGACGCAAGAGCGGGAAAGGTTTCTACACTTACAAAGGTAAGAAGAAAGAAGTCGATAAATCCATCTACAAGCTACTCAAACTGACGCCAGAATCGAAGCTCAGCGATAACGATATTGCGTTGCGCTGTGTACTGCCAATGCTTAATGAAGCAGTACGATGCTTGGACGACGGTATTATTCGCTCTCCGCGCGATGGCGATATTGGTGCGATTTTTGGTATTGGCTTCCCTCCATTCCTTGGCGGGCCATTCCGTTATATGGATCAGTTCGGTTTGAAAGAACTGGTTGAGAAAATGAACGAATTTGCATCGAAATATGGCGATCGTTATGCGCCATGCGACGGACTTCTGACTAGAGCGGGTGAAGGTCGTACCTTCTACTAAGTGCTTGAAACTCTGAACATTAAAAAGGCTTGCATCGCGCAAGCCTTTTTTCGAACAGAAGTGTTTATTTCTTCTTGTCTTTTTTATCTTTGTTATGCCCTTTACCTGGGTTGTCATCGCCACGCACGCTAGCGTTTCCTTTTTTGTCTTTATCATCCCAGTTTTTAGAAGAGCAATCGTCGGATTTGACGGAAATATTGTCACCGCTTAGGCGAACACAATCTTTGCTCAACTCAAAATCGTCACCTTTTACTGTGATTTCTGCATGAGCGGATGCGAATGGTAATAATACTGCAGCAAGTAGTAATAGTTTCTTCATGAGTGCCTCATCTACATGTTTTTTGTGCGGTAATTAGAGCATAAGCGGCAATCGCGTAATTTCAATTTTCTGTTAAGACTATCCAAGTCGTATTAGTAAATTGATGGGGTTCTCACATATTTTACAGCTCGACTTCCGCCCATTTTATCCATTACGGTGCTGGTCTTAGCCCAGACCACAATCTTTTGGTCGTAACTGAAATTCTTCGATAGAGCCAATTTCTTGTCCTAAGTGAATTCGAGGAGCATCGACATGTGCTTGGCCTTGCGAGTGCATGACCAACCGGTTTGCTGTTCTCGGTTTCAGTTCGTTAACGACAAAGCGAATCATGTCTGCTCTTGTTAGCTTTTTGAGCTCGGCTAGTACTTTTTCGCGTTGATTAAACTCGGTATCTTTGTTGCCTATGGCTACCCACAAGCGTTGCGCTCGTCCACGTAAAGTCGTGTCTGGGGTTGCGATTTGGTTCCAAAGGCCACGCTTACTGCTGTGCCATTGGTAGTCGTTGAGCTCCAAAAGCACCATGTAAAATGCATTTAAAAATTCGTCGATAGAGGTGACCAATTCCGCAGGAGCTGCGTTTGGTGATTGCACATAAAGCACAATCCCCGGATGACGGTTCAGTGGCATGTTACCAGTGCCGACCATGTAGCCGAGTTGCTGCTTGGTGCGAATCTCATGAAAGAAGGTTGCCGACATGAGGTGATTGGCCAAAGAATAAAGTGCGATGCTGCGCGGTTCGATGTCTTCACACTGGTGGTAAATTACCACAGCAGAATCTTGTTGATTACAATGCACTTCGCGCTGAAAACTGCCATTTTGACCGAGCATAATTAACGGACGCAGTGCTTCTTCGTAGCGCTGTTCTTTTACGCGCAAGGCATCTTTCAAGGTTGTTGCCATATCATGCGCTTGTTGACGTTGCCAGTCGCCATAAACGAACATTTCTACGTGGAGTTCCGCCAAAATCGACTCGACGAATGTCGACAGTTCATCGACTTCAATCTCTTCCAGCGCTTCTGCAAGCGTCGCGAAAGGAGGATTGTTGGGCTGCAACAAACCTGTTAATGCGTTGAACAGTTGAGAAATTGGGCGATCTTGAGATGAATTTCGCCAATTACGTAATAATTGTTGTTTGATGGTTTCAAACCGAGTCGGGTTAAACTCTCTCGCGGCGAAACGGCGTAAAATCATCTCAAGCAGTTGTGGCAGTTTTTGGCTGAAGCCCGACAACGTCAAAGTTACACCGCCTTGGTGCGCATACATGTTGTAGCCCATGCCCGCGATTTCAGCTTGGTAGGTTTCTTTGGCTAGTGAGTCCAAAAACATTTCGACACAAAGACGTGTTTTCACAATATTCTTAGGCGACGCGACCGCGTGAGAACTGTCGATCGCAACGTACACTACGCCTTTCGGCACTCGGAACTCATCATCTTGCAAATGCCACAGGCGAAAACCTTCGAGATCTTCAATCAACTCCGGTAGTGAGCCCCCGTTTTCAAAGGGCATTGGGTCGAGGTCGTAACAAATGTACGGGTTCTTCTCTGGCAGAACAAACTGCCAACGCGGATCAATTTGTTGGAAGAAGCGTTTTTGCTCGCTACTGAATGGAGTGACGGAGTAGGGGGTGAAATACCACTCCGCAGTGCGATTGTACTCCAGTCCTTTGGCGATCAGCGTAACGCGGACATTGTCGACAGATAAATATTGCAGTAGAGAACGTTGCAGATCTTCATCATAGCCCGACATTTTGTAGTCGCCATAGATAATATCGTGCGGCTGATAATGCTGCATATTGATGACTAAATGGCTAACTAAATCGAGAGGGCGTGAAGGTTCTTGAAAGCGGAACGCAGACTCCAATACTGCTTGCTTCTCTAGGTAGCGCCACTCATTCATTCCGTCTTGTTTGATCATGGTTAGATATTGAAAGACAGCTTGAATGATGTCATCAACGTGGTCTACCCCTTCTGTTGTGAGTGTACAACTGACCGTAAAATCACGATAGTTGCTACCACTTGCCCCGCCCCCGGCTGATAGGGAAGTGATCCAGCCTTTGCTTTTCAGTTGCAGCATCAAGCTCCCTTCGCCTTCGTAACCTAACAAATGAGCGAAATAAGAGAGAGGCTTCACGCCGTAGTGTTTATCCATTCCCGGCATAGGGAAGGTGAGAATGAGTTTGCGAAACTCTTTGATGGGCTCAATTTGAACCAAAATTCCGGTGCTGTCTTCAGTCCCAATCGGTACATCAATCGATTTGCCACTTAATTGATGATTAGGGATGTCGGCGAACATGGCTTCTACCCAAGCTTGCTGCTCATCAAGAGATTGAGGCCCAAACAACGTCAGCGTCATAAGATCGGCTGAATATTGAGAATGATGAAACTCGACAATTTCATCACGAATAGACTGACCATCTCGGTCGCCAAGCGTATCTAAATTGCCGACAGAGAATTTTGAAAATGGATGTTCTGGATTGATGACTTCTTTGTTGACTTGATACAAGCGACGCGAGTCGTCATTCAATTTCAGCTTGTACTCAGAGTCGACCGCTTGGCGCTCTTTATCTAATGCTTCTTCGTTAAACAGTGGCGCGGTAAAGAATTGGCTAAAGCGATCCAGTGCGTTTTCAAATGCACTTGGAGTGACATCAAAAAAGAAGCAGGTGTGCTCCGTTCCTGTCCACGCGTTATTCGTTCCACCATGTTGGCTAATATAACTTTGAAACTCGCCCACTTTAGGGTATTTTTCCGTACCCAAAAAAAGCATGTGTTCTAGATAGTGAGCCAGACCTTGACGATCAACTGGGTCGTCGAAGTGTCCAACGTTCACAGCTAGGGCGGCTGCCGACTGTTGAGCTGTATCAGAATGAATCAGCAATACGCGCAAGCCATTACTCAAAGTAAGGTAGCGGTATTGGTTTGAATCGTTTGGACTTAGGTGCACGATGCGTCTCCAGATTTCGCATTACATTAATTATGAACCCCAAAGGGGGTAGCGCAAATGTTGCGTTCGACAAATACTGCTTGCCGCATTTTTGTTATTCGTAAGAGTACTGCATTGGGCCCATCGCTTTTGCGTATGGGGTAGAGCTGTTTGAAGGAATGCACTGAGTTCATGACTTCATCGTAGAATGTGATGAACTGAGTATATTCTTTTTAATAGATTGTTAAGAAAGTCGCTATCTTTAGCAAGCGAATTGGTATAATGAACAGATAATTATATCAGTATTTTTGTTTCGTCATTATTAAAATTAGCCCCGGTTATCTATAAAGATAGCAGTCAACCTTTTGGTAGCGTTAGCTATCCCTAGGAAATAACATGAAAATATTCATCATGCGTCATGGCGAAGCTGAGCATTTCGCAGATTCAGACGCAGCAAGAGAACTGACCCAAAGAGGCAGAACCGAGTCAGAGGCTGTTGCACGAGCTTGTGCTGAGCAAGGTTTTGCTCAATTTGACAAAGTGTTGGTGAGCCCCTACATCCGTGCTCAGCAAACCTGGCAAGAAATCAGTACGTTTTTCTCGACAAAAAGCATCGAGACCAGTGACGACATCACACCATACGGTCAGTCGGATTGCGTATTTGATTTTGCGAACGCGCTCATTGAAGTCGAGAAACTAGAATCTCTATTGTTTGTTTCTCATTTACCGTTAGTTGGTTATTTGACGTCTGAGTTTGTGAAAGAGATGACGCCTCCGATGTTCCCAACCTCTGGTTTAGTGTGCATCGAATACGAACCACAAACACAGCGTGGTGAGGTGCTTTGGCATATTACGCCTTAAGCGTCTAAGTCATCGTTATTTAAAGATAAATCGATCTCTTAAATAGACAGACATCTAAAATAAGCATTTAAAAATTAGATATAGATAAACAAAAGGCAGGAATATCCTGCCTTTCTTATTCTTAGAATGTATGTGTTACTTCTCTGGAATAGAGAGCAAAACCAGCAGCGCGCCGTCACCGCCAAATTCTAACGGTGCTTGGTGGAAGGCCATCACATCAGGGTGCTGAGCCAGCCAAAGTGGGGCTTTTTGCTTCAGAATGTGTTTACCAATACCGTGTTGAACACACGCACAGTGAATTTCGTTTTTTACGCAATAGGCGATCATGGCACCAAGTTCGCGTTTAGCTTCTTGCTGTGTCATGCCGTGCATATCGAGGAAAACGTCAGGCACGTAGACACCGCGACGCAGACGTTTCACTTCATAAGTAGAAACATCATCACGAGCATAGCGAGTTGGGCCTTCTTCGTTTAATCGAGGCACAAACTCATCGGAAAAGTAAAACTCAGAATCACTCGCTTCTCGGTTTGAGCGTTTGATTTCTTTTTGCTTAGTATTTTTTTTTGGTTGCTGGATTATGGTATCCTGTCGCAACTTTTTTACGCCCTGTACTGCTTCCTTAAACAAGGCGAAATCGTCATCATGTTCGGTGTCTTTTTTGCTCATTAGGTAAACAATTTCATTAATAAACTTTATTGGCAGTATTGTAGCGCTTTTCGGAGGCAATTTTGGATAAGATTTTTGTAGAAGAGGCGGTATCGGAACTGCATACCCTTCAAGATATGATTCGTTGGACGGTTAGCCGCTTTAATGCAGCGAACCTGTTTTACGGTCATGGTACTGATAACGCGTGGGATGAAGCCGTTCAGCTTATCCTGCCAACCTTATACTTGCCGATCGATGTGCCTCCGCATGTATTGAACTCTCGCCTAACTACAAGCGAGCGTCTACGCATTGTTGAGCGAGTAGTAAAACGCATTAACGAGCGTACGCCAACGGCTTACTTAACAAACAAAGCGTGGTTCTGTGGTCTTGAGTTTTTCGTTGACGAACGTGTTCTTGTGCCACGTTCTCCAATTGGTGAATTGATTCAAGCGGAATTCCAACCTTGGCTGGTAGAAGAGCCAACTCGAATCATGGATCTATGTACGGGCAGTGGCTGTATTGCGATTGCATGTGCGCACGCATTCCCTGAAGCAGAAGTTGACGCGATTGATATCTCAGCGGACGCGCTTCAAGTCGCAGAACAAAACATTCAAGATCACGGCATGGAACAACAAGTGTTCCCAATCCGTTCGGATCTGTTCCGCGATCTGCCAAAAGAAAAATACAACCTCATCGTGTCTAACCCACCTTATGTGGATGAAGAAGACATGAACAGCCTGCCACAAGAGTTCACACATGAACCTGAGCTAGGTTTGGCTGCGGGTACCGATGGCCTGAAATTGGTTCGCCGTATTCTTGCGAACGCGCCAGACTACCTAACTGATGACGGTATCTTGATCTGTGAAGTGGGCAACTCAATGATCCATATGATGGACCAGTACCCACAAATTCCATTCACTTGGATTGAATTTGAAAACGGTGGCCACGGCGTATTTATGCTGACTCGTGCGCAACTGGTTGATTGTGCAGAAGAGTTCAAACTGTACAAAGACTAATCCGTCTTTCCCAAAAACCTCAAAACACCGAGCCTGATGCTCGGTGTTTTTTTATGCATAACTCATCGATATTAACTCTTTACATCAAAACGTAATAAAGCCACTATGAATCCACGAAGAATTGGAAAGCAGTTGCGCTCAATCAGAGAGCGTGGCGACAATAACTTGAGGAAGTAATGGCAGGAAACAGTATCGGACAACATTTTCGAGTGACAACATTCGGAGAAAGTCACGGTATCGCACTGGGATGTATCGTAGACGGATGTCCTCCGGGATTAGAAATTACAGAAGCAGATCTGCAAACGGATCTCGACCGTCGTCGTCCTGGCACATCACGTTACACCACACAGCGTCGTGAACCGGACGAAGTTAAAATTCTTTCTGGCGTGTTTGAAGGCAAAACCACAGGCACTTCAATCGGCCTGTTGATCGAAAATACCGATCAACGTTCAAAAGATTACTCAGACATCAAAGATAAGTTCCGCCCGGGACATGCTGATTACACTTACCACCAAAAATATGGCATTCGTGACTATCGTGGCGGCGGCCGTTCGTCAGCCCGTGAAACTGCGATGCGTGTGGCTGCAGGTGCAATCGCGAAGAAATATCTGAAAGATGAATTTGGCGTAGAAATCCGCGCTTACTTGTCACAAATGGGCGATGTTTCTATTGATAAAGTCGACTGGGACGAAATTGAAAACAACGCGTTCTTCTGCCCAGATACAGACAAAGTGGAAGCGTTTGATCAACTGATCCGCGACCTAAAAAAAGAAGGCGACTCAATTGGTGCGAAAATTCAGGTTGTTGCAACCAACGTACCTGTTGGCCTTGGTGAACCAGTGTTTGACCGCTTGGATGCAGACATTGCGCACGCGCTAATGAGCATCAACGCGGTGAAGGGTGTCGAAATCGGTGATGGTTTCGATGTCGTAAACCAAAAAGGCAGTCAGCACCGTGACCCACTTTCTCCGCAAGGTTTTGGTAGCAACCATGCTGGTGGCATCCTTGGTGGTATCTCAACAGGTCAAGACATCGTTGCGAATATTGCACTTAAGCCAACATCAAGCATCACGGTTCCGGGTGACACGATCACTAAAGAAGGTGAACCTACTCAGCTCATTACGAAAGGTCGTCACGACCCATGTGTCGGCATTCGTGCTGTACCTATTGCTGAAGCCATGCTTGCGATTGTTGTGATGGATCACTTACTGCGTCATCGTGGGCAAAACCACGGCGTAACGACAGAAACACCAAAGATTTAGTTTGGTACTCCAAATACAAAAAAGGTTGCTAATGGAGCAACCTTTTCTTTTTTGTTCTTTTTTCTTACTTAGTGGAGCGAGCTTTCGGTTTCCAACTGGAAAGAAGGCAAACGCCACTTAAATCGAACCGCTGCCATACGAAGTACGTAACCCACAACAAGGGTAACAATGGTTGCTGTTACGTCTGGCACGTTGAATTCTAGTAACGCCAGGTAAAGGCCGGATGCAATCAACGCGATAGAAGCGTATAGCTCCTCATGCAGTACCAACGGAGTTTGGCGACAGATCAAATCGCGAAGTAAGCCACCAAATACGCCAGTCACCAATGCAGACACCATACAGATGCCTGGGTGCAAGCCCATGCCCATCGCAATCTTGGTACCGATGATGCTAAATACAATCAAACCCAGTGCATCAAGACGAATGAACAAGCCTTTTAGTTTGATCACCCATTTCGCGAGGCCAGTCGTTAGTACGCCAGCAACACAGGTGATAGCCAGAAATTCAGGGTTTTTGACCCAACCAAGAGGGTAGTGGCCCAATAAAATGTCACGCACTGTGCCGCCGCCAATGGCTGTCGCACTCGCTACCAACATAACGCCAAACCAGTCCATTTTTCTTCTACCAGCGCTTAACGCACCTGTCATGGCTTCAGCCGTGATACCAATGATATACAACACACTTAGCAACATAGGGGAACACTCAAAGTAAAAAGTTACCGTTTATCCATTACAAAATGGTTAGGGCAGTAACAACACTTACAAACGGCTTAATCAGTCTTAAAAAGTGATTAAAACCAGCAACATGCTCATAATCAAACTGCTTGAAAAACAGCAATTTGAGTGGCACCAAAATAAGGCGAGAGTGTATTAGTAAATGAGTACGCTGACGAATGAGAAATTGTATTGAGAAAGGTCGGTTCAGATAAATTCAACTAATAACCAAAACTGTGGGATGCCTTTACCTTATTTGCAAAAACAGCGACAATGCGCAGCGCATGTCAATTTGAAGTACAGACTCGACGATGACCCACGAATACCAAGATCTAATCACCATTTTCAATGACACTTTTCTTGAGCAATTCAACACCACGCTAGGGCTTGGTGGTGATGAGCCTATTTATCTGCCAGCTGATGATGAGCATCCTCACCATCGTATTATTTTTGCTCGAGGTTTTTACGCTTCTGCTCTGCACGAAATCGCGCACTGGTGTGTCGCTGGTCCTGAACGTCGTTTAATGGAAGATTTTGGCTACTGGTATGAGCCGGATGGACGCACCGAAGCCGTACAAGCTGAGTTCGAAAAAGTAGAAATTCGCCCTCAAGCTTACGAATGGATTCTTGCCACGAGTGCTGGCTTCCCTTTTACGGTCAGTTGTGACAATCTACACGGCGATTTTGAACCAGATAGGCTTGGCTTTATGCAAAAAGTGCATAAAGAAGTATTAGGTATTTTGGAAGCAGGTTTGCCACCGCGAGTGAAAATGCTTTCGGACGCCTTACGTGCGTTTTACCAAACTAAGCCGCTGGAAGCGTCTGATTTTAGCGTTAAGTAACCCAAATAACCTCAGAGAAACTCCATGATTATTGAATTTGAAGAAAAACTACTAGAACTGATTGATGCTCGTATTGAAAACGCATCTGATGATGAACTGTTTGCTGGTGGTTATCTACGTGGTCACATCTCTCTGTCTGCCGCATCGTGTGAAGAAGACGGCATCAACGATGTTGAAGAGCTAAAATCTCGTATCGCGAACAGCCTAGAAGAAGCACGTGCAGAACTGACGCCTGCGGATCGCGTGATTGTTAGTGATCTATGGCAAGAACTGCAATCACAAGCATAATATCTACGAATTGCAGTAAATGAGTGCTCAGTGTAGCTGAATGAAAGCCTGTTAACCTTGTTGTGACTATTTTTTTCAACGGGTTATATCAAACGTCACCTTATTCTAGGCGTGCTTCTTGGCTATTTCTGAGCATATCTTTTCTATCGTTATCCCGCCTTTTAGTTGAAATCAACTCCTTCGAAATATTCGAATCTCTCCTTAAGATTTTTGTGGTTGTTGCCAGCCTGTTTAACTTTTATTCTGCAAAGCATAAAACGTGAACAAAGGAATATAACCATGAAAATTGTCGCATTCGGTGCTTCTACCAGCTCAACCTCAATCAACAAAACGCTTGCTACTTACGCAGCTCAACAAGTAGAAGGCGCACAAGTGAGCGTGTTGGATTTAAACAACTACAACGTTCCAATGTTTAGTGAAGACAAAGAGAAAGAAATCGGCCAAGCGGAAGGCGCAATCGCTTTTTTACGCGAGCTAGAGCAAGCTGATGCCATCGTTGTATCATTTGCAGAGCACAATGGTTCTTACGCAGCGGCTTACAAAAACTTGTTCGATTGGGCAACGCGTATCGAGCGCAATGTGTTCCAAAATAAACCGGTCGTTTACCTTGCGACGTCACCGGGACCTGGTGGTGCACAAAGCGTACTAGCGGCGGCAACGGGTTCAGCGCCATTTTTTGGAGCGGACGTTAAAGCGTCGGTTTCGGTACCAAGTTTTTACGAGAACTTTGACTTGGAGTCGGGTGAGATTGTAAATCAAGAAATTGCAGAGCAAGTGAAACAAGCCGTCGCGTTGCTCAAGTAATACGCCATTAAAAAAGAGATTCCTGATGCGTGATTTCGCGGGCTTGGGAATCTCTTATTCGTTATCTACTTAATATCCATGTAGTTGTCTGTTTGGTGCCAATTTAAAGCTCGGTAATCGCTTTACCTTTACGTAATTTGCGTACCCACATACGGCTTGGGTGAAGTTCTGTCAGCACATCGACAGGGAGTGGCAGCGGGTCCCCACAGATTTGCGAGGCCAACACTTCTGCCAACAGAGGCGCAGAGCTTAGACCTCGAGAGCCTAAACCTAAGAAGCAGAAAAGGTTAGGGAATTGGTGAATCGCTTCAACCTCTTCTTCTGGTTTATTTTGCAAATCTGCATATTGCGTTTTGATTGTTTCGAAATCACCTACGTTCCCAACAAATGGCAGATGGTCTCGACTCACGCAACGAATACCTTGGCGTGACAAATTGCCCGATGTATCCACTTCTTTGGTCCATTCCTGATTTGGAATGCATTTGACCAACTTTTCTACGTTATCTCGTTGTGCGTTTTCATCAAACTCATAGTCTAAATGACTGCGATCGTAACTGGCACCAATGCAAAGGTGTTGGTTATTTGGGTTAACAGGCGTCATGTAACCGTCGTAACACAGTACAGTTTTGAGTTTAGATAGGGTTTTCGTTGCTGGCGCGTGACTCACTTGTCCTTTTACTTGCCCCATCGGCAAGGCTTCAGTTTGGCTTAGTGTTTGGAACTCGTTGCCGTTAGCAACTACAACGGTTGAATGTTCAAAGTTCTGGCCGTTCGCTTTTAATGTCCAAAGCTCACGCTCTTCGTCCCAAGTTAGTGACTCGACTTGATGCTCGAACTTCGCTTCAAAAAGTTCGGTTTTTTCTAGTTGAGTAATCAGCCCGCGAGTTAATTCCGCAGGGCACAACCAACCGCCCATTGGGTAATGAACCGATGCCATATCAATGGATAAGCCGATTGTCTCCGCCGTTTCTTCCGCAGACAATTTACGAATGAGCGCTGGAGTGAAGTTTCCCTCAAGCATTTTCTCTAGTTTGTCTGTGGATTTGTCATCCCACATCAATTGAGTTACACCACACCAATCATGGTCAAAATCAATTTCTTGCGCTGCTTGCTCGACAAATTGACGTGCGAACAAAAATGCTGGCGCAAACACACGAGATACACCTGTATGCGGGCCATTAAGCAGAGGATAAACGGCACCTTGACGGTTGCCAGAAGCCCCTTCGGCTGGTTGAGTGTCTTTGCAGTAAAGCGTGACGTTTTGGCCACGACGAACCAACGTTTTCGCTAACGCCGCGCTGGCAATACCGCCTCCGATTATGGCAATCGAATCAAGATTGCTGGACGCCGTGCGATTGAACCACGCAAGATGGTTCGATTGCTTTTCGCGTTGTTCCATCGAGCCTGCGATCATTTCACGCTTGGTGCCAAAGCCTTTGACTTTTTTCATTGCAAAGCCAGCTTCGTTCAATCCTCGACGCACAAAACCCGCCGCGGTAAAAGTGGCAACTGTACAGTCTTGCTTGGCTAACTTAGCCATGTTGTTGAACAGATTTTGGTTCCACATTTCTGGGTTTTTACTTGGTGCGAATCCATCTAAAAACCAAGCGTCAATCAAACCTTGTTCGTTGTATGGGACTTGCGGCATGCAGTCTTTGATGTCGCCAAACCAAAGGTCGAGTGTAATTGCGCCATCTTCAAGCACAATGCGGTGACACTCAGGTACGGCAGCAGGGTAGTGCTTTTGCAGCTTTTCTGCATACTCAGCCAACTCCGGCCACGCTTCATGTGCTTTTTTCAAATCCGCTAGGCTTAGCGGGTATTTTTCAAAACTAATGAAGTGCAGCTCTTTTAGCGCTGCATCTGGGTGGTTGCGACGAAATTCATTAAACCATTGCCATACAGCAAGAAAGTTCAGTCCCGTGCCAAATCCGGTTTCACCGATAACAAAGCGTCTTTGGTCAAATTCCTGCCATCTTTCTGGGAGATGATTTTGTTTGAGGAAAACGTAGCGTGTCTCTTCAAGACCGTTTACGTTAGAAAAGTAAACATCATCAAATTGGTCAGAAACCGGCGTGCCAGCTTCGTTCCAACCAAGTTCAGCATTTTTAATTGAAGTCATAATGGTGCAAATTTGTGATTTGGCGCGGTAAGAATGGGGCGATTGTACGAATTTATGGGAAAGCTGACCACTTTTGTTGACTATCTTAGTTATCATCTAGCGGATTTTTGAATTATAGGAATGTCATAATGAAACGAGTCGTAATCACCGGTATGGGTATTGTTTCAAGTATCGGTAACAACGTCGAAGAAGTTCTAGCGTCTCTTAAAGCGGGCAAATCTGGCATCACTGCGTCTGAGCAGTTCAAAGAACACGGTCTTCGTTCGCAAGTTTGGGGTGATCTAAAGATCAACCCTGCGGAGCATATTGACCGTAAACAGATGCGCTTTATGGGTGATGCGGCTGCTTATGCATACCTATCAATGCAGCAGGCGATTGAAGACGCTGGTCTAACTGAAGAACAAGTTTCAAACGATCGTACAGGTATCGTTGCTGGTTCTGGTGGTGCTTCTGCATTAAACCAAACAGTAGCAACCGATATTATGCGCGAGAAAGGCGTAAAACGCGTAGGTCCTTACATGGTTCCTCGTACTATGTCTTCTACCGTATCAGCATGTCTTGCGACACCATTTAAAATTCGTGGTGTGAACTACTCAATGAGTTCAGCTTGTGCGACATCTGCACACTGTATCGGCCACGCAATGGAGCTTATCCAACTTGGCAAACAAGACATCGTGTTTGCTGGTGGTGGTGAAGAGCTAGATTGGTCTCAAACGATGATGTTTGATGCGATGGGCGCACTATCAACTAAATACAACGATACGCCAGAAAAAGCGTCTCGTACTTACGATGCAGACCGTGACGGTTTTGTTATCTCTGGCGGCGGCGGCATGCTGGTTATCGAAGAACTTGAGCACGCTCTAGCACGTGGCGCGAAAATCTACGGCGAAATCGTAGGCTACGGTGCGACTTCTGATGGCTACGACATGGTAGCACCTTCAGGTGAAGGCGCTGTGCGTTGTATGAAGATGGCAATGCAAGACGTTGACAGCATTGATTACGTTAACACTCACGGTACGTCTACTCCAGTTGGCGACGTGAAAGAGCTAGGCGCAATCCAAGAGCTATTTGGCGACAACAGCCCAGCAATCTCTGCAACAAAAGCGATGACAGGTCACGCTCTAGGTGCGGCTGGTGTTCACGAAGCGATTTACTCGACTCTAATGCTAGACAACAACTTCATCGCGCCAAGCATCAATATTGAAAACTTGGATGAAGCGGCAAAAGGTCTGGATATCGTGACAGAAGCTCGCGACGCAGAGCTAACGACAGTCATGTCAAACAGCTTTGGCTTCGGTGGTACCAACGCAACATTGGTTATCAAAAAATACCAAGCGTAATCAACACCAAAGCTAACTGAATTTGTTGGTATTGTTCATTGTGATTTGAACGCCAACAAACCAGTTTCCAGAGCTTGATCAGTCAAACTGATCGAACAGACGCAGACTCTATCCCAAGGAGAGCGGGATAGGATCCTTTTGTTCTGGAACTTTGCCCGGCTAATTTAGCCGGGCTTTTTCTTTTCTCATCATTCCGTTTTTTCGTGTTACTCATGTACTTTCCCTGTAGGGAAGTCCGTGATGCCGATTGTTGCTACCTCGACAAACCAAGCTATTCTCCGCTTTGAGGTTTATTGGGTTTATATCTTGAGATTTTTCCCGAAAAGGGCACAATCGCCATAGCTTCGCTTTTTGCGAATAAACAAACTCATAAAATGGATCTTAAAAACGCTGGCGCTATGAAAATTATTGTTGATGAAAACATGCCGTACGCTGAAGAGCTATTCAGCCAACTTGGTGAAGTGATTCTAAAACCGGGTCGTACCCTGACTGCTGATGACCTTATTGATATCGATGCTCTGATGATTCGATCGGTAACCAAAGTAAACGCTGAACTGATCAGCAAAGCGAACAAGCTCAAGTTTGTTGGTACGGCGACAGCGGGTATGGATCACGTTGACCAAGCTCTTTTGAAAGAAAAGGGTATTTTCTTTACTGCAGCACCGGGGTGTAACAAAGTTGGCGTTGCAGAGTACGCATTTAGCGTCATGATGGTACTAGCACAGCAACAAGGTTTTTCGGTCTTTGATAAAACCGTAGGTATTATTGGTGCAGGTCAAGTGGGTAGCTACCTTGAAAAGTGCTTGAAAGGCATGGGCATCAACGTTCTTATCAACGACCCATTCAAGCAAGAGGCGGGTGACCCTCGCAGCTTTACTCCGTTAGCTGAGCTTATCGAACAATCAGACATCATCACACTACACACGCCAATCACTAAAGACGGGCCGTACCCAACCCATCATTTGATTGACGAGAAAGTACTGAACGGTCTTCGTGGTGATCAAATTCTTATCAATGCAGCGCGTGGCCCTGTGGTTGATAACCAAGCATTGAAGCAACGTTTAATGAAACAAGATGGTTTCACTGCGGCATTGGATGTCTTCGAATTTGAACCAGAGGTTGATATGGAGCTTCTGCCTCTGCTAGCATTCGCAACCCCTCACGTTGCAGGCTATGGTCTGGAAGGGAAAGCTCGCGGTACGACAATGATTTTCAATAGCTACTGCGAGTTCTTAAATAACGAATTACGTGCGCATGCCAGCGATTTACTGCCAACTGCGCCTGTTCCAACGATGATGTTGGATAGAGCATGGGATGAAGCAACACTGCATAACATCACACAGTTAATCTATGATGTGCGTAAAGATGACGCTCTTTTCCGTCGTGAAATCAGTAAGCCGGGTGCGTTTGACCTGATGCGTAAAAACTACTGGGATCGCCGCGAATACAGCGCTGTCACGCTAGTGGGAAATGAAACATGCAACCTTGCACCACTAGCAGAACTAGGTTTTCAGATTGAGGTAAGTCAATGAGCCAGCAATACAATGTTGCCATTTTGGGTGCGACCGGTGCGGTCGGTGAAACAATTTTAGAAGTGCTTCAAGAGCGCAAGTTCCCAGTCGGTGAACTGTTCCTATTGGCAAGTGAGCGTAGCGAAGGCAAGACTTACCGTTTCAATGGTAAAACCGTACGCGTACAAAACGTAGAAGAGTTTGATTGGTCTCAAGTGCACATCGCTCTGTTCTCGGCTGGTGGCGATCTATCTGCAAAATGGGCGCCAATCGCAGCTGATGAAGGTGTGATTGTTATCGACAACACGTCACACTTCCGTTACGAGTACGACATTCCTCTTGTTGTGCCTGAAGTAAACCCTGAGGCGATTGCTGAGTTCCGTAACCGTAACATCATCGCCAACCCAAACTGTTCGACTATCCAAATGTTAGTTGCACTTAAACCAATCCATGATGCAGTCGGTATTGAGCGTATCAACGTTTCAACTTACCAATCGGTATCAGGTGCGGGTAAAGCGGGCATTGATGAGTTGGCTGGTCAAACCGCTAAGTTGCTAAATGGTCTGCCAGCTGACAAGAAGCAGTTCTCTCAACAGATCGCGTTTAACTGTATTCCACAAATCGATCAGATGATGGAAAACGGCTACACCAAAGAAGAAATGAAAATGGTGTGGGAAACTCAGAAAATCTTTAACGATCCTTCAATCACCGTAAACCCAACGTGTGTTCGTGTGCCGGTGTTCTACGGCCACGCAGAAGCGGTTCACGTTGAAACTCGTTCACCAATCGACGCACAAGAAGTAATTAACCTTCTTGAGCAAACCGAAGGTGTAGAAGTATTCCACGGTGACGATTTCCCAACACAAGTTCGTGATGCGGGCGGTAAAGATCACGTAATGGTTGGCCGCATTCGCAACGATATTAGCCACCACAGTGGTGTAAACCTATGGGTTGTGGCTGACAACGTGCGCAAAGGTGCAGCAACGAACGCTGTACAAATCGCCGAAGTACTGATCCGCGATTACTACTAAGTTAGTGGTATAAGAAACGTAAAGCCTCGCACTAAGCGAGGCTTTTTTGTTCGAACGATGTAAATTTGTGTGAGATTAGTACGAATATGGCGAGAGCCACACATTTTTTACCCCCAAAGCTATAGTTTTGCGTGGTATATCCGATATATTTAACTGATCACCATTTCAAATTGTTTCTAGCACAAAACTGAGCCTTCTATGCGTCAAAATTATAAGCGTTTGTTAGCAGCCCTTGTGTTGATGAGCGCGACTCAGACATCGTCAGTGGTTCAAGCCGAAGGAATTCGTCTCGTTGGGCCGTCTGGTGAAGTGCAATCATCTCCGAGCTATGCTGAAGAGATCGAACGAGCATTACCTACTCCACCTGAGAATACTCAGCCTTCGCGCTTTTTCGGCCCTACAGGTGAAAACCAAACACTGTGGTCGATTGCTTCTGAGCTAAGACCGTCACGTAATGTCTCGGTACAACAAACGCTTCTCGCCATTTATCGAATCAACCCTCAAGCGTTTGACAATCAAAACATCCACGAGCTGATCCCAGGCAGCCGTCTTCGTGTTCCTTCATTAGAGCAAGTTCGCAGTGCGACGACTGAGCAAGCTGTTGCCATTATGAAGGCGCATGAGTTACGACTAAAACAACCTAAGCCAGAAAAGCCAGCTCCAGTTAAACAGATAGAGGTTAAACCTAAACCTGTTGCAGAGCCTACTGCGCCAAAAACGCCAGTTGTTACTCCACCAAAACCTGAACCAGTTAAACCTGTTGAAACGACAGCAAACGTGCCACCAGTTTCGACGTCACCACAAGGTGAAAAGCAGGTTAGTGATCTAAAAGACAAGCTGCAGGGCTCGCAAAGTGAGCTTGAATCACTAGAAGAGAAAAACCATCGTCTGCGCCTCATGTTGTCTCAAGTTCAGAGCGAAGTTGAAACACTCAAAAGCGAGCTTAACGACGAAGAGCGCATTCGTTCGGAAGTGGAAAAGCTGTTGGCAGAAGAGCGCCAACGTGTTGCTGAGCAGCAACGCATGCAGCCAAGTACGATGGATAAGATTCTATCCAATGGTTGGCTAGTCGGACTTGCAGCTCTGATTCCCGGGGCACTGCTAGCGTTGTTGGTTGTCATGCTACTTGGTCGTCGCTCGAAATCGAAAGAAGAGGAAGCAGCGCAGCAGCAGACACAAGATATCGATCCGCTTGCGGCTCCAATTGGTTTAGCCGCAGCTGACCAACTTGATGATGAGCTCAGCCTAGACGATGACTTGTTTGGTGATGATGACTCTGAACCGCTATTAGAGCAGGATGAGAAAGCTGAGCTTGAAGAAGATGTCTTCGCAAACCTAGATGACGAAGAACTAGACTTCAACTTAGAAGGCGATGACGGCGAAGATCCATTTGCCGGTATCGGCGATGATGGTGATTTAGACGTTGGATTTGACGAGTTTGATTCTTCAACGAGCGGCATTCAAGTCAATGGCGACGAGAAAGCGCTGGGTCTTGAAGAGATGGAACGTGCGCTTGATGAAGTGACGCCAGAACTAGAAGTGCTCGACGAAGACGAAACAGGCTTCGACTTGTCCGACGACGATAACGCTATTTCTGATGATGAATTTGCCAAACTTCTTGCTGATGATGAACCATCGGAAGACCTTTCAAGTGGCAGCGTTGATCAAGCGATGTTGGACGACTTATTCGCAGAACTTGGCGACGATGATTTAGATCTTGACGTTGAAGATACCAAGCCAGAGCCGCAAGTCTCAGACGAGGATTTCTCGGCAGGAGAGGCGTCGGATGACGATATTGATAAGCTATTAGCTCAATACGATCAACCAGCAGAAGAAACATCAAGTGAGCTTGACCCACTTGAGGAACTCGAAAGTCTGGCGGGTTTGACTGATGACACCGATATCGATGAAAACAGCACTGAGCTACTCGACGAATTGATCGATTTCGATGAAGACGAAACCGAGGAAGAGTTCGATCCGCTCAACGAATTGGAAGCGCTATCTGATTTTGAGGCTGAAGAAGCAATTGAGGAACTCGACGAAAACAGCGTTGAATTACTCGATGAGTTACTGCAAGACGACGATGAAAAGCCCGTTTTAGAAGACGAGAGCACGACCGAGCTCGACCCATTCGATGATTTGATTCGTGAGGATGAGGCAGTCACTGCTGATGAGAGTCAGTTAGACGATGACTTGGTGGCTGATTTTGGTTTTGAAGAGATCGAGCCTCAAACGGAACAAAATAAAGCGCTTGAGCCAGAGGAAGAAAAGCCGCTAACCGCGCAGGTTGAAGAAGACGCCTCAGAGTTAGAATTTGAATCTGGCTTAGATATCGACGCTCTGCTGAGTGAGGCGCAGCAACAACCTGTAGCTCCAGAACCAACGGAATCATTACAAGAAGAAAGCGTCCCGTTTAATAGCAATGACTTCTTAGGTGATCTTGAGGAAATGTCACCAGAGCATGATCCTCTGATGACTGAGCTGGATGAACTGTTTGAATCTGATAACATCGTTCTTGAAGAAACTGAGCAAGAAAGTGCAGACTTTGCCGCCGAGCTAGATGCACTTCTGGAAGGCAAAGACGGTTTTGCTGAAGAGTTAGAAAACTCATCTGTCAAAGAGAATTTGATGCCATCGGCTGAAGAGCTGCCCTCTGAAAATGGTGAGTATCAACTTCGCGAGGAACAGACTGAACCAGAAATTACCAGTAAAGAGGAAGAACCTGCATTCACGCCAACGCCGAATACTGTTGAGAATGAATTTGGCGTTCCTCAAGAAGAAGACTGGTTGCTAGACGACGTTGAGCCTGAAGCTGAAAACAAACTTGAACAAGAACCTGTCGCGGCAACGTCCACTGACGTTGATGAAGACGAGTTCAACTTCGACGAACTGGAACTGCCAGAGTTTGATGAAGAAGATGCATTAGCATCTATGGCCGATGAACTTGATCTACCAGAATCTGAACGTGAAGCGGCAGCACCAGCGGCCGAAGCGGAAGAAGAATTCAACTTCGACGAACTGGAACTGCCAGAGTTTGACGAAGACGATGCATTAGCTTCAATGGCCGGTGAGCCTGAGCTACCAGAAGCTGAAGTTCAAACTGCAGAGCCGACCGCTGACGCGGAAGAAGAATTCAACTTCGACGAGCTGGAACTGCCAGAGTTTGATGAAGAAGATGCATTGGCATCCATGACGGCTGAACCTGAGCTACCAGAAGCTGAAGTTCAAACTGCAGAGCCGACCGCCGAAGCGGAAGAAGAGTTCAACTTCGACGAACTGGAACTGCCAGAGTTTGATGAAGAAGATGCATTGGCATCTATGGCCGATGAGCCGAAGTTGCCAGAATCTGAAATTCAAGCCGCAGCGCCAACCGTTGACGCGGAAGAAGATTTCAACTTCGACAAACTGGAACTGCCAGAGTTCGACGAAGAAGATGCATTGGCATCCATGGCTGCCGAGCCTGAGCTACCAGAATCTGAAGTTCAAGCCGCAGCACCAACGGCCGACGCGGAAGAAGAATTCAACTTCGACGAACTGGAACTGCCAGAGTTCGACGAAGAAGATGCATTAGCATCTATGGCTGATGAACCTGAGCTACCAGAATCTGAACGTGAAGCGGCAGCACCAGCAGCCGAAGCGGAAGAAGAGTTCAACTTCGATGATACTGAACTGCCAGAGTTCAGTGAAGAAGATGCTATAGCGGCTATGGCTGAAGCATCACCTTCATCTGAATCAGAAGTTGCGCCTAAGCCAATTCTCCAGGCAGATAATGACCATGATGCGCTTTTTGAAGTCTTCGCTCAAAACAGTTTTGATAAAGAGGTAGAGCAGCCAACTGTTATTGAATCTCCATCTGAGTTAGACGATTTTGATGAATCAACGATGGCTAACTTGCTTGCAGATGAGCCAAGTGCTGAAGCGTTTGATGGCAAGCTCGACAGCGACACCATTGCAAGTGCAGGCATGGATTTCGAAACCATGTTGGATGTCGGTGATGACTGGGATGGTTTTAAGCCAGCATCAGACATGGCTGAACCATCGGTTATGGAAGAAGTCCCTGAAGACCAGCAAGAAGTGTGGAGTTCGAGCGAAGCGCTGACTCAACCTGAAATCGCGCAAGAGAACTGGGCCGAGCAGGAAGATCTTGATGACTTTGACCCTAAGAAAAATCAGTTTATGACTATTGATGAACTGATGGCTCAAGTGGACAAAGAAGGTGGTGAGTTTGAAGAGCAAGAACTGATGCTCGATGTCGGTTTGAATGAGTTCCCTGATGTGATTGGTGATATCGGTGACGTTGATGTAGATACCAATGCAGAAGCAGCAGGTAAGTTGGACCTTGCTAAAATCTATCTTGAAATGAACGATCCTCAAGGTGCGATCAAACTGTTAGAAGAGGCGATAGTTTACGGTGAAGATGACATTCGCCGAGAAGCGAAAAACCTCATCGATACCATAAACGGTCGATAAATCAAAAAGGGTAGCGAGAGCTGCCCTTTTTGTATCTGAAGGGACTTGAGTATATACTTCCCGCCCCATTTTAGAGTTCGAAGGTTAAGATGAGAATCGCATTAGGTATCGAATACAACGGTACAAATTATTTTGGTTGGCAACGCCAAAGAGAAGTGAAAAGTGTTCAAGAAGAACTAGAGAAAGCGTTGTCCATCGTTGCGAACCACCCTGTCGAAGTGCAGTGTGCAGGTCGTACTGATGCGGGTGTACATGGTACGGGACAAGTTGTTCACTTTGATACCAACGTTAATCGAAAAATGGTGGCTTGGACGATGGGCGCAAATGCGAACATGCCAAGTGACATCGCTGTTCGCTGGGCAAAAGAAGTTCCTGATGACTTCCACGCGCGATTCTCGGCAACAGCGCGTCGTTACCGCTACATCATTTTTAATCACGCATTGCGCCCAGGCATTTTGAACTCGGGTGTGAGCCATTATCACGGCGAGCTAGATGAAAAAAAAATGCATGAAGCCGGGCAATATTTGTTAGGTGAAAATGACTTTTCATCATTCCGTGCAGCGCATTGTCAGTCGTTGAGTCCGTGCCGTAATTTGATGCACCTAAACGTCACTCGTCATGGTGATTATGTTGTTATCGACATTAAAGCGAACGCGTTCGTTCACCACATGGTTCGAAACATCACAGGTAGCCTGATTAAAGTCGGTCGTGGTGAAGAAAAACCAGAGTGGATCAAGTGGTTGCTTGAGGCAAAAGATCGCAAACTTGCAGGTGCAACAGCGAAGGCTGAAGGTTTGTACTTAGTCGATGTCGATTATCCAGAAGAATTTGAATTGCCTTGCGTGCCGATCGGTCCGCTGTTTTTGCCAGATAATTTGAACTAAATTCACAAACTTGCTTCAAAATATCGGTAGTGTAGCCGCATAACATCAGTAATTAACGATATCGAAAATAGGTACAACCAGTTTTTTATCTACACTCGTCGCAAGATATGGTTTAATCCGTCGGTATTATTTCGAATTTATATCTTTCGCAATGAAGCGGAAGAGTTGAGAGAAAAGGTCTTCCATGAGTTGGCTTGAAAAGATTTTAGAGAAAAGTAACCTAGTTAGTTCACGTAAAGCTTCTATCCCAGAAGGTGTGTGGACGAAATGTACCTCTTGTGAGCAGGTTCTTTACCATGCTGAACTTGAGCGTAACCTAGAAGTTTGTCCTAAGTGTAACCATCACATGCGTATGAAAGCGCGTCGTCGTTTGGAAACATTCTTGGACGAAGGTAACCGTGTTGAGCTAGGCACTGAGCTTGAGCCTCAAGACAAACTGAAGTTTAAAGATTCTAAGCGATACAAAGAACGTATCTCTGCAGCACAAAAGAGCAGTGGCGAGAAAGATGCGCTGATCGTTATGCAAGGTGAGCTATTAGGCATGCCTCTAGTAGCGTGTGCGTTTGAATTCTCTTTCATGGGCGGTTCAATGGGCTCTGTGGTTGGTGCTCGCTTTGTTAAAGCAGTAGAAGCAGCAATCGAGAACAACTGCGCGCTTGTATGTTTCTCTGCAAGTGGCGGCGCTCGCATGCAAGAGGCGCTGATGTCTCTAATGCAAATGGCGAAAACCAGTGCGGCACTTGAGCGTCTGTCAGAAAAAGGCCTGCCATTTGTTTCGGTTCTTACTGACCCAACCATGGGCGGTGTATCGGCAAGTTTGGCGATGCTGGGCGACATCAACATTGGTGAGCCTAAAGCGTTGATCGGATTTGCAGGTCGTCGTGTAATCGAGCAAACGGTACGTGAAGATCTTCCTGAAGGTTTCCAACGTAGCGAGTTCCTGCTTGAGCACGGTGCGATTGATATGATCGTTGACCGTCGTGAAATGCGTCAACGTGTGGGTGGTCTTATCGCTAAGATGACTAACCACAAGTCTCCATTGGTGATTTCGGTTAACGAATCTCCAAATGAAGAACCATATTCTGTACCAGAAGTGGACGAAAAAGGGTAAAGTAACAACTAACATAAAGCCAAAGAAATTAATGGTTAAAGTTAGATGACCCAAAACCCAATTCCTCAAGCCACATCTCCTCTAGCGATGTGGCTTGATTATTTATCAAATATTCATTCCTCAGCTATCGATTTAGGCTTAGACCGCGTTCAAGCGGTAGCGACAAAAGCCAATCTCACCAAACCTGCTCCCACCGTAATCACTGTTGCCGGAACCAATGGCAAAGGCTCAACGTGTGCGCTAATGGAAGCAATCTTACTCGACGCTGGCTATTCGGTAGGCGTTTACAGTTCTCCTCATCTGATTCGTTATAACGAGCGTGTGCGCATTAATGGTGTAGACGTGGAAGATGCTAAGCACTGTGAAGCGTTTGACTATGTAGAAAAACAACGTGGTGACATCAGTTTAAGTCTGTTCGAGTTCGGCACGCTTGCAGCGCTGCGTATTTTCCAAGTCGAAAACGTCGATGTAGTGCTTCTTGAAGTTGGCTTAGGTGGGCGACTAGATGCAACAAACGTCGTTGATCACGATGTGTCAGTGATCACCAGCCTGGCGATCGACCATGTAGATTGGCTTGGTGACGACATCAATGTTATCGGCTTTGAAAAAGCGGGCATTTACCGTGCAGGTAAACCCGCGATTTGTGGTCAACCACTGCCTCCAGCGACGGTTGCAGCCCATGCTGATGATATCTGTGCTGAATTCTTCCAAGTCGGCATCCAGTTTGACTACGCTCTAACTGAGAAAGGTTGGAAGTGGAGTAGTGGTGCTTTTGCGCTTGAGGATCTTCCTCTGCCTTCGCTACCTCTTCCAAATGCTGCCACTGCTTTAATGGCTCTAGGCGCGTCGGAATTGCAAATCACTGACATAAACATCGTGAATGGCTTGAATAATGCTCGACTCGCGGGTCGAATGCAGGTACTTCAACACGAGCCAGAAATTGTGTTGGACGTGGCGCACAACCCTCATTCTGCTGAGTATTTAGTTGAAAAGGTAAAAACTCAGTACGCAGGGAAAACTATCCACGTTGTAATTGCAATGCTGCATGATAAAGACATCAAAGCGACATTGGCCGCGCTTAAGCCCATCGCGACGCATTGGTATCCAGCATCGTTGACTGGGCCACGGGCTGCAACGGCGGATGAATTATGCCAGTACCTACCGCAAGGGCAAGTTCAGTTCCAAACACCGGTTGAAGCGTTTGAGAGTGCATTAAGCAGCGCTGCTTCAAACGATCTTGTGTTGGTCGCGGGCTCATTCCATACCGTAGGTGAGGTATTGGAGTATTGGCAATCAAAGAATAAGTAATCAAAGGTAACTTGATGGCAAGTAAATTCCAAAGTCGTTTAGTCGGCACCATCATTCTAGTCGCAGTGGGAGTCATTGTTCTCCCTGATGTTCTAGATGGTAAAAAACTGCACTACAAAGAAGAATTTGCCAGCATTCCTATCAAACCTGAACTTGATAGTGATGTGGAAAACTTCGAGATCTTAGAGCCAGTAGAAGATGACATTGCGCTACCAGAATCACCAGTAGAGGCGGTCGTGCAAGAGTCAGAAGAGCGTCAGGTTAACGCCTCTCAGCCGGAGCAGAAACCTGAACCTACGCCACAACCCGTCGAAGTAAAGCAACCAAAACAGCCAGAGCAGGTTGAAATTGCTGTTCGTCCAGTTGAAGAAAAAAATCAATATGAAGATTCTGCGTGGATCATTCAGTTGATGGCGCTGAAGAATCACGAAAATGCAGAGGCGCTTGTTGCGGATTTGCAGAAGCGTGGTTACCAGGCTCATACGAAAAAAGAGAACGACTTTACTCGAGTAATTGTTGGCCCTGATGTGTCAAAAAGTAAACTTGAACGACAAGTTCAAGAATTACAAAAAATTACCGGCTCAAAAGGTCAATTGCTTAAATTTAAGCCATTAAATCCATAAGAAAACGTTTGCGTCAGCATTTTTTCTGTTAAAATGCGCGCCAACTTAAGATGAAGAAAACATGAATTGGATAGATTTTATCATTTTAGGTGTGATCGGATTTTCAGCTCTGATCAGTTTAGTTCGCGGTTTTGCTAAAGAAGCTTTGTCTTTGGTTATTTGGTTCGGAGCGTTTTTTATCTCCAGTAACTACTACGCCAAATTGGCGGTGTACTTCACCAATATCAAAGATGATATGTTTCGCAACGGAGCCGCAATTGCGGCGTTATTCGTCGCAACCTTGGTAGTTGGTGCAGTGGTGAATTACGTCATTGGTCAACTGGTACAAAAAACAGGGCTATCAGGTACTGACCGAATTCTAGGAATTGTATTTGGTGGTTTACGCGGAGTCTTAATTGTTTCTGCGGTGCTGTTTTTTATGGATGCGTTTACTGCATTCCCAAGCTCGGATTGGTGGAAAGAGTCACAGTTGATCCCTGAGTTCAGCCGTATCATCGCCCCATTCTTCGAGCATTTACAAGCAACATCAAGTTTTCTGTCTGGCACTATCTAGTAGTGCCAGCTACTGTCGCAAATCGAGGATTAGGACATGTGTGGTATTGTTGGAATCGTGGGCACAACGCCTGTAAACCAGTCTATTTATGACGCGTTAACGGTGTTACAGCATCGTGGCCAAGATGCCGCTGGTATTTGTACCATAGAAAGCAATCGTTTTCGTCTGCGTAAGGCGAACGGTTTAGTCAAGGATGTATTCGAAGCAAGACACATGCAGCGCTTGCAAGGTGAGGTCGGTATCGGCCACGTTCGTTACCCAACTGCGGGTAGTTCAAGCGCCTCAGAAGCCCAGCCTTTCTACGTAAACTCTCCTTTCGGTATTACACTTGCCCACAACGGTAACTTGACCAACGCTCACGAAGTTCGTCAGAAACTGTTTGAAAAAGATCGCCGCCACATCAACACCACTTCAGATTCAGAAGTGCTGCTCAACGTACTTGCACACGAAATTGACACAGTAAAAGGCAATGTGACTGCTGAAGATGTATTTCGCGCTGTTACCAATGTGCACCGTACTATTCGCGGCGCTTATGCAGTAACTGCGATGATCATCGGCCACGGTATGATTGCGTTTCGTGACCCGCATGGTATTCGCCCTCTTTGTTTAGGCAAGCGTGAAGTCGCTGGTCGCACGGAATACATGGTTGCATCAGAGTCTGTTGCGTTGGATGCGGTCGGTTTTGACTTTGTGCGTGACGTAGCTCCGGGTGAAGCGGTGTATGCGACATTTGAAGGTGAGCTGTTCACTAAGCAATGTGCAGACAATCCAAAGCTAAATCCTTGTATTTTTGAATTTGTTTACTTTGCGCGTCCTGATTCTTTCATCGATAAAATCTCTGTGTACAGTGCTCGCGTTGAAATGGGCAAAAAGCTGGGTGAGCGAATTCGTGAAGATTACGCCGATCTTGATATCGACGTCGTAATCCCTATTCCTGAAACCTCTTGCGATATCGCACTACAAATTGCTCAAGCGATCGATATTCCTTACCGCCAAGGCTTTGTCAAAAATCGTTACGTTGGCCGCACGTTTATCATGCCTGGTCAGCAACAACGTAAGAAATCAGTGCGTCGCAAGCTAAACGCTATCCGCTCTGAGTTCAAAGATAAGAACGTGTTGCTGGTGGATGACTCTATCGTTCGCGGTACGACATCAGAACAGATCATTGAGATGGCTCGCGACTCCGGCGCGAAGAAAGTGTACATGGTGTCTGCTGCACCAGAAGTTCGCTTCCCTAACGTTTACGGTATCGATATGCCGAGCGCGACAGAGCTGATTGCTCATGGTCGTGACAACGAAACCATTTGTAAGCAGATTGGTGCGGATGCGCTTATTTACCAACGTCTAGATGACTTAGTTGAAGCGGTAGGCTTAGGTAACCAAGATATCACGCAGTTCGATACATCAGTATTTAATGGTGAATACGTAACTGGCGATATCGATCAACAATACCTCGACTTCCTAGATGGTTTGCGTAATGACGATGCAAAAACGCAACGTGAAATTCAGCAAGATCTAGCGAACCTAGAGTTGCACAACGAAGGCGCGTAAATCTGCGCCATCATTATCGGGATTAAAAAAACCAGAGCCTAGGCTCTGGTTTTTATTTGGTTCATCTCGGCTTTCCGGGGAAAGCCGCTTTTATCTTTAAGAAGAAGTAATCAGTGTCTCGATAGCCATATCCCATCCGCTTGATTAACTTTATCTTGTTATTTATCCCTTCAAGCGTACAGGTATTCAGCGGGTAACTTGCTGAAGCAGTAATCCCATGAAGATATGGACGGAGCTTTCGAGCGAACTCTTTAAGTGGCTTAATTCCACTCTCATTCACTTGCTCCCACCATACCTGCCATAAGTTTTTAGCCTGAAGTTCAGAGCCACAACGCCATAGTTCCTTTAATTGCGCACCCAGCAAGTAAGTTGTCATCAAGTCCTGATTCATATTCAATATTTCTGTGAGGTAGCTTTCCTGTTGTGCATTCAAATTATCCCTATTTTTCAATAACACCCAGCGCGAACGCTTGACCCATTGCCTTGCTTTTTTATCTTGTTTTAGCTTATTGGCTTGGTCGACTCTGACTTTATCCATCACTTCACGACCAAACTTAGCAACGACGTGGAACAAGTCGTAAACGATGCGAGCATTTGGGCAATGCTCTTGGACTTCAAGGTCAAAAGCCGTATTCATATCCATTGCTACAGCTTCGATATTTTTACCATGCTCACCTAGCTGTTCAAAGAACGGTCGAATATCCTTGCGGCTACGACCTAGTCCTATCCAGATAACCTGATGGCTTTTCGCGTCAGCAATGACCGTCGCATAGCGGTGCCCTTTAAAAATGGCGAACTCGTCCATGACGAGTTGCCTTAATTCACCCCATTTAACTTGCGGCACTACTTGTTGAAGCCGACGCTTATCTATCTCTTTGATTGTTTGCCAATGAACGCCTGTCACTTGGGCTATATGTTTAATTGGTAGCAGAGGTAACAACTGTTCTATATAGCTTCGTAGGCGGTTAGTGATACGAGCATAAGGTTCCAACCAAGATAGCCGCTCTGTTTTAATGCCGCAATTACTGCGTCGGGTTTGAATGGACAGTTCAACGGGAGCTCCTAACAGTGTAGCTTCCTTCACGTTACGCCACTGATACTCATGTATGGCTTGAGCTTTAAGCCCGCACGGACACTTAGCGATAGAATTAGGTTTGAGAGTGAGCTTTATTAATGATGCAGTCTGATGAGACTTTACTATATGAAAGCCTTCCCAGAATGAAGATAGGAAAGTATGATTCGACATGAAAACGGTAGTTTGTGTAGGTTTTGTTTGGCGATAAAACTCTATCACTTACTACCGTTTTTGTTTTTAGTTCCCGCTTATCCGCGATGAACCTTTTATTTTTTAGTGAATGTTGTAGGCAATCACAAAGTCGATGAACAGACGCACTTTCTCTGGCAAGTGATCTTTGTGGTTGTACAGCATGTAGATGTCGCGCGGGTTTGCGCTCCAATCTGGCAATACTCGCAACAATTCACCACTTTCGATGTATTCCTTAATCATCACATCAGGCATTAATGTAATACCTAGACCTTCTGAACAAGCACTGCGAACAACATTGAGTGCGTTGGCTTGGAAACGACCACGCTCTACGTTCACCACAGACTCACCTTTGCTGTTGATCAGTGTCCACTTGATAAGTGGGTAGCCTTTTAGCAAAGAGTGGTTTGAGAGCTCTTCTGCGTGGTTTGGCGCAGGGTTGGCTGCTAGATAGTCTTGGCTGGCAACCAAAATATCTTTTACTTCGCCAATTTTACGAGCAATTAGGCTGGAATCTCGTTGCGGACCTACACGGAAAATAACATCCCATTCCGTTGGGTCTAATTGATCAGCGTTGTTCTCTGTCGTCAGCTCGATATTGATATCCGGATACTTCTTCATGAAGTCATTAAACATCGGCATCATCATGCGCTTGGTCAGATTGTAAGGCGCAGAAATTTTAATTTTGCCTGATGCACCGCGGCAGTCATCAGTGATTTCTTCCGCGGTTGATGTCAGCCTTTGAAGTAGGGGAGAGCATTCATGGTAAAAGCGTTCTCCGGCTTCAGTCAGAGAAAGCTTACGTGCGTGACGGTTCAATAGTCGAAGATTGACAGAGTCTTCTAGCGCTTGAATGCGTCGGGTGATGGTTGCCACCGGGATCATGGTTTTTCGCGAAGTTGCGGTATAGCTCCCATTTTCGACAACCAGTCGAAACAGGTTCAAATCATCTAATTTCATATTTCCAGACACATTAAATTACCAATTGTGGCTAATTTATAATTAACTTTGTGATTAAAGCTTGCTTTAAGTCAACATGTTGCATCATTTGAACACAGCAAGAGCCTTGGAGTAAATACTGACAATTTGTATAAATGACTTTTTCAAGCTACGTTTTATAACAAGGCGAAACCGCTTCAAGTCTTGCTGCGCAACGTTTTGCCTATGCAAACACAACAAAAATAATAACTTAAATAATTTTGTTTTTTGACTAAGCTTTGTGAGGTGTAAAGGTATGTTCAAGACTCACAGTCAAACGGCAATGGTCTCGGCACAGGAAGTGGTTAATCGGAAACTGATCATGTTAGTGGACGATGATCCGATATTTCGTAACGTAACCAATGCTTATTTAGAAAGTCAGGGTTTCAAAGTAGTAGAAGCTGAAAATGGCCTAGAGGCTCTTCATCAACTTAGGGAATGCCAACCCGATCTCGTCTTGTGTGATTTGTCTATGCCCGTATTAGATGGCATAGAATTCGTAGAAGAAGTCAGTCTTGAGTATCCATCGCTACCGCTTATTGTGGTGTCTGGCACAGATGAAATGTCTGATGTCGCGAAAGCGTTGCGTTTTGGTATTAAAGACTTTCTTCCAAAACCGATAGGGAATTATGAACATTTGTCGCAAGCGATTGACAATACGCTTGAAGACTCAGATTGTCATTTTGCCGAACAGCGTGACTTTTCAAGCCAATGGTTCCGCGTAGATGACGGTGGAGAAATACCAGATGAGCAAGAGCTGCACTGGCATTTAGAGTACTTGCAACAAAACCCAAATGCAGCGAGAGATCTGCTGCACGCGTTGCTGCCAGACAAAGACGCCTCTCAAGGTGACTGGCGTTGTTCTTATCGGTTACTACAGTCGGCAGATTTGATGCCTTTGGTGTTTGATTATCGCTGGTTGATGAATGGACAGTTTGCTTTCTACTTAGTGGACTCTGCTTCCCAAGAAAATGGAGGTGTAGCGACAACGCTACTGGTGAGAGCTTTGTTTGATGATTACCTAAGAAACTTAAAAAGTTTCAGTGCGGATCTGAAAGACATGGTAAACATCATGGAGAAGGGCATTGAGTGCTCAGATTGTGCTGGTGCGGTGAAGGCGGTATTTGGTGTGGCGGATTTAGTTTCTTCAACCGTGTCACTTTTACCTGCTGGTTTGGACAGCCAATGGTCGGATGGACATGAAAATCAACATATTGCGGCAGGCAATCGACTGGGTGATGGCAGCATGAAAAACTTCATCACCCGAGATTTACCGCTGAAGACAACAGGTCAGTTGTCGATAGGTTGTTTAGGTGCATCCAGTTTCAGCCTGAATATTACTCGAGTTAATAGACTCGTTTAGAAAGCCAAACTCGGATCTTATCTTTAATTAATATGGCGAAAGCAGCATGTAATGTGCTGCTTTCTTCTTTCCTGAATCTGTCGTTCTATAACTGATGATTTTATAACCTTACTTTTTGTTGGTGTTTAGATGGAATTGTTTAAGGTATAGTCAGCGCCTAAAACAATAATGACCCATTTATGCAACGTTAATTTAACGCTGCGTGTTGGGAGAAGCAAAGTCAACTAGTGAGAAGAAACATCATGGCAGACAAAGATTTTAAAGAGCCTTATAATATTTTTTACTTTTTAGGTTTCATTGCAGTACTTTTGATCCCAACTCTACCTGCAACGCTAACCTGGCTTCGTGTAATGAACGGTTACGCAGGCTTTTAATCTAGCTATTGTGTATTGGAGTTCACCATTCGTATTAAGCGTTACTTCTTCAATATTGTTGGTGGACTCTGTATAGCGCTTGGCATTGCCGGCATCGCCCTTCCTCTCTTACCGACCACTCCTTTTATCTTGCTAGCAAGCGCTTGTTTTATGCGCGGCAGCCCTGCATTTCATCATTGGTTACACAATCACAAAACCTTCGGCCCTATTTTAGACAATTGGCATCGTCATCGAGCGGTGAGCCCTAAAGTCAAACAGCGTGGTGCGGTTTTTATCATTCTTAGTTTTACCGTTTCTATCATCGTAGCCCCCATCATCTGGGTAAAAATTGCTCTTTTAGTGATGCTAATCGTTTTACTCAGTTGGTTTATGCGCCTACCTGTGATTGAGTTGGTTGCTGACAGAGAAGAAAATCACTAAGATTGTAGAGAATAGTGTGCCCGCTCTTCGAGTGGGCGTTTGTATTTTCAGCGCCTGTGACTTTTAAGAAAATAGGCACATAGCGGTGAAAACCTATTGTTCGTTGCCCTCGTGATACTGTGATTAGAATAGAGGGTGATGAGCCAATCTAAGTAAATCGGTATTATGACTACAGAAACAATTTCGCTGATCAAATCTAGCATCAAAAGCATCCAAGATTACCCAAAACCAGGCATTCTTTTCCGCGACGTAACAAGCCTATTAGAAGACGCAAAAGCGTATCAAGCAACCATCGGTCTGCTGGTTGAACGCTACAAAGACATGGGCTTTACAAAGGTTGTGGGTACAGAAGCACGTGGTTTCCTATTTGGTGCGCCACTAGCGCTTGAGCTAGGTGTTGGTTTTGTTCCAGTGCGTAAGCCAGGCAAACTACCTCGCCCGACCATTGCTCAATCTTATGAACTAGAATACGGCATTGATACGTTAGAAATTCACACAGACGCTATCGTAGAAGGCGATAAAGTATTGGTTGTGGATGACTTGCTGGCGACAGGTGGCACGATTGAGGCAACGACAAAGTTAATTCGCCAACTTGGTGGTGAAGTTGAACACGCAGCGTTCGTTATCAACCTACCAGAAATCGGTGGTGATAAGCGTTTAGAAGCATTAGGCCTAAACGTATTCAGCATTTGCGATTTTGAAGGACATTAATACATTCAATGAGTTATTTAGCTTTAGCGCGAAAATGGCGTCCTAATAAGTTTGACCAAGTCGTAGGGCAAAAACATGTTCTAACGGCACTGGAAAACGCATTGGCGCAAAACCGTTTACATCATGCTTACCTATTCAGTGGGACGCGTGGTGTGGGTAAAACCAGTATCGGCCGTTTGTTTGCCAAAGGGTTGAACTGTGAGACTGGTATCACCGCCACACCATGTGGTGAATGTGCTACCTGCCGAGAGATTGATGAAGGTCGCTTTGTTGACTTGCTTGAGATTGACGCGGCATCACGTACTAAAGTTGAAGATACTCGCGAACTGCTAGACAACGTTCAATACAAACCCGCTCGTGGACGTTTTAAAGTGTACCTCATCGATGAGGTGCACATGCTGTCGCGTCACTCTTTCAATGCGTTATTAAAAACCTTGGAAGAGCCGCCAGAGTATGTGAAGTTTTTGCTCGCAACAACCGATCCACAGAAGCTGCCAGTTACCATTTTATCTCGTTGTCTGCAGTTCCATCTCAAGCCAATCAGTGTTGATGATATTCATCAGCAACTTGACTACATTTTGGGTCAAGAGCAGGTTTCAGCAGAGTCCAAAGCGCTCGGTATGATCTCCCATGCAGCTGATGGGAGTATGCGTGATGCGCTGAGTTTGACCGACCAAGCGATTGCTTTAGGCAATGGTGCGGTGCAAACCGACATCGTTAGCCACATGCTGGGAACCATCGATACGGATCAAGCGATTCACTTGCTTGAGTCGATCAGCAGTAAACAACCTCAACAAGCCATGGATAAAATCCACCAATTGGCGGCGAATGGTGTTGAGTGGGACGGTTTATTGCAACAAATCGCGACGCAGTTACATCGCATCGCTATGTATCAAGCACTGCCTGCGTCACTAGACCGAGCACAGCCTGATGCAGAAAAAATCGAATTATTAAGTAAAGCGCTCAGCCCACAAGATGTGCAGCTTTACTATCAAATTGCGCTAAAAGGTCGTGACGATCTGACGCTGTCTCCAAATGGCCGTGTTGGTATGGAGATGATCGTCTTACGTATGTTGGCTTTTCGTCCATCAGCGAATAACGGTGCAAATATCGTTACCGCAGGATCTCAACCTCAGTTGAGTCAGATGCCAAATGCGAGTCTAACGAATTCAGCGCCAGCACAGCAGGCTCCGGTAGCACAACAGCAGTCGCGCCCAAATCCAGTGCAAGCACAACAATCTGTTTCGCAGCCCGTTCGTCCGTCAGTGAATCAGCCTGCGTCAATGAATGAAGAGCCACAATATCAGCCAGATTATCAGACTGGTGGTTATGATATGTCGCCTCCTCAGTACGACATGGCTCCGCCAATGAGCGAAAACCCAGCGTCAGAGGCTCAACCTCAGCAAGAAAGCGCACCTGCGCCATCAAGAATGGGTGCGGCAGGCTTACGTCATCAATTACGTTCACAGCGTAAGCAGGGTTTACAGCAAAACACAACGCAAAATGGTGGCACAAAAAAGCCTAAAGCGGCATCTGCAAAACCAGAATCGGTCATCGACCGAGTAGCGCAATTGCATGGCAATTCCGCGCAGGTGTCGCCAAACTCAACGCCAAAGCCTACTGAACCAGAAGTTGAAGAAGCGTATCGCTGGCGTCCAAGTAAGCCTGTTGAGACGAAAGTTAATACCAAGCTGACACCTACGCAGCTCAAGCAAGCGCTTGAGCATGAAAAAACACCAGAAATGGCACAAAAGCTGATTGATGAGTCACTTGAACAAAACGAGTGGGCGAAAATGATCAGTTTGATGAACCTGCCTAAGCTGGTGGAACAACTTGCGCTAAACTCTGACTATAGTAAAGAAGGCTCGACCGTTTCTTTACAGTTGAGAAGCAGCCAAGCACACTTAAATACAGATAGAGCTCAAAGTGAGCTGCTCAACGCACTAAACACGGTTTTAGGTGAAGAGTGTCACTTGAGTATCGAAGTAGGAGAGAGTGGCGAAACACCACTTGAACTGAGAGACAGGCTCTATCAAGAGAAGTTACAACAAGCGCTGAACAGCTTGGAGAACGACCCGAATGTCGACTTTATCGAGCGTCGTTTTGCTGCAGAGCTTGATAAAGATAGTGTGCGCCCTATCTAACTAACAAACGGAATGGGGTTGAAAACGTCAAGTGATAACCCCATTAACTGATGCAACACCCAATTAAACCAGAGAGATAAACATGTTTGGTAAAGGCGGTATGGGCAACCTAATGAAGCAAGCCCAGCAAATGCAAGAGCGCATGCAAAAGCTTCAAGAAGAAATCGCGAATATGGAAGTAACTGGCGAGTCTGGTGCTGGTCTAGTTAAAGTAACAATCACTGGTAGCCACAGTGTGCGTCGTGTTGACATCGATGAAAGCTTGATGGAAGACGACAAAGAAATGCTTGAAGATCTTATCGCTGCGGCATTCAACGATGCAGCACGTCGCGTTGAAGAAACTCAAAAAGAGAAAATGGCTTCTGTAACTGGCGGTATGCAACTACCACCAGGTATGAAAATGCCATTCTAATCTGCTGACATCTAATTAAGCGGATTTTCATGCGTACCAGTCATATGCTGGAACAATTGATGGAGGCCTTACGTTGTCTACCTGGGGTAGGCCCCAAGTCGGCCCAACGTATGGCCTTTCATTTGTTACAGCGTGATAGAAAAGGTGGTCTGCAACTGGCAGATGCGCTGAGTCAGTCAATGACCGAAATTGGTCACTGTGCTGAATGTCGAACTTTTACTGAAGAAGAAGTTTGCCACATTTGTACTAACCCAAAACGCCAAGAAAACGGCCAAATTTGTGTAGTAGAAAGCCCGGCAGATATCGCAGCAGTCGAAGCGACGGGTCAATACTCCGGTCGATACTTTGTGCTTATGGGGCATTTGTCTCCGCTTGATGGCATCGGTCCAAGTGATATTGGTTTAGACGTGCTTGATTATCGTCTACGTCGAGGTGATATTTCTGAAGTGATCCTTGCAACCAACCCAACGGTTGAGGGAGAAGCTACTGCTCACTATATTGCGGAGTTGTGCAGAGAGCACCAAGTCGAAGCTAGCCGTATCGCGCACGGTGTGCCTGTAGGTGGGGAGCTTGAGCTCGTAGATGGCACGACCTTGTCACACTCATTATTGGGTCGACATAAGATTTAATAAAAAGCCGCTGAATTCAGCGGCTTTTTTGATCTTGGGAGTTGGGAACGATTAATCGTTTGATTCTTTACCAAGCAGGTTTTTGTAGATAACCGCACCAAGTACGCCACCCACAATAGGCGCAACCCAGAACAGCCATAACTGAGAAACTGCCCAGTCACCTACATACATTGCGACTGCTGTACTACGAGCTGGGTTTACTGAGGTATTAGTCACAGGAATGCTGATCAGGTGAATAAGAGTCAGACACAAACCAATTGCAATAGGCGCAAAACCTTGAGGTGCACGTTTGTCTGTCGCCCCCATGATAACGATAAGGAACATCATCGTCATCACGATTTCAGAAACTAACGCAGCAAGCATTGAGTACTGACCTGGTGAGTGTTCACCATAACCGTTGGCGGCAAAGCCAGAACCAACAACATCAAATCCAGCTTGTCCTGTCGCGATGACATAAAGAATACCACCAGCGATCAGCCCGCCGATCACTTGTGCGATGATGTAAGGCGCAACGTCTTTTGTATCAAAACGACCGCCAGCCCAAAGGCCAACCGTCACTGCAGGGTTCAAATGGCAACCTGAAATATGACCGATTGCAAATGCCATGGTTAAAACGGTTAAACCAAAGGCCAGAGCGACACCCAGCAGGCCAATACCAACATCTGGAAAACCTGCAGCTAACACTGCGCTGCCGCAGCCGCCCAATACTAGCCAGAACGTACCAAAAGCCTCAGCCAAATACTTGTTCATGTTATTTCCTAATTTCTAATTAAATGACCCGCTGAACATAGTCGAGAATTGTCAATAAAGTGTGAGGGAGATCGCGTAAAAACTGCAATTAGGACGGTATGTGGCAAGAGTTCTCAAGGATGAGATAAAAGCAGGGAGAAGAGAGGCTGAATCTTCAGTTTGCCTTGGCCATCACTAACTGAGTAACAGCCAAGGCAACGTAGGTTTTAACTAAATGCGACGAAAGGCGATACGCACAGCAAAATACCAGTAGCAATAATCAAGTAAAGCGACGCGCCTTTGTATTTGTGTAAAGAAGGCACTTGATAGACAAGGTAAGCTGGAATCAAACAGCCAATCAAACCAAAGATAGGGCTACATACTGATGTGAAGCTCAGAACTGGTAGATTCAATACAATTGCACCCCACGCCATGAGAATCGCAAAGAGAATGATTCCTTTAGTGACCAAGTCTTTATTGATTTTCTCTTCAGGCATGACCTTTTTTAGAGCCAGCATCGCTAGACCTTGGCAAGAATCGCGGAAACCCAAGTACACACCAAAAAACGCAGTCATTACTGAGAAAATATTCAGCATTAAACTCATTAGTTTTAGCGTCGTGCCGTCCATACCTTGCGCAACCATCGCAAGAGCAGAGATGTTCTCTTCTGCTGCTTTAACCGCTTGTTCATGTGACATCGCAAGCGTAAAGGAAATCGCATAGAAGAAGACCGTCACAAACAAGATACCGAAAGCAATTTTCATTGCGCGCATGGCTTTAAAGCGAGCAACCTCAATCGATTTTTCTTTTGATCGGTATGAGATCACCATTGGGCTCAAGCTTTGAATAAAGAGAATAGACGTTAGAGTAAACGGCAGTAGCTCAATTGCATCTTTCAAACCAGCGCCTGTTTCTGGAATCGCACCGACATTCGCTACATCCCATTTTTCGATCATCATGACGCCAAGTAATGCAACGGTACAAAGTTTAATCAGCACAAGACCAGTACTGACCTTAAACAAAATCTTTTCGCCACGAGATGCAATAGCGACCAGCGCGCACACTAAAGCCAGACCATATAGCGGGTTTTCAGACAGTAAACCTTCCGTGATGCCAAAACTATGTAGGAAAGATGCCGAGTCATTGTTGATGGCTGTTGAGTAAACAAAGACCCAAATCACCAACATGATGAAGTAGAGCACACCTAATAACGCCCCCCATTTGTTACCAAGGTAACCGGAAATGACGCCAGCGTAATCTTGGCACTTTGGTGAACTTGAGAGAGTGTTGATGAAAAGGCGTTGGAACAAGTACATCGCTGGGTAGCCGATCACGGCAGAGGCCAAGAATACCCAAAGGCCCAATACGCCTACTTTTACTGGTAAAAAGACAATACCGGCACCGATTGCCATGCCGATACTCATGATCACCCATCCCCAGTCTGTGCTATCAAACTTGGTCGCGGCTTTCCACTCGTCTAGGGCCATGCCTGCTTTTACGTGCGGTGGCTCTTTACCGATAGGTAAGGTTTGTGTAGGTGCTGTCACGCTCATTTTATTGTTTCTCTTGTTAGTATGAATTTTTCTCAAATTTAATTGAGAAAACATATATCACCAATTTTTTTGTGGAAAATTCAGATAAATTTGAGATCTTGGCGAAAAAGTTCAAATAAATTGGATTTTTTGACGAATTTTGTGATCTGTTCTAGTTGTTTAATTCATATTTAATTGAAAAAATAACGCTAATACGGAAGTTAAATTAGAAGCTTCTTAATAAAAAATAAAATTTATGTGAGGATTTAAAAATGAAAGAATTGATTTCATCTGAACACGCGCCTGCTGCTATCGGACCTTATTCACATGGCACTAGCTATGGCGATTTGATTTTTACATCTGGTCAATTACCCGTTGATAAGGCAACAGGAAAAGTAGTTGAAGGCGGCATCAGTGCACAAAGTCATCAATCTCTTACTAACTTGAAGCACGTTTTAGAGGCTGGTGGTGGCAGTGTCGATACTGTTTTAAAAACAACGTGTTACCTATCGAATATTAATGACTTTGCCGAGTTTAACAAGGTCTACGCAGAGTTTTTCCAACAAGATTGTCCGGCACGCAGTTGCTTCGCAGTGAAAGATTTGCCTCTTGGCGTGTTAATTGAAGTCGAAGCGATTGCTCATAAAAAGTAATACGGAGAACAGAGCATGAACCAGCAATGGACACAATATATCCAAATCATTAAGCAAGTTGTGAAACCTGCATTAGGATGTACAGAACCCATTGCTGCTGCGTACGCGGCAGCAGTTGCTAGAAAAGAGTTAGGCACATCCGATATTGATGCGATAGAGGTGCGTGTTTCAGACAACCTATTTAAAAACTCGATGGGTGTTTTCGTACCCGGAACGGGCAAGATAGGCCTCAAAATTGCCGCCTCAGTTGGTGCATTAGCCGGTGACCCAACAGCAGAACTGGAAGTGTTGGCTCGGATTAATGAGCAGGATGTCGCTGCTGCGCAACAATTGATAGATGAAGAGCGGGTAACTGTAGCGCGCATGGATACGCAAGAATTCATTTATTGCAGCGTAACGCTCACTTCTGGTGACGATGTTGTTTCGGTCACGATCAGTGGCGGTCACACCAACATTATCCAGATCATGCGCAATGGCGACGTGATTTTTGATGCTCCACCGCAGCAACGCGTTGCAACCGCTTCTGTTTGTGAAGGTGTGGATATTTCGATCAAACAAATCTATGAGTTTGCCACTCAAGCGCCTTTTGAAGAGATCAAATTCATTCTCCAAGCTGCAGAGCTCAATACCTTGCTGGCTCAAGAAGGTATCGACCGAGGTTACGGCCTCGAAATTGGACGCACGCTAAAAGGCAACATCGAGCAAGGCTTATTGGGTAATGACTTAATGAGTCGTATACAGATGATGACATCCGCGGCGTCTGATGCTCGCATGGGAGGGGCGACGTTGCCAGCCATGAGCAATTTCGGCAGTGGGAACCAAGGTATTGCCGCTACAATGCCAGTCGTAGTTGCGGCTGAAGCATTCCAAAACGACGAAGAACAGCTGGCTCGCGCGTTGATCATGAGCCATTTAGGGGCTATTTACATCAAATCTTATTACCCACCGTTATCCGCATTTTGTGGCAACACTGTAACCAGTGCGGCGGCGTCTATGGCGCTGGTATATTTAGCTGGTGGTACATTCGAGCAATCATGCTACGCCATTCAAAACGTCATCAGCGATAGTTCAGGTATGGTGTGTGATGGTGCGAAGTCCTCTTGTGCGATGAAAGTGTGTACTTCGTCGACAACGGCGGTGCGCTCATATTTGATGGCGATGGGTAACCACAGTGTTAAGAATCAAGGTATAGTAGGCGAAGAAGTTGAGCAAACGATAAGAAATGTTGGCTCAATGGTTCGTTTCGGTATGCCGTATACTGACAAATCTATTATCGATATTATGTCGGCCTAACCTCCAGTTTTTGCTAAGGGAAGTAACATTGCTACTAAAGAAACTCACCAAGAGTGATCTCGATATTTTGAACTCTATGAAAAACGTCGTGGATGGCATTGCACGTATGTATGGTGAACACACTGAAGTGGTTCTCCACAGCTTAGATGCCGAAGCGCCGGAAATCATCAAAATCGCAAATGGGCACGTGACGGAACGCAGTGAAGGTGCCCCAATTACCAACTTAGCGAGAATGAAGTTAAGAGAGGGCAAGGACGTTTCTGATTCGTACCTGACGAAAACGTCGAACGGAAAGACCTTGCACTCCATTACGACAATTGTCAGAAATCCAAAAAACAAACCGATTGGTTTGCTGTGTATCAACGTGGATATGGATGCACCGATGCAGGCGTTTTTAAAGGCAATGTTGCCTCAGCAACACACCGAGTGTTGTGTTGGTGGTGCTCGCTCACCAGAAACGTTTGCGCGTAATATTGATGAAACCATCATCAGTACGATAGAAACCGTGCAAACAGAAGTGTGGGAAAATGAAGCCATTGCGCCTTCTAAACGCAACCGTGAACTGGTGACGCGACTGCATGGGCTAGGCATTTTTAAATACAAAGATGCTGTTTTAATGGTTGCAAACCATCTTGGTATATCGCGCGATACCATCTACTTGTATTTGCGAGAGCTTGGGAACGACTAAACGGGTGCGCTGAATAGATTAAGTAAGTTGCTCTAGCTCAGTGATGTTGTCGAGCGCTTCTTGGTTGGTTTTGCCACACACAACCGGACACGGCTTAAAATCGTGACAAACTTTAGGGCGCTCAGGCTTACCAAACAGCTTACACAAATTGTCATCGTTGAGTTGCACGCAACGAACACCTGCTGGTTTGCCCATGGGCATTCCAGGTATCGGTGAAGAGATACTTGGCGCAATACAGCAAGCTCCGCATCCTAATCGACAATCCATAATGTAAACCTCTTAAAAATTGAGGGGGCAATTATGGTCATTTTGACGTGGATTGGAAGAGTCGCTTAAGAAAAAATAAAAAGGAGCACCCAATAGAGTGCTCCTTTTTGCTTTTAAACCGTTGTGATCATCTCAAGAAGCGATTGTAAACAAACAGCAGAATAAACGCGCCCAGCGTTGCGGTAATGATGCTGCCGATGTTTACACCTGTCGCGCCACCAAATCCAAGAATGCCGCCAAGGAAACCACCAACAAAGGCACCGGCAATCCCGAGCAACATGGTTGCGATCCAGCCTCCACCATCTTTTCCTGGCATCAACCATTTCGCTAAGGCTCCGGCGATCAAGCCCAAAATAATCCAAGAAATGATACCCATGAAAACTCCTTAATTCCTTCGTGATCAATGAAATAATGCGAACTCGTATAAGGATAGAACAGTTAATTGAAAATGGTTGAATATCGTATTAGATACTTGATGCCGATTGGAGATCGTCTCAAAACTTGAACTTTTGCGGCGAGAAGAGTATAAATCGGCCCCTAATTCCCTTGGTGAGACCTGAAGTATGAGCACTCCATTTTGGCAAAGTAAATCGTTAGAACACATGAGCGAAGAGGAATGGGAATCTCTTTGTGATGGGTGTGGCAAGTGTTGTCTGCACAAGCTAATGGATGAAGATACCGATGAAATCTACTACACCAATGTGGCGTGTAGCTGGCTGAACAGCAAAACATGTTCATGTAAGGACTACCCAAATCGCTTTACCTCTGGCGAAGAGTGCACCAAGCTGACACGCGAAGACATCGACGATTTCACTTGGTTACCGCACACGTGTGCTTACCGTCTGTTAGCCGAAAATCAGCCATTACCAGAATGGCACCCGTTGATTACGGGCTCGAAATCCGCAATGCACGCGGCGGGCGAAAGTGTCCGCAACAAAGTGGTGTACGAAATTGATGTGGTGGATTGGGAAGACCACATTTTGAATCACCCAAATCGCCCATAGCCAAATTGAAACAAGCCTTTTACCAACAGTGAAAGGCTTGTTTGCTTTTAGGGTCAATAAAAGACCGGATTCTCATAAGTGATGACAAAACGACGGTCATTGTTGAACTCTGACGCTTAATTAACTAAATGCTGCTCGGTTTGCAATTTAGTGATGTAAACTTAGGGCATATCATTTCAAGGCTTTACATTCCGATTCTTGATCGCTCCGATCGGGATTCGTTTCCTACGAGGTAAAAATGACGTTTCATTTCCCCCTGAAAAATCGCCAGACACCTTGGGTAGCGATATTCGCTTTATTCATCACGATGATGACCCCTATTTTTGTGCAAGCCACAGAAAGCACAGAGCCTCCTATTATCTCTGAAGCAGAAGCTTCTATAGATAGCTTGAACATCGACATTGTCGATTTATCGCAAAGCCTATCTCAAACGGCAGGTGACGAGCGTGATGCGCTTCAGCTACAACTTTTCCAAAAAAATGAAGAGTTGAGAAATCAATTAGCATCCGCGATTGAGCGTGAGTCCATCCCTCGTGACAAGCTGATTAAGCTCGTCAAAACGCAAGAAAAGTATTCAAAAGACGCGACCGATTATCTGACGACCAAAACCAAAGAAGTCATTGAAGAGTTAAACAAAGCGAAAGACGAAGAAAAGCTCGCGCTTATTAACGACTACCGCGAGCTTCAACATTACTTGGATGTGAGCTTTGATTCGAGCTGGCAGAATTTGGCATGGCTCAAGCAATTAGGCGTTCAAAATGAACGTGCAGAAGCGGAATTGCAAGATAAGTTAGATAAACGCATGCGTTTGCTATCGGCATCGATGGCGTATCTGCGTCAACAAGCAGAAATCATCGGTACGCAGCTTTCATCCAGCCCTGAATCAGAAAAAGCGTCTTTGCAACTTAGCCAACTGATCGTGAAGCAGAGACTGAATATCGCAACGGAAAGTTTGCGTAACCTGATGTCGATCGGCGACAAAATGGGTATTGAGACGTCGGAGTACAAGCGTCAGATCTTTGAAATCACAGGCAGCATCACGCACGACTTGCTAGACACCAAAGTGGTGTGGTCCATCATCAGTCACTGGTCAAACTCCGCGGTGGATTGGTTTGCGGAAAACGCACCACAGCATATCTTCCAGCTGTTCGTGTTTGCGCTGATCTTATTGATTGCTCGTGCACTGGCTAAACTCACGCGCAAAGTGGTGAGCAAAGCGGTGTCTTCTAAGAACTTGAAACTTTCCCACCTAATGCAGGACTTCTTTATCTCCATGTCCGGCAAAGTGGTGTGGGTGATTGGTATTATGGTTGGCCTGTCGCAGATTGGCTTGAACTTAGCGCCAATCCTGACTGGTTTCGGTATTGCCGGTGTGATCATTGGTTTCGCGTTGCAAGATACGTTGTCGAACTTCGCAGCGGGTATGATGCTTTTGATTTACCGTCCGTTTGATGTGGGTGATTTTGTCTACGCCGGTGGTGTGGATGGCAAGGTAAGTCACATGAGCTTAGTGAACACCACGATTCGCACCTTCGATAACCAGATCATCATTGTGCCGAACAGTAAGATTTGGGGAGATGTGATCAAGAACGTGACCCATGAGCGTATTCGCCGTGTGGATATGGTGTTTGGTATTGGCTACGCAGACGATTTATTGAAAGCGGAATCGGTACTAACGGATATCGTGACTTCACACCCTGCGGTACTTCGCGCGCCTGAGCCAATGATTAAAGTGCACACTTTGAATACTTCGTCGGTAGATTTCATCGTTCGCCCTTGGGTAAAAACGGATGACTACTGGGAGGTATATTGGGATGTAACGAAAGAAGTGAAGTTACGCTTTGATCGCGAAGGCATTTCGATTCCTTTCCCACAACAAGATGTGCATTTGCACATGGTGGAGAAAAAAGACGCGTAATCGCGTGTTATCCAAATACGAAAAGGCACTCGATAAAGAGTGCCTTTTTATTTGCGGTAAGTTTTGTGTCTTACAGTTCGTTAAAGAACGCTAACTTCGGTTCGCATTCAAGCAAGTTTTCAATCTGGTTGATCAAACGTGCAAAGTGCACAGTTTTACCGTGAAATTCGAACGCTTCTTGGTCTTTAAATTGTTCTTGAAAAACGAAGTGGCTCGCGTTGTCTTTATCTTGGAACAACTGATAACGAACACAACCGTCTTCATTGCGAGTTGGCTCAAGCGCTTGAGTTAGCACTTCTTTCAGTTGTTGTTCTTTCCCCGGTTGTGCGTGAAAGGTAGCAGTCAAGTGAATCATAATTTTTACTCTTTTTTAACTATCGGTTTTAATTGTCGGTTTTAATTGTCGGTTTTAGTTATAGGTAGCGTCCCTGTCGTTGCAGGAACTCAATTTTGTAACCGTCAGGATCGGTGACAAAAAAGAAGGTCGCTAGGTGTTTTTGCTGGTGGTCAAACGCTTTGATGTCACCTGCTTCAATACCTAGAGATTTAATTCGTTTGTGAGCTTGTTCGATGTCGTCCACGCTAACGGCAAGGTGGCCGTAACCAGAACCGTGAGTATAAGGTTCGCTTTGGTCGTGGTTGTGTGTAAGTTCTAATTCAAAGCCCGTTTCTTCATTTGCTAGATAGGTTAGGGAGAAACCATCAAAAACGTATTGGTCTTTGATCTCTAGCTCAAGTGCGTCGCGGTAAAATTGTAGGGAACGGTCCAGATCGCGTACTCGGATCATGGTGTGTATCATTTTTGTCATGAGTACTCCTTAATTGTCCGCATAGGTTAGCGAGTACAAAAGGAGTTTGGGTAGTACTAGAGTACGACAAATAAGAATACGCTCAATAGCTTACGATTGAGGCGTAAAGCCTCATCGATGCCATTGAATATTTTGGTAAGAATAGTTAGGTGTTAGGCGTTAAGTTGAGCAAGCGCTTGATGGAGCGTGTTTTCCGGTTGGCGAGCATACGTGAGACATGCGCAGCGCAGTAAGGATGCAAAGTTGTTCACTTCACCATTGTATTCCAGTGCTTCTTGATACACCGTGCTGATAAACTTTGGAACGGTCATGTCTTGCGCACTGGCAATTTCTTCAAGAATCGTCCAAAAACTCGACTCTAATTTTACGCTGGTGGCATGGCCGTCAATGCGGATGGAACGAGTGATAAACTGATAATTATCCTGTGGTTGTTTAGCAAATATTTCGCACATGGTATTCGTAGATATGATTTAAGACGTGCAAATATTGAGTATTGTTGCTTAAAACGTCAACTGTTTTTGCGGATAAAAAAACGCTCTCGTGAGAGAGCGTTGGAACATCACAAGACGTGAAGTAAGTGCAAGATGATTATTTGATTTGTTGCTTTAGGAACTCACCAAGCTCGGAGTGGTGCATGATTTTTGAAACTGGAAGAATGGTTTCTGCAGGCCCCCAAGCGAATACGTTCACTGGTGTATGAGTGTGCGTGCCTGTTCCCCATACCGTGTTTTGTTTGGTCGCTTGTTCGCGAGCGAGCAAGTTACCGCGGTCGTTGTATGGGAAGAACGCATCAAAGTCGTTAATTGTTGGTACCGTTTCTACTTCTAGGTACGAGTGGCCAGCAACTCGGTATGGGTTTGGTTTGCTTGCTAGTACATGAGCTGCTTGCTCAGGTGTGATAGAAAAATCGCTGTTGGCATTCACCACTTCAGCTAGCTTTTCTGGTGTTTGTTGTGCTTTATCTAGCGCTTCAAACTCGCTGATCATGCCATAGTAGCTTTTCTTCTGGTTGTATAAACCATCTAGGATTTCAAACTTACCGAAGTTGAAGTTTGGCGCGTAATCGCGTTTTTCAAAGGCTTCACCTTTGCGTTTTTCTGGTTTAGGTAGATTTGCTGATGAGTAGCTAAAGCCAAAAGAACCTGTTTCGTGGTCTGCGGTAACAATGATCAGTGTGTCGTCACGACCTTTCGCCCACTCGTAAACAGAGTTCACCGCTTCGTCGAACTTAATCAACTCATGTAGCATGGTACCAGCATCGTTACTGTGGCCAGCCCAGTCGATTTGACCACCTTCAACCATCAAGAAGAAGCCGTCTTTGTCTTTAGAAAGAACATCAAGCGCTTTGACCGTCATCTCTTTCAACGATGGTTGTGTGCGTTTTGGATCGTTTTTGCTGTTGCTATAAACAATACCATCATCCATACCTGAGTAAGCGAACAGGCCAAGTAGTTTGTCGCCTTTTGCTTGTGCCAACATGTCTCGGCTGAAAGCTAGGCTGTAGCCTTGGTCTTGCGCTTCGGTAAGCAGATTGCGTTCGTCTTTACGCTTAGATTTCAGGTAAACACTGCCTTGCGTAAGCTTTTCTAGCGCTTGGTAAGTTTCACCTTTGTCGTTAGTCGATTTTGGAATCCAGTGACGAAGACCACCAGATAACAACACGTCGACACCGCTTTCTAGCATATCGGAAGCGATGTTGTTTTCTAGCGAGCGATGAGGTTGATGCGCAGCAAACGCGGCTGGTGTTGCATGAGTCATACGCGTATCTGAAACAAGACCCGTTGCTTTGCCTTTGCTCTTGGCTTTTTCCAAAATGGTCTCAACGTGATTGCCTTGGCTGTCAATACCAATCACTTCTGATGCGGTTGGGATACCTGTTGCGAGCATTGTTGCCGAACATGCAGAGTCGACAACGATCGCATCTTCTGGGTTCGTTAAAGATGAGCCAATCACACCTTCTTGCGCTAACTTGTAGAGCGCGGTGGTTTGGCCTTTGTAAATCGAGTTTGGTGCGTGGTTCGCGTAGGTTTCTAGCAAGCCGACTTGCTGAGGACCCATACCATCACCAATCATCAGAATAACGTTTTTGATTTCAGCGGATAGCGCATTGAATGAAAGTGTAGATGCAGCCACTGCAGTAATAATCGGAGAAACTAAACGCTTCATTATATTTTCCTTGTTTATTGAAAGCGCAGAAATTAAAGCAGCGGTTTATGACGCTTTTGTGGCGGTAATAAAAGATTCACGGCATTGTCATTTTGGGTTGCTAGCCAACTCGGTCGCAGATGTTGGGGTATAAAAAAGCCCACAGAAGTGGGCTTGGATTACGCTTAGGAGTTGAAAGCATGGACTAAAGTCATCCATTTAGTGCCTTCATAAGAAACCTGATTGAGGGAGCAATAAACGAGTGAATGCAGTAAGAACCATGCCTTATAGATGAAAGATTCATCCATGTTGTATGATGGCTTGTTCTTAAGCGAAAGGAATTATGGTCTGCTTTTCAGTACGGATTCAAACACGGTTTGTTATCGTGTCGAGTAGGAATTTTGCGGCTAGACGAGAGCTAAAATGATACCACCAACAGTGAGCGCCGCGGAAAGATACTGCCCTGCAGAATATGAGCCGTCTTCCTCTTCTTCAATCTTGTCGGGATGATCCATGCCAAGTGCACCGTGAGTGAAAGATTCTACTTTTTCACCCATTGTTTTGTTTTCTGCTTCTACCTTTTTACTCTCATGGTCAATTTGCTGCAACGCCGCTAGCAGTGCCTTACCTTCCGTAGAAAGTGTCACTTTGTTTTGCTCAACTTTGAGTGGCGCGGCAACCGTATCAACGTGATTGTCTTGATTTTGTACCACTACTGCCGGTTGCTTAGCATAAGAGTTTACGGGGTTGCTTCCTACTGGATTCATCGAACACTCCTTGGAACATCGACACTCTTTCACTGAGTGCGGGTAAAAAGCAGTTATCTCTATATCGACGGCATAGGGTATTTCTTGAATCAATTTGTACCAATTTGACGCAGATATTCTGAATCAAAAGTTGGAACTCATGATAGGAGAAAACGGGCCTGTTTTTGCCGCCAAGATTGTTTCTTAAATAGCAAAGCAAAAAACAGACCGTATAACTAGATTAAAATGTAGGATAGGCCGCGTTATTTACATTGAAGATCGTCATTACGTGTAGATAGGTGCTTATACGCCGCCATTCGGTTCACGTCTTGAACGAAGCGAACTGGCGGTTCGAGTACTTCTAACTGATAATCTGGGCTGTTTGTACTGATTTCCGACGTTGGATTAACCACCACCACTTTAAGCTCAGGGTTGCGTTGTAAAATGGATGCTGCGGTACCTAAACCTGCTTCTGTATGAAATTTCCCTGCGACATGAACAACTTGAGCATTTGGGTTTTGAGCGAGGTATTTCACAATCGACTCCGCCATGGTTTCGTCCCACGTTACTTGTGCGGCGTATTGCTTTTCAGTTTGCTCTGGCTTGCCATGATGCATGGATGCCATGAACTTTTCTTTATATGGACTGTTCGCGGTATTGACGTTTTCAGCCACAAAGCTGCGTTCTTCATCATCTAATTTATTCAGGTAATCAACACCTTGACGACCAATGCATCGGACGATGTATTTGGGTGCATTTGCGGCGATAACAGGTAAGTTGGCTTGCTTGGCGAACTCAACGAGTGGGCGGTAATCGCTTTCATAGTTTGGCCACGCATTGCTTTGTGACATGAAGTATTGTTCACCGATTTCGCCTTTTAGATAAGCGTCTAGCACCGATTGCTTGTCACGCGTGACTTGCTCCATAGATAAGGCAATACGGCGTTCGCCAGAAGAAAGCTGCCTCAGTAGATCGGTTTGGAAGCGATGAATACCAGCATGAGTGTGCCACTCTCCAACCAAGATCACGTCAGCGTTTTTTAACTTATCTGGCAGGTTCTGCAAAGCAAGGGCGTTGCCAGAAGGAGAATGCAGTTGGTAATCGTAAAAGGTGGTGACGTCTGTTGAAGAAAGGGCCGATGTGGTTGGCGTGGTAGAAACACACCCTGAAAGTACGCTTGCAAATGCAAGGCCTAAAATAGAAAAGCGCATTGAAAAGCCTCCAAAAATGTCCGAGTGATATTAATGGAGGCTGAGCAATGAATCAATATAAATGAGAATGATTTTCGTTATTCTCTATTGATTCTCTTGTTGAACTGGCTTCTTGCGGTAAACGCGTAGCATGAAGTCGGCCTCACACTGGAAAAGTGTAGCGGACTTTAGCTCTTCACGAAGTTCATCCGTCGCCTTCCAAGCAAATGGAGTCATTTGTAATAAATCAAATGCAACACCATTTTCTAAGTCCATGGTGTAGTTCAGCTTTTGTTGGTGCTCTAGCTCAAAGCCTTCAATGTTCTCTGGTTCTTCATTGTGTAAGCGAACTTCTTGATAGATGCGTTCGCGGAACTGGTAAAGGTGACGACCTGCGGGCGTTACCGTGATCACTACGCCGTTGTCTTTGATGACGCGTTGCAACTCTTCTGCTTTACATGGTGCATAAATACGCAAAATCGCATCCAGTGATTGATCTGCAAACGGTAAGCGATGGCTAGACGCGACACTAAATTGGCAGTTTGGGTAGCGCTTAGAAGCGTAACGAATGGCCACTTTAGAAATATCCAAACCAAAAACAGTGGCTTGTGGATCTTGTTCGAAGAGAGATTGCTGCACTTGATCGGTGTAATAACCTTCACCACAACCGATATCCAGTAATTGGTGTGTCGTACCTTCTGTGTATTTCGCACATAGTCGAGCCACTTCTTGACGCATTGGATCGTAGTGGTTTCCTTCGAGAAAACGGCGGCGAGCTTGCATCATTTCTTTGTTGTCACCTGGATCTTTCGAACGTTTGTGGTGTGCTGGCATCAGATTCACATAACCTTCTTTTGCTAGGTCGAACTGATGATTGTTTTCACACTTAAACGTCTTTTCAGTCAGCGAAAGTGGTTGGTGACATAGAGGGCATTGATAGTTCATGACGATCTCGAACAGAAAGTAGGGCGGCAAATTCTATCAAAAAGCGTGGCTTTAAGTGAAACAAAAAGAGCCGAGATCTTCGGCTCTTTAGGTTCTTGAGTGCCTCTTACACGTTTTGAACAATGATAAGAGGAGAAGGGCTGGGGATTAATGGAAGAAGTCCACTTGCTCTTTTAAATTTCTCGCTTGTTGCTGTAACTCGATAGCACTTTGTGATGTTTTCGCGCTGGTGTTACGGCTCTCTCGGTTTAGCTCACTGATTGAATGCGCGTTGGCTGCAATTTCTTGTGAAACTTGAGCTTGTTCTTCCGAGGTCGCGGCAATGGCATCAGCTTGAGAGGCGATAGATTGTACCTGAACGGCAATCGCTTCGAGTGCGGTGCCTGCGTCTTGCGCTTTGTCTAGCACCTGATTCGCACTGCGTTGGCTGTCAGTCATCATGGTTACGGCATTTTGTGTTGAGCCTTTTAGCTTCTCGATAATCCCAACTACGTCTTGCACTGAGCTTTGCGTACGGTGCGCTAATGTGCGAACTTCATCCGCGACCACAGCAAACCCACGGCCTTGCTCACCGGCACGTGCCGCTTCAATTGCTGCGTTGAGAGCGAGTAGGTTGGTTTGCTCGGCAATTTCGTCGATCATTCTTGTGACGGTTTGGATACTTTCACTGTCACGGTTGACTTGTTCGATGGCTTCGGCTGATTGATCCAATTGATTATTCAACTGCGCCACGTCGACACATACGCCTTCAACAATCGTCAAACCAGATTGGCTATCTAAGTTCGCTGAGCGGACATTCTCAGCAATGCTTTCTACTTGCTGCGCCACCGATTGAGCGGAAGAGGCCATCTCTTCGATTGCTGTTACGACTTGCTCAACTTCTTCTTGCTGACGATCCGCTTGGGTTAAGTTGCTATGAGCATCGCTTGCTACACTGGTCGAGTTACTTTCGACTAAATCGCTGGTAGAACGAATCTGGCCAACTAACTCATTCAGTTGATTTGCCATGCTTGCAACGCCGTTATTCAAATTCACAATCTCATTTTTAGAACGTTTACGAGACGACGGAATTTGTAAGCTGACTTCACCATTAGCTAGGCGCGTCATGTAAGAGTTCAACACCGTTAGAGGCTGTAAGCTGCGATTTAAGAACAGAGTGAGCACAACAAAAGTGATGCTCGCTGCTACCGAAGAAATGATGGCTATCAGTTTAAGTAGCGTGTCGCTGCCTTTGGTCACTTCTTTGATGAATGTACCGCCCAGTAGTTTCCAGTTCCAGCCGGGTACTTCGGTGAACACTAAGTATTTTTCACCGACGGTTGATCCGTATTGGAATGGGTAGCGGATCAGACCACTCTTTTGTTCGAAAATCTTATGGAAAGGCTTGTTACCATCGTAATCACGAACTTCTACGATTGAAGGATCGGTAGCGCTCTTGGTTGGGTGGAGTAAGTACTTACCAAGATTGTTTTTGTCGTTATCGACAATGATGGTGTAGCCTGTGTCACCCCACTTAATATCTTCTAGTGCATCAAACAGAGTTTGTGTGGCTTGGTCTACTGGCAAACCGATAAATGACAAGCCAGATACGTTACCGTTAGCGTCTTTGATTGGCGCGTAATAGGTAATGTAGCGTTCGCCATATAGTTTGATTTGCGCGTAGTAAGGTTTTCCGCTCTTTAAGAGTTGGTAACCAGGATGGTTGCGTCCAAGAGTCGTGCCTACTGCACGCTTACCTTGCGGATCTTTTAATGATGTTGAAACGCGAATGAAGTCATCACCAAGTGGTGCAAATAACGTTGCGATTGCTCCGGTATCACGTGTGAAGCTGTCGACCAGCTTTGTGTCGTTAATCAAACTTTCGCTGTATTGCGTGATATTTGGTACTTCATGGCCCATGAAGTCTACCGTGTAGTTTTCTACATAAACGCCTGCAAGGTAACCATTGCGAAAAGTTGATTCGAGTACTTGAGCAGTATGAAGGTAAGCATCGAACTGACCGGCAATGGTTTTTGCCATCGACTCGACTTTGGATTGATGTTCTCTCAACGTACTTTCTAGCAGCACGCCAGATGCGTTTCGATAAACGAGCGCAGCAATGCTGGAAAAGGCAATTACTAGGCACAAAGTGATGACTAACTTTAGTTGAAAGCCAACACTTTGATTTCTGTACTTTTCTAACATGGAATGTCTTCCTGATATATTTATAACTTATGAGTTTTGTATCGGCATGCTATCGGTTTATATGAATAATTTTTTTGATATCTATTAATTAAATTGTCAAAAAACTCAGATAACCAATGAGTTAGTTAGAAAGTGACCGAGGAAGAACGGAAATGATTTCAAAAAAAGGCCGGATGAGCCGGCCTAGGAAGATTATTGTGCAGCAATCACTGTCACGAGCTCGTAGTTCTCGCCTGGCTCAAGAGTCTTGCCTTCTTCAATACTTGGTGCATGAAGGGCAGATTCCACACACAGCATGGTTTCATAGCCATTGTCAGCCATATCTCCCATCCCTTGTGCACCTTCCGCCCACGGGTTCCATAGTACTGCGGAGTTATGGCCGCGGTTCGCTACGCTCAACGTGCGGTTAAGAACAGGGTCTTTCACTAAAATTTGAGCTTCTGGTTGCGTGTATACGCGATCGATGGTGTCAGTCAGTTGAAGAACCTCACCACCCTGACACACTTCGCTATTTTTCAAGCTGTCGATGTACTCATTGCCCATACCTGTTGTTTGCGCTTGTTTGATATCGCCCACGTTTAGGTAAGTATGTAATGCGCCTGAGAACGTCCAAGCTTCATCATCGATATTAAGAACTTTCAGCGTTACTTTGAGTTCGTCACCCACTTCGACAAGAAGACGCGCATCAAACATGTGTGGCCAAATTTGATGTGTTTCTTCGGTTGGGAACAGTGCCAACTCGACGATGACACCATTTTCATTTTCGCGGTGCTCAACTAATTCCCATTCGGATGTACGCGCAAAGCCATGAGCTGGTGCAGCAATACGGCCAAACCAAGGCCAACAAACAGGAATGCCACCACGTAATGCTGCTTTGCCATCAAAAATGGCTTTTTCGCTCATCCAGATCAAGTCTTCTTGACCTTGTGGTGCGTACGAGACTACATGACCGCCGTGTAAAGCAATACCTGCTGTCGCTTTGTCATGAATAATACGAACGATCTTTACGTTATCGATTTCGACAACAGTTACGTTGTCTGAAAGAACGGTTAGAGGAGGAAGAGTTTTTAAATCCATGTGCTTGTTTCCTACACTGGGGAAGAGGTAGATTTCGGCGCACTTCTCAGTATTTATGAAAGTACGTCTGAGATTTTTCTCAAATTCCAGATACAAAAAAGGCGACTATCAAGCCGCCTCTTTTTCAACTCAGTTAAGAGCTAATCACGATTTCTAATTACTTAGAGATGTGTGCGATTAGGTCTAGAACTTTGTTTGAGTAACCGATTTCGTTGTCGTACCAAGATACAACTTTAACGAAGTTATCAGTTAGAGCGATACCAGCTTTAGCATCGAATACTGAAGTTTGAACTTCACCGATGAAGTCTTGAGAAACAACTTGGTCTTCAGTGTAGCCTAGAACGCCTTTTAGTTCGCCTTCAGAAGCTTCTTTCATTGCTGCACAGATAGCTTCGTAAGATGCGCCTTCTTTTAGGTTAACTGTTAGGTCAACTACAGAAACGTTAGCTGTTGGTACGCGGAAAGCCATACCAGTTAGTTTGCCGTTTAGTTCTGGAAGAACAACGCCTACAGCTTTAGCAGCACCAGTTGAAGATGGGATGATGTTTTGAGAAGCACCACGACCACCGCGCCAGTCTTTAGCAGAAGGACCGTCTACAGTTTTTTGAGTTGCTGTAGTAGCGTGAACTGTAGTCATAAGACCAGATTCGATACCGAACTTGTCGTTAAGAACTTTAGCGATAGGCGCTAGACAGTTAGTAGTACAAGAAGCGTTAGAAACGATGTCTTGACCAGCGTAAGTAGCGTGGTTAACGCCCATTACGAACATTGGAGTAGCGTCTTTTGAAGGACCAGTTAGAACAACTTTCTTCGCACCAGCTTCGATGTGCTTACGTGCAGTCTCGTCAGTTAGGAAAAGACCAGTTGCTTCTGCTACAACGTCAACACCGATTTCGTCCCATTTAAGGTCAGCTGGGTTGCGCTCTGCAGTAACACGTACAGTTTTACCGTTAACGATTAGGTTACCGCCTTCAACTTCAACAGTACCGTTGAAACGGCCGTGAGTTGAGTCGTACTTAAGCATGTATGCCATGTATTCTACGTCGATAAGGTCGTTAATACCTACAACTTCGATGTCTGCGCGCTCTTGCGCTGCACGGAATACGAAACGACCGATACGGCCAAAACCGTTAATACCTACTTTGATAGTCATTATAGTTGCTCCACAACTTAATTTCTGATTAAAGATAACTGGTAGTAAAATTACAGAATCCAGTAAACATCTGCAACAGATAATCGGACTTAACTTGTTTAAAGTCAAAAAAAAGCGACGCTTTTTTTAACAATTCTTCGCAAATGTTCGTTTTTTAAACTTTTACTGAATCTTCTGTAGTCCAGTTGGCGTAATATAACTTCCGAGATAAGTACTCGTATCAAATTCATTACACATGGTGTCCTGGTGAGAAAGTATGTGCTACAACTGTTACGAGAAGCAAGTTTTTTGCTAAAAAAGTCAATGCCAAAAATAGTAAAGAAGGAACCGAAATTCGTGGAACAAAGCGGAAAAAAAGTAACGAAGTCTGATGAACAGTGGCGTGAGCAGTTATCTGACGAAGAGTTCCGTGTCTGTCGAGAGCAAGGTACAGAGCCGCCGTTCAGTGGTAAGTTACTGCATAATAAAGAGACGGGCGTTTACGCTTGTACGTGCTGTAATGCCCCTCTATTTATCTCGGATAACAAGTATGACTCTGGTTGTGGATGGCCGAGTTTTGATGCACCTCTTAATAATGAAGCAATACGCTATTTGGAAGATCTAAGTCACGGAATGGTTCGCACGGAGATTCGTTGTGCGAGCTGTGATAGCCATTTGGGTCACGTTTTTGAAGACGGTCCGAAGACCACTGGCGAGCGTTATTGTGTAAATTCGGTGTCGTTAATTTTCAACAAATCTGACGAATAATGACATTTTTGCTGTTAAGAGTGTTTTATCCTTTCATCGTACCGTTAGACCACTCATAATCACCAGCAATAGGAAAAAAACTCCCGGCTAAGCGGGAGTTTTTTGTTTACATGTCTTTAGGGATCATATCGGGCGAGTAACTGCCTTTGCGTATTGCCTTTGCAATCGTATCGGCCAACTTATCCAACTTTTCGTGTTGGTTCGGATCCTCGAAGTGGTACATACGCTGCAACTGCTTTTCATCTGCTAAAGGCACATCAAATCGTTTGGCAACCATCGCCCATAAGTACGCCTGCTTTTTCTCGCCTAAACCTTGGTTAATACTTGCCAGTGATTTAAGTATCACAGGGTTTAGGTTGTCTTTGTTTGACAGAGCCAAAGCATTATTGAGCAAGACTAACGTTTTTTTTGCGTCTCTATTGGTATAGAAAGTGGCTAAGGCATACTGCATTTCTGCAGTATTTAACTGGGGTGTGCCTTCCATTTGTAAAAATTGGCGACGTGCTTGTGTATCGCCCGTTTGTGACCAAAGAAAATAGAGCGTCTCTGGTTGTTGAGAACCTTTCAGTTCTTCGACGATACGCTTGAGTTCATCTATGCTATGTACCAAGGCATTAAAGCGTTGTCTTTTTAGCTCACTTTGATCGATAGGGGTGATCTGAGACGCGAGCTCCAAACATTTGCGATAATCAGCAACGATGCTGTATTCGGTAATTTGGTTTGCTTCTGATGGGTTTTTCAGTAGCTCAAAACGGTGCCAAATTAACTTGGTTCTAGGAATTCGACATTGGCCGTCATCCATATTGAGGTTTTCACAACGGAGCTCTGGCGTTTTTTGACACAACTCTTCTGTTGTAACGTTGCCTTCAAAACAGCCCGTCAAAGTAAGGGTAGTGAGGCTGGCGAGTAACCAGTATGTTTTTTTCATGGTTTTGCTTGTGATCCGTTACACCAATTCATTTTCGTGTTCTTGACTCAGTTTCTTAACCCGTTATGTTCTGTAAATAGAATGTAATAAGAAGGTACATTATGGACGCAGAACAACTATTAAAAGCGATAACTCCAGAAGTTTATGATCGTTTGGTTTATGCAGTAGAAACGGGAAGATGGCCTGAGGGTACAACACTTTCTAAAGAGCAGCGAGATTCGTGTATGCAAGCTGTGATGTTGTATCAATCAAAACACAATACCGAGGCGCAACATATGACGGTTGCGGCTGGTGGTGAAATCAGTTTTAAGTCTAAACAGGAACTGAAAAAACAGTTCAATACCGATGAAAGTGACATTGTTCGTGTAAACCCGAATCTCGATTGATTCTGTCACTTCATGCCAAAGTAAAAAGCCCAATCAATATTGGGCTTTTTTAATATCTAAGCATTGTTAGAGATTCGAAGAAGCGCTTACAGGCTCATTTCGCCACGCAGTACTTCCTGCATTTTCTCTTTTACTTCTTCGTAAGACAGGTTTTGGCTCAATAAGAAGTGCAGTTTTGCGAGCGCCGCTTCTGGCGTCATATCGTAACCGCTAATTACGCCTGCATCTGCCAACGCACAGCCTGTCGCATAACCGCCCATGTTGACTTTACCAGCCAAACATTGAGTCAGGTTGACCACAATAACACCACGCTCAGAGGCTTCTTTAAGATGGCCTAGTAGTTCTGGGTTTTGCGGAGCGTTACCCACACCAAAGGTTAGCAAAATCATTGCATTCACTGGCTGAAGCAAGGTATTGCGGATAACTTCATGCGAAATACCCGGATACATTGTGATCACTCCGATTGGTTGAGGAGTAATGTTGTGAACTTTGAACTCACCTTCAGGTTGCGCGTTCACCTTGATGCTGTTGCTAATCTGAATGTTGATGCCCGCTTCCAACAATGGCGGCAAGTTTGGTGACGTAAATGCATTAAAGCCGTCAGCATGAGATTTTGTGCTGCGGTTGCCACGCATCAACTGATTGTTGAAGAATAAGGTGACTTCGTTGATTGGGTAGTTTGCTGCGATGTGCAGAGCATTTAGTAAGTTTGCTTGACCATCAGAGCGCAGTTCAGCCAAAGGAATTTGAGAACCAGTAACGATAACTGGCTTACCCAGGTTTTCTAGCATGAAAGACAAAGCCGACGCGGTGTAAGCCATCGTGTCAGTGCCGTGCAGAATAACGAAACCATCGTACTTGTCGTAGTTGTCACGAATGTCATCAGCGATTTGTTGCCAGTCTGCTGGTGTCATATCTGATGAGTCGATAAGAGGATCATATTCGTGGATAGTGTATTCCGGCATCTCTGGACGGTGAAATTCCGGCATGCTGGCAAGCTGTTTTTCCATAAAGCCAGCGATAGGAACGTAACCGTGATCCGATTTTAGCATACCGATGGTGCCACCGGTGTAAGCGATGTAGATGTGTTTTCTAGTCATCGTTTTTTCTTTCATGTAGGGGAACAGAGGCGGGATTATATACCTAAATAACCTTGAGATGCGAGGCTCGGCGCACAGCATATGAAAGTCATCTGAGGAGATGTTGAGCTCAATAAAAAAGGGCATCTCACGTAGAGATGCCCTTTGTATTTCTTACTGAAAATCTACTGTACTTGGCAGTTCAAACAGAAAGCGTATTGTCCTTTCGGATCGTTAAAGCTTTGAAGCAGACTTGCATCTTGTTCGAACTGTTGAGCCACAGGTTGAAGACTCTTTGGCAGAAGGCTTGTTGCGTCAACACCAAGGGATACTTTCACCTGATTCATGAATTCTTGTAGGAATAGTTCTGTTGGTGACAATGGCTCTTCAACCCAGTAAATACCGTAATCTGTCACGTTCGCCAGCTTCGCAGCTAACTCAACGGCATCATCGAAGTCACCCATTTGGTCAACAAGACCGAATGATAAGGCATCTTGACCTGTCCAAACTCGGCCTTGCGCGACTTTGTCTACCTCTTCTACCGTCATATCTCGGTTTGAACCAACCAAAGAGATAAAGCGTTTGTAGCCATGCTCAATGCCTAGTTGGAACGCTTGAGACGCGCCTTCAGACAAGCCAGTCGTAATGCCGTCGCCAGAAAACGGTGAGGTGCCAACGCCGTCGGTGTTGATACCAAGTTTGCTGAAGCCTTTTTCGAACGTCGTAATAACGCTGAAGATACCAATAGAACCTGTCAGTGTTGTTGGTTGTGCGACGATTTTATCTGCGCTCATTGAAATCCAGTAACCGCCAGAGGCCGCTAAGCTCGACATCGAAACTACAACGGGTTTACCTGCTTTTTTTAGCGCTTCCACTTCGTTGCGAATCACTTCTGACGCAAACGCACTGCCACCAGGGCTGTCTACGCGAAGCACGACTGCTTTTACCTTCTCATCGTTACGCGCTTGACGCAGTAGACTTGCAACCGTGTCACCGCCTACTGTTCCACGAGGTTGTTGACCATCCATGATGGCGCCACTTGCAACAACAACGGCAATATCATGGTTTGCGAGTGTGTAGTCTGGGCGAATCGTCGCTAGGTAGTCGTAATAACTGATGGCGTTGTAGCTGTCTTTACCATCGCTACCAAATTCTTTGGCGAATAAGGTACGAATATCTTGGCGTGTCGCCAATTCATCAACTAACCCCATTTTGACGGCCAATTGCGCCAAATCACCATCCACAGATTTCATCTCGGCAAGCAGTTCTTCCATCGTTGGGTTTAGCACTTTGGCGTTGATGTTGCGGTTAGTCGTCACGTCATCGACAAACGCGCTCCACAACTGAGTGACCCAGCGAGTGGCAGACTCTTTTGCCGCATCCGACATGTCGTCACGAATAAACGGCTCGATAGCCGATTTGTAAGTACCGACTCGGAAAACGTGAGTGGAAACGTCTAACTTCTCTAGCAGAGTTTTGTAGTACATAGAGTAAGCGCTGTAGCCCTTAATCAGTACGCCACCATCAGGCGCCATGTACACTTTATCGGCGTAGCTTGCTAAGTAATATTGGCTTTGATTGTAGAAGTCACCCACCGCGTAAACTGGCTTACCTGATGCCTTAAACTCGTTTAACGCTTTAGCAATGTAACGAAGTTTAGTTAAGTTCGTTTCTGGCAGATCGCGCAGTGCCAATACCAAGCCAGAGACTTTGGCATCGTCTTTTGCGTAGCGAATGGTGTCCACGATATCGAACAAAACGTTCTCTTTTGGCATCTCGTTACCTAAAAGAGAGCCTGCGACTGAATCCATTGGATTGACATAACGACGCTGTTCCACGATGGGACCAGAAAGGTTCATAACCAAAGCGGATTCTTTCTCGATAACAGGTCGTCCTTCGCCAGTGTAGGTAAACGCAAAGTAAAACACGGCAATCATCAAAAGGAAGATCAGGTTTGCCAACGCGAGTCTGATAAAGGTGATGCTTTTCCATATTCCCTTAAATATCAAACCAATAAATTTGAAGAGTTTTTTCATCTTGTCTCCATAACGAGATAGTCTTTCCCTAATCTTACAAAGTATGGGTTCTTATCTCTAAGATCTCAAAAGATAACATTTTTTTAGCTTATCACGCTCACTCAACAATTGGCATATTTTCGCGCGAGATTGATCGGTGTTACAAAAATGTAAACGCTTGTTTGATTTTTTGGTTTTCCGGACGTAGTCTGGTCAGACCATGATAATAAAAATGGATGTTTAGTGATGTCTGCCATGTACCCTAATTTATTAAAACCACTGGACTTAGGTTTTACACAATTACGAAACCGAGTCCTGATGGGATCAATGCACACAGGTCTAGAAGAGCACAAGGAAGGATTGCAAAAGCTCGCCGCGTTTTATGAAGAGCGCGCGAAAGGTGGCGTCGGGCTTATCGTGACCGGCGGTTTTTCACCGAATTTACGCGGTCGTTTGCACCCGTTAAGTGCGGAGTTTAGTAAGCCAAAACACGCAAAGGCGCACCGAGTAGTTACCGATGCCGTGCACAAGCATGGTGGCAAAATTGCACTACAGATTTTACATGCTGGGCGTTACGCGATGCACCCGTTTGCGCAGAGCGCCTCTGGCATTAAAGCGCCGATCGCGAAGTTTGCGCCGAGTGAAATGAGCGAGCGTCAGATCAAAAAGACCATCGATGCATTTGCCAACAGCGCTGAACTCGCTCAACTTGCCGGTTATGACGGCGTGGAATTAATGGGCTCAGAAGGTTATTTAATCAATCAATTCCTTTGTAAGCGCACCAATATGCGATATGACGATTGGGGCGGCAGTTACAAAAAACGCATGCGCTTCCCGTTGGAGATAGTGAAAGCTGTACGTAAAGCGGTGGGTGAGAAGTTCATCATCATTTTCCGTCTTTCGATGCTGGATCTCGTCGAGCAGGGCAGCACGTTCGAAGATGTGATTGAATTAGCCAAAGGATTGGAAGACGCGGGCGTCACCATTATCAACACTGGTATTGGTTGGCATGAAGCACGTATTCCGACCATTGCAACGCAAGTACCTCGCGGTGCATTTACATGGGTAACCGAGAAGGTGAAACCGCACGTTTCTGTGCCAATTGTCACCTGTAATCGAATTAACACTCCTGATGAAGCAGAGCGAATCCTTGCTTCTGGTCAGGCGGATATGGTGTCAATGGCTCGCCCGTTCTTGGCGGATCCATACTTTGTCGCGAAGGCAGAACAAGAGAAAGCGCAGTTTATTAATACGTGTATCGGCTGCAACCAAGCGTGTCTGGACAACGTATTTAAAGGTAAGCGCGCTAGTTGTCTCGTCAATCCACTTGCCTGTTACGAAACAGAAATTGTGGTTGAACCAACGTTCAAGAAGAAAAATATTGCCGTTGTAGGCGCAGGCCCTGCTGGTTTAGCTTGTGCGACGACTTTAGCTGAACGTGGTCATCAAGTTGATCTGTTTGAAAAGAACGACCGAATTGGTGGGCAATTCCGCTTAGCGATGCAAATCCCGGGTAAAGAGGAATTCAGAGAAACGATTCGATACTTTGCCAACCGAATTGATGAAACGGGTGTAAATCTGCATTTGTCTACGGAAGCGAACTACGATTTGCTGACAGAGTACGATGAGGTTGTGATGGCTTCTGGTGTTGAACCGCGTAAGGTCAATATCGAAGGTATTGATAATGCAGAAAAAGTGGTGGATTACCAAACGCTGATTCGTGACAAAACGCCTGTCGGTGAAAAAGTCGCCATTGTTGGTGCTGGTGGTATTGGTGTTGATGTTGCGACAATGATTACCGAGCCTGCTGGGCAAACGTTGGATGATTGGCTGCATGAATGGGGCATTGATAAAGAAATGTCGCAACCAGGTGGACTGTACCCTTACCCAGACGCGGTGAGTGACAAAGAAGTGTGGGTGCTTCAACGTCGCAAAGGTCGTGTTGGTAAAGGACCGGGTAAAACGACAGGTTGGATCCATAAACGCACATTAGAAAAACGCGGAGTGCATCTGCTTGGTGGCGTGTCTTATGACAAAATTGATGACAACGGTTTACACATTCATGTAGATGGTAAGGAGCAACTTTTAGAGGCTGATAAAGTTGTTATTTGTGCGGGACAGGAATCAGTACGTCCTTTTGAAGACAAGTGGTCTGAACTTGGTGAAAAACTGCATATCATCGGTGGCGCTGATTATGCCGGTGAGTTGGATGCAGTGCGCGCAATTCGCCAAGGCGTAAAACTTGCTGTGAAGCTATAACATCGAGCTTTGTATGACTCAAGAGCTGCGTGTGATGCGCAGCTTTTTTGTTTCTGTTGCTCTCGGTTTGTGTGAATCATCACGATAATCCCTAAAAAACAGATTGTTATTCGAGTGAGAGGATTATGCTAAAGTGAGCAGCAAAGAAAATAACAGTTAGATTCAATAAGGACTCGCTCATGGAAGCTCTCGATCTTTTGCTTAACCGTCGCTCTATCGCCAAATTATCTGCGCCAGCACCAGAGGGCAAAGCGTTGGAGAATATTATTCGTGCAGGTCTTCGTGCTCCTGACCATGCGGGCTTAACCCCTTGGCGTTTTGTGATTGCTCAAGGTGATGGTTTGAAGAAGCTATCAGATATTTTGGTGAAAGCCGCGATTGCAGACCATAGTGATGAGGCCGTGATCGAAAAAGTGAAAAATGCGCCGTTTCGTGCCCCAATGGTCATTACCGTGATCGCGAAAGTAACCGAGCATGAAAAAGTCCCTGCATTGGAACAATATCTTTCTGCAGGCTGCGCTGTTCAAGCAATGCAAATGGCGGCGGTTGCGCAAGGTTTCCAAGGTTTTTGGCGTTCAGGTAAATGGATGTTCCACCCTGAGGTACATCAAGCATTTGGCCTAGAAGGTGAAGATGAAATTGTTGGATTTCTATACCTTGGTACACCAGGTTGTACTCCAATGAAAGTGCCAGAGCGCGATTTGTCTAAGTTTGTTGAATTTCAATAAATACATACCTAGATAACGCTTACTGTTCATTTATACAGTTTTTCCTTGATTTCTTAGGGCTACATTCGATAATGTGGCCCTAATTATTTTGATTTCCAAATCCTTATGTCTCGTCTGTTTATTGCTGAAAAACCCAGTCTAGGTCGTGCTATTGCGGCTGCTTTACCTAATCCCCAAAAGAAAGACCAAGGCTTTATCCGTTGTGGAAATGGTGATGTGGTGACGTGGTGTATTGGTCATTTGCTAGAGCAAGTTGAGCCAGACGCTTACGATGAACGCTACAAAAAATGGAACATGGCCGATCTGCCGATTGTTCCTCAACAATGGCAACTTAGACCGAGAAAAAGTGCCAGTAAGCAGTTAACCGTGATTCGTAAATTGCTCAAAGAAGCAACCGAAGTGATTCATGCGGGAGACCCAGACCGTGAAGGGCAGTTATTAGTTGATGAGGTTCTCGACTACTGCAAGCTTTCCAAAACTAAGAAAGAAGCGACACAGCGTTTGCTGATTTCTGACTTGAACTTACCTGCAGTGAAGCGCGCACTAAGCTCAATGCGCAGCAATCGTGATTTTATTCCTCTGTCTGTTTCTGCTCTTGCGCGCTCGCGAGCGGATTGGTTGTACGGAATGAATATGTCTCGCGCTTATACCTTGCTGGGACAAAAGGCTGGCTACCAAGGTGTGCTCTCGGTTGGGCGTGTGCAAACTCCGGTTCTAGGGCTTGTCGTCCGTCGAGATGAAGAAATTGAAAACTTTGTTCCGAAAGATTACTTCACGCTGCACGCATTGATCCCGTATCAAGACCCAAATGGGGCGTTTGATATTCGCGCACGCTGGAAACCCAGTGAGGCTTGCAAACCATGGCAGGATGAAGAAGGGCGAGTATTAAATCGCAAGTTAGTCGAAAACGTCGCTAATCGGATCGCGAACCAGCCAGCGATAGTGAAGGAATCAGAGCAGAAGCAAACCAAGCAATCTGCACCATTGCCATATTCATTATCTGCTTTGCAGATTGATGCAGCAAAGCGTTATGGCATGAGTGCGCAGCAAGTGCTAGATACTTGTCAGGCACTATACGAAAAGCACAAACTGATCACTTATCCGCGTTCTGATTGTCGCTACTTGCCGTTGGAGCATTATTCTCAAGCTGAAACGGTTACATCCGCTATTGCAAACAACGCCAAAGAACTGCAAAGCGCAGTGAAGGGTGCCGATTTATCGATTAAGTCGAAAGCGTGGAATGACAAAAAAGTCGATGCTCACCACGCCATCATTCCAACGCCTAAGCAAGCCAACGTTAATGCACTGTCTGGCAACGAAATGAAAGTGTATCAGCTCATTGCGCGCCAATATTTAATGCAGTTTTATCCTGCGGCTGTCTATGCCGAAGCGAAATTGGTATTCGACATCGCTGGTGGCATTTTCATCGCTAAAGGCCGTCAACTTGTTTCGCCGGGGTGGAAAGCACTGATGGGAAAAACGGATAAAGAAGACGAAGGTATTGATGCGGTGCCACCGTTAAGTGAAGGCACGGTGTTAACATGTCGTGAAGGTGAAATTAAAGACCGAAAAACTGAGCCACCAAAACACTTTACTGAAGCCACTCTGCTGCAAGCGATGACGGGAATTGCTCGTTATGTTGCCGATAAAGAGTTGAAAAAAATTCTGCGCGACACAGATGGATTAGGTACGGAAGCGACTCGTGCGGGTATTTTGGATGCGCTCTTTAAGCGTCAGTTATTGACAAGGCAAGGTAAATCCATACTCAGCTCGCAAGCTGGACGAGGGTTAATCAACGCATTACCACAAGATGCGACGTATCCTGACATGACCGCTCATTGGGAGCACCAGCTTCAGGGGATGGCAGAAAGAAATCAAGCTTATCAACCTTTCATGCAGGCACTTGAACAGCGTATTGATGGATTGATGAGCCAAGTAAAATCAGGGCCTATACCGGATTCTCTGCGCCACTTACCTAAAGTCGAACGTCCGGCGTTCAAGCGTAAAAAGCGAAGCTACCCAAAGAGTGGGGCATCGAAAGCGGGAGCCACAAAGCGAAAGAGCTCTTAAACAAAAGCGGCGCATGATAGCGCCGCTTTTGCTTGTTGTTTGTGGTGGTGTTACTCAAACAGATCTCCGTGATTTTGAATGGCACCTCTTACATCATCTTGCGTAAGAACTCGTTTGCCCGAGACTTGTTTGACTTGCTTACCTAAATCGACCAACGCATCGCGATTCGCTTGTGTCTGACGTTTCCCTGCGCTTCTTAAGCAGTAGTTGAGTTCGTGATCTTCACTAAAATTCACCAGATCTCTATCCGCAGCCATGCTCACTCTCCTTATTTGTTTGATAGCCTTACTAAGTCTGGAAAGGAAACGCAGAAATTCAAGGTTGTCAGAGAAGTAGAAAGCATAAAGCTAACCTACCTCTCATCTTTTTATAAAATACTTACCAAGGAAGCGAAGTTCCGTCGTAATTGATGAATTGACCAGAGTGTCCAACGGTGCTTTGGTCAATAACTTGTGCCAGCCCTTGAGCTGATGTCTCTGCATCTATAAGTGCATTTGGCCCACCCATTGTGGTGCGTACCCAACCAGGGTGCAAAGCAAGGACAGTAAAACCGTCAGGCGTTAAGTCATTGCTTAAGCTTTTGACTACGGAATTGAGTGCCGCCTTTGACGAGCGATAAATATAGCCGCCACCCGATGTATTCTCCGTCATACTCCCGACTTTTGAAGAGATGCAGGCGATTTTTTTCAACTGTCCTTGTTGCAGTTGTGGATAGAGCGTTTCGACCAGTTTAAGTGGCGCTATCGTATTAATCTCAAGTACTTTACGCCATTCATCCACATCGGTGTTTCCAAACCCATAACCTTTAGGGCCGTAGTAACCAGCGTTGTTAATCAAAAGGTCGATAGGTGGCAGGCTCTGAGCAAGTAACGCGATTTTTGCGTAATCAGTAACATCCAGTTCATGCAAGCTCAAAGAGGAGTAACGTGCTCTCAAAGCTTGTAGTTCGTCACTGTCTGTGACGTTACGGCTAGTAGCGTGGACGTTCCACCCGCGTTCAAGATAAAGCTCTGTCAGACTCAAACCAATACCACGATTTGCGCCTGTGATAAAAACACTATGGGCCATTTTTAACTCTCTGGTAAGACACGTTATCAAACTATTGTGTTAGCTGAGTGCGACAAAATCAACTAACCACCATGCACTAAACAACAGGGATATAAATACAGAGATAGCACAGAAGAAACCAAACAAAGCGCCTAGGACCGTAAATGTCGTTTTTTTCATCGTTGGAGTATGAAATTTAATTTTTAATGAAAATCATTATCAATTAAATTAATTTCTATTCAACCTTTGTAGTTGGTAATATTTCACAACGTTGTATGAAAAGAATGTCTCATGTTGCCACTGATATACCACCCTATATACTCAAAACTTGAATTGCCTGAAGGGCACCGTTACCCAATCATGAAGTATCAATATCTCTATGAAGAGGTACGTCGCGATGTGCAAGCTGAGTGGGTGCAGTTTTTTGAACCACAAGCTCTGTCAATTGAAGCGATCAAGCGCGTGCATGATGCGGAGTATGTTGACTTACTGGCACAAGGTATTATGCCCGCCGCTAAAATGCGTCGAATCGGCTTTCCTTGGAGTGAAGCTCTGATCACTCGAACACTGACGTCAGCGGCTGGTACACTTCTGACAGCCGAAAAAGCGCTTGAGCACGGTATCGCACTGCACTTAAGTGGTGGTTACCACCATGCTCACAAAGATTTTGGTAGCGGATTCTGTTTGTTCAACGATTTAGTGATTGCGGCTAAACACATGTTGGATAACGAGCACGTTGATAAGATTTTAATTATTGATAGTGATGTTCATCATGGTGATGGAACCGCCACCTTGTGCCAAGAAGAACCTGACATCGTGACGCTTTCTTTTCATTGCGATAAAAACTTTCCTGCCAGAAAACCACAGTCTGATTTGGATGTTCCGTTAGCAAAAGGAACAGACGATGAAACATTTTTGATGACGTTTAAAGAGGTGGTCGAGATGGCGTTGAATCTCCATCGTCCAGATATGGTGATTTACGACGCTGGGGTAGATATTCATCAAGATGATGAGCTTGGTTACTTTGACGTATCGACTCAAGCAATTTTTGAGCGTGATCGTTTTCTTTTTCAACTGATGAAAAACAGAGGGATTCCTGTTGCCGCCGTTGTGGGGGGTGGATATAGAACAAACCACGCAGACCTTGTACCTATTCACATGCAGTTAATAAAAGCGGCGACAGAAGTCTTTGCCTCTTGATAGTTGAAAAAGGTAATTAGGCAGAACAAAGATCACTAACGTATTAGTGGTCTTTTGCTAAATGTGGCGGAGTGTTGGGCTTGTATTCAAGGAGGGATTTGTCCAAGTCCTTTCAAATCTGAATATACGAAAAAGCCCACTAATTTCTTAGCGGGCTTTTTCTAAATGTGGCGGAGAGATAGGGATTTGAACCCTAGATACGCTATTAACGTATGCCGGTTTTCAAGACCGGTGCTTTCAACCACTCAGCCATCTCTCCGTTGTTGACGCGAATAATATAAGGCTTTGAAAACCTTGTAAACCCCTAAATTATTCGTTTGAGTGTTTCCTGTTCGATTTTGTGTTGTTTGTTGCTTAAATAAACAAAAAGCCCTCCATTTGGAGAGCTTTTCTATCAACTTTGAGTGTTCAACTATTCACTTTTAGAGTAAAAACGCTGTAACTCGGTTAAGCCTTGCATAAGAACCGGCAGTTTAGGCGTTTCATCACGCATGCGCTTGTAGTTCTCATCGTATAGCTTGTAGTTCCCGAACTTATCGATCACGGTAGTTTGGTTATTTGTGATGAGAGCAAGTTCTCGAGTATCACCAGCAAGAATCCAACGGCGACGGCTTTCGTCAAATAAGTTACGACCACTGCTGTAATCGTATGGATTGGACGATACACCAAGCATATCTTGCAGTAGCGTAACTGAAAGGTCTAAATGGCTCGTGCTGTGATTAAACTCACCAGCCATCATACCAGGCCAATGGATTACCATTGGCACCTGCAATTGGTAACGACTGTAGTTACTGTTTGCGCCCCAGCTATTGGTATTGGTTTCGTTAAACTCACTGCCATGGTTGGAAGTGACGATAACAACGGTGTTTACCAATAATTGAGCGTCTTCAAGTGTTTTGATAATACCGCCGACTTTGTCATCCGCAGATTTCACGGCAAACTCATAAGCATTTTTGAAGCGTTCACTCGCCGACATATCTTCTTTCGAGTTCGACGGGATAGATTCAAAATTATCTACCGTAGTAACTTCGATGTAGCTGAACCAAGGCTGGTTCGCTTTTTCCGTTAGCCACATGTTCCAATCGGCGATAGATTGTTTATCGGTATGGGCTTGAGTACCATCCAGTTTTTCAGCTAGGTTTACGCCTCGGAAGACGATTTCTGAATAAAGGTCATCTTCAAAACCGCTGCCGCTAAACAAACCGAAGGTGTAGCCTTGATCTTTAAGTACATCAAGAAGTACAGGCGAGGCACCTTGTGCCTTGATGCTAGAGGCGTAGCTCGTTGGTAAACCATAGAACAAGCCAAATGCACCATATGTATCATTGCTTGAGCTGTAGTGTTTACGGAAGTTTTGGTTTTGTTGTGCAAACTCGTAGAGGTTTGGCATTTCTTCTTGATTCAGCGCGTCTGCACGCAGGTTATTTACGCTGATCATCAACACGTTCAACTTGTTTACACGGCGGTTGAATTCAAGTTTTTCTAGTGGGTAGTTCACCAGTTCAACGTTATTTTCATTCTCCGCTAAGCGTTTTAGGTACTCTTCACGGTCAAGCAGACCATGTTTTTCCATAAAGCTTTTCGCCGTCATTGGGTAAGAAAGCGGGAAGTTTGAGCGTTGGCTCGTGATCGGATTATAGAAATAGGCATCAGCCCAAATGTAGACCAAATGGCTGGTCATAAAGCTCAAAAAGAACACGGCAGCCAGTGGACGACCAACGTGTTTGTGAGAAAGTTTGCGTTGCTTACGCCAAACCCATTCTGATAAGGCGAGCTGAACAAGGAATATCAGCGGCATCACAACAAACAGGTGTTGTAGATCCGAGCTTAACGCACTTTTATCATCGCTGAATAACAGCTCCCAAACCACAGGGGTTAGGTGCAGGTTTATGGATTGGTACGCCTGGGTATCAATCAATAAGATTGTTTGTCCAACAGTGGCAAAGATCACTGCCACCAAACGGAATAACTTCCGTGATGGCAGGACAAACGTCAACGGGAACAGAACCAATAAGTAGAGAGCGAAAACAAGGAAGCCAAAATGGCCAACCCACGAAACCGCAAGATAGAACTGACCCAGCAACGTCTCGGGCCAAGGCGACTGAACAATGTAGCGTGTGCCTATCAACATCGAAGCTACGATATTGAAGAATGCAAACCAATGACCCCAACCAACCAGTCGAGATACACGTTCGCCGTATGAGTTTCCGCTGTCTACCATGTATGTGTTCTATTTATCCGTTATTAATGTGTTTTTGGTGTTTCTAATGAAGACATCAGCGCCTGAGCAAATTTTTCAGCAATCAGTTTGCGTTGTGAAGCTGCAACACGTTGATTTAAGACATTCGTTGCGATATTTCCGGCAATCATTAGCGTCAATTCAGGAGAAGCGGCATGTTTTTCAAGAACCAAAGCGACTTCAGCAAGAATTTTCTCTACTTGTTCGTCAGTATATTTAGATGTAATCGGCATAAAGACTCTAATAATGATAGTAAAAGCGGCTTATGATAACCTACAATGCCCATCAACTAAAACCTTGTAGCAAGATAAAATCACTATGAGCCTTCATCTTTCAAACGTTATTCTGCATCAACTGTGCAAAAACGATCAGGACGAACTGGTTGTTAAACTTCGTCCAGCATCACTAGAAAACGATGCTTCAACTGAAAATCTCGTCGCAGAGCTCCATCGAGTATTCCATTCTAAAGCTGGTAAAGGTTTTGGCTCTTTCCAGTCAGACAGCGAATTTCAATTTTGGCTTCAAGAAATGCGCAAAGGAGAGCGAGATTTTTACGACTTCTCACAAATTAGTGCAAATCGCCTGAAAGAAGAACTGATTAAGTACCCATTTGCGGATGAAGGCATTTTGGTTTTTGCTGAGTACCAAAGTTTAGCAACAGATTATCTTTTCATTGGTATCTTGCCGATGAACCAAAGCCTGAAAGTGACTGAGGGTTTGGACATCAGCGCGACGGACTACCTCGATATCACGAAGATGGACATTGCGGCGCGCATTGACCTTTCGAGTTACGAGACGGATAAAGAATCTAACCGTTACCTACAATACATCAAAGGGCGTGTTGGTCGTAAAGTCGCTGATTTCTTCCTTGATTTTCTGCAAGCCGATATTGGCTTAGACACGAAACAGCAAAACCTTGTGTTGATGCAAGCGGTGGATGACTTCTGTGCGGATTCTAAGTTGGAAAAGCAAGAAGTTAACGAGTACAAAAAGCAGGTCTATAACTACTGTAACGAGCAGATCAAATCTGGTGAAGAGGTTCAAATTTCTGAACTTTCTGGTGAGTTACCGCCAAGCCAAGATGGTACGAGCTTTATGGACTTCACCAAAGAGCAAGGTTACGAGCTTGAAGAATCATTCCCTGGTGATCGCTCAACGGTTCGTAAGCTGACTAAATATGTGGGTGCCGGTGGTGGTTTAAATATCAGCTTTGACAGCTTGTTGTTGGGCGAGCGTATTTTCTACGATCCAGAAACAGATACGCTGACGATCAAAGGGACACCGCCAAACTTGAAAGATCAGTTAAGTCGTAACTAATTCTTATGAAGAGAGCCCTAGGCTCTCTTTTTTTATGTGAAGCAAGCACAGCCAGAGCTCAGAACATGGTATATGCTTGTAATTAATGGATTATATGAGGACTGAGCGTTGCATCAATTAAGAGCAGGGATTAAGCGGATTATTTGGTTCTTATTCATTTTGTGGTGTGTATTTTCTGCAACTCTTTGGTTTCAAGCAAAGCAGACGATGCAAACGCTTTCCACATTGAATGAACTCGGCAGTAAAGTTGAGGAAGTACGTAACTTCTTTAATTTTGAGTTGCCGTATCGAGTTAAGCATGTCGATCAAGTCTCACTCAAACTTCAGCTTGTGTACGCGGTTCGTCTTCAATTAGAAAGTGAAGTCTCTGATGCGAATGGGCCAGACGTCACGCAATTGCTTTATTCAACTGATCGATTTTTGGAAAGTGCACGCGCTTTTATTGGCAGTGATGGTGAGTTGGTATCGTTGGCGGAGCAACTGCACACCAGCCGAGGTGCGGAAAACAACTCGCAGCAAATTGAAAACATGTATTACCGCTTGGGAGCCTTGGTTCTTGAATCGATTTTTAGCGATTCCAACACCAATACGGATACCTATCGCGAACTGGATTTACTGTTTATCGAATCGGATTCACTGTCGACAGGGGAGCGTTCTGCATTTCAACGTCGACTCGCACAAACTTCAAGTGTTCTTGCGGCGAATGCACAGGGCAGTTATTTGGCGAATCAGTTATTAAAGCCAGATTTTCCTAATCAGTTGGTGTCGATGAAGGCTACGCTCGAACAAAAACTGGTTTCTTTTATCTTTTGGCTTATTGTCGTGAGCGGTTGTCTGTTGGCGTTGGTCTCATGGGCTGTCTTCTCTAAAAATGAGGTGGCGAATTCAAGTTCATCAGATCCTGCCGTTTCTCAAACTGAAAACGCATCCAGTTCTTTAGAACACGAGAACAAAGCGCGTGAGTTGGCAAGTGATGCTCAAGCGAATAAAACGCAAGAGCTAACCCCTGATTCGCGACAAGAATTGCTGGCTCCGCAAGAACCGTTTATCGATATAAACAGAATGCTGGATTCGCTTTCTGGAGATGAAGGCGCTGTCCGAATGTTGCTCGAGGTCTTTATTCAAGATCATGCTGAAGATGGTTCTAAATTACATAAACTTCTAAACGAAGATATAGACAACGCACAGCGCGCGGCGCACAGCCTGAAAGGGGTGTCAGGAAGTTTAGGTGCAATGCCCCTGCATTACATCTCAGGTGAGATAGAATTATTGATAAAACAGGGCAAAGAGGTACCGGATAATAAGCTCTGTCAATTAAGGGATGTATTACAACAAACAACACTTTTCGCAGAGAAAGTTCTCAACAGTGAAAAGATACGAGAAGTGCTAACAGATTGATATTCCTCTGACTTAAAATGTTGGCGGTTGAGGTATTAAAGGCGCGTTCGAACCTACACTTGGGTTCCGCTTAATTCCTGTTCTATACAATTTGATAAAGGTAGCTTCATGTCCATTCGTCGAATATCGTCACTAATGGTTTTGTGGTTGGTTACCACTCTTTCAGGGTGTTCCCTGTTAGAAGTGAAAATTGACAGCCAGACCGTTCCTCTCACTAAGCAAGAGCTTAATATGCGCATTTTAACGCGCGAATATGCACTTCAATTTTTTGCTCAAGTTGAGCAAGCCGCCGATGTGCTTCAAGAGCAGTATGACCCCAATGATAAAGTGAACCAGTCTTACGTCCTGCTGTGGAAGATCAATGCAGAAGAAGGCTTGCAAGCTGCAGCATATCAAGTATCACCAATGGCTGCATTGATTGATACGTGGGTGTTCACCCATCAAATGAACCAGTTTTATGCGACGGGCGCTGGCCGTGACATTTTTGCTACGGATGAAGCCAAACAAGTCTCGGCACACTTAGCCAATGAGGTAGACCAGCTCGCTCAATCACTGTTGAAAAAAGAGGTTTACGATAAAACGAAGCTCTTTGTTGCTGACTTTGTTAAACAGTATCCGTTCGCTGATTTAAGCATGATTAGAACGCCAGCTTACCGTGCTTGGTTAGAAGCCAATCAAATCAGTGAGGAAGACGCGGTAACAACGTTGGGTACGATGCCGGAAGCATTGGGAGATGTATCCGATAGATTGAGTTTGGTCTCTGAACAAACGCCAAAGATCATGACTTGGAAGGCGCAGTTATTAGCGTTGAACAGTTCGGCAAGTATTGAGAAGGTTAATGCCGCTTTGAACAGTCTGCAAGTGACTGCTGACTCAATGAGAGATTTCATCGATAACAACCCTGAGTATATGCGTTATTTGGCTGAACAAATGGCGGTTGAACTGCAGCCTTTAGTGGACGACATTGACCAAAAAACCCAAGAGCGTTTGTCTCAATTAGGTGAAGAGCGACAAGCATTAGAAGAAATGGTGGCAAGAGAGCGCCAAGAGATCGCTCTGATCATCACTCATGAACGTGAGAAGTTTGCTCAGGATATGGATAGAGTGTCTCAAGAGGTTGTGAATCTCGCCATGACCAAGTTGATAGAGTTAGTGAAGAGCACAATTGTCTACTTTATTCTGTTCATTGCTGCGATATTCTTCGCTCCGCTTGGTTTAGGTTATGTGCTTGGCAAGCGAGCGGCGGTGAAAACAAAAGTTAAACAAAGCTAACGTGTAGTTTAGATACAAAAAAGAGCGCTAATGCGCTCTTTTTTTTGTCTTTCATTCGGAAGTGAGGTTCTTCCTAACTCTGCGAAGTTAAGCCGTTTGCTGCTTTAATTCGCCTTCAGCTTGTTCAACTGCTTCTGCTGTTGGTTCGCATTTATCAACAAACCAACCCATGTAAGACGTGAAGATAGTCACAATAATACATACAAAGCTTAGCCACATGAATGGGGCGTAAGACAGCGTAGCAACACCCAAAATACTTGCCATGTAGATACCGTTGTCACTCCAAGGAACCATGCCTGATGTTAGCGTGCCGCCAAATTCTGCGTTACGAGATAAGTTCTTACGTTTGTAGCCTAGACGGTCGTAATTCTTCGCACAGATTTTTGGTGTCAGGATAAGTGAAACGTACATCGCCGAACCAAACACGTTACCCATAAAGGCCGTACCGATTGTGCTTGTTGCCAGTGAACCTGCACTTTGAACGCGTTTTTCAAACAATTTCGCGATAGTTTCAAGCACGCCCACTTTGTCTAGCAGGCCGCCAAAACCAAGGCCAAACACGATAACCGCTACTGAACCAAGCATTGAAGACATGCCGCCACGGTTAAGAATCGAGTCGATGAAATCTACGCCAGATGAGATTGCAAACGGAGCCCAAGCAGTGTTGAACGCAGTCAGGAAGTCCACATCTTGAATCATTACTGCCCAAATAATACCTAGCAGAGAACCAAAACTGATCACTGGGAATGAAGGCATACGCATTGCTAGAAGTGACAATACGATGATCACAGGAACAAATGAGTAAGGCGTGATGTAGAACTGCTGTTCCATCGCTTTAATCACCGAGTCCACTTGGCTCATGTCTACTTGACCTGCGTAGTGGAAACCAAAAGCAGTAAACATAATGCCAGTGATCACGTAGCTGATCAGCGCGATAGGCAGCATGCCTTTGATGTGCTCCATCACTTCAACGTTAGACATTGATGAAGCAAGAATCACTGAATCTGATAGAGGCGACATCTTGTCACCGAAGTAACAACCTGAAAGTACTGCACCCGCTGTAATTGGGGCAGGAACGCCAAGACCTTGGCCAATCCCCATCATTGCGATACCTGCGGTACCTGCTGCACCCCAAGATGTGCCGGTTGCCAACGCAGTCAATGAACAGATGATCATTGTTGCTAGCAAAAAGATAGAAGGGTGGATGGCTTTAAGACCGTAGTAGATGATGGTTGGTACGATTCCGCCTGAAATCCAAGTGCCGACAAGTGCACCAACGGCAAGGAGAATCAATACTGCACCCAAACCATTAGAAATACCGTTTAGCGCGGCTTTTTCTAAGTCTTTGTACTGATGACCAAGTTTAAGACCCAATAGCATGATGATAAACCAGCCGATGTACAGCGCGAGCTGAATTGGCAGGTCTAGCTTGGCAGTAAACGAAAATGCCAGAAGTAGAAATAAACCTAGCGAGATAAATACCTGTATCAAGCTAGGAAGGCGTGTTGTAACTTGCTTCATATGTGCCTCTGTCAATCTTGGAGCAATAGAGGAAGGCGCTCCTTGTTGTAATAGCGCATAACATACATTAACAAAAATTATATTTCGAATATTTGGTGTTTTATCTTGATGTTCGTCGGCTAAAACGTTTGCTTGTAAAATTAACTGCCAATTAATTTTAAAATCTATGCATTTAAATGTTGTGTAATGTGAATTTATTGTGCTTCAGTTGTTGTTTTCTCACTGAGTGGTAAGACCAATACGCTCGGAGTGGGGGATTTCCCTACTTGTTAATCGAGGAGTAAAGGCAGCACAAATAGTTCGAAATTACGGCTAACGTGAATTTTCTCGGTAAAAGGGTAAAAATTGACCTCATTTACAAATTAGGGCTTGAGATTTTTCTGCGAAAAATGAACTATGGGGTAGGTTTAATTTATTACATGGAGAGTTATGCGATGAGAGTAGGTTTAGTTGGTTGGCGCGGCATGGTCGGTTCGGTTCTAATGCAGCGTATGGTCGAAGAAAAAGACTTTGACTTGATTGAACCAGTTTTCTACAGCACTTCTCAAGTAGGTATCCCTGCGCCTAATCTAGGAAAAGATGCAGGTATGCTTCAAGATGCCTTTGATATCGAAAGTTTAAAACAGCTTGATGCGATCATTACGTGTCAAGGTGGCAGCTACACTGAAAAAGTGTACCCAGCACTTCGTCAAGCAGGCTGGAAAGGTTACTGGATTGATGCAGCTTCAACACTGCGTATGGCGGAAGATTCGATCATCACGCTAGACCCTGTGAACCTAAAACAAATTCAACATGGTATTCATGGCGGCACGAACACCTTTGTAGGTGGTAACTGTACCGTTAGCCTGATGCTGATGGGTCTTGGCGGCCTGTTTGAAAAAGGGTTGGTGGAATGGACCAGTGCGATGACTTACCAAGCGGCTTCTGGCGCTGGCGCGCAAAACATGCGTGAGTTGATCTCTCAAATGGGCGTTATCAACGATGCAGTAAGTTCTGAACTGGCAAATCCAGCAAGCTCAATTCTTGATATTGACAAGAAAGTTGCAGACACAATGCGTAGCGCGTCATTCCCTACCGACAAGTTCGGCGTACCACTAGCTGGCTCGTTGATCCCGTGGATCGATGTGAAGCGCGATAATGGTCAGAGCAAAGAAGAGTGGAAAGCGGGTGTTGAAGCGAACAAGATCCTTGGTTCGCAAGGTTCTCCAGTTCCTATCGATGGTACATGTGTGCGTATCGGTGCGATGCGTTGTCACTCTCAAGCATTGACTATCAAGCTTAAGCAAAATGTGCCGATGGATGAAATCGAAGAAATCATTGCAACTCACAATGACTGGGTGAAGGTGATTCCAAACGATCGTGACATCACGGCTCAAGAACTAACGCCAGCGAAGGTCACCGGCACTATGTCAGTTCCTGTTGGTCGTCTGCGCAAGATGGCAATGGGCGATGACTTCCTAAACGCGTTCACTGTTGGTGACCAATTACTTTGGGGTGCTGCCGAGCCACTGCGTCGTACGCTTCGTATTATCCTTTCTGAAAAAGCGTAATCGACAAAACTTCGTAAAAAGAGCTCCTATTTTAGTAGGAGCTCTTTTTTTAACCTTCTATTTTAACCTTCACCTCGAACCACTCTTTTGTCCGGGTCGGCCAACTCGCTTCCACAATGTTTACAGTAGATAGCGTCCGAGTCATGTCCAGCTTGAGAGCAGTTAGGGCACTTCACCAGTACTTTGTGGGATTGCATCTCTTGATGTAGCTCAGCTGTAAATATCCCTGTCGGAACCGCGAGAATCGAGTAACCCAAGAGCATGGTTATAGATGCCAGCGCTTTACCTAAGTTAGTTTGCGGAACCAAATCTCCATATCCTACGGTGGTTATGGTCACAATAGCCCAATAAATGCTTTTCGGAATACTGGTAAACCCGTTTTCTGGCCCTTCAACAATAAAAATCAATGAACCGAAAATCGTGACCAAAATGGCGACGGTTGTGAAGAAGATGAAGATCTTTCTGCGAGCCATTAGTAATGAGCGCAACAAAATGTTGGACTCTTGCAGGTACCTCACCAACTTCAAGATACGAAAAATACGCATCACACGTAGTGCTCTGATCACGCCCATGAAAGAGGCGGATGGGAAGAACAATACTAAGTAAGTTGGGATGATCGCCAACAGGTCGACAATACCGTAGAAACTTTTTGCGTACGCCACCGGTTTTGGCGAGCAATACAGACGTAGCAAGTACTCAATGGTAAACAGGCCGGTGAAGGTGTATTCAAGGTACTTCAGTTCTTTTGCCCACTCGGCACGTACCGAGGGAATGGAATCTAGAACGAGAACGGCTAACGAGCTGATGATGGCAATAATAAGCGCGATATCAAAAGCACGGCCGGCTTTGGTGTGGGTGCCAAATATAGTGACGTAAAGTGTATTTTTTAGAGAGTGAGTCGTCATGACAAAGCGATCCATTGTTGAATCGCTCTATCATAACGTCATTAATAAAATCAGGCTAATCCAGGGAACAAGTTACGTAAGCCGTTTGCAATAAACTCGATGCCTAGCGCACCAAGAATCAAACCCATGATACGTGTGATCACGTTGATGCCTGTTTGACCCAAGAAACGAACGATCAGAGGTGCCGAACGAAATAGCAACCAAGAACAAAGGCAAAACAGACCAATCGTGATAACGATGCCCACGGTATCGAACATACTTGGGTAACGCGCGCCATAAACGATTGTTGAGCTGATTGCACCAGGACCAGCCATTAGTGGCATCGCTAGTGGTACAACGCCGATCTGTTCGCGGCTAACGTATTCAGATTTTTCTTGTTTGTTCTGCTTATCCTCACCGAGCTTACCGCTCATCATCGAAAAGGCGATGCTTAACAGCAGCAAGCCACCTGCCACTCGGAATGAATCCAGTGAAATACTGAACATATCCAACAGTAACTGACCTGCAAGCAGGGAAATGATCAGGATGACGGCCACTGCCACATTGGCTGTTGTCGCGGTTTTGATCTTTTCTTCTGGTGTCATATGTCCGCTTAAAGACACGAAAACAGGCATGATGCCTACGGGGTTAACGGCGGCAACCAACCCCAAGAAAAACTGCAGGAAAATGGCTAGCTCTAAAGTCTGCATATTGCGTACTCGTAAATGTTCACATTAGTGAAAAACGGAAAGGGTAAATTTACACCAATCTATCGGGTTTTGTTGCTAAGTAAATTCGTGGGAGGTGACTACAGTTAGAAAGGGATGGATAACTGCGATACGCACCTTTGTTCTTATCGAATTTCTGCGCAATTATTGGAACATCTACTTACCAGATTCCAGATTGGTTTTCGGCGCTAAATGTAAGGCAAAAGTGCATTAGGAAGAAATGAAAAAAACTAACGTATTGACCCCACTATTTGTGAGAAAAACTAATTTTTTAATAAAATGTATCTAATCTGAGAGTGAAATGTTACGTAGGATGTTGCTGTGAAATTGTGCTGTTTTACACAAACGTTAACATTCGCACATTTTTGATAAAAACAAAGGTGGTTTGTAGAGAGATGTATTTGATTCGATATACTCTCAGTAGCACAAAAAATTAGGCCTACATGTAATTTTGTTGGCTAAAAATGAAACTTTTTTACAGGTTGTTGTTGTTTCTTTTATTTTTTTGTCTGTTTGCTTGTTTTTTACGCAATAAATAAGTTGGTTTAATTTATTTGTTTATCAAATAGTTACATTAAATTGTTGTGGTTAACCACTACTTTGGTGGTATTTCGAGTGTGAGAACTGATCCAAGTCAATTTTTTCCACACTCTGAAATATTATACTCAGTCCTGAAAGCAATTTACTAAGACGTTTGTTCTCTAAGTGACTGATAAACAGTAAAAACGAAAGACAATTGCCTTAATAAAAAGTTTTTAATATTTGTTAATTTTAGGAGAATCCCTATGCCTGTAACTAATATGGCTGAACTAGATGCAATGATTGCTCGCGTTAAGAAAGCGCAAGAAGAGTTCGCTACTTACTCTCAAGAGCAAGTAGACAAAATCTTCCGTGCAGCGTCTCTTGCAGCTAACCAAGCTCGTATCCCTCTAGCGCAACAAGCGGTAGAAGAATCTGGTATGGGTATTGTTGAAGATAAAGTAATCAAGAACCACTTCGCTTCTGAGTTTATCTACAACAAATACAAAGACGAACAAACGTGTGGCATCCTAGAAGAGGATGACAACCTAGGTACTATGACTATCGCTGAACCTGTAGGTATCATCTGCGGTATCGTACCAACAACTAACCCTACATCTACAGCGATCTTCAAATCTCTAATCTCTCTGAAGACTCGTAACGGTATCATCTTCTCACCACACCCACGTGCGAAAAACTCTACTAACGATGCAGCGAAACTTGTTCTAGATGCAGCAGTAGCAGCAGGTGCACCAAAAGACATCATCGGTTGGATCGACCAACCTTCAGTTGAGCTATCAAACGCTCTAATGAAACACGATGACATCGCGCTTATCCTTGCAACTGGTGGTCCAGGCATGGTTAAAGCAGCTTACTCTTCTGGTAAGCCAGCAATCGGTGTAGGTGCTGGTAACGTTCCTGTAGTTATCGATGAAACAGCAGACATCAAACGTGCAGTTGCTTCTGTACTAATGTCTAAAACTTTCGATAACGGCGTAGTATGTGCTTCTGAGCAGGCTGTAATCGTAGTTGATGAAGTTTACGACGAAGTGAAAGAGCGTTTTGCTTCTCATAAAGCTCACGTTTTATCTAAAACAGATGCTGACAAAGTACGTAAAGTGCTTCTAATCGACGGCGCGCTAAACGCGAAAATCGTTGGTCAACCAGCTACAGCTATCGCTGAAATGGCGGGTGTTAAAGTTCCTGCAGATACTAAAGTGCTTATCGGTGAAGGCCTAGGCAAAGTATCTTACGATGACGCATTTGCTCACGAGAAACTATCTCCAACTCTAGGTATGTTCCGTGCAGACAACTTCGAAGATGCAGTTGCTCAAGCCGTAACAATGGTAGAGATCGGCGGTATCGGTCACACATCTGGTCTATACACTAACCAAGACGTGAATGCAGACCGCATCCGTTACTTCGGTGACAAGATGAAGACCGCTCGTATCCTAATCAACATCCCGACTACACACGGTGGTATCGGTGACTTGTACAACTTCAACGTTGCACCTTCTCTAACTCTAGGTTGTGGTTCATGGGGTGGTAACTCTATCTCTGAGAACGTAGGTCCTAAGCACCTAATCAACAAGAAAACTGTAGCGAAGCGAGCTGAAAACATGTTGTGGCATAAACTACCTAAGTCAATCTACTTCCGTCGTGGCAGCCTTCCAATCGCACTTGGCGACCTAGAAGGTAAGAAACGCGCATTCCTAGTAACTGACCGTTTCCTATTCAACAACGGTTACGCAGATGACGTAGTAAGCCTACTGAAAGCTCAAGGCATGGAAGTTCAAACATTCTTCGATGTTGAAGCTGACCCAACACTATCTGTAGTAGAAAAAGGTGCGGCTCAAATGGCTAGCTACCAACCTGACGTTATCCTAGCGCTAGGCGGTGGTTCTCCAATGGATGCAGCGAAAATCATGTGGGTAATGTACGAGCACCCAGAAACTCACTTTGAAGAACTAGCAATGCGCTTTATGGACATCCGTAAACGTATCTACAAGTTCCCTAAAATGGGTAAAAAAGCTGAGCTTGTATGTATCACTACAACTTCAGGTACTGGTTCAGAAGTTACTCCATTCGCAGTTGTTACTGACGACAAGACTGGTGCCAAGTACCCACTAGCTGACTACGAAATCACGCCAAATATGGCTATCGTTGATGCGAACCTAGTAATGAACATGCCTAAGTCTCTAACAGCGTTCGGTGGTTACGATGCAGTAACTCACGCTCTAGAAGCTTACGTATCTGTTCTTGCGAACGAATACTCTGACGGTCAGGCTCTTCAAGCACTTAAGATGCTAAAAGAATACCTACCATCAAGCTACGCGAATGGTGCAAATGACCCAATCGCTCGTGAGAAAGTTCACAACGCAGCAACTATCGCTGGTGTAGCATTTGCGAACGCATTCCTAGGTGTTTGTCACTCAATGGCGCACAAACTAGGTGCAGAGTTCCACTTGCCACACGGCCTAGCTAACGCACTACTAATCTCTAACGTGGTACGTTACAACGCGAACGACAACCCAACTAAACAAACTGCGTTCTCTCAATACGACCGTCCACAAGCACGTCGTCGTTACGCTGAAGTTGCAGACCACCTAGGCCTAAGCCAAGCTGGTGACCGCACTGCTCAGAAGATTGAACGTCTACTAGCATGGTTGGATGAACTAAAAGTTAACCTAGACATCCCAATGTCTATCCAAGCGGCAGGTGTTGCTGAAGCTGACTTCGTAGCGAAACTAGACGAGCTAGCGGTTGAAGCGTTCGATGACCAATGTACTGGTGCGAACCCACGCTACCCTCTAATTAGCGAGCTAAAAGACGTTCTACTAGCTTCTTACTACGGTAAAGCTTTCGTTGAAGGTGAAACTTTCGAAGGTACTACAGTAATCAAGAAGAAAGCAGACCAAGAAGCAGCAAAATCTGCTCCTAAAGCTAAAAAAGAAAAAGCTGACGCGTAATTAAGAGTCGCTTTGAGTAAGGTTTTCGCTAGCACGAAACCTTAATCGGGAAAAGGTTAAAGCCCCAGTCAAATGACTGGGGCTTTTTTTGTTTAGGTATCGGAGGTTGCTTACATCGGAGCCGGGAAACACAGAGCAATGGTGTATGTTTACACTTCGGTCGCAACTACTCGGCCACTGAAGTATTCATTCGCGACGATGTACGCTGTGTTACGGACCAGTTCGTCTTGGATCTCTGCCCAGTGCCTTTCGTCAAGATCCTCTCGTGTATGACTGACAGAGGGAATCACGCCGCCGACGCGGATATTGAAAGGGGTGAGCTCTTTTGCCCAGCTGTGCGTAAAGCCAGACACCAAAGCCGCCATGCTTTCAACACCAGTCAGATCTTCGTGGTTATCATGCGAAATGACATTCACGATCACGCCTTTTTTATTGCGCGCTCTAAATCGTTCTGCGCCGACTTGCCCGTAGGTATAGAGAAAACGTGCTGCGGAAGAAAGGTGGTCGATATAGATACTCATTGGTTCTGGCGCCATTAGGCTTGGCATCGGTGAGCTCGTCCAACAATTAACAATAACATCTGGCGTTGCTCTGAGCTGCGATTCGATCTGATCAAACAATAGGTTTATGGATGTGGGGTTATCACTACACACATTCATTGCATAGACTTTGTCGGTAAATGCGCGGATCTGATCATAACTCGCCTTTAGGGCGCTTGAATTTTGGTCACACAGGATCAACGTCGCTCCGAGATGAGCGAAATGGCTGGAGCACGTTCTTCCGATGACCGAACCCGCAGATGTGACGAGAATGATTGATTCTTTAATATCCATAGCACCTTCACTGTATCCATGTGTGAAAAACAATACACCAGTGGTTTGTGCTATCAGCATGGTTGAAATTCGTTGAGCTCAGTGTGAAAGGCTTCAAACTAACGCTTTCGAGTAAGGACTATTGTGCGGTAATTTGTAAGGCGTCACATTTCTGACGTGTTGATACTGCAAGCTGTTGGATGAAAAGCTGATCTCTATGCTTGAGCTTGGATCTGATACTGACGTTGAGCCGTCACTAGCTGATTGTAGAGGCCCGCATCAGGGATAAGGCTCTTGTTGCGCTCACCTAAAGTTCGGCGCTCGTGGCCTGACAAATTATGATAAACGTCTTCAGGAAGATCGAACGTATCTTCTGGCAAGTAGGTTAGGGCGTCTGGTTTTAGGTAGTGGCTTAACTTTGCAGATGGCAGACCCGCATTATGGAATTGTTTCGCTTGTAATGCGGCGAGCTCGTAGCTGCTGCTATCGGAGCGCAAAGCTTGAGGCTGAGAGAGCCCAAACTGTTGACGAAGAATCTCGTCGCTTGTGGCCGTTTCTTTAATTTCTTCAACCGGTACGACATCTCGAACATCGTTTGAGAACATAGACAAAATCAGCGAAAAATCGGCACGACGACCTTCGTGAACAGCATGGTTGATACCGTTGCCGAACTGAATTTCGTTGATAATTGCTGCTTTGTCTAACGTATGAATTTGCATGATGTTCCTCTTGAGATGCTTTTATAACGGCGCATCAAAGAAGAACTTTAGGAAAAAGAAGAGATTAAATGGGTATTTTTAAGCGAGAAAAGAAAAAGCTCGCTGATTCAGCGAGCTTTTAAAATAAGACTAAATTGAACTAGGGGGAAGTCAATTACTTCGCTAGGTTCTCAGCTACGAAGTCCCAGTTTACAAGAGCCCAGAAGCCGTTCATGTAATCAGGACGTACGTTGCGGTAATCGATGTAGTACGCGTGTTCCCATAGGTCAACAGTTAGAAGTGGAGTAGTACCTTCTTCTGTTAGTGGCGTTGCTGCGTTAGAAGTGTTAACGATTTCTAGAGAACCGTCAGCTTTCTTAACTAGCCAAGTCCATGAAGAACCGAAGTTGTTGATTGCTGCGTCAGTGAACTTCGCTTTGAATTCTTCGAAAGAACCGAATGCTGCGTTGATTGCGTCTGCAACTGCGCCAGTTGGTTCGCCGCCCGCGTTTGGAGCAAGACAGTGCCAGTAGAACGTGTGGTTCCAGATTTGCGCTGCGTTGTTGAATACGCCACCAGTAGAAGTCTTGATGATCTCTTCTAGAGTTTTGCCTTCGAACTCAGTACCAGGGATAAGACCGTTAAGCTTAACAACGTAAGTGTTGTGGTGCTTACCGTGGTGGTAGTCTAGAGTCTCTGCTGAGATGTGTGGTTCTAGTGCGTCTTTCGCGTAAGGAAGAGCTGGTAGTTCAAATGCCATTACTCGATTCTCCATTGATATGAAAGGTTAACCTTTCGATTGCTTCCAGTGTTTTTTTATAGCTATGTAGCCTTTACGGCTGACTTGCTAGGTATTTTAGCAAGTTTTTACTTTATTAAAACCCCGATATGAAAATATTTTGAGATGCTAAGTGTTGTTCATGCTCGTCCACTTACCAACGAAGTGGTAGTAAGCGGTCAAACTTTTTGCTTTTAAATCATCTCAGTATAAACCGTATCAATTATATGGTTTTTATTCTGTCGTTATTGAGTAGAATGTGGCAAATAAACAAGTTCACATCCATGAATGAGGAAGCGATGGAAACTATCGACAAAATCAAACAGCAGATCTCTGAAAACTCAATCCTGCTGTACATGAAAGGCTCACCGAAACTGCCAAGCTGTGGTTTCTCTTCTCAAGCATCACAAGCGCTAATGGCATGTGGCGAGAAGTTCGCTTACGTAGACATTCTACAAAACCCAGACATCCGCGCTGAGCTACCAAAATACGCACAATGGCCAACGTTCCCACAACTATGGGTTGAAGGTGAGCTAATTGGTGGTTGTGACATCATTCTGGAAATGTTCCAGAAGGGTGAACTTCAGCCTCTAATCAAAGAAGCTGCAGCACGCGCTGAAGGTCAAGCTGAGTAATTCGTAAATACTCACATTTGGCGATAGAATACGAGGGAGCCGCATTGGCTCCTTTTTCTTTTTTAGGTTAGTGGAATGAACATAAAGCTTTACTACGTACATGACCCTATGTGCAGTTGGTGCTGGGGATACAAACCAACCATCGAAAAACTAAAACAACAACTGCCAGGTGTGATTCAGTTTGAGTATGTGGTGGGTGGGCTTGCACCAGATACTAATTTGCCAATGCCGCCAGAAATGCAACAAAAGCTTGAGGGGATTTGGAAGCAAATCGAAACTCAGCTAGGCACCAAGTTTAATTACGATTTCTGGAAACTGTGCACACCAGTGAGAAGTACGTATCAATCATGCCGCGCTGTTATCGCCGCGGGATTTCAAGATTCGTATGAGCAAATGCTCGAAGCGATTCAGCACGCCTATTATCTACGTGCAATGCCGCCTCATGAAGAAGCAACGCATCTTCAATTAGCGAAAGAGATTGGCTTGAATGTGCAGCAGTTTAAAAATGATATGGATGGCACGTTATTGGAAGGTGTATTCCAAGACCAACTGAGTTTAGCGAAAAGTTTGGGTGTTAACTCTTACCCTAGTTTGGTGCTGCAAATCAACGATGCGTATTTCCCAATTGAGGTGGATTACCTATCGACCGAGCCAACGCTTAAGTTGATTCGTGAACGTATTATCGAAAACATGCCAGCGCAATAGTGGCTTCGTTTTCGATTGAATTAAAAAAAACGCTCATATCGAGCGGTTTTTTTGTTAGCAAAGGTATCAGTCTTTTCTGTTAGAAAACTTGATACTAAAGCACCATTGCAGCGATCCAACCGAAGATGATCAGTGGGATATTGTAGTGGATGAAGGTTGGAACAACCGTTTCCCAAATGTGTTCGTGCTGGCCGTCAGCATTTAGGCCAGAAGTTGGGCCCAATGTTGAGTCGGATGCAGGAGAGCCAGCATCACCTAGCGCTGCAGCTGTACCTACTAATGCGATCGTTGCCATTGGCGAGAAACCAAATGCCAAAGAAAGCGGGACGTAGATGGTTGCAAGAATTGGAATCGTCGAGAATGAAGAACCAATACCCATGGTTACCAATAGACCAACAACCAGCATAAGTAGCGCAGCAAGCGGTTTGTTGTCACCAATACTTGTAGACAGTGACTGAACTAGGGTTTCTACGCCACCGGTTTGTTTCATTACCGCTGCAAAACCCGCGGCTGCGATCATGATAAAGCCGATCATCGCCATCATGTGAACGCCTTTGGTGAATACGTCGTGGGTTTCCTTCCACGCGATAACGCCACCAAACGTGAACACCATAAAACCAGCAAGAGCACCGATGATCATTGAGCCGGTGTAAAGCTGAACACCAAGCGCGGCAATAATACCAAGTGCAGCCACTAGGATGTGCTGTTTGTTAATGCTGTGGTCGGTTTCGTGAACCACCGTCAGTTCTGTTTCTTTATACTCACGAGGTTTTCGGTAACTAACAAAAATTGCCAGTAGCAAACCAAAAATCATGCCTGCGCCAGGAAGCAACATTGCGGTTGGTACTTGGCTTGCGACAACGTTCTCTAAACCGTTGTCATGCAGGTTTTTTAGCAAGATGTTGTTTAAGAAGATGCCGCCAAAACCAACAGGAAGTACCATGTAAGGTGTAATCAGACCAAAAGTCAGCACACACGCAATTAAGCGACGATCCAGTTTAAGCTTCGCAAATACGCCCAAAAGAGGTGGAATCAAAATTGGAATAAAGGCGATATGAACAGGAATTACGTTCTGAGAAGACATGGTTACGAGCACTAACGCCACTAATACAGCGTATTTAAGGCCAGTAGTCGATGCCGCACTTTCTTTGCCGTTTAGGCGTTTAATCACGCTTTTTGCGAGCAGGTCAGTGATACCAGATTTAGAAATGGCAACGGCGAATGTGCCAAGCATAGCGTAGCTAAGTGCAATCGTTGCACCGCCACCTAAGCCACTTTCGAAAGCCGCTACGGTATCGCCTAAGCTCATTCCCGCAACAAGGCCACCAACAATGGCACTAAACGTGAGGGCGACCACCACGTTTACACGCATCAATGCTAACACGAGCATGACGCAAACTGAGATAACGACAGGATTCATACTATTCCCAATATGTTGTGTTTACTTATTATTCTTCGTTAACAAGCGGCCAACCGCCGAGGGCCTTCCATTTGTTCACGATGCCACAGAATAACTCTGCAGTTTTTTGTGTATCGTAAAGGGCAGAGTGCGCTTCACGATTGTCGAATTCCATCCCTGCCGTTTTGCATGCTTTAGCGAGAACAGTTTGACCATAAGCAAGGCCGCTTAATGTGGCGGTGTCAAAAGTAGCAAAGGGATGAAAAGGGACTCTTTTTAACTTGCAGCGTTCGTTTGCTGCATTAACAAAACTTAAGTCGAAAGCGGCGTTATGTGCAACCATTATTGCACGTGAGCAATCAGATGCTTTTTGTTCTTTACGAATCAGCTTATAAATTTCTTTTAATGCTTCTTGTTCAGAAACTGCACCGCGTAACGGGCTGAAAGGGTCACGAATACCATTAAACTCAAGCGCTTCTTTCTCTAAATTCGCGCCTTCAAAAGGTTCAATATGAAAATGAATAGTGGAGGCTGGATGCAGAACGCCTTCTTCATCCATACGAAGGGTGACGGCGCAGATTTCTAAAAGTGCATCGGTTTGAGCATTGAAACCAGCGGTCTCAACGTCAACAACCACAGGGAAATAACCACGAAAACGCTTTTTCAGGGTTAGGGCTTCATTTTCTATTGTCATGTTGGCTTATTTTTGTGTGACGAAGGCTGCATTATTGCAGATTATATCGATGAGAAAAACCGCAATTTCGGAGAAAAACGGAATTCTATTTTCCATCTAATCAATAAGCTCGCGCGGCGCTTGAGATAAAGAGCACAAGTACCGATTTTTGTATCACGCAGGTGCATATTTAACTCGGGAATAGATACGATTTAGCGGCATTTGTGGGAGAAATCAGAGCTAGAATCGTTCATTTTGATACTCTCACCAAGAAAGTTAGAGCATTGGCGGGATTTTTGCATGACAATCGTTGTAGTTTTAATGATTCCAATTAACGGCAAAAGACTGCCGTTTGAGAGATTGTACTAGATGAATAAATGGCTGATAACCAGTGGTGTCATGCTTTCACTGCTTAGCGCAAACAGTTACGCGGTGATGGGCAAGCGTTATGTCGCTACTCCGCAGCAATCACAATGGGAAATGGTGGTAAATACTCCTTTGGAATGTCAGCTTGTGCATCCAATTCCAAGCTTTGGTGATGCGGTGTTTTCGTCGCGTGCGAGTAAAAAAATCAATTTGGATTTTGAACTTAAGATGCGTCGCCCTATGGGTGAAACACGCAATGTCAGCTTGATCTCAATGCCACCGCCTTGGCGACCGGGTGAGCACGCCGACCGCATCACGAATCTGAAGTTTTTCAAACAGTTTGATGGGTATGTCGGTGGGCAAACTGCTTGGGGTATTTTATCTGAATTAGAGAAAGGCCGTTACCCAACATTCAGCTATCAAGATTGGCAAAGTCGCGATCAACGAATTGAAGTCGCGTTGTCATCCGTATTATTCCAAAGTAAGTACAATGCGTTTAGTGATTGTATCGCCAACTTGTTGAAGTACAGTTTCGAAGATATTGCGTTTACGATTTTGCATTACGAACGTCAGGGTGACCAACTGACGAAAGCGTCTAAAAAGCGTCTTGCTCAGATTGCTGATTATGTGCGTCACAATCAAGATATCGACCTCGTGCTGGTGGCGACATACACTGATTCAACCGATGGTAAGAGCGAAAGCCAGAGCCTATCGGAGCGACGAGCAGAGTCTCTACGTACTTACTTTGAATCACTGGGTTTGCCAGAGGATCGTATTCAAGTGCAGGGTTATGGCAAGCGCCGACCTATTGCTGATAATGGCACGCCGATTGGTAAAGACAAGAACCGTCGTGTAGTCATCTCTTTAGGTCGAACTCAAGTTTAGGCCGTAGTAAAGCATGCTTACATAAAAAACGCCGGAGAAATAATCTCCGGCGTTTTTGTATATTGACGTTGTTAGCTTGTAAATTAAGTAAGAGCATCGAAAACGCTCAAGTCTTACTTTGTATATGTTAGTGAGTATCTACTTACTGTCGAATAACTTTCGTTGAGTCATTTCCAAGTGATGAGGTCAGCTTATTTTCGACCTTTGCTCATTAATTTAAACGAAACTTAGCGATCACTTCGCAATTGGTTGCGGTATCGATCTTCTCTACTTGTTTCGCAATTGCTGGGTTTGGATGACGCTTCATAAAATCGATAAGTGCTTTTGTGCAACAGCCGATGGAGTCAATAAAGCTCGCGCAATTCTGGTTTGGGCATTGGGGAATAAGTGTGAGCACTTTTTCAGATGCCAGCTGAAGATATTTGAGTTCGTATTCGGTATCACCAGCCCAGCGCCAAAATTGCGCGAGGTTGTGACAAGAGATTACAGAAATCAAAAGGCGTTCGTCTGCTTCAATTTCCACGCATTCACTAATGTCTTCACTTAAGCTTAAAGCTTGTTGATAGTGAAGAATGCTGCGTACAGGATCATCTAGTTGCAGGGCAGTATCGGCTAGGAGTGTGTGTTTTTCCCATTCACTGATCATTATCGTTGTCCCACGTATCGAATTTGGGATGAATCTAAACGATAATTATTATCAAGTAAAGTAGTTTGTTTACAAAAGGACAGGCAGATCGCAGACCTGCCTGTAATTGAGGTTCGACTTGCAATGCAAGTGAATCAGATGAACTAGCCTTCTAGACCCGCAGAAGCTTGTTTGTTCTGGATAAGCTCAATCATGTAACCATCAGGATCTTTTACAAAGGCGATGTGTGTTGTACCACCTTTCACTGGGCCCGCTTCGCGAGTAACGTTACCGCCTGCGGCTTTGATTGCATCACATGTTGCGTAGATGTCGTCTACGCCAATTGCAATATGACCAAATGCTGTGCCTAGGTCATATTCTGTCTTACCCCAGTTGTAAGTCAGTTCAATCACGGCACCTTGGGATTCATCACCGTAACCAACAAAGGCAAGTGTGTATTCGTACTCTTTGTTTTCGTTGGTACGAAGCAACTGCATGCCCATGACTTCAGTATAAAATTTGATTGATTTGTCTAGATCACCTACGCGAAGCATAGTGTGTAGAATTCGACCGTTTGACATTTTTAGCTCCTAGCTTCTGTTTTCAGATAGCGTTAACTATCTGGGTATACTTTCTCTTTATATTCGCACAAATCTTCAATAATGCAGCTTCCACAGCGAGGCTTTCTCGCTAAACAAGTGTAGCGACCATGAAGAATTAACCAGTGGTGTACATCGAGTTTGAACTCTTTTGGTACCACTTTTAATAGTTTTTGTTCGACATCATCTACCGTTTTTCCCATCGCAAACTTAGTACGATTCGAAACGCGATAAATGTGCGTATCGACAGCAATGGTTGGCCAACCAAATGCGGTGTTGAGCACGACATTGGCGGTCTTACGGCCGACTCCTGGAAGAGCTTCAAGAGCGTCGCGATCTTCAGGCACTTCGCCATTATGTTTTTCTAATAAGATCTTACAGGTTTTGATGGTGTTTTCTGCTTTTGAGTTAAACAGGCCAATGGTTTTGATGTATTCCTTCAAACCATCGACACCCAAATCGAGAATACTTTGTGGCGTATTCGCAACGGGGAAGAGTTTGTCAGTGGCTTTGTTGACACTAACATCGGTCGCTTGCGCTGAAAGTAGCACAGCGATGAGTAACTCAAATGGAGAGCTCCAGTTCAGTTCCGTTTCAGGATTGGGGTTGTTTTCTCTTAATCGTTCCAGAATTTCTATTCTTTTTTCTTTGTTCATTGCTGACTTCCAAACCCGTCTTTGCGGTTTATGAAAAAGGCCCTACGAGTGGTAGAGCCTTGATTTTAGAATTCTTATATTATGCGTTAGTTACGCGAGCACGCTCAATGGCCGGTTTTTCTTCTTTCGGCTGACGAGCCTGAATTGAGCTGTCGATAACATTTTTCAACGCAATCAAAAGTCCTACACCGATGAAAGCACCTGGTGGTAATAGTGCTAATAAGAAGCTGCTATCAAATTGGAATACTTGAATGCGCAGCGCTGCAGCCCAGTCACCCAATAGCAAGTCTGCGCCGTCAAACAATGTGCCGTTGCCGATAAGCTCGCGCATTGAGCCCAACACAACTAGCACACTGGTCATGCCCAGTCCCATCCATAAGCCGTCCAATGCGGCAGGAAGCACATCATTTTTTGAAGCGTAAGCTTCGGCGCGACCGATGATGATACAGTTGGTTACGATCAACGGGATAAAGATACCCAGTGATAGGTACAATCCGTAAGCGTAAGCATTCATTAGTAGCTGGACGCAGGTTACGAGTGACGCAATGATCATAACGAAAACCGGAATTCGGATCTCTTTAGGAACATAGTTACGGATCAGTGAAACCGTTACGTTAGACCCCACTAGTACCAGTAATGTGGCAATACCAAGCCCCAGCGCGTTGGTGATCGTCGATGAAACGGCGAGTAGAGGACATAAACCGAGCAGCTGAACCAATGCTGGGTTGTTGCTCCACATGCCGTTCTTCATCAATTGTTTGTTTTCGCTCATTGATTGTCTCCTGCGCAGTTTAGTGGCTGGCTGAGAATCTCATCACGAGATTGATTTACGTAGTTTACGGTGTTTCTGACTGCTTTGACGACAGCTCGAGGCGTAATGGTAGCGCCAGTAAACTGATCAAAGTCTCCACCATCTTTACGAACTTTCCAAGAATTCCAATTATCTTCGGTGACTTGCTTACCCGTGAAGCCAAGAATCCAACTGGTAACGCGAAGATCTATTTTATCGCCTAGCCCCGGTGTTTCTTGATGGCTAAGTACGCGCGTACCTAAAATCTTACCTTGATTATCGATACCTGTGATGACTTTGATTTCACCGTTATAGCCATCTGGTGCAATCGACTCAATGGCGATGGCTGTTGGCTCGCCATTTTTGGTGGCAATGTAGGTAGGCATTGCGTGCATCGTGCCAAGCTCTGGAGACGTCACCAACGTGCATGATTGAGTTAATGCGTTGTCGTGCATCGTTTCAGGAATTACTTGATTAAGCACTGAAAGTAGCTGCTTTTGTTCCTGAAGCTTGATTTGATCTTCGGTTAAGTACTGAGTCAACGCGACCAAACCTGTTGTGGCGCAAGCAAAGATCGCCAGTGTCAGACCATTTTTTCTAATTGCGGTTAACATGTTTACCTCAGTGGCCGTAAGTTCTAGGTTTGGTGTAGTAGTCGATAAGCGGAACGCACATGTTGGCTAAAAGAACCGCAAAGGCGACGCCATCAGGGAAGCCGCCCCAACTACGAATAATAAAGACAAGAGCACCGATCAGCGCACCAAAAATAAGGCGACCCTTTACTGTGGTAGATGCCGATACTGGATCTGTCGCAATAAAGAACGCACCTAGCATGGTTGCGCCTGACAGCAGATGGAAGATTGGCGAAGCCGTCTCTCCCGGCGTGATAACGCTGAAAATAAGGCTAAACAGAGTCAAACTCGTGAGGAAGCCTGCTGGAATGTACCACTGAATGATGCGTTTTTTGATCATCACTAAGCCGCCAATCAGGTAGGCTATGTTCACCCACTGCCAGCCGATGCCAGCCAAGCCACCAAAGATCGGCTGTGAAAGCACTTCACTAGGGGTTGCTCCCGTGTGAATACCTGTTTTAAAGGCATCCAGTGGAGTTGCCATTGTTACACCATCAACACCAGCACGAACTTGTTGCAATGAAAGACCGTCATAATCAAAACCAGTGAAAATCAAAGAGAGGGTATCTGCGAAATTCACATGGTCTGGAATCAACTGTGTTGGTGCACTCCAACTGGTCATTTGAACCGGGAAGGAAATCAAAAGTACAACGTAAGCGACCATTGCTGGGTTGAAGAGATTCTGTCCAATGCCGCCATAAAGATGTTTGGCAATCACAATCGCAAAAATTAAACCAATAACTATGATCCACCACGGAGACCAAGGTGGAATGGCAACGGCGAGTAGCCATGCGGTGACAATTGCACTGTTGTCTCGTAACGCTCTCATTGGCGAGCGTTTACGACAGATCATCACGAGTGCTTCAAGTGATACTGCAACGGCGATAGCAAAAATCAGCTGGATTAATGTGCCCCAACCAAAGTAGTAAGTTTGCGCTGCCAAGCCAGGGATAGCACATAAGGCTACCCATTTCATTAAGTCAGGCGTGCTGCGACGACTATGCGCATGCGGTGAACTGGCAATAAAAAACGACATTACTCGTTCTCCTCGGTATTATTTTTATTCGCGTCTTGTTGAGCTTTACGCGCTTTTGCACGAGCAATAGCAGCAGCGACTGCGGCTTTCTTCGGATCTTCGGTTGGCTCTTGAGAAGCAGTTTCTTCAACAGGTTGAGATTCAGTCTCTTGTTGCGCTTTGCGCGCTTTTGCACGAGCAATAGCGGCTGCAACTGCGGCTTTCTTCGGATCTTCGGTTGGCTCTTGAGAAGCAGTTTCTTCAACAGGTTGCGATTCAGTCTCTTGTTGCGCTTTGCGCGCTTTTGCACGAGCAATAGCGGCTGCAACTGCGGCTTTCTTCGGATCTTCGGTTGGCTCTTGAGAAGCAGTTTCTTCAACAGGTTGCGATTCAGTTTCTTGTTGCGCTTTACGCGCTTTTGCACGAGCAATAGCGGCTGCAACTGCGGCTTTCTTCGGATCTTCGGTTGGCTCTTGAGAAGCAGTTTCTTCAACAGGTTGAGATTCAGTCTCTTGTTGCGCTTTACGCGCTTTTGCACGAGCAATAGCGGCTGCAACTGCGGCTTTCTTCGGATCTTCGCCAAGCTCTTGAGAAGCTGTTTCTTCAACAGGTTGAGATTCAGTTTCTTGTGGTGCTTTGCGCGCTTTTGCACGAGCAATAGCGGCTGCAACTGCGGCTTTCTTCGGATCTTCGGTTGGCTCTTGAGAAGCTGTTTCTTCAACAGGTTGAGATTCAGTTTCTTGTTGTGCTTTACGCGCTTTTGCACGAGCGATAGCAGCAGTGACTGCAGCTTTCTTCGGATCTTCGGTTAGCTCTTGAGAAGCTGTTTCTTCAACAGGTTGCGATTCAGTTTCTTGTTGTGCTTTGCGCGCTTTTGCTCGAGCAATAGCAGCGGCTACTGCAGCTTTTTTATCTTCTGGCGCTTCAGATGCGTTTTCTTCCTGCTGAGCTTTTTTCGCTTTCGCGCGTGCGATTGCTGCAGCAACTGCGGACTTTTTGTCATCAGCATTGTTAGCAGGGGTTTCGCTTTGTTCTTTTTCTGCTTTACGTTCACGAGCAAGACGCTTGCGCTCTTCACGCAGTTTTGACATTTCGGAGTTGTCAGGCTCAGTTGCACCAACTTTTGCTGCTTCGGCTTGCTTCGCTTTTGCTTTGGCAATGGCAGCCGCGACAGCAGGTTTAACTGCTGGCTCAGCTTTATTCTCTTCGTTCGATTTTTGTGCTTTAACACGAGCAATGGCTGCGGCGATCGCATCATCACCACCGGTTGACTTCATCTCTTTTCGACGGTCATCCGCGGCTTTCTTGAAGCGGTTCTCACGTTCTGCTTTTTCGCGCTCCATACGCGCTTTTTTCTCTTCGAAGCGCAGTTTCGCACGCTCTGCGGCTTCTGCTTCTTGAGTTCGAGTACGAATTTCTGCTTTTGCTTGGCGGTAATATTGCACCAGTGGAATTTCACTTGGACAAACAAACGCACAAGCGCCACACTCGATACAATCTTTTAGATTTAGTTCTTCTAGCTTGTCATATTCTTCGGCCTTGGCATGCCATTGAAGCTGCTGTGGCAGTAGAGATGCAGGACAAGCTTCCGCACATTGACCACAACGTATACATTCCATCTCGTATTGATGAGCTGAAATCTCGTGACGAGTCGGAGCTAAAATACAGTTCGCCGTTTTGGTGATAGGAACCTGTGAGTGGGGCAGGGTAAAGCCCATCATTGGTCCGCCCATGATCAAACGCTGAAGTTTTTTATCGGCTTTGTACCCGAATTCGTCGAGCAGTGCTTGAACTGGGGTACCCAAGATCGCCCATACGTTTCGAGGCTGTTTAAAGGTTTTACCTGTTAACGTAACGACACGTTCGATCATTGGCTCGCCATCGATGATAGCGCGCTTAATTGAGTATAAAGAACCGACGTTTTGAACCAAGATGCCAATATCTGCAGGGATAGAGCCGCTAGGAACTTCCTTGTTGGTCAGAATCTTTATCAGCTGCTTTTCACCGCCCGATGGGTATTTCGTCGGGATTACTCGAATAACAATGTCCTTGTTCAGCGCGGCACTTTCCAACGCTTTAATGGCATCTGGTTTGTTATCTTCGATACCAATGATCGTCAGTTTTGGCTTAAGGATATGTTCGACAATTTCGATACCCTGGATAAGCTCTTCGGCATGCTCCTGCATCAGTTTGTCATCGGCCGTGATGTACGGTTCACATTCTGCTGCATTCACAATCAGGATTTCTGTACGAGCAATGCCCGATTGGATCTTTTTCGCGGTAGGGAAGCCAGCACCACCCATCCCTGAAATGCCAGCAAGGCGAATAATGTCGATGAGTGCATCGGCGGATTCTTGAGTGTAGTCAGCGATAGGTGACTTTTCACACCAAGTATCTTGGCCGTCAGGAGTGATGACGGCGCACAATTCGCTCAAACCAGAAGGGTGAGCCACCGTTCGAGGCTCGATGGCAGTAATAGTGCCAGAAGTTGGCGCATGTACGGGCACTGTAAACCCAGTTTCTGATTGGGTTAAAGCTTGTCCTTTTAAAACGTGCTCACCAACAGAGACCAACAAGTTACCCGCTTTACCAATGTGCTGTTTCAGCGGAAGAATGATTTCAGCGGGAATGGATGCTCGCACTAAGTCGGCTTTATTGGATTGTTTTTTGTTTTCTGCCGGATGCACACCGCCTGGGAAGTCCCAAAGCGAGCCTGTACGAATTTGTTCAATCAAAGACAACATACGAAACCTTACTTAATTGAATCTTTCACGTTCGCTGCATCGCTGGCAGCATCCGTAATGTTAACCACTGGGATGGCGTTAAGTTGCCACTTCCAGCTATCTGTGGTGGTTTCCACAGGAATCATTTCAATACAATCGGTTGGACATGGCGCGACACACAAATCGCAGCCTGTACATTCGTCTTTGATGACCGTGTGAACGGCTTTTGTCCCACCAACAATCGCATCAACAGGACAAGCTTGAATACACTTAGTACAACCGATACACATATCTTCGTGAATGAAGGCAACGGTCGGTACTTTGCTGTCTAGATCGTGTGCCGACTCTTCAGGTTCCACACCCATTAAGTCTGCGAGTTTTTCGATGGTTGCTTGACCGCCGGGAGGACACTTATTGATGTTGTCTCCATTCGCAATCGCTTCTGCGTATGGTCGACAGCCTGGATAACCACATTGGCCACATTGTGTTTGTGGAAGAATCGCGTCGATTTGATCCACGATAGGATCCGCTTCAACTTTAAAACGAATAGAAGCAAAACCAAGAATGGCGCCAAAAATCGCAGCAAGCACAGCGAGTGCGATGATCGCAATTAAAATCGTACTCATTGTTTACTTCACCAAACCTGTAAAGCCCATGAAAGCAAGCGACATTAAACCCGCAGTGATCATTGCAATCGATGCACCTTTAAATGGAACAGGCACGTCAGCCGCAGCGATACGCTCACGCATAGAAGCAAAAAGGATCAATACAAGCGAGAAACCGACGGCTGCACCAAAACCATAAATGATAGATTCGATGAAGTTATGATTCTCATTGATGTTGAGAAGTGCAACACCCAATACGGCACAGTTGGTCGTGATCAGCGGTAAGAAGATACCAAGCAAGCGATAAAGGGTCGGGCTAGTTTTGTGTACAACCATCTCGGTGAACTGTACCACGACAGCGATCACCAAAATAAAGCTCATGGTTCTTAAGTACTCGATACCGAGCGGTCGCAAGATATAGCTTTCCACTAAGTACGCACACACAGATGCGAGGGTTAGCACAAAAGTGGTTGCTAACCCCATGCCTATTGCTGTTTCCAGTTTTTTAGACACGCCCATAAATGGACACAAGCCCAAAAACTTCACCAGTACAAAGTTGTTCACCAGCACAGTGCCGACCAACAACAAAACATATTCGGTCATAGTTATTACGTTCTTAAAATCCGATCCCAATATTATCGTGTTTTGTGACACCAATAACAACCAGTGAACGATGTGGTTTTATACACACGGCTGAAAAATAACCGTCAATGTGAGTTAGATAGATGAATTTGTATCGGAATTAATAGTTTGGTGAATAATTTGTTGGGGGAATGAGAGCTAACGAAAAGTGCGCGAATCCTGAGTGGCCCATATGAACGATTGAGTTGGCCTCTGATACTTAGCAAGTGGATAGAAATTTTAAGCAGATTTTTTGACGATTAAAAACGAAAAAAGCTCAGTTTTTCAACTGAGCTTTTTTCTTGAATTTGGCTCCCCCTGCAAGACTTGAACTTGCGACATACGGATTAACAGTCCGCCGTTCTACCGACTGAACTAAGGGGGAATTGCTTTGCTTGAAAGCGGGAAGAATCTTACCGAGCACTAAAACTAGTGTCAACAGTAAAAAAATACATTTTTTTGAAAAAATTGCGCTTAAAGCGCTTTACTTTTTTGTAGTGCTTGCCAGTAAAGGGCTAGAGTTACTTATCCACTAAAATTGTGGATAAGTGTGTTGATGAGATCTGAGTAAAGATCTCTCATATGCAACGCGGTTTGTTTTGTGTGCATTTTTAGTCAGTTTTATGCGCAAAATAGGCAAATGAAACAGTGATTTATTGAGTGAGTGGGTAAAATATTCAAAGTGGATAAAAGATGAGCTTTTGGGGATAACGAGCTTTTTAGAGAAGTTTTGGGGAAAAGTTGTGGAAACTATAAGTTGATATTAGAGGAGTGTTTATCAACTAGGGCGAAGTACTATATCAGAGCGACTCGAATAAGGCTATAGCCATATAGACAAAGTACAAAAATTATTAACAATGAGTGAGAAAAATCATTTAGGCATAGATTTCGTTTACTAAGGTGTATATATATACAGCGCAGAAGTGGTAACACAGCCTAACGTAGTAAAGGCAGTAAAGATTGAGGAAGGGTATGAGTAAAGTTTATGAACTGGTCTCTGAGTATCAGCCATCAGGTGACCAGCCAACCGCGATTAAGCAATTATTAGAAGGCTTAGATGCGGGGTTGGCGCATCAGACGCTTTTAGGTGTAACGGGTTCTGGTAAAACGTTCACGCTAGCGAATGTGATTGCTCAAGCACAGCGTCCTGCAATTTTACTGGCGCCAAATAAAACCCTCGCGGCTCAGTTGTATGGGGAAATGAAATCGTTCTTTCCTAACAATGCGGTCGAGTATTTTGTGTCTTACTACGACTACTACCAACCAGAAGCGTACGTACCTACAACTGACACCTTTATTGAAAAAGATGCGTCAGTGAACGCTCACATTGAGCAAATGCGTTTGTCTGCCACCAAAGCTTTACTAGAACGAAAAGATGCCATCATCGTCGCTTCTGTCTCGGCCATCTATGGTTTGGGTGATCCCGAGTCGTATTTACAGATGATGCTGCACTTACGCCGTGGTGACGTGATCGATCAGCGTGACATGCTTCGTCGCCTAGCGGAACTCCAATACTCGCGTAATGATGTCGCTTTTGAACGCGGTCAGTTCCGTGTTCGCGGCGAAGTGATTGACATATTCCCAGCCGAGTCTGACCAAGATGCTGTCCGTGTTGAAATGTTTGATGATGAAGTGGATTGTATCAGTGTGTTTGACCCATTGACGGGTGTCGTGAAACAAAGAGATTTGCCGCGTTACACGATTTACCCGAAAACGCACTACGTGACGCCCCGCGACCGTATTCTCGAAGCGATAGAAAGCATCAAAGTTGAGCTCGAAGTACGCAAGAAACAATTACTAGAGAATAACAAGCTAATAGAAGAGCAGCGCATTAGCCAGCGTACACAGTTTGATATCGAGATGATGAATGAGCTCGGTTTCTGCTCTGGTATCGAAAACTACTCACGTTATCTCAGTGGTCGTTCTGAGGGTGAGCCGCCTCCAACCTTGTTCGATTACTTGCCTCATGATGGTTTGCTTATCATCGATGAGTCCCACGTGACTGTACCGCAGATTGGTGCGATGTATAAAGGTGACCGTTCACGTAAAGAAACTCTGGTTGAGTTTGGTTTCCGCTTACCATCGGCGTTGGACAACCGTCCTCTAAAATTTGAAGAATTTGAGTCTCTTGCTCCGCAAACTATTTTCGTCTCGGCAACGCCGGGCAATTATGAGCTAGAGAAATCGGCAGGTGAAATTGCGGATCAAGTCGTGCGTCCTACCGGCTTGCTGGATCCAATACTCGAAGTTCGACCAGTCGCGACTCAGGTCGATGATCTATTGTCTGAAATTCGTATTCGTGCCGCCAAAGAGGAACGTGTTCTTGTTACGACTCTGACCAAACGAATGGCGGAAGATTTAACGGAATATCTGCATGAGCATGATGTTCGTGTTCGTTATCTTCACTCAGACATCGACACGGTAGAGCGCGTCGAGATCATTCGAGATTTGCGCTTAGGTGAGTTCGATGTCTTAGTGGGTATCAACTTGCTTCGAGAAGGTTTGGATATGCCGGAAGTCTCGCTGGTGGCAATTTTGGATGCCGACAAAGAAGGTTTCTTGCGTTCAGAACGTTCACTCATTCAGACGATAGGTCGTGCTGCACGAAACATTGAGGGTAAAGCGATTCTCTATGCGGATAGCATTACAAAATCGATGAAAAAAGCGATGGATGAAACAAATCGTCGTCGTGAGAAGCAGCAAGCGTACAACGAGAAAATGGGCATTACGCCGCAAGCGTTAAAACGTAATATCAAGGATATTATGGAATTGGGCGACATTACTAAGTCCAAACGTCAACGCAATACTAAGCAAGTGCCACTGTCTAAAGTGGCTGAACCATCTCAAACTTACGAAGTGATGTCTCCACAACAATTGGAGAAGGAAATCAGTCGACTAGAAGCGGCGATGTACCAACATGCTCAGGATCTGGAATTTGAGCTTGCGGCTGAGAAGCGTGATGAAATAGAAAAACTGCGTGCGCAATTCATCGCGAATAGCTAGTTAACACGAAAAGCTGTTTCTAAAGAGATACTTGGAATAGGCAAAAAAGAAGCCAATAGGCAGTCGGGTCTATTGGCTTGTTTTGTGAACATATCGTTCACTAACAACGTCAGTTGGCTAGGTGACCCGAGGGGTCGCTAATATATCAGCATGCTTTATGCCACTTTTTAACCTATTGATATCATTTTTGATTCTATTATCATTAACCGTAACTTTGCTAATGTTATTTGCAAAATGCAAAGCGTAATGCGATTATTGTTTAAAACACAACAAAATATTAGCTAGGTTATGCAACAAAAAACTGAAGGCCAAAAATCTCGTTACCTTCTGATGGTTGAGGATACAGCATCGGTTGCGGCGTTATACCGCTCGTACCTCACGCCGTTAGGGATCGACATTAATATTGTCGGTACAGGTAGAGATGCCATTGAAAGTCTCAATCATCGAATTCCAGATCTTATTCTTCTTGATCTTCGTCTGCCTGATATGACGGGGATGGATGTTTTGCATGCCGTTAAAAAGAGTCATCCAGATGTGCCGATCATTTTCATGACGGCTCATGGCTCTATCGATACAGCGGTAGAAGCGATGCGTCATGGCTCTCAAGACTTTTTGATCAAACCGTGTGAAGCAGACCGTCTGCGTGTTACGGTCAACAACGCAATTCGAAAAGCAACTAAACTAAAAAATGAAGCAGATAATCCGGGTAATCAGAATTACCAAGGTTTTATCGGCAGCAGCCAAACCATGCAGCAGGTCTATCGCACCATTGACTCTGTCGCTAGCAGTAAAGCGAGTATCTTTATTACTGGTGAAAGTGGTACGGGTAAAGAGGTATGCGCAGAAGCCATCCACGCTGCAAGCAAACGTGGTGATAAGCCGTTTATTGCCATCAACTGTGCAGCCATACCTAAAGACTTAATTAAAAGTGAACTATTTGGTCACGTAAAAGGGGCATTTACTGGTGCGGCAAATGACCGTCAAGGTGCCGCTGAGTTAGCCGATGGTGGCACGTTGTTCCTCGATGAATTGTGTGAAATGGATTTGGACTTACAAACCAAATTATTGCGATTCATCCAAACCGGTACGTTCCAGAAAGTGGGTTCTTCAAAAATGAAGAGTGTGGACGTGCGCTTCGTTTGTGCGACCAACCGAGACCCTTGGAAAGAAGTTCAAGAAGGGCGTTTCCGCGAAGACTTATACTACCGTTTATACGTGATTCCTTTGCATCTTCCGCCTCTTCGCGAACGTGGTGAAGATGTGATTGAAATTGCGTACTCACTGTTAGGCTACATGTCTCATGAAGAGGGCAAAAACTTTGTCCGCTTTTCTCAAGAAGTGATTGACCGCTTTAACAGTTATGAGTGGCCGGGTAACGTCCGACAACTACAAAACGTACTACGCAATATCGTGGTGCTCAACAACGGCAAAGAAATTACGTTAGATATGTTGCCACCGCCGCTGAATCAACCGTTAGATAGGCCATCTGTATCTAAACTGATTGAGCCAAAAGCGATGACTGTTTCAGAGATCATGCCGCTATGGATGACAGAGAAAATGGCGATTGAGCAAGCGATTGAGGCGTGTGACGGCAATATTCCAAGAGCCGCTGGGTATCTTGATGTCAGTCCGTCAACGATTTACCGCAAACTACAAGCATGGAATGGTAAAGAAGAGCGGCAGAAGGTGTAAGCATGACGATATTGAATCAACAAAAAATAGATGAACTGTCGATGGAAATCGGCAGTGATAACGTGCCTGTTTTGCTCGATATTTTTTTGGGTGAGATGGATACGTACATCGACAACTTGTCGCAGTTAGAAGGTTCAGAGCGCTTAATGTATTTGAAAGAGATCAGCCATGCGCTAAAAAGCAGTGCTGCGAGTTTCGGAGCCGACAGTTTGTGTGAGTTAGCGATGTCTATCGATAAAAAAGCCAAATCTGGTGATTTAGTTGAACAGGGGAGTGAGGTTAACACTATGCTTGATCGCTTGAATGAAACACGCGACGCGTATCGCTCTTGGACTCAATAAAGTCTTTACTTTTTAAACACAAAGCCCTTCCATATTGGAAGGGCTTTGTCGTATCAACGTTGGCAGTCTCAAGTGGCTACTTAGTGAGTAGTTGGTTTTCTATCGCTGCTTTCAACTTATCTCGGTCGTGACGCCAATCTCGGTTGGTTGAGGCTAATGATTCGGTAACGACGTTCCATTGTTCCAACACTTTCTGGTCCGTTTCTTCGGCAAGGACGACATCGATTCTTCGTCCTTGGCACGCACGTTCACACCATTCCAGCTTTTGCGCCATCGACATTCGACCTGCTGGGCCGTATTCAGGGCTGAGGTTAGCGACGAATATCACCTTCGCTTTTCGGTTTGCTGCAATGGCTTTGCCCAGCTCAGGCAATAACAGTGGCGGCATAATACTGGTGAGGAAACTGCCTGGGCCAAGAATGATTGCATCGGCTTCTGCCAGAGCAGTAACGGCTTCTTTAGTGGCTGGAACTTCTGGTGAAAGATCTAAGCGACGTAAGTCGGTTTCCATCTCATCCACATTGGTTTCACCTGTGACCCATTGACCGTTCACTGAAAGCGCAGACAAATCCGAAGGGTGCTCTGACATTGGCAGAATATTGACATCAACCTTAAGCATGTTTCGGATCAGATTGATTGCATCCAGCGGTCGAACCGACAAGTTATCCAATGCTGTTAGCATCAAATTGCCAAGGTTGTGGCCGTCCAGCTCTCCCGTACCTTTAAAGCGGTATTCGAACATCATCGAACTGATAGATGGTTCAGTGATTAGCTGGTTGATGCAGTTTCTGGTGTCTCCCCAAGCGATGCCACCTTGGCAGTGACGAATACGCCCAGTTGAACCACCATTGTCGGTTGTGGCAACAATGCCCGTAGCATTGCTGCCAAAGTCTTTTAAAGCGGCTAACATTCGACCTAAGCCATGACCACCGCCAACAGCGACCACTTTCTTATCCGTATAGATATTCATTACGTTCTTCTAATAATCTTGTAAAAAACGGCTACAATTTAACTTAATGAGTGTCCTAACGGTACTCACTAAGCGGTAATTTGTGTCTCTAGAGAGTTTTTTATCACTCAAGTCTGGATTCCATTACAAATATTAAGTATTTTACTCCGCAAAGCTATCAGGGGTTATCCCTCTGGTTGCCATAACTCCGAGCTCACTATGCTAAGTCTGAGGATAAGCATTTTGAGCCAGTGACATACTGTCACAAGGGCATGATTGGAAATGGCCATGCCTCCCGTGTTTGGAAAGGTGTTCCGTGGCGCAACAATTCGAAGACAAATTTCATCGTAAGTTTTATTACTTGCGTCTGTCTGTGACCGACGTATGTAATTTCAAATGTACCTATTGCCTTCCTGATGGTTACAAACCATCGGGCAACAAAAACTCGTCTTTTTTATCTCTTCCTGAAATCAAACGGGTCGTAAAAGCGTTTGCTGATTGTGGCACGTCAAAAGTGCGCATTACTGGCGGTGAGCCAAGCTTGCGCAAAGATTTCCCTGACATCATTCATTCTGTCGCAACGACGCCAGGCATCAAAAAGGTGGCGACGACGACCAACGGCTACAGAATGGCGAAGCAAGTTGCAGACTGGCGTGAAGCCGGTTTAACAAACATCAACGTGAGTGTAGATAGCCTCGACCCTCGAATGTTCCATCAGATTACTGGTGAAAATAAGTTCACTGAAGTCATGAATGGTATCGAGCGTGCGTTCGAAGTCGGTTATGAGCAGGTCAAAGTTAATGTGGTGTTGATGAAAGATCTGAACCATCACGAGCTACCCGCATTTCTTAACTGGATCAAAGATCGTCCAATCCAATTGCGCTTTATTGAGCTAATGCAAACGGGCGAGATGGATGACCTATTTTCAAAGCATCATGTTTCTGGTGTTGCGATTCGTAATCAACTGATTGCGAACGGCTGGTTACTGAAAGTGCGTTCGCACAATGATGGCCCCGCTCAGGTGTTTGTTCACCCAGATTACAAAGGTGAAATTGGTCTTATCATGCCTTATGAAAAAGACTTTTGTGAAAGCTGTAACCGTCTGCGTGTTTCTGCGCTGGGTAAGCTGCACCTTTGTTTGTTTGGTGAACATGGCGTGGAACTGCGTGATTTGTTGGAGCGTGATGACCAAGAAAATGAGTTGATTGAACGTATCCAATCGCAGCTGCAAACAAAGTCCGTAAGCCACTTCTTACACGATGGCAATACTGGTATGACGCCGCATCTTGCGTCTATCGGCGGCTAACTTTATTCAATTTTTAGAGAGAGCTTGGTGCTAAGCTGGCTCTAACTTTTTCCGAATCGATACCAAGCGTATCAAAGCTAATTTAGAGAATAGGTGAACAAATGGGTCACGCTGAAAGCAAATTTCAACCTGCAAATATTGCCGTTCTAACGGTATCTGACACACGTACTGAAGAAAACGATACCTCTGGTCGTTACCTTGTTGAACACGCTCAAGAAGCGGGTCACAACGTAGTAGACAAACAAATCGTTATTGATGACATGTACAAGATCCGCGCGATCGTTTCTCAATGGATTGCCGATGAAAACATCCAAGCGATCATGATCACTGGCGGTACAGGTTTTACCTCACGCGATAGCACGCCAGAAGCACTTAAGCCTCTATTTGATAAAGAAGTTGAAGGCTTTGGTGAGTTGTTCCGTATGGTGTCGTATGAAGAGATCGGTACGTCTACTATTCAGTCTCGTGCGATTGCAGGTTTTGCTAACCACACCGTGATCTTCGCAATGCCAGGTTCAACGGGTGCGTGTCGTACAGGCTGGACAAAAATTATTAAACAGCAGTTGGATGCAAGTCATCGCCCTTGTAACTTCATGCCACACCTATCTGTATAACCTTTCCTAAAAGCGAAGGAAAAACAATGACCCAATTTACACACATTAATGCATCTGGCGAAGCGAACATGGTCGATGTGTCTGCAAAAGCAGAAACCGTGCGTGAAGCTCGCGCTGAAGCATTTGTACACATGGCTCCAGAAACCTTGCAACTGATTGTCTCTGGCCAGCACCACAAAGGTGATGTGTTCGCAACGGCTCGTATTGCTGGTATTCAAGCAGCGAAGAAAACATGGGATTTGATTCCACTTTGTCATCCGCTACTGCTTTCTAAAGTTGAAGTTCAACTGGAAGCTATCGAAGCAGAAAACAAAGTTCGCATCGAGTCTGTATGTAAACTTGCGGGTAAAACTGGTGTCGAAATGGAAGCGCTCACTGCAGCTTCCGTCGCTGCACTAACGATTTACGATATGTGTAAAGCAGTACAAAAAGACATGGTCATTGGTCAAGTTCGTCTATTAGAGAAGACGGGTGGCAAATCTGGACATTTCAAGGCGGAATCATGATTAAAGTACTTTTCTTTGCTCAAACCCGCGAGCTAGTGGGTATCGACAGCGTTGATTTGGACGGCCAGTTCGATACGGTCGAAGCCGTTCGCGCACATCTTGTCGAAGCGGGCGCAGAAAAAGCAGGCAAGTGGGATTTGGCGCTTGAGCCAGGCAAGCTGCTTGCTGCAGTGAACCAATCGATCGTTCCACTGGATACACAAGTAAAAGCGGGTGACGAAGTCGCGTTTTTCCCACCGGTAACGGGAGGCTAAGATGGATCCTCGTGTTTCTGTACAAGTTGAAGACTTTTCTGTTGATCAAGAATATCAACGCTTGTCGGAAGGCACTGCTGCTGGTGCGGTCGTGACCTTTATCGGTAAAGTCAGAGATATGAACCTTGGTGACAACGTGATTGGCCTGCACCTAGAGCATTATCCGGGCATGACGGAAAAGAGCTTGAGCGATATTTGTGATGAAGCTGAAGCTCGCTGGCCTCTGCTTGGCGTGCGCGTGATTCATCGTGTGGGTGATATGGACAGCGGCGACCAAATTGTATTTGTGGGCGTTTCTAGTGCGCATCGCGGCGCGGCATTTGATGCGTGCGAGTTCATTATGGACTACCTGAAAACCAAAGCACCGTTTTGGAAAAAAGAGCGCACAACTAACGAAGATCGTTGGATTGAATCGCGCGACACCGATCATCAAGCAGCGCAGCGCTGGGAAAAATAGAACCAGCCACTCGTTTTGACAAAAAATAAAAAGCTAAGTGTTAATCGCACTTAGCTTTTTTGTATTTCGCGATTTGTTCAACCATATTGAAACGGTTCAATACTGCGATTCTTATCTTCGAAAACACCCGTGTTTTATCTCGGTGACATTGTTCACAATAAAAAATATCGAGCAATATATAAACGATTATTTGTTAGACTTCGTTTGTCACAAATGTTAAATAATATGCAAATATCTAGCATAAGATGCTATCAAATAGTTTAAATTCAGAGTAATCGAAAGTTTTGGCTGATAAATGTCAGTTACAGTCTTCATTTTACTAGTGAATGCTTTTGTATTGGAGTTTATTGCTAGATATGTGCGGTTATTACAGAATTATTAGTTTTTTTGCTACATTTTTATGGCAAATTACTTCAATGATTGCTAATGTGTGCCGCAGTCTCTGTAAGGTTTTAGGCTTTTGTGCTCAGAAAGTGCACTAAAAAAATCTAAAACGCTGACCGTTCCAGTCCCTTATAGAGAAGTCATGGATGCTAACGAAAAAACTTGGAGTTTTACGCATGTATAAGAATAAAATCACGCGCGCTTTATTTATTGGTGCTGGTCTTTCTCTTGCCCTAGCGGGTTGTGGCGACAATAAGCCAGAAGAAAAACAGGCGGCTCAGCCGGCACCTGCACCAGAAGCAAAAACTGATTCTTCAGAACCGAAACTAGCAGCAGTTCAAGAATTGGTGCGTGGTAACGGTACAGAAGTTGCGACAATAGACCCTCACAAATCTCAAGGTGTTCCTGAATCTCACGTGATTCGCGACCTACTTGAAGGCCTAGTAAACCAAGACGCAGACGGTAACACTATCCCAGGTGTTGCAGAGTCTTGGGAAACTGAAGACAACAAAACATACACTTTCCACCTACGCAAAGACGCGAAATGGTCAAACGGCGATCCTGTAACAGCAGGTGACTTCGTTTACAGTTTCCAACGTGCTGTCGACCCTGCAACGGCTTCTCCATACGCTTGGTACATGGAATACACCAAGATGAAGAATGCGAAAGACATCGTTGCTGGCAAAAAAGACAAGAGCGAGCTGGGTGTTAAAGCTGTGGATGACCACACTCTAGTGGTAGAGCTAGATACAGCTGTACCTTACTTCGTGATGATGATGGGCCACACAACAGTGAAACCTGTTCACCAAGCGACAGTAGAGAAGTTCGGCGAGCAATGGACGAAGCCAGAGAACTTTGTTGGTAACGGTGCTTATGTTGTTGACAACTGGGTTGTGAACGAGCGTCTAGTATTGAAGCGTAACGAGCAATACTGGGACAACGAAAACACCACACTAGAGAAAGTTACTTTCCTACCGATTGAAAACCAAGTTGCAGAAATGAACCGCTTCCTAGCGGGTGAAATCGACTTCACGAACGAACTGCCAACAGAGCACTTCAAGCGTCTGAAGAAAGAGCACCCACAAGAAGTATCTGTGACGGGTAACCTATGTACTTACTACTACATCTTCAACACGAAGAAAGCTCCGTTTGATGATGTACGTGTTCGCCAAGCTATCTCTTACGCGATTGACCGTAACATCGTAACTGATGCGATTTTAGCTCAAGGTCAAAAACCAGCTTACTTCCTAACGCCAGAAATCACAGCAGGTTTCAACCCAGAAATTCCTGCTTACGGCAAAATGACGCAAGAAGAGCGTAACGCAGAAGCGGCTCGTCTATTGGAAGAAGCAGGCTACGGTGCAGATAATCCACTTAAGTTTAACCTTCTTTACAACACGTCTGAGAACCACAAGAAAATTGCGGTTGCTCTAGGCTCTATGTGGAAGAAAACACTTGGTCTAGACGTAACGCTAGAAAACCAAGAGTGGAAAACATACCTATCAACAAAAGACTCAGGTAACTTCGAAGTTGCTCGTGCTGGTTGGTGTGGTGACTACAACGAAGCTTCGTCATTCTTGACTCTAATGATGAGCAACAACACCACTGGTGGTATTCACTACGACAGCAAAGAATATGATGCAATTATGAATAAAGCGTTCAGCTCTACGTCAAACGAAGAGCGTCAGGCGCTTTACCTAGAAGCAGAGAAGCTAATGGCGAAGGATATGCCAATTGCACCTATCTACCAGTACGTGAAATCACGTCTACTATCTACGAAAGTGGGTGGCTTCCCATCAAACAACGCGGAAGAAAAGATCTACTCTAAAGATCTCTACATCACTGAGTAAATCTTCAATCAGATAGAACTATAAAAATTAGGCTCTGCATGTGAGAAATTGCATGTAGCGCCTATGTTCAGTCCAAAATAAATCGGACTATTCTTTTTCATTTAAATTGTCACAGACTGAAAGAGTGAGTTTATGCTTAAATTCATCGCAAAAAGGATATTTGAGGCGATCCCAACAATGTTGGTTTTGATCACCGTATCTTTCTTTCTTATGCGTTTTGCACCGGGAAACCCTTTCTCGACAGAACGTCCACTACCGCCAGAAGTTATGGCGAACATTGAAGCGAAATACGGCCTTGATAAGCCAGTATTCGAGCAATACACAACGTATTTGACCAACGTTCTGCAAGGTGATTTTGGTCCATCGTTTAAATACCTAGATTACACCGTAAACGAGTTGATCGCCGTTGCTCTGCCAGTGTCAGCGAAAGTGGGTTTTATCGCCTTCATCTTTACGTTGATCATGGGCGTGACGGTCGGGACGATAGCGGCTCTCAAGCAGAATACGTGGGTTGACTACACCATAATGTCGACCGCGATGCTTGGTGTGGTTATGCCGTCGTTCGTATTGGCACCAGCTCTGATTTACCTATTCTCTCTACATTGGCACATTTTCCCTGCGGGTGGTTGGCAAGATGGTAGCTGGCAGTTTTTAGTGTTGCCGGTTATTGGTATGTCATTGCTTTACGTTGCAACGTTTGCCCGTATTACTCGCGGTTCAATGATTGAGACACTAAACAGTAACTTTATCCGCACCGCTCGTGCTAAAGGTCTGAGTTACCGTTACATCATCATCAAACATGCTCTTAAACCAGCACTTCTTCCTGTTGTTTCATACATGGGTCCTGCTTTCGTAGGCATCATCACGGGTTCTGTTGTTATCGAAACCATCTTTGGTTTGCCGGGCATCGGTAAGCTATTCGTTAACGCTGCATTTAACCGTGACTACTCGCTAGTAATGGGTGTAACCATTCTGATTGGTTTCCTATTTATCTTATTCAACGCGATTGTAGATATTCTACTTGCAATGATTGACCCGAAAATTCGCTACTAACAGGGAAGTTTGGTTATGTTGACGAAAAAAGAAAACCTAGAAGCGATTGAAAAATTCTCTGAGAACTTAGAGATTGAAGGTCGCAGTCTTTGGCAAGATGCTCGTATCCGCTTTATGCGTAACAAAGCGGCGATGGTGAGCTTATTTATTCTTGTTTTAATGACGTTGGCGGTAATTGTTCTGCCGATGATCGCTCCTTACGCGTTTGACGATACTGACTGGTATGCAATGCACGTTGCGCCAAACTCTGAACATTGGTTTGGTACCGACAGTCTAGGCCGAGATTTGTACGTACGTACTCTAATCGGCGGCCGTATCTCGCTAATGGTTGGCGTGATGGGTGCATTCGTAGCGGTATTGATTGGTACACTTTACGGTGCGGCTTCTGGCTTCATTGGCGGTAAAGTTGACCGCATTATGATGCGTATTCTAGAAATCTTGTACGCTGTACCGTTCATGTTCCTAGTTATCGTACTTGTTACCTTCTTCGGCCGTAACATCATTCTTATCTTCGTTGCGATTGGTGCAATCGCCTGGCTGGATATGGCGCGTATCGTACGTGGTCAGACACTCAGCCTACGTAGTAAAGAGTTCATCGAAGCGGCGCATGTTTGTGGTGTAAGTAATTGGAAGATCATTACTCGCCATATTGTACCGAACGTATTAGGTATTGTAGCGGTTTACTCTACGCTTCTAATTCCGAGCATGATTCTGACCGAATCATTCCTATCATTCCTTGGTCTTGGTGTTCAGGAACCAATGACAAGTTGGGGCGCACTTCTACAAGAAGGTGCACAGACAATGGAAGTAGCAATTTGGCAGTTGGCATTCCCAGCGGCGTTCATGGTTGTGACTCTATTCTGCTTCAACTACGTTGGTGACGGCCTGCGCGACGCGCTGGATCCAAAAGACAGATAATTAAAAGATAAGATTAAGGAAGCAATGATGAGCTTATTAGATGTCAAAGATCTGCGTGTCGAATTTGCCACCCAAGATGGTATCGTAACCGCAGTAAACGATTTGAACTTCTCTCTGAAGCAGGGCGAAACTCTCGGTATCGTGGGTGAATCTGGTTCAGGTAAATCACAAACTGTATTCGCAATCATGGGTCTACTGGCGAAAAACGGCAAGATCTCAGGCAGTGCGAAATTTGAAGGTCGAGAAATTCTTAACCTTCCAGAAAAAGAGCTGAACAAAGTTCGTGCAGAACAGATCGCGATGATCTTCCAAGATCCGATGACCTCGCTAAACCCATACATGAAAGTGAGCGATCAACTGATGGAAGTGTTGATGCTGCATAAAGGCATGGGAAAATCAGAAGCGTTTGAAGAATCTGTTCGCATGCTGGAAGCAGTAAAAATCCCTGAAGCACGTAAGCGTATTACCATGTATCCGCACGAGTTCTCAGGCGGTATGCGTCAGCGTGTAATGATTGCGATGGCGCTATTGTGCCGTCCTAAACTGCTTATTGCTGATGAACCAACAACCGCGTTGGACGTAACCGTTCAGGCACAGATCATGGACTTGTTGAACGAGCTGAAATCCGAGTTCAACACGGCAATCATTATGATCACCCACGACCTAGGTGTTGTTGCTGGTTCATGTGACAAAGTGCTTGTGATGTACGCAGGTCGTACGATGGAGTACGGCAACGTAAACGAAATTTTCTACAACCCAAGCCACCCTTATGCGGAAGGTCTGTTAAAGGCGATCCCTCGTCTGGATACAGAAGGCGAAATTCTGCCAACCATTCCTGGCAATCCACCAAACTTACTGCGTCTACCACCGGGCTGCCCTTACCAAGAGCGTTGTCATCGTGTGATGGACCGCTGTAAGCGTGAAGCACCAATCTTGACGCCATTTGGTGATGGTCGTCAGCGTGCATGTTTTTCTGAATGGGAGGCTTGGAACAAATGAGCGCAGATAAAAAGTTAATTCTGGATGTATCTGATCTGAAAGTTCACTTCAGCATCGCATCGAAATCAGCGTGGCCTTGGTCAAAACCTTCTAGCCTAAAAGCGGTAGATGGCGTAAATGTGCGCCTCTACGAAGGGGAAACGCTTGGCGTAGTAGGTGAGTCAGGTTGTGGTAAATCGACCTTCGCACGTGCCATCATTGGACTTGTTGAAGCGACCGATGGCGAAGTGGTTTGGTTAGGCCAAGACCTCACAAAAATGAAAGATGTACAGCGCCGTGAAACACGTAAAGAAATCCAGATGATTTTCCAAGATCCTTTGGCTTCTCTTAACCCGCGTATGACGGTTGGCGACATCATCGCTGAGCCGCTAGAAACATTCTATCCAGAACTGTCTAAGCAAGAAGTGAAAGACCGCGTTAAAGAGATGATGGCGAAAGTTGGTCTATTGCCAAACGTAATCAACCGTTACCCGCATGAATTCTCAGGTGGTCAGTGTCAGCGTATCGGTATCGCACGCGCACTTATCCTTAAGCCAAAAATGATCATCTGTGACGAACCAGTTTCGGCGCTAGACGTATCGATTCAGGCTCAAGTTGTTAACCTTCTGAAAGAGCTGCAAAAAGAGCTAGGACTTTCTTTGGTGTTTATTGCGCACGATTTGTCAGTGGTGAAACATATCTCTGATCGTGTTCTCGTGATGTATTTGGGTAACGCGGTAGAGTTAGGCGAAGCGGATGCGCTATTTGCAGACCCTAAGCACCCTTATACGCGTGCGCTGATGTCGGCGGTTCCAATCCCAGACCCAGAGTTAGAACGCAATAAAACCATCCAAATGTTGGAAGGGGATCTGCCATCACCAATCAATCCTCCTTCAGGTTGTGTGTTCCGTACTCGTTGCCCTCAAGCGACAGAAGAGTGTGCAAAAACCAAACCTACGATTGAAGGTACAGACATTCACGCGGTTTCTTGTATTCACGTGAGCGTGTAACCAACCAAATGTTAGGTTAAGTAAATTCAGCCTGTGACGGGCTTAAGCGCGATTCCTTTTACTAGGGTCGCGCTTTTTTTATGCTCATTTTCTTTGAACATGAATTTCAATGCTCATTCGAATTTCTTGAACAAGATGTCCTAAGCGTGATGATTTTCTGTTTCTTATGAATCTCTAATATAAAGGGAGACATAAGAAATAGGAGAGCAATCATGGGTAAGTTGGTCGAAGGCGTATGGCACGATGTGTGGTATGACACAAAAGCGAATGGCGGGAAGTTCGTTCGTGAAGACGCTGGATTTCGTGACTGGATTAAAAATGATTCAGAGGCGGTATTCCAACCAGAATCTGGCCGTTACCATTTGTACGTTTCTCTCGCGTGTCCTTGGGCACATCGAACGCTTATCTTCCGTAAGTTGAAAGGTCTAGAGCCACACATTGATGTGACGGTTGTTTGCCCTGATATGCTCAGTCAAGGTTGGCAAATGGGTTTACCCGAGCCGCTGTTTGGTCATACACGTATGCACCAAATCTACACTCAAGCGAAACCCGACTACACAGGGCGTGTTACGGTGCCAGTTTTATGGGACAAAAAGACCAACACCATCGTGTCGAATGAATCGTCAGAGATCATTCGTATGTTTAACTCCGCATTTAACGATCTCACGGGCAATCATGACGATTATTATCCCGAGCCACTACGCGGTGTGATTGATGAATGGAATGATTACATCTATCCAAACGTGAATAATGGGGTGTACCGTTGCGGTTTTGCTACTTCACAAGAAGCGTATGAAGAGGCTTTTGAATCATTGTTTTCGGCCTTAGATAAAATTGATGCCCATCTGGCGACCCATCGCTATCTAGCAGGCAATAAAATTACGGAAGCCGATTGGCGTTTGTTCACCACGTTAGTGCGTTTTGATGCCGTGTACGTTGGGCACTTCAAGTGTAATAAACAACGCATTGCCGATTACGTCAATATTCAGGGTTATCTGAAAGAGTTGTATCAGATTGACGGTATCGCCGATACCACCGATTTCTATCATATTAAGCGCCATTATTACTTCAGTCACACAGGGATTAATCCAACGCAAGTGGTGCCTAAAGGGCCTGATTTAGACTTTAGTTCTCCTCACCAAAGAGAAATGATCGGTTAGTTTGTAACGGTTCATCCAATACAAAAGCCCTTAACGACGAACTGCGTTGTTAAGGGCTTTTATTTACGCTAAGTACTAGGACCAGTAGGGGCAATTTTTAAATATATGCTCGCCTTATTTAGCGCGGACGATGTCCATCACCAACTTACCGTCAACCTTTACTGGGCCATCTTCTTTGGCTCCGAGTGAGTACTCAAATACGCCCGTTTTCATTCCACCTTTTTCTCCGTGGACCATTAGCATCAGCATGTCACCAGACTCAACCGGTTCCATCAAAATTGCATTCACGTTCTCATTTTGTCCCATTTTAAGCGGAGCATAGCCGATCACGGGGCCTGGCTTCATCGATTCGTCTGTTCGGTGTACAACCATCCACCCGTTTTCGTCAGCATGAGCCATTTTTGCCGTTACCGTGCCCGCGGACATATCTTGATCTGCGCCTTCAATACTTGGGGAGGAAAAACTAAACGCAGAAAAACTGAACAGACATGCAGCTAAACCAAACTTTAGGAATGAGTTGTTGATGGAGTTGTTCATATGTATTCCTTACTTATGTGTGAGATTGCGTAATTGCATTCCATCTTCGTTACGTAGTTTCTCGTAAGAAAGTTCAGATGATATGAAAATAATGCCGATAAATTGAACGGGAGAGGGAAAATCGTTCTGTATTATTGAGCTCTGGTGATAGTTAAAGGCCAGGACAAGACCCACAGGTAAGGCAGGAACGGTGGCTAGTTTCAGATTATCTTCTTGTCGTCACAGCTTCTTACCAATATTCAAATAAACTAATGATATGACAACCGCTTTTTAACGGGGTGATGCATGGATATCAACGAGTTTGCGACTGGCGAGCATCTTATCTGGAATCTGCTTATTGCCTTGCTATTGGGTGCGATTATCGGGACACAGCGCGGCTGGGTGATGCGAAATAGTGTTGAAGGTAGTCGTGTTGCTGGTATTCGTACGTTCTCTCTCGTCGGGTTACTTGGTGGTCTTGTCGCGATTCTTGCGGATCTCTATTCTCCTTTATTGCTTGGTTTTGCCTTGATTGCGTTGGTGATATTGGCGTGTATCGCGTTTGTCATGCAGCAGAAGAAGAGTCGCGATATCAGTATTACTGGCGTGGTTAGCTTGTTGGTGACGTTTGTGTTGGGCAGTTTAGCGGTGTCGGGAGAAGCGGTGCTTGCGGCATCTGCAGCTGTGATTACCGCAGTGGTGCTCGACAACAAACGAGAACTTCACCAAGCGTTGCAAAAATTACAGGAATACGAGCTGGATGCAGCGCTCCGGTTGCTGATTATCTCCATCGTGTTATTGCCGCTTCTTCCAAATCAACCCTATGGCCCTTGGAACGCTCTTAACCCTTACGAGATTTGGTGGATGGTCGTATTGATTGCCAGTATTTCGTTTGTGGGCTATTTCGCAATCAAAATCGGTGGGGCGAAACGTGGCATATTGTTCACCTCCATTTTTGCAGGTTTAAGTTCTTCGACGGCGTTAACGCTGCAGTTTTCCCATCTTTCTCGGGAGCAAGCCAATATCAGCCCATTGCTCGCCAGTGGCATACTCTTGAGTTGCGGCACCATGTTTCCTCGGCTGTTGATTATTCTGTTTGTGATTAATCCTCAACTTGTCTCGTTACTATGGCCGATTGTGATGGCCATGATGGCGGCGCTGTATTTGCCTGCTTGGTGGATATGGCGGCGGAGTGAAGTGGAACAGATCGAACAATCGAACAAACAGAGCAACCCACTCGCACTACAATCGGCGCTGTTTTTTGGGATGATGCTGGCTGTGATTATGCTGCTGTCACATGCGCTAGCTGAGTGGTTCGGTAATGCGGGTGTCTTAATTTTATCGGCCCTTTCAGGGATTACGGATGTAGACGCGATTTCCTTGGCGCTCAGTCGTCAGAGCATCCAAATATTGAGCGTAACCACCGCCGCGTTGGGTATCTTAATTGCAGCATCGGTCAATACCATTGTTAAGATGAGTATGGTTGTCGCGATAGGAGACAAAAAATTATGGCTTAGGGTCACGCCTGTGATGGTGGGATGTGTTGCCGTTGGGGCACTGATGTTCTTTGTCTTGTATTGAGTATCTGTTTTCTAAACCGTATGTCTTGAACAACAAAAAAGCCCTCGACGAATCGAGGGCTTTGACTATTCATTCAAGCAAAGAAAAGAATTACTTCTGTTCTTGAGTTGCTTGGATTGCTGTTAGAGCGATGGTGTACACGATATCGTCTACTAGCGCGCCACGAGACAAGTCGTTTACTGGCTTGCGCATACCTTGCAGCATTGGACCGATAGATACTAGGTCTGCTGAACGTTGTACCGCTTTGTAAGTCGTGTTACCAGTGTTTAGGTCTGGGAATACGAATACTGTCGCTTTACCTGCAACTGGAGAGTTTGGTGCTTTAGAAGCAGCAACGTTTTCCATGATCGCAGCGTCGTACTGTAGAGGACCGTCGATGATAAGATCAGGACGTTTCTCTTGAGCCAGTTTTGTTGCTTCACGTACTTTATCAACGTCTGCACCCTTACCAGATTCACCAGTAGAGTAAGAGATCATTGCAACGCGTGGTTCGATACCGAATGCTGCTGCAGAGTCAGCAGATTGGATAGCGATTTCAGCAAGCTGTTCAGCTGTTGGATCTGGGTTGATTGCACAGTCACCGTATACTAGTACTTGATCAGGCAGAAGCATGAAGAATACTGAAGATACGATAGACGCGTTTGGTGCAGTCTTGATGATTTGGAACGGAGGAACGATAGTGTTCGCCGTAGTGTGAACAGCACCAGAAACTAGGCCGTCAACTTCGTTGTTCTCAAGCATCATTGTGCCAAGGAATACTGAATCTTGTAGTTTCTCACGAGCTACAACTTCAGTCATACCTTTCGCGCCACGTAGCTCAACCAGACGAGCAACGTAGTTTTCGCGGATAGCATCAGCATCGATGATTTGAACGCCAGCACCTAGCTCAACACCTTGCTGCGCTGCAACGCGTTTGATTTCTGCTGGGTTACCTAGAAGCACACATTCTGCAATGCCGCGCTCTGCACAGATAGCCGCTGCTTTCACTGTACGTGGCTCATCACCTTCAGGAAGAACGATGCGCTTACCTGCTTTACGAGCAAGTTCGGTTAACTGGTAACGGAATGCTGGTGGGCTTAGACGACGAGATTTTTGAGTACCTTCCGTCATTGACTCGATCCAGTTACCGTCGATGTGACCAGCAACGTGCTCGTTAATGAACTCGATACGCTCTTTGTCGTCTGCAGGTACTTCAATGCTGAAGCTCTGTAGGTTTAGAGAAGTCTGCCAAGTGTTACCTTGTGCTTTGAAGATAGGTAGACCAGTTTCGAATGCTGGCTTACATAGACCTTCGATCTCACGTGGGATGTCGTAACCGCCAGTTAGCAGTACAGCACCGATATCAACGCCGTTCATTGCCGCTAGAGAAGCTGCAACGATTACGTCTGGACGGTCTGCAGAAGTAACAAGTAGAGAACCTGGTTTGAAGTGCTCAATCATGTTTGGCAGAGAACGTGCACAGAACGTGATGCTCTTGATGCGACGAGTGTTGATGTCACCTTCGTTGATGATATCTGCTTTCAGGTGCTTCGCCATGTCGATTGCACGAGTAGCAATAAGATCGATGCTCCATGGCACGCAACCTAGTACACGAATTGGAGAAGTGTTGAAGATTTCCATCACTTTCATTTCGTTTTGCTTCGCGCTATCTGCATCGTCAAAGATTTCAGATAGGTCAGGGCGAGTACGGCCAGCTTCGTCAACAGGTGCGTTTAGCTTGTTGATGATAACGCCAGAGATGTTTTTGTTCTTAGTACCGCCGAAGTTAGAACATGCTACTTCGATGCGCTCTTTAAGTTGAGCTGGGTTATCAGTGCCTGGAGTAGCCACTAGAACAATTTCTGCGCCAAGTGTTGCTGCGATTTCAGCGTTCACTTGGTTAGCGAATGGGTGCTTACGAGTTGGTACTAGACCTTCGATAAGTGTTACATCCGCATCTTTATTGATTTGGTTGTAACGCTCAACAACAGTTTCTAGTAGCTCGTCCATGTTGTCGTTACCGATTAGGCTCTCAGCAACAGACATCGCCATAGGTTCACCGATCTTCATATCGCTGTTGTGGCCAACGATAGTAGAAGTCAGATCAGGTTGATCACCACCAGAACGTGGTTGAGAAATTGGTTTGTAGAAAGAAACCTTAACGCCTTTGCGCTCCATTGCGCGAAGAACACCCATGCTTACGCTAGTTAGACCAACACCAGCACTTGCAGGGATAAGCATAATAGTACGAGACATTCGTAGAGTACCTTTAGCTATTGGGGGATAAAAGCTCAACTCTTATTCCATGACGCTCGAAGAATAGGAGTTGAGCCCCTAAGAAATTCGTTGGATGAAAATCTGGCTAGCCGAGTGGCTAGCCAGAAAATTCAATTAAAGACCTGCTAGACGTGCAGTGTCTTCAGCAATAACTAGCTCTTCGTTAGTAGAGATAACCATTGCAGGGATACGGCTGTTTTCAGTAGTGATAACGCCTTCGCCGCCGAAACGAGCTTTAAGGTTAGCTTCGCTGTCTACTTCGATACCGAAGATACCTAGACGGTTTAGAACCATTTCACGGATAGGTGCAGAGTTTTCGCCGATGCCGCCAGTGAAAGTGATTGCGTCTAGACGACCATCTAGAGTTGCAGTGTAACCAGCAACGTACTTAGCTAGACGGTGACAGAACACGTCCATTGCACGAGTTGCTTCTTCTTTCTCACCGTAGTTGTCTTCAACGAAACGACAGTCAGAAGTCACTTCAGTTAGACCTTGAAGGCCAGACTCTTTAGTTAGCATTGTGTTGATTTTCTCAACTGAGTAACCAAGAGTGTCGTGTAGGTGGAAGATGATCGCAGGGTCGATGTCACCACAACGAGTACCCATTACTAGACCTTCAAGTGGCGTTAGACCCATTGAAGTATCTACAGATTGACCGTTCTTAACTGCACATACAGAAGCACCGTTACCTAGGTGACAGTTGATGATGTTTACTTCTTCAACTGGTTTGTTTAGTAGGCCTGCAACTTCACGAGTGATGAATAGGTGTGAAGTACCGTGCATGCCGTAACGACGGATACCGTGCTCTTTGTATAGGTTGTATGGAAGAGCGTATAGGTAAGACTCTTCAGGCATTGTTTGGTGGAAAGCAGTATCGAACACAGCAACGTTTTTAAGTGCTGGGAAAGATTTTTGAGCTGCTTTGATACCGATGATGTGTGCAGGGTTGTGAAGTGGTGCTAGAGTTGCACAGTCTTCGATACCTTTTAGTACGTCGTCAGTGATAAGTGCAGACTGAGTGAATTGCTCGCCGCCGTGTACTACACGGTGACCGATAGCAGCTAGGTTCTCAGAAAGCTCTGGCTTAGAAGCAAGAATAGTTTCTACCATGAACGCTAGTGCTTCTTCGTGTGCTGCACCGTTACCAAGTTGAGCTTCGTGTTTGCCATCAAGTTTCCACTTGATACGTGCTTCAGGAAGGTGAAGACATTCAGCAAGACCTGATAGATGCTCTTCGCCGTTCTCGGCATCAACAACAGCAAATTTAAGAGAAGAACTACCGCAGTTTAAAACTAAAACTAGCTTAGACATGTGTGACTACCTGTTATTCGTCTGATCAAAATCAGTTAAAGGATGAAAAATTAATCACAAGAATAGCCGATACCAGCAATGCTGCGTACTAATCTTGGTCAAAAATCGTTCTAATTCCATATAAAGAAATAGTGATGAACCCATCCATCACTATGATGCGATCCGTGCAGATAGATATCTCGGAGTTGCTTAAATTGTAAATAACAGCAACAATGAGATTGAGGGTCTGCAAAGGATAGCGATAATAGGCAATGATAACAAAAAAAATTTGAAAGAATATTAACTTTCATCAATTTTTTGCACCTTCAGTTGAAATGTTCAACTATTTTTTAGTGAGAGAGCGGTATGAGTAATAAAGTCGGATTGATCCATAGCCTGAAAGATGGCCAAAGTTACATGGAGATCTGGCCGGTTCGTAAAGAGCTGGGTGCCATATTTCCTGAGCAACGTATTATCAAAGCGACTCGTTTTGGCATTAAAGTCATGCCAGCTGTCGCTGCTATCAGTGTTCTCACTCAAATGGCGTTCAACAATTACAACGCGTTACCTCAATCTATCGTCGTAGCCTTGTTTGCTATAAGCTTGCCTTTGCAAGGTATCTGGTGGCTCGGTGCTCGCTCAAACACCAAATTGCCGCCATCATTGGCTTCTTGGTATCGCGAACTTCATCAAAAAATCGTGGAAACAGGCTTTGCCTTAGAACCAGTTAAAGCGCGACCTCGTTATAAAGAGCTCGCAATAATTTTGAATCGTGCTTTCCGCCAGCTTGATAAGTCCTCACTAGAGCGCTGGTTCTAATTCATTTAGCGTTCAACAATTTTTAAATGGAGTGTGCGATTGCCACTCCATTTTTGTTTTGTCTATATATTCATCGCGCAGTATGCGCAGTGGGGCTAAGCCTTTAGCCCGCAACCATCCTCTAGCTACGTTTGAGTGCATTACATTGTTGCGTAATAGAATGCGATCTTGCGATCACAAATGTTGCCTTAGTGTTAAATGTTTCTTTTCTTTACTAAGACTTAGTAGTAATAATAAAAATAAGATGCACAAGAAGTGCACAGATACGCAAACACAACATCACGCCTTCTCACATTTGATCTCATGAGTACCCACATATTGCTGAAGCTCGTGAAACAAGGACGAAGACACATCAAGGAGTTATGATGAAAACGAAACGTTTATTAGCCACTGCCGTTCTATCCGCTACTGCTATTCTTTCTTCCACCCATGTATTTGCTAATACCGCAACAGTTGCGGTTTCTCAGATCGTTGAGCATCCAGCTTTGGATGCCACTCGCCAAGGTTTGCTAGATGGATTGAAAGCAAAAGGGTATGAAGAGGGTAAAAACCTAGAATTCGACTATAAAACAGCACAAGGTAACCCTGCAATTGCGGTACAAATTGCGCGTCAATACGTGGGAGAGAGCCCAGACGTGCTAGTCGGTATTGCAACGCCGTCAGCGCAGGCACTGGTTTCTGCGACTCGTACGATTCCTGTTGTGTTTACTGCGGTGACTGACCCGGTAGGAGCCAAGTTAGTTAAATCTATGAAGCAGCCGGGCAAAAACGTAACAGGTTTATCAGACCTGTCTCCAGTGGCTCAGCACGTTGAGCTCATTCAAGAAATCCTTCCTCAAGTCAAAAGCATTGGTGTCGTCTTCAACCCTGGCGAGGCGAATGCGGTGACGCTGGTTAATCTTCTAAAAGAAAGTGCAGAGGCGAAAGGCATTAAAGTGGTGGAAGCCACTGCTTTGAAAAGTGCCGATGTTCAATCTGCTACGCAAGCCATCGCAGCAAAATCAGACATCCTTTACGCGCCTACGGATAACACTGTAGCGAGTGCGATCGAAGGCATGATTGTCGCGGCGAACCAAGCGAAAAAGCCAGTCTTTGGCGGTGCAACATCTTATGTTGAAAAAGGTGCGATTGCTGGCCTTGGTTTTGACTACTACCAAGTCGGTGTGCAAACGGCAGATTACGTAGCAGCCATACTTGATGGTCAAGAGCCAGGAAAGTTGGATGTAAAAGTCGCAACGGGTTCGGATTTGGTCATCAATGAGAGCGCCGCTTCTAAGTTGGGCATCCAACTGCCGAGTTCTGTTGTTCAACGTGCGACTAGCATGCAGTAAATCACTTATCTTGAGGTAAGGACTCTTTCTCTCAAGCCCATTTGTCTCAGCATGAAAAATGGGCTCGTAAATCGTAAGTTTATGAGAGCAAAGTTTTTTCTGAGCGGATTGCTCTCTTTACCTCGACCTAAGTTGAAAGTTGTAACGTCAGATCGCTGCTAGCGATCTGAACATGCAGAAAGGAGTAGTTATGTCTGCATTTGCTTTTTTTGGCGCGCTTGAGATCGGCTTGATTTATGGCTTGGTTGCTTTGGGCGTCTATCTTACGTTTCGTGTTCTTGATTTTCCTGACTTAAGTGTTGATGGTAGTTTCCCTATGGGAGCCGCGGTTGCTGCGACAGCTATCGTTGCAGGCATCAACCCTTGGATTGCAACCGGTATGGCGATTATTGCTGGTGGCATGACTGGTTGGGTCACCGCATTTCTCGCTGTACGCTGTGGAATTTTGCATCTCTTAGCGTCCATCCTCACTATGATTGCCGCGTTTTCTATCAACATTCGCATCATGGGCAAACCCAATATGGCTCTTTTGGGTGAAGACACCATTCTCACTCCTTTTGAATCGATGGGCGATGCGATGTTTATTCGTCCGTTAGTCGTAGGCGTACTGGTTCTCATCTCTGCCTTTTTGGTAGTGCGATTGCTAAATAGCGATTTCGGCTTGGGCCTTCGAGCGACGGGTGTGAATGGCCGAATGGTGTCTGCGCAAGGCGCAAGCACAGGGTTCTACACCTACTTTTGTTTGGCGCTGTCGAACGGGTTTGTTGGCTTCGCTGGTGCGCTATTTGCGCAAACCAACAGTTTTGCTGACGTAACATCAGGCGTTGGTACCATCGTGGTCGGCTTAGCGGCGGTTATTTTGGGCCAAACACTCATTCCCGGTCGCAAAATTTGGGTTGCCGTTTGCGCCGTTATTTTGGGCTCGGTGTTGTATCGACTAGCCGTCGCTTTTGCGTTGAGTTCTGGCATGTTTGGCCTTCAGGCCTCAGATCTCAATCTCGTGACCGCAGTATTGGTTGCGGTAGCGCTCATTGCACCTAAGCTCAAGCAAAGTATGAAAGCCAAACAACGCGTAACGACTGCGAAACAAGCGGCATCTAAAAATGGTTCTGGGGAGGCGTTATGATTGAACTCAACAACATCCAAGTGACGTTCAACCCTTGTACGATTTTGGAAAATCGCGCGTTGAAAGGGGTATCGTTAGAAGTACCAGAGCACCAATTTCTAACCGTAATCGGGTCTAACGGTGCGGGTAAATCGACATTGCTCGGAGCGGTGACGGGTGAGACACCAATGATTGGTGGTCAAGTGATCATTGATGGCAAAGACGTCACCAAGCAGACGGTTGCCCAGCGCGCTACTCAATGTGCACGAGTGTTTCAGGACCCGTTAGCAGGAACGTGTGGTGAGCTAACCATTGAAGAAAACATGGCTCTAGCGTACATGCGAGGTAAAAAACGTGGCTGGGGGCTGGCGCTGTCTGCCAAACGTCGCAAGTTGTTCCAAGAACGCATCAGTATTTTGGGTTTAGGTTTGGAAGACCGATTGGGTGACAGTATTGGTTTGTTGTCTGGTGGACAACGACAAGCCGTGAGCCTGGTGATGGCGACGTTATCGGAGAGTAAGTTATTGCTGCTTGATGAACATACGGCCGCGCTTGACCCGCGTATGGCGGCTTTTGTCATCGATTTAACCAAGCGTATCGTCAATGAGTTTGATTTGACGGTGATGATGGTAACGCACTCGATGAAAGACGCGCTCGCTTGTGGCGACAGAACTGTCATGCTCCACCAAGGTGAAATCGTTCTGGATGTCGCTGGAGAGCAGCGTGCCAATATGCAAGTGCCTGATCTACTAGACATGTTTTCTAAAGTTCGAGGCGAAGAACTTTCGGATGACAGTTTATTACTCAATTAAATAGCATGTCTGATTCGTTACGCGTTTCTTCGACATAGTCAGAGCCGCGACTACGCCTACCAAGTGTGATCCTCCTTGAGAAAATAGGTAAAACACCGAATTTCCAAGGAGGATTTTTTATCTCTCATTCTTTAATAAAATAGTGGCATATCCACCTATTAAAGAGTGCTTATTATGTCTTTGCCATTTCTCTTTCATAGCCAGACGGTTGATGGTTTAGCCTTCGATGGTAAACGCGTGAAGGTCTGTCTAAAAACAGAAGCGTTAACATTTGATGCTGTTTATGCGCGTATTGAGCCAGACAACGAAGAATACCTTGTCGCCATGGTGCAATGCGGCAGAGTTGGAGAGTTACTGCTGTGGGAAGTATCGTTCGAGCCGAATAGAGATCGAGACATCACCCACTATGTATTTAAAGTCGTTAGAAACGGTCAGCAATATTGGCTAGACGCACGTGGCGTGCAAAAACGTATTCCGCCCAGAGAATTTCATTTCAAATTGAATGTAAACTATCAACCGCCAAAGTGGGTTCAAGAACAAGTTTTCTATCAGATTTTTCCTGATCGTTTTGCCGCGAGTCAAAGTGAGTCTGCGATTCGTGAAGCGTACTGCGAGTACGATCCTAATGCTGTGATTAAAACGTGGGGAGAACCAGTAGGGAATCACCAAAACTCTGGGGCACGTGAGTTCTTCGGTGGTGATCTAAAAGGCGTTGAGCAAAAGCTTGGATACCTTGAACAATTGGGTGTGACCGCACTGTACTTCAATCCGATTTTTTCCTCGCCAAGTAACCATAAGTACGACACCACGGATTATTTCACGATTGATCCTATGCTCGGCACCAACGAGCATTTTGCGTCATTGTGCGAAAAAATCCGCAGCAAAAACATGAAGATCGTATTGGATGCGGTCTTTAACCATACTTCTGTGCATCACCCTTGGTTTGATATTCAGCAGAAAGGGAAAGGCGCGTACGGGAATCCTAAATCCGATTTTCGCGACTATTACTTCTTTGATGGGGAGAGTAATCACTATATTGGCTGGAAAGGTATCGACAATCTGCCGGTATTGAATTTTGAGAATCACGAAGTCAGAGAATATATCTACCAAGGTGAGGCGTCGGTTATCAAACATTGGCTGAAGCCGCCATATTCCGTGGATGGCTGGCGTTTTGATGTCATTCATATGCTAGGAGAAGGGGAGGGGGCGAAAAACAACGCTCACTACGTGAAAGCATTTCGCCAAGCGACCAAATCCGTTAATCCGAATGCTTATGTGTTAGGTGAGCATTTTTTTGAAGCGACTCAATGGCTGCAAGGGGAGCAAGAAGACGGCGCGATGAACTACTACGGTTTTGCCCACCCTGTTCGAGCGTTTATCGCGCATCAAGACATCACGTACGACCCAATCGATATAAATGGTTTTGAGTTCAAAGCGTGGTTGGATGAATCCAGAGCAAAAGTTCCTTTTGCCAATCAGCTCTCACAACTCAATCAACTTGATAGCCATGACACGGCGCGTTTTCTCACCTTGGTGAATGGGGATGAGAAAAAAATGCAAATCGCGTTGGCCTTACTCATGACTTATGTCGGCGCACCATGCATTTATTATGGTAGTGAAGTCGGTCTTGAGGGAAGCTTTGACCCGGATAACAGACGTTGTTTCCCTTGGCATTTAGTTCAGGGTTCGCCTTGGCTCCAACTGTACCAACAGTGGATTGAAATTCGCAAACAGTTCAAAGCTCTACAATCTGGCAGCATGCAATGGCTGTATTGTGACGAAAGGGCATTAGCTTATGCAAGACAGCTTGGTGAAGAGACGATCATTGTTGCAGTCAATATTGGTCTACAAGAAAGCACGATTGACCTACCATTGTGGCAGTTAGGCTTGAATGCGAAACACTTGCATCAATTATTAGATAAGTGTGAAATAATTGATTATGAAGGTCATGTTTCTGTCAATATGGCAGCATTAAGTATCAATTTGTGGCAAGTGAAGTGACACCGCATTCTATATTTATTAAAATTTGTGAATATGTTCATTAATAACTATAAACAGCCTCTTTAAGCCGATGCATATGAGAGGCGAACACTTAAACAATGGTACTCAATGGTTAACCAAAGGCGATTTAGCCTCTCATTTGTTGTTTTCTTTCCTTTAGTTCTATTCATTGTGGTAATGCTCGTTACTACAAAAAACTACTACGATGCAGTCAATCGCTATATTGATACTGAATATTCGCGTATCGATAGAGCGTTAACTCGTGGTATCAAAGTCTTAACTGCACTGGACTACAGCTTTACCAACTATTCAAACTTCGCGAACCCTCTTTCTGAAGAGCATAACTCTATTGTGAAAGGCGATATCTGCTATATATGGCCGATTGATGTTTTGCTATTGGAGAACGTTTACAGCGATGGACTGCCAGCGGTTGATGTTGATTACATGATCGTCGGCGAAAAAAGCTTGTGTCAGGCAGGGACGAAAATCAACAAACTTGCAGAACAAAAAGCAGGCTTTGCCCCTTCTTTGTCCTTCCTTCATGATATTGAATCCCACATTGTTGGTATCCATTACATCGATAAACGTGGTTATGTGATTTCGTCGCCCGATAAGTACGCGAAGAATTTTACTAAAGAGCTTTGGTCAACGTTAAAGGCGAGGCCATTCTGGCAAAAAACCGCGCAAGATAAGGTCAACATTACATTGGCTGGGCCTGGGCCGATGCTTGATTCCATGGAAGGGCAAATCATCAGTTTAACAGTGCCAATTTACGAAAAAGGCGTCCACCAAGGGGTGCTCTCGATTGATTTTGATGTCGATGCGCTGCTCACGACTTCTGAAAACCTTGTCGGGAAGCTGCACTTAGTTTCCAATTTCCAAACGATTCCTGAAGATGCCGTGCGGATCAAGCCCATTGAAAAAGAGCGCTTGAGTGCCAATCACAGTATTTATTACGAATATAACTTATGGAGCGAGATTAAGAATTTAACGTTCTTTGAAAAGTACAGCATCATGGTCGCGGTCTTTATTTACGTATTGAGTACCGTAGTACTGTTTTATGTCAACATGCACACCGAACGTCGCTACTTTAAAGATCTTGCTGCAAGAGACCCAATGACAGGGCTGCTCAACCGCAGAGGAATGCAGGCCGTTTGGCGTAATAAAATGACGAAGAAGAACGTGGCATTGGCTGTGTTCGATATCGATAACTTTAAGACTATCAATGATACTTACGGCCATGATGTAGGTGACTCTGCGATTCAACTGGTCGCGAAGTGCATCCGAGATAACATTCGTCACAGTGACGTCGCATCTCGCTTTGGTGGCGAAGAGTTTATTCTCGCGATATACGATGAAGATATTGAAGGGATGAAGCACATTCTTGAACGAGTCAAAAAAGCGATTGATGAACGATCACGACGAGTCACGAAGAATGGATTTACCGTGTCGGGTGGTGTGGTCTTTAGCTCTGCAAGCAAAGCGGAAAGCTTTGATGAACTGTTCAAGGCGGCTGATGAGAAGCTCTATGAAGCGAAAAGTACCGGAAAGAACAAGATTTGTTATTAGTTCGTGGCGCGCTTGCTAAAAGGCCGTCTGACAAATAGCTAAAAGGGCGATAATATCGCCCTTTTTTGTACTTGTCGTTCAACCATTGCGCACAATTCGTGCATGTTGAGTGCTTAAGCCACTTGGCTTTGACGCGATTGGAGTTCATCGCGGTAGCGCTGGATGTGCTCAACAATCGGTGCTGCTTTATTAAATGTTCGGATTTCGCGGAATAATTCGTTAGCTTCTGGGTAAGATTGGCGCAGGTAAGCGAACCATTGCTTCACGCGGTTTGGATAGTACAAACCTTTATCACCCTTCATTTCAAACTTTGAGTAGTAGATCAGCAGGTCGACCACATCAGACCAAACCATTGGCGTGTGGTTGTGTTTTACCATGTTACCCAGGTTAGGAATGTTGAACGCGCCACGGCACACCATCAGAGAGTCGACACCAGTGGTTTCAATACAGCGTTGACCATCTTCGAAATTCCAGATTTCACCATTGGCAATCAAAGGGATGGAGAATCGCTCGCGAATTTTATTGATGTATTCCCACTTGATTTCAGATGCTTTATAACCGCCTTGCTTAGTACGTGCGTGGACGGTCAGTTCATTCGCTCCCGCAGATTGAATCGCATCCACGATTTCAAAACAGTCTTCAGGGTTTTCCCAGCCCAGACGAATTTTTGCGGAGACAGGGATATTCGCAGGCACTGCGTCACGGCATGCTTTTACCACGCTATGAATCAACTCAGGATGCTGCAATAGCGCCGCACCTCCTTTGCTTTTGTTGACCATTTTTGCTGGGCAACCAAAATTTAGGTCGATGCCGCGCGCGCCAAGCTCTGCTGCTCGGGTTGCGTTTTCCGCCATCCAGTGTGGCTCTTGACCTAGTAGTTGAACATGTACAGGCACACCAGAAGTGGTCTGAGAGCCTTGCATAAGCTCCGGACATAAGCGATGAAAGACATGGTCTGGCAGGACTTGATCGATCACTCGAACGAACTCCGTCACACACAGATCATAGTCGTTTATTTCGGTCAGGATTTGGCGCATCAAATGGTCTAAAACGCCTTCCATTGGGCCTAATACAACTCGCATAGTTTGCCTAATACAGTTTGGTGATAAAAAGGAGGGCGATTGTAGCGATGTCGGCTAAGTTTGTCATTAAAAGACTCGGCGCTGGTGCCAACTGGCATCTCACTTGTATTGGAGTATAATGCCGCCAAATTCATGGGAAACCAGATGTCATGCAATACACTTTGATTGAAAAAGGTGAAGTTCAACTTGATGAATCTTCGCTATTTATTGAAGGTGCGGTACTTGCCGCAAACCTAACCACAAAACCTTTGGCGCCAGAGGCTTGGCTTGAGCCGTTATTTGGTGAAGGTTTTAAATCGATTCAGCCAGCGGTCGAAGAGCAAATTCACAAGCAACATAACCGTATTTTACGTAATGAGTATTCAGCTCTAGAACTAACTGAAAAAGATCCTGAGCAGTTAGCCGATTTTGCTGAAGGTTTCATGTCGGTTTGGCCTTTGATTGAAGAGCAGTGGCAAGAGGTTGAGTTAAATGATGGTTTACAGCGTATGCTGCAAGCGCTGCTTACCACAATGATGCTAGCCATTGATGAAGAGTCTACTCAGCAACATATGCGTGACGCGGGCATTGAAACGCCGCCAGCGTTAACAGACCTTGTTGATCAACTTGATTTGATGTTAGTTGAAGTCGCATTGGGTGCAGATGAACTAATGGTCGGCAATAAATCTCAAAGCCTAAACCCATTTAAAGATGTAGGTCGTAACGATCCATGCCCTTGTGAGAGCGGTAAAAAGTTCAAGCAATGTTGTGGTAAGTAACACTATAAAAGCGAGTTACTGAATCGAACCCAATAAAAAGCCGACCCTAAGGTCGGCTTTTTATTATCTATATTTTTATACGCCTTAACGAATTGGATTCTTACGTTTCACCGGAAAGAACTGTGCAATCACGATCAACGCCAAAGCGACCAAGTTACCAGCGAAGATAACCACCAACCATTGTGGCATCGATAAGTCGAAGAACTGCCAAACAATTTTTGAACAATCGCCATACGCTTCAAACATCCAAGGAACCCATTGGTTTAACGGAGCCCAACTTGGGAAGGTGACAAAAAGATCACAAGTTGCAAATGGTGATGGATTGAACTGGTAATCAACATGCTGCATTGCAAGCATCAATCCTTTGTACGAGCTTAATCCCCAACCAATAAGCCCTAACCAGCGGAATAGTGCGTTGTTCGGTGCGATAAGTCCGATGATAGCTGCACCGCCAATACCCATCATTGCCACACGCTCATAAATACACATTACGCACGGGGCAAGCATCATTACGTGTTGGAAGTAGAGTGCGCAGGCTTCAAAAAATATGATGAACAAAAGAAGAAGCAGCCACGATAAGCGTCCCTTCGAAAACTGGTTAAGTGATGAAAAAATAGTCACGGTTTCAATCCTGTCTGAAATAGAAAAAAGCTCTGAATACTCAGAGCTTTTTATCGTGTATAAGTTTCCTAATCAACTCAAATTTTAGTGTCCGCCAGACACAACTGGAGTCAGATCACCGGTATGAGGTGCAATCCAGCCCGCATCGTAGAAAGACGCTGTTGCTGGCTCTAGGAAGAACATTATGCCCATCAGACCTACAATCGCCAAAACGACAGTGTATGGCAATGCCATCACTACCATTCGACCGTAAGACAGACGAATTAACGGTGCTAGCGCAGACGTTAGTAGGAATAGGAAAGCGGCTTGACCGTTTGGCGTTGCAACAGAAGGTAAGTTTGTACCAGTGTTGATTGCAACTGCTAGCAGGTCGAACTGTTCACGCGTGATCAAGCCTTCCATAAGGGCTGATTTTACTTCGTTGATGTATACCGTACCTACGAATACGTTGTCCGAAACCATCGATAACAAACCGTTCGCAACGTAGAAGAGGGCAAGCTGTGTGCCTTTGTCTTCAACGGCTAACACGGCGTCAATAACAGGTTTGAATAGCTCTTGGTCAATGATTACTGCAACGATCGAGAAGAAAACCGCGAGTAGGGCTGTGAAAGGCAGAGCCTCTTCAAATGCTTTGCCCATTGAGTGCTCTTCAATGACGCCAGTAAATGACGTTGCTAGGATAATGACAGACAGACCAATCAGGCCAACGGCAGCTAAGTGAAGCGCTAACGCGACAATCAGCCAAACGGCGATAATACCTTGTACCCACAGTTTTGCGACGTCTTGGTTTGTACGTGTCTTACGTTCTTCGCGGTCAAAGTCCACAAGGATTTGACGTACGTTATCAGGCAGTTGTGCGCCGTAACCAAATACTTTTAGCTTCTCAACCAATGCACAGGTAATAAGACCACAGATAAATACTGGTAACGTCACAGGAGACATACGGATTAGGAATTCACCAAATAACCAACCCGCTTGGTCTGCAATGATAAGGTTTTGAGGTTCACCAACCATCGTTGTTACGCCGCCCAGAGCGGTACCCACACCAGCGTGCATAAGCAGCGAACGTAGGAATGCACGATAGTTTTCAAGGTCATCACGAGTCAGTTCTGTGATGGTGTCGTCTTGAGTATGGTCGTGATCGCCAATTGGGTTACCTGAAGCAACTTTGTGGTAAATCGAGTAGAAACCAACTGCTACGCTGATGACAACAGCGATTACTGTCAGCGCATCTAGGAATGCTGACAAAAACGCGGCTGCGAAACAGAATGCAAGCGAAAGCAGAGTTTTTGAACGAATACCAAGCAGGATTTTGGTGAAGATGAACAGCAGAAGCTGTTTCATGAAGTAGATACCCGCAACCATGAATACTAAAAGTAGTAATACTTCTATATTCGCAACCAACTCATGTTTTACTTGCGCTGGGCTGGTCATGCCAATAGCAATAGCTTCAATTGCAAGTAAACCACCAGGTTGTAATGGGTAGCATTTTAAGGCCATTGCAAGCGTGAAAATAAATTCCGCGACGAGCAACCACCCAGCAACAAATGGATTTATTAGGAAGAAAACAATCGGGTTAATAATAAGGAAGGCTATAATGGCAACTTTGTACCAATCAGGCGCTTTACCAAGGAAATTCTTGATAAAAGCGTTTCCGAGCGATATCGGCATGATAATTCTCTTTATAACAATATTATGAATAGACACTACAATTAGCGCTCAAGTATCTGTTTGTTAGACTTATTAACTAGTCTTTTAAAACAATAACTTAGTAAAACAACAATCCTTTGTTTTATTGTAGTTTTGCCAAGTTACTTCCCCTGAACTCAAGCACCGCTCACTTTCGATCGCAAACTCTACACTCCGGCTTTTATTAGTCAATAACAAAACGTAATGCTTCCGACTAAAACTACTTTTTAAGTGTAATAACGCGATCAAAACGGCGTTACTATATCATGGAAAGCTTGAAAAAATCCCCTTGGATTTTAAATGACGCCAAGTGACGAGAAAAGATCAATTAAAAAGGAATATTAACCAGAGAATACAAATTTATTTTGCATATTATAAACATAAAAATGTGACGTACTTGTCGTTATTTTTTCTCTATTTGTGTTCGGTTTCTTTTTTATAGAATACAAATTTTACGGCTTTGAACTGCTTCACTAAGTATCCTAAATTCAGCGAACGTGTAGAGTATTAACTCTATATTGAGGGATCGTTTCAATAATTGATCGTAAATTTTCTCAAATCGTTAAGTAGTGGTATGATGAGTAGTATCGACCCTCAGAAATCAATATTGGATAAAAAGTAGAATGGTCATTAAGGCGAAAAGCCCTGCGGGATTCGCAGAAAAATATATTATCGAGAGCATTTGGAACGGCCGTTTTCCTCCAGGCTCAATTTTACCTGCTGAGCGCGAGCTGTCCGAACTGATTGGTGTTACTCGAACGACTTTACGAGAGGTTCTTCAACGACTAGCACGTGATGGATGGTTGACTATCCAACACGGTAAACCAACAAAAGTTAACCAATTTATGGAGACATCTGGTCTGCATATCTTGGATACGTTGATGACGCTAGACGTCGATAATGCAACAAATATTGTAGAAGATTTGCTTGCGGCACGTACTAACATCAGCCCTATCTTTATGCGTTATGCATTCAAGGCGAACAAAGAAAACTCTGAGCGTACAATCAAGAACGTAATTGAGTCTTGTGAAGCGCTTGTGAATGCATCGTCTTGGGATGATTTCATTGCCTCTTCTCCGTATGCGGATAAGGTGCTTCAAAGCGTTAAAGAAGACAACGAAAAAGATGAAGCAAAGCGTCAGGAAATCTTGATCGCGAAAACATTTAACTTTTACGATTACATGTTGTTCCAACGCTTAGCATTCCACTCTGGTAACCAAATCTACGGTTTGATTTTCAACGGCTTGAAGAAGCTGTATGACCGAGTTGGCAGTTACTACTTCTCTAACCCGGCCTCACGTGATTTGGCGCTAAGATTCTACCGTCAACTGCTAGAAACTTGTGAAACGGGCCAGCGTGAACAATTGCCAGTTGTAATTCGCCACTACGGCATGGAAAGTGCTCAAATCTGGAACGAGATGAAAAAGCAACTACCAACCAACTTCACTGAAGATGATAGCTAAGCATTGAGTGAGCAAAGTTAGAAAAAACCGCAGGCAATGCCTGCGGTTTTTTATTGCTCGTTACTTACGGCTTTTGATCTAGTTCCTCATGCAATTATGTCGAAAAATGAGTCTTTCAGGCTAATGAGAGTCTGGGCAAAGGCAAATACAGTGTTTCGACAATATCTGATAGCACGTGATCATAGGTATTGAAAATCGTCAGTGACAGATCTGAGGTGATGCCATAAAGTTCTTCTTCTGTTAGTCCTGTGTGTTTTCCTTCGACATAGTCGTTTAACGCTTGTGTCGAACGTACGGAGATCGGCGCTGCGATAGTCAGCGGTGCTATTACCGCTAACTGATTCAGTTTACGTGTCATTACAGATGCGTAGTTCTTTACTCGAACGCTTCCTCCTTGTTCGTTTAAGTCTTGAATGCTAATACGAAGTTGAGTCAAGGTTTCGAGGCTATCGATAATGGTTTGCCAATTCATGTGGTACTCATCATGCAACTCATCTCGTTGCTCAACTGCTAGCCACGCAATAGTGACTTCATCCATTAAGAACAAACAATGTCGAATCAGCTTTCCGTGCTCCATTTGATTTCTTGCGATGCTGTTTTCCTGCCATTGTTCGAGCAACTTACTGACTTTTATCTGTAACACACGATACATGGGTTTATTTTCAAAGCGCGATGTTTCCAACAAAAGGTGCAGCTTGTTGTTGAGAGCATGATGTATCTCTTCTATTTCTCGCTCATAGTTTTGTTGGGATTGAAGGGAGTAATGTGTGATTGCTCGATGACGTCTAAGCAAGTTAACGACATCGCGAAGTAGGGTAAGCAACTGATACTTTCGTGCATGTTGCTGTTCGCGTTTTGTGGAAAGGTGGTAAATGCCGGCTAATATGGCGACGGATAATAACGTTGAAATCAAAACAAACATAACCAACTCCTTGTTAGTGTTTGGACCTAGCAAGAAGGAATTTGCAGTTTTGATGCCAATTAAAATTACTTTAAAAACAAGTGGTTAAAATTTAAACCTAAATGTTTTGCGCGTTATTGGTGCAGAATCTCCCCAATAATGTGAATTTGATCAAAAAAATCCCCGCCGAGAGAGGCGGGGATTGAACTCATTTCAAGCGTAACGTAAGGGAATTACATTACACGCATGCCAGGCTGAGCGCCTTCGTGTGGCTCAAGAATCCATAGGTCGCTACCACCAGGGCCTGCCGCTAGGATCATGCCTTCAGACATACCGAATTTCATCTTACGAGGTTTTAGGTTCGCTACCATTACGGTTAGCTTGCCTTCTAGCTCTTCAGGTTTGTAGGCTGATTTAATGCCAGAGAAAACTTGACGAGTTTCACCACCGATATCCAGTTGGAACTTAAGCAATTTGTTTGCTTTAGGCACTTCTTCACAAGAGATGATGCGAGCGATACGCAAATCCACTTGAGCAAAAGTATCAAACTCAATCTCGTCCGCGATTGGGTCTTTGTTTAGCTCAGTTTCTGTTTTAGCCGCTTCAGCTTTCTCTTTCGCTGCCATTTCTGCTGCAGCGTCTTCTTTCGATGCTTCGATCATCGCTTCGATGTTCTTTGGATCGATACGGTTGAATAGCGCTTTGAACTTAGTGATTTCGTGGCCAGTGAGTGGCTGAGCAATGCCTTCCCAAGTTAGCTCTTGGTTTAGGAATGCTTCAGTACGTGCAGCAAGAGCTGGCATTACTGGTTTCAAGTAAGTCATTAGTACGCGGAACAGGTTGATACCTACAGAACAGATGTCTTGTAGTTCCTGATCTTTGCCTTCTTCTTTCGCTACAACCCAAGGGGCTTTCTCGTCAACGTATTGGTTTGCTTTGTCCGCAAGTGCCGTGATTTCACGGATAGCACGGCCAAATTCGCGAGCTTCAAAAAGCTCTGCGATACGGTCAGCCGCTGCCACGAATTCGTTGTAAAGCTCTGGTTCAGCGAAGTTGTCAGATAGTTTGCCTTCGAAACGTTTAGCGATGAAGCCTGCGTTACGAGATGCTAGGTTAACGATCTTGTTGACTACGTCAGCGTTAACGCGCTGAGTGAAGTCTTCAAGGTTAAGATCTAGATCGTCAATACGGCTGTTTAGTTTCGCTGCGTAGTAGTAACGTAGACATTCTGGGTCTAGGTGATCGAGGTACGTGCTTGCTTTCACGAATGTACCTTTCGACTTAGACATTTTCGCGCCGTTTACCGTTACGTAGCCGTGTACGAACACGTTGTTTGGTTTACGGAAGCCAGAACCTTCAAGCATTGCAGGCCAGAATAAGCTGTGGAAGTACACGATGTCTTTACCGATGAAGTGGTAAAGTTCAGTTTTACTGTCTTTGTTCCAGTATTCATCGAAGTCTAGATCGTCACGTTTGTTACATAGGTTTTTGAATGAGCCCATGTAGCCAATAGGTGCATCTAGCCATACGTAGAAGAACTTGTCTTTTTCGCCTGGGATTTCGAAACCAAAGTAAGGTGCGTCACGCGAGATATCCCATTGTTGCAGACCAGATTCAAACCACTCTTGCATCTTGTTCGCGGTTTCTGATTGCAGAGAACCAGAGCGAGTCCACTCTTTTAGCATGCTTTCAAATTGAGGCAGGTCAAAGAAGAAGTGCTCAGAATCTTTCATTACTGGCGTCGCACCAGAAACTGCAGATTTAGGATTGATCAGTTCTGTCGGGCTGTAAGTCTCGCCGCAGTTGTCACAGTTATCACCGTACTGATCTTCAGACTTACACTTAGGACATGTACCTTTTACGAAACGATCCGGTAGGAACATCTCTTTTTCAGGGTCGAAAAGCTGAGAGATAGTACGGCTAGAGATAAAGCCGTTTTTCTTTAGCTCTAGGTAAATGTGAGATGCCAGTTCGCGGTTCTCTTCTGAGTGCGTGCTGTGGTAGTTATCAAAGCTGATATCAAAGCCAGCGAAGTCTTTTTGGTGCTCTTCGCTAACAGCGGCAATCATCTCTTCTGGAGTAATACCCATCTGTTGCGCTTTAAGCATGATTGGCGTGCCGTGAGCATCGTCAGCACAGATGAAGTTTACAGTGTTGCCGCGTAGGCGTTGGTAACGAACCCAAATGTCCGCTTGGATATGCTCAAGCATATGGCCAAGGTGGATCGAACCGTTAGCGTACGGAAGGGCACAAGTTACCAGCAGTTTCCTTGAAGGAAGGTGTCTTGGATCGTTTGCCATACTTAATATTCGCTTTTCTTGATAGGTATAAAAAAATTTTGATGGATAATACTACCCCATGAACTCACTAACTCCAAGGTGTCAAACCGCGGAATGCCTTAGTTTTTTTAGGGTTCTGGTTATGTCGGGTCGGTGGTAGCATGGTACTCAAAAGGAGGACTTATGCATCAGTTCACTTCAAAACAAGATTTTTGTCATTGGTTTAATCAATTTCAACATCCACAGTTAGTGGAAAACTGGGCCGATATTCACGGCGTTGTCACCATCACCGCTCAAGGTGAAGTGAAGATTACATTGCCATTTGCTAGTAATGAGCTTCAGCGCACATTGCAAAAATGGATTCAACAACAGCAAGCATCCAAAGCTGTAGCCGCGTTTCCGTTTCACATTGAACTCGGCGTAAAAGCACTAGAAACGCAGGTTTCTAATGCGGTGAAAGGCGTGAAGAATATCATTGCGGTGAGCTCTGCAAAGGGTGGGGTGGGCAAATCCACAACAGCCGTTAACTTAGCCTTGGCTATCGCGCAGTCGGGAGCGAAGGTTGGCCTATTGGATGCCGATATATACGGTCCATCGGTTCCGATGATGCTCGGCCAGGAAGATGCGAAACCAGAAGTTCGCGATGGCAAATGGATGGAGCCTATTTTTGCTCACGGCATCTATACTCATTCTATTGGCTATTTAGTTAATAAATCTGAAGCAGCGATCTGGCGTGGCCCTATGGCATCGAAAGCGTTAGCTCAGCTATTGAATGAAACCGATTGGCCAGAGCTGGATTACTTAGTGATAGACATGCCACCAGGCACGGGTGATATCCAGTTGACGTTGTCACAACAAATTCCTGTTACCGGCACGGTTTTGGTGACGACGCCACAAGATTTAGCGTTGGCAGATGCGCGCAAAGGTGCAGCAATGTTTAACAAAGTCAATGTGCCAGTAGTAGGTGTGGTCGAAAATATGAGTTACCACATTTGTAGCCAATGTGGAGCGACTGAACACATCTTTGGTATGGGTGGCGCGGAGAAAATGTCTCAAGAGTTTGGCTTAGCGCTATTGGGCCAAATTCCGTTGCATATTTCTATGCGAGAAGACATTGATGCTGGTGTGCCAACCGTTGTGAGACGACCTGACAGTGAGCATTCAGGCTACTACAAACAGCTTGCAGATCGAGTGTGTAGCACAATGTTTTGGCAAGGCAAAGCGAAACCAGATGCAATCAGTTTTACAATGGTAAACTGAGGTTGGTGGTTGAAAGTTGCACATTTTAACGTTTGCCTGGAGGTTAATCCTCTGGGCAGGCAGAAACTTATGACTAAACTCTAATTCCAGCTAGTAACTACGGGGTGAACTCCCTATAATCAGGCAGTTTATCTTTTTATGTGACTAGAAATCATCATCGGGTGCAAACTAATGTCTGATAATAATCAATGCGTCATCGTAGGTATTGCTGGCGCTTCTGCTTCTGGAAAAAGTCTGATCGCGAGCACAATTTACAATGAGCTTCGCGCGAAAGTAGGCGATCATCAAATCGGTGTCATCACGGAAGATTGCTACTACAACGACCAAAGCCACCTAAGCATGGAAGAGCGAGTAAAGACGAACTACGATCACCCGAGTGCGTTGGACCACGACCTATTGTGCGAGCACCTAGAGAAGCTTGTACGTGGTGAGGCCGTGGAAGTGCCTGAGTACAGCTACACAGAGCACACAAGAACAAGTAACACCACCACAATGACCCCTAAAAAGGTAATCATTTTAGAAGGTATCCTTCTTCTTACTGACCCTCGTCTTCGTGACCTGATGCACGCGACTGTATTTATGGATACGCCTCTGGATATCTGCCTACTTCGCCGTGTTAAGCGTGACGTTGAAGAGCGTGGCCGTACAATGGAATCCGTTCTTAAGCAATATCAGCAAACTGTTCGTCCGATGTTCATGCAGTTTATCGAACCTTCTAAGCAATATGCGGACATCATCGTACCTCGTGGCGGTAAGAACCGTATCGCGATCGATGTACTAAAAGCTCACATTGCAAAACTTTTGAAAGCTTAAGTCTTTAGACGGCTATATCGCTTTATTTTTATGATAAGAAGTGGCACTTTAGGTGCCACTTCTTTTTTTGTTTTTAAATTAGTCAGTTGCATGTCAAAACCGGATGACTTTCACGCTTTTGTGGAACTCTCGGCGGTAAATCTAGTCTGCGCTTATAATTTTAAAAACACACGAGCAAGGAAAAACAAATGAAGAAACTGCTCTTAGTTCTCGCGATACCTGTTGTGGTATTTGTTGCTGCAATTTTAGCGTTAACTATTTTTGTCAATCCAAACCAATTTAAGCCACTGATTGTTGAGCAAGCTCAGAAACAAACAGGGTTAGAATTAGTGATTGAAGGGGATATCAGTTGGCAATTCTTCCCATCAATTGGTTTTGAATTGGGAAGAACCGAACTGCGTAACCCGCAAGGTTTTAGTCAGCCAAATCTTTTTAAAGTCGACACTGTCGGTGTTGATGTTTCTGTCACACCACTTTTTAGCAAACAACTTGAAATCGGTAACATTACTTTAGATGGTGCGGAGTTCTACGTTGAAACGAAGAAAGACGGCAGCAAGAACATTGATGCTCTAACGAAAGCGCAAACTCAACAAGCAGAGCAACCGAATGATACTGCACCAGATCAAAGTGGTGAATCGCAGTCTGAAGGCTCAGATTGGAGTATCAACCTGGCTGGTGTTACGGTTTCTAATGGCTCACTAGAAATTCAAGACAAGCAAGCCGGCAATTACACCAAGCTGTATGATGTATCGTTGAACCTTTCTGAATTTGCTTTTGACAGCTGGACGACAGCTGACTTTGGTGTGAAAGGCGAAATGAATGACCAGAAGTTTACAGCAGAAGGTAAGGCAGACTTTAAACTGGCGAAAGGTCTTGCCAGTTATGCGTTGAAGAACATCAATGTTGATGCGACGTACACTGATCCAAACAACACTATTGAATCGGCAAAAATTGGCTTAGATACATTTGAATTCGATAAAGTAAACAATCTTAGCTACGCGCTTCAAGGCAGTGCGGCTGGTATGAAGCTGGACATGCAAGGCGGTGGGCAGCTTACGGTTGACCAAGCGATTAGCAAAGTGTTGTTGAATAAGCTTACGCTGAAATCAAGCTTTGAAGGTGATGCTTTGCCACAATCACCAATGAAAGTTGATATGGTCTCTGACCTCTCATTTGACCTAAACAAAAGCCACCTTAGCTTTATTCTAGAGAAGTTAACCGCAAACGCGATTGCATTGGATGGTAAAGCCGATGTGACATTGGGAGACATTCCAAAAATACGTTTTGCCCTTCATAGCCCTAATATCGATTTAGATGAATTCTTAGGCTTGGATAAACAAGCACCAGCAAGCGAAAAGCCAGCATCTGGTGGTAAGAGTGCATCCGCGGGGCCTGAAGTTGAGCCGGATCTTTCAGCACTGAAAACGCTGGATGTCAAAGGTGATATCACCATCGATAAGTTCAAAGCGGCTAACGCAAAAATGGAAGCGGTAAAAGCGAGCTTCACTGTCAATCGTGGTGTGTTTGACCTCACATCATTTAGCTCGAAGTTGTACCAAGGCACAATTTCAGCAACAGCAAGGCTAGATGCACGTAAGACGCCAGCGACTTACAGCGTGAAAAAATCAATCAAAGGTGTGAAAGTTCAACCGCTACTGATTGATGTTGCTAACAACGACAAGCTAGAAGGTACGGGTAACATCGACGTGAATGTCCAAGGTAGCAGTTTGACGCCGACAGGTATCAAACAGAACCTTGCTGGTACGGTAGTGATTAACTTTGCTGATGGTGCGGTAAATGGCATCAACGTTGCTCAATTGATTCGTGAAAACTACGCGCGATTCAAAGGGCAAAAAGTTGAAAGTACCAACGAAGTTAAGAAAACAGACTTCAGTGCGATGACCGCGACGTTGAAACTAAACAAAGGTGTGGTATCAACGGACAACTTGCGTGCTCAATCACCGTTACTACGTGTGCGTGGTAAAGGCAGTGCAAACTACATCAATGAGACGGTCGACTTTACTATCAGTACTTCAATTGTGGGTACGCTAGAAGGCCAAGGTGGTAAAAACATCGATGAGCTGAAGGACATCACGATTCCAATCAATGTGTCTGGTAAGTGGGCGGACCCTAAATTCAAACTCGTATTCGATGATGTTCTTAAACAGAAAGCTCAGAAAGAAATTGACCGTGGCGTAGAGAAGCTAACGGACAAAATCAAAGATGAGAAAACCAAAGAAGCGGTCGATGGTCTGTTGAAGAATCTTTTCAACTAACCACGCGTTGAAAGTGAAAGGGTTGGCATTGTGCCAACCCTTTTTTTCATTGTGCTGCAAGCTTTACCAGTCGACGCCTTTCAGCGCTTTTACGCCAGATTCAAATGCGTGCTTTACATTCTTCACTTCAGAAACGGTATCGGCCATTTCAATTAGTGTGCGATGTGCACCACGACCAGTAATCACAACCGACTGCATTTTTGGGCGATTGTTTAACGCTTCGACCACTTCGTCCAAATCGATGTAACCGTAACTCACCATGTAAGTTAGCTCATCGAATAAGATGACATCAATAGAGTCGTCTTGCAGCATACGCTTACATTCTTTCCAGACCAGTTGCGCTGCTTTGGTATCGGCGGTTTTGTTCTGCGTCTCCCAAGTAAAACCAGTCGCCATAACTTGGAATTCTACTCCCAGTTTTTCTAGCAAGTTGCGCTCGCCGTTGTCCCAAGTGCCTTTGATAAATTGAGCCACTGAACACGTAAGGCCGTGACCGACGGCGCGAGCAATCGTGCCAAAGCCAGATGTCGATTTACCTTTACCATTACCAGTAATGATCAGAAGTAGACCTTTCTCTTCTTGAGCGGCCGCAATTTTTGCGTCTACCTGTTCTTTTACTTTTTGTTGGCGTGCCTTATGGCGTGCTTCTTTATTTTCTTCGATAGACATAATACTTCCTTAAATCCGTTTCGTGCTTTGCCCGCGGTAGCTTGGGTTCATTGAATTATCTCGCTATGATAGACCAACATATCGTGAAGAAAAACCATCGATAATTCAGGGAATAAAATGAAGAGAATACTCGTTGTTTGTATGGGAAATATTTGCCGTTCACCAACCGGAGAGGCCGTTCTGAGAGCTAAAGCAGAAGAGTTAGGTGTCGATGTCGACATTGATTCGGCTGGGACAATTGGCTATCACACCGGAAACACGCCAGACTCAAGAGCCATGGCGGCAGGGAAACAACGTGGCTATTCGTTTAAAGGAATGCAAGCGCGCCAAGTGTCAGTGCAAGATTTCGAAGACTTCGATTTGGTACTGGCTGCGGATAAAGCAAACTTGGCTGACTTACTCGATATTTGTCCTGCAGAACATCGTCATAAAGTCTCGCTATTTTTAAGCCACTCTAATTCGAGTTATGACGAGATCCCAGATCCTTACTATGGTGGAGATGATGGATTTGAGTTGGTATTGGACTTAATCGAAGAGGCGTCGGTAGCGGTTTTGCAGAAGCTGTAATTATCTCGATATCCGATAAATAAAAAAAGGGATGAGCATTGCTCATCCCTTTACGCATAGATTAGCCAGCTAAAATGTCGGTTGCGACTTTGTAGCTAGGGTCTTCTTTCACGTTGATTTCGACTAGACTGCCAGCTTTGTCGAGTAGTTTGCGACAATCCGGACTTAGGTGACGAAGGTGAAGCGTTTTGCCGATGGAAGCGTAGCGCTCTGCTAGCGTTTCAATTGCCTCAATTGCCGAGTGGTCTGTTACGCGAGAGTCTGCGAAATCGACAATCACATCTTTAGGATCTTCTGGCGCATTAAACAGCTCGAGGAAGTTTGCTGCTGAACCAAAGAAGATTGGACCGTGAATTTTGTACTCTTTTGAGCCTTCTGCGTTCAAGCAAGTATCTGCGTAAATGTGCTTCGCATGTTGCCATGCAAACATCAGCGCTGAAGCGATTACACCAACCGCGACCGCAACAGCAAGGTCAGTCAGTACTGTAACGACAGTTACTAGTACGATAACGAAGAAATCTTGCTTTGGTACACGGCGAGCCAACTTAAATGTTGCCCATTCGAATGTGCCAATCACAACCATGAACATCACACCAACTAGGGCTGCTAGTGGAATCATTTCAATCAACGATGACGCAAACAAAATGAACATCAGCAGAGCTACAGCCGCTACGATGCCAGACAGACGGCCACGGCCACCGGAGTTTACGTTAATCATTGACTGCCCAATCATTGCACAACCCCCCATCGCGCCGAATACAGAACATGTCATGTTTGCCATGCCCTGACCGATACATTCGCGGTTAGATTGGCCACGAGTATTCGTCATTTCGTCTAAAACGGTCAGCGTTAGCAAAGATTCAATTAGGCCGATGGCCGCAAGGATCACTGCATAAGGCAAGATGATTTGCAGAGTCTCTAGCGTAAATGGTACTGATGGAATAGAGAAGGTTGGCAAAGAGCCTGCTAGTGTAGCGGCTTCATTACCTGACATAGAACGTAGGAAGTCGACAACTGTACGTGTCTCTAGATCTAACCCAACAACTAGTGCAGTCACGGTTACGATAGCAACAAGTGAAGATGGTACTGCTGTTGTAATTTTCGGCAAGAAGTAGATGATCGCCATGGTCAGCGCAACCAAACCTAGCATTAACATCATTTGATCTTGTGGAAGCCAAGTCAGCACGCCATTCATGTCTGGAGCCTTGAATTGTCCTAATTGCGCGAGGAAGATAACAATCGCTAGGCCGTTAACAAAACCAATCATTACAGGGTGTGGAACGATTCGAATGAATTTGCCCAATTTAAATAAACCGGCAGCAATTTGAAGAATACCGGCCAACATAATGGCAGCAAATAAGTACTGAACACCGTGGCTTGCAACAAGAGAGACCATTACTACAGCCATTGCGCCTGTAGCACCAGAGATCATGCCTGGGCGACCACCAAAGATTGAGGTGATAAGGCCAACGATGAATGCTGCGTACAGACCAACCATTGGGTCTACACCAGCAACGAATGCAAATGCTACGGCTTCAGGGACAAGTGCCAGGGCAACCGTCAAACCTGATAGCACGTCATTTTTAACAGAGTGCTTAGAAAATTGCGGGAATTCGAACATGTTTGTCTTTAAGTTCTCGTTGAGATGAGTTTATCCCGACACATATTCGTATTTGCATTAACCACTAAGTGATGAAAATACATTCAAGGTACTTAGTGTAAACCGTAGTAATAAAAGAGCAGCAGTAGAATGGTGTCGAAAACTTGAGTTGGCGAATGCTACCGAAAAGTGTGATTAAGTTCAAGAATGATACGGATAATGAACCACAAATGTGATCCGTCGTTGATATTAATATAACCAATTACGCTAGACCGAGAACAAACAAAAAAGGCCACCTTTCGGTGGCCTTTTGATTCTAGCTTTCAAGCTATCGCAATGATATTCAAACTTAGTTGAAGTTTGGCTTTGTCATTGCTGCAGAGGCGCGGTTTGTTGCCACTTGGCTACCAGCACCTTTAGCTTGGTAGCGTTCAGCTTTAAACGGCGCTGCGGCTACTTCGATTTCACGTAGTTCTTGAGGACCAGGTGCTTTTGTCATTGGTGCGCTAGCTCGTGGCTTAGCAACAACGTTGATAACTTCAGCTTTCATCTCTGGCGCTGCTACTGGAGTTTCAACGGCAACTTCTGTTGCTGCTTCTTCCACAGTTTCTGCAACGACTGGCTCTTGAACCGGAGCTTCTTCAACAACTGTTTCTGTTGTTGCTTCCGCAACAGGTGCTTCAGCCACTTCAACGATCGGCTCTACAGGAGCTTGATCAACCGCTACTGGCTCTGCCTTTTCAGGCGCTACAGCTTCAACAATCGGTGATTCAGCTTTAGCTGCTACTGTTTCTTGAACTTTAGGTTCAACAACAGGTGCTTCAGCTACCGCTGGTTGCTCACGACGGATGATGACTTTACCCATTGCCATTTCAGGGCAAGCAAAACCACCTTGCATAGCAGGTACAGTTGCAATTGCCACAACCGCTTCTTCCTGAACTCGCTCTTCCTTCTTAGGCGCTGGTTTTGGAATGTAACGTGGCATCACTTTACCCATTGCCATCTCAGGAGATGCTACACCGCCTTTGCGCAGACGGAATGGGTTAGGACGACGATCACGACCACGACGACGACGTTGACCACTTGCTCGTAGGTGACGAGGAGAACGACGGTTACGACGTTGTTTCGATTCACCTTGCTTGTTGTCTTGCTGTGCGTCTGCTGCTGTATCAACGGCTTGATCTACTTGAGACTCAACAGGTTCAATTGCTTTTACTGCTGTTTCTTCTACTTGCTCATCGGCAAGTTGATCTTTAACACGAACAGATTTGTTCAGTTTGCGACGTTGACGGCGCTCTTTGACTTTCTCTGTTTTCGCGTTTGCTTTCGCTTTATTCTCTTCAGGCTTCACTTCTGAGCGAGCTTCAGCCGCAAGTTGCAAGCCTTTTTCCGCTACTTTCGCGTTTGCTTTCGGCTCTTGAGCTTTTTCAGCTTGTTGAGGTTTTGGCTTACGCTTCTGGCTACGGTTTGGTTGCTGTTTGTTTGCAGGCTGTTGAGCTTCGTTTTGCTCATTTGCTTGCTCTTCACGAGGCTTACGGCGACGACGGTTATCACGGTTTTCACGACCTTCGCGGTTATCGCGTTGGTTGCTACGACGACGGTCGTTGCGATCGCGTTTGTTGCGCTTGTTGTCGCGGTTTGATTTCTTCTCTTCTTGTTTTGGTTCTTCTTTTACTTCTTCAGAACCACCAAATAGGAAGCTACCTAGTGCTTTAAACAAACGGCTGAATAGGCCAGGTTTTGCTTCTTGCTCTACTTCTTTCTTCTTCGCTACCGGCGCAGGTTTAGAAACAGGAGCTGGAGCGGTTTGAGCTGGCGCTGCAAAGCCCTTAAGAACTGGCTCTTCGATTCGCTTAGGTTTGATGTCTGTTTCAGAAGGTTCTTTACCTTCTGCTTCTTTCATTGCTTCCAACTTCTTAGGAAGTAGGTAAGAAATTAAATCAAACTCTTCACCTTCGCGTACGCGAATTACTTCAAAGTGCGGTGTTTCCATGTCTGAGTTAGGAACAACCGTAATTTTCACTTCTTGAATTCGTTCGATATGATTAACCGAGCGACGTTTTTCGTTCAATAGGTAAGATGCGATTGGCACTGGTACTACAGCCAATACTTGAGCTGTGTTGTCTTTTAGTGCTTCTTCTTCAATCAAACGAAGAACAGAAAGTGCTAGAGATTCGTTGTCACGAACAACACCTGTGCCGCTACAGCGAGGACAAATGTGGTGGCTTGCTTCTGCAAGAGAAGGGCTCAATCGTTGACGAGACATCTCTAGAAGACCAAAGCGTGAGATACGACCGATTTGTACGCGAGCACGATCTAGTCGAACAGCTTCACGTAGGCGGTTTTCTACTTCACGTTGGTGGCGTACTGGTGTCATATCGATAAAGTCGATAACCACTAGACCACCTAAGTCGCGTAGACGCAATTGACGAGCGATCTCGTCTGCTGCTTCTAGGTTGGTATTCAGTGCTGTTTCCTCGATATCACCACCCTTAGTTGCACGAGCAGAGTTGATATCGATAGAAGTCAGAGCTTCCGTTGGGTCGATTACGATAGAACCGCCAGATGGTAGGCGCACTTCACGTTGGAAAGCCGATTCAATTTGGCTCTCGATTTGGTAGTGGCTAAACAGCGGCACTTCGCCTTCGTACTTCTTAACGCGGTTGATGAAATCTGGGCGAACCAATTGAATGTGCTCTTTCGCACGTTCATAAATGGTGTTGCTGTCGATAAGGATTTCACCAATATCACGACGTAAATAGTCACGAATTGCACGAACGATAACGTTACTTTCTTGGTGGATTAAGAATGGGGCAGGGTTAGAGTCTGCCGCGCCTTTAATCGCGCTCCAATGGTTCAGCAGTACGTTCAAGTCCCACTCAAGTTCTTCTGCGCTCTTACCAACGCCAGCAGTACGAACAATCAGACCCATGCCTTGAGGCAGTTCTAGAGTGCTTAATGCTGCTTTTAGTTGAGTACGCTCATCACCTTCGATACGGCGAGAAATACCGCCTGCACGAGGGTTGTTTGGCATAAGAACAAGGTAGCTACCCGCAAGAGAAATAAACGTGGTTAGAGCTGCGCCCTTGCTACCACGTTCTTCTTTTTCTACTTGTACGATTACTTCTTGGCCCTCAGTCAGCACTTCTTTAATGCTTGGACGGCCTTGGTAGGTATAACCTTCAGGGAAGTATTCGCGGGCAATTTCTTTAAGAGGGAGGAAACCGTGACGCTCAGCACCGTAATCAACAAATGCGGCTTCTAAGCTTGGTTCAATACGTGTGATACGTCCTTTGTAGATATTCGCTTTTTTAGATTCATGTCCTGGACTCTCGATATCAAGATCGAAAAGTCGCTGGCCATCAACCAGAGCGACACGCAACTCTTCTTTTTGAGTTGCGTTAATTAACATTCTTTTCATTGAAAATTCTCGTTGTCTTTTCTTTTATATCTTTCTTGTCGACTTGCCACGTTTTTTTCGCTGTTTCACGGTGCCTGATCCCATGGCTAATATTTTGCAGCCTCCCGGCTGGAAGGGGATGCTCTGGGGCACTTCAGTCATCACAAATCTATTTTGGTTTCTGTTAGAAACGTAGACTTGTAACCCGCTATTTGGGCGGTAGGTACTCAACGTGAATATGCGAGGAGTAGGGTGGCAAGAGTGTTGAATTCAATGTGTCTTACGCCAATGCAGCACCTGAGCTTCAACCTTCTACTCACATTGCTTGAGGACAAATGATTGGTAGTGAATAAAATATAACCAAACCTTCCTTAGCAGCTGTGAACTATAGCAGTGCGCGTGGATATCAGCAATCTGCTTTAGCGCAAACGATGGAAAATTTGCCGCTAAACTCAAACTTTCCAATTTATAACTGGCTGTTAAATAAGCGATTGAATCACGTAAACTTCCAAAGACAGAAAACAAAACCAGAAGAAGGGAAAGGGTTTTAATAATCTAAACAAAAGGTTGGCGTATTTCGGAGCAGATTCTCGCAACAAGTGTTTCTTTTGCAGCAAGAATAATGTGAAGTCACGCGGATTTACGTTTACAATAGCGCGCATGAGCGAGATAAGAACACAAGTCCAGTTCGTTGATATCGACGAAGACATGGCGGGTCAACGCATTGATAACTTCTTGCGTAACCAATTAAAAGACATTCCAAAGAGCATGATTTATCGAATCGTGCGTAAGGGTGAAGTGCGCGTGAACAAAAAGCGCATCAAAGCCGAATACAAACTAAAAGCTGGCGACCTAGTCCGAATTCCACCTGTAACGGTTGAGAAAAAGGAAGAGGATGTCGCACCAAGCACGAAACTTAACAAGGTTGCTGAACTAGAACATATGATCATTTATGAAGATGATCATATGCTGATTCTGAACAAACCGTCTGGTACAGCAGTGCATGGTGGTAGTGGCTTGAAGTTTGGTGCAATTGAAGCATTAAGGGCATTGCGTCCACAGGCACGTTTCCTCGAATTGGTTCACCGTATTGACAGAGATACCTCGGGTATTTTACTGGTTGCTAAAAAGCGCTCGGCGCTTCGCCATTTGCAAGCGCAGTTCCGTGAAAAAACGGTGAAGAAGTTTTACTTCGCCTTAGTGATGGGGCAATGGAAAAGCAGCTGTAAAGTTGTGAACGCCCCCCTACTTAAAAATGAAGTGAACAGTATTGTACGAGTGAACCCAAACGGTAAGCCATCAGAAACGCGTTTCAAAATTCTTGAGAAATTTGAGCAAGCGACGTTGATTCAAGCCAGCCCGATTACGGGGCGTACTCACCAAATTCGTGTGCATACTCAGTACACCGGACATCCTATCGCATGGGATGATCGTTACGGAGATAGACGTTTTGATGCCTACACTGGTCAACTTGGATTGGACCGTTTGTTTTTGCATGCCGCGAACATTAAGTTTCAACATCCGTCTAATGATGAATGGATGGAAATTAATGCTCCGATGGAATCCAAACTAGAGAAAGTGCTTGTTGGATTAAGAAAGGCAAACTGAACGCATTTACTATAAACAAAGGGAGCTTTAGCTCCCTTTTTGCATCCCACTTATATATTAGGTTTCAAATGATGAAATGATGAGTAGAGGCGTTGATTAAACTTACAAGATCTCGAAACCTTGCTTTTGCAGCATATCAATCAAATCAATCAGAGGCAGGCCAACGAGAGTGTTTGGATCTTTGCCGACTAACTTTTCGAACAAACAAATTCCCATCCCTTCGCTTTTGAAGCTGCCAGCACAGTAAAACGGTTCTTCTCTGTCGACGTAACGTTCAATTTGTTCACGGTTTAAGTTTCTAAAATGTACTTCAAAAGTGTCGTAGCCAACTTCAGTCAGATTCGTCACCGAGTTATAAACCGCCAGTCCGGTATAGAAAGTGATGGCTTTACCACTTTGAGCAAGTAATTGATTGATAGCATTTTCACGATTTAGAGGTTTGCCAACGATTTTTCCATCAATTACGCAAACTTGATCGCTGCCGATGACCAAACTTGGTTTATTAATAGAGCAAGAGGTTGCTTTGTTTACGGCTAAGCGCTGGACTAGATCCAGAGGAGTTTCACTCTCATACGGCGTTTCATCGCAGTCAGGAGATAAACAAATGAACGGGACTGAAAGCTTTTCAAGCAGTTGTTGACGAAAAGGGGAGGTTGAGGCTAAAACCAGTTGGTAATTTTTCATTTTGAATTACAATTCACGCAAGCATTTCCAATAGGATAATCGATCAAAATTGATTATGGCTAATGCTCTGTATGTTAAGCGTAAAAAAGTACAACTTTTTTACCTTTTTCTTTGACTAATTTTGATTTGGAAGATAATATTCGCGCCCTATGCAAAAGGTAAAAATACCGCGAACGGTTGATCCAGCAAAGTCCGCACAGAAACGATTAGATTACGATGGTATCATCCAAGCTAGTCTTTTCAAGCGCTTAGCGGAAGCAACTGAAGGCGTAAAACGCGACGCAGAAGTCTCATTGTCATTTGAGATAGATGAACAGCGACTTGTTGTTATCTCTGGTAAAGCTAACATCGAAGTCGAATTAGAGTGTCAGCGTTGTAATGAGGTATTCACACACGCGTGTGAAGTTGAATTCCTTTACACTCCTTACTACGGTGAGAAGACGGAAGAGGAAGCACCAGAAATTTATGATTTGGTAGATCTAAATGAGTACGGTGAATTAGACCTTGTACAACTGGTTGAAGACGAGTTCATCTTAGCATTACCTCAAATTGCGATGCACGATGAAGCGGATTGTAGCGTTGATTCAAATAACATGGTTTTTGGTGAGCTTCCTGAAGAAATTGAGGAAAAGAAACCGAATCCATTCGACGTTTTGAAAAATCTGAAAAAGTAACTGGTGTGGTAGCCGCTTCTTCTTTAGGTTTTTAACCCAATAGTATAGGAGTAGGGTCAATGGCCGTACAGAAAAACCGTAAAACTCGTTCTAAGCGCGGTATGCGTCGTTCACACGATGCGCTAACTACAGCTGCACTATCTGTAGACGCGACTTCTGGTGAAACTCACCTACGCCACAACGTAACTGCTGAAGGTTACTACCGTGGTCAAAAGGTTATCAACAAGTAAGGTTGAACCTTTGCAAAGTATTACCGTTGCACTTGATGCAATGGGCGGGGATTTCGGTCCACGCGTAACAGTGCCTGCCGCCGTGCAGGCACTGTCTCATTTCCCAGAGCTAAAAGTGATTCTTATAGGTGATCAAAGCCTGATCACATCTCAATTATCTCAACTCGGTACCTCTACCAGTTCCCGCTTGACTATTCTTCATAGCGAGAAAGTTATCTCGAACTCAGAAAAACCGTCTTTAGCATTACGCAATAGTCAAAACAGTTCTATGCGTATGGCAATTGATCTGGTTTCTGACCAAGAAGCGGATGCTTGTGTAAGTGGCGGCAACACCGGCGCATTAATGGCGCTGTCGCGATTTATCCTCAAGTTGCTTCCCGGTATAGAGCGGCCTGCTTTAGTTTCAGCTTTACCCACCATCAGTGGCAAACGTACTTGGATGTTAGATCTTGGTGCGAATGTGTCTTGTGACGCAGACAGTCTGTTTCAGTTTGCCGTGATGGGCAGTGCATTAGCAGAAGAACACCTATGTCGTCCTCCTCGCGTTGCTGTACTTAATATTGGTGCAGAAGAAATTAAAGGGAACGATTTAGTTAAACGCTGTGCAGAAATGCTTTCTCAAACCGACGCTATCAATTTTGTTGGTTATATTGAAGGTAATCAAATTTTGCATGACGTAGCCGATGTCATCGTTTGTGATGGATTTGTTGGCAACGTATGCTTAAAAGCCAGCGAGGGAACAGCACAACTTTTTATCGAAAAACTAAAAACCAGCATGATGGCATCGACGATAAAGGGTTGGATTGCTAGAAAGTTGTTTTCTCGGCTATTTAATGAACTAAAAACACTGAACCCCGACCAGTATAACGGCGCAAGTTTGCTAGGATTGCGCGGCATTGTCATAAAAAGCCATGGAAGTGCGGATGTATCTGCGATTGTCAATGCACTTGGCGAGGCAGTACACGAGGTCAAACGACAAGTACCAAGCCGTATTAGCGATCGTTTGGAAGCGGTTTTACTCGAGAGGCATTATTAGTCTTCATGTATAGCAAAATTTTAGGTACTGGCAGCTACCTGCCATCTCAAGTGCGTACTAACGCAGACCTAGAGAAAATGGTAGATACAAGTGATGAGTGGATCGTAGCTCGTACTGGTATTAAAGAGCGTCGAATTGCAGCAGAAGACGAAACTGTTGCGGACATGGCATTCTACGCAGCTGAAAACGCTATCGATATGGCCGGCATTGATAAAAATGATATCGACCTAATTATCGTTGCTACCACGAGCAGTAGCCATACTTTCCCTTCATCTGCGTGTCAGGTGCAGGCAAAGCTTGGCATTAAAGGTTGTCCGGCTTTCGACTTAGCCGCTGCTTGTTCTGGTTTTGTTTACGCATTGTCTGTTGCGGATCAACATATCAAATCAGGTATGTGTAAAAACGTATTGGTGATTGGTGCAGATGCACTGTCTAAAACGTGTGATCCAACTGACCGTTCAACGATCATTTTGTTTGGTGACGGTGCGGGTGCAGTTGTTGTTGGTGCAAGCCAAGAGCCTGGCATTATCTCTACGCATATCTACGCGGATGGCCAATTTGGTGATTTATTAAGTCTACCTGTACCAGAGCGTGGTAAAGATGTTGATAAATGGCTTCATATGGCTGGTAACGAAGTATTCAAAGTTGCGGTAACTCAACTGTCTAAACTCGTTAAAGATACGCTTGAAGCAAACGATATGCACAAGTCTGAGCTAGACTGGCTAGTGCCGCACCAAGCGAACTACCGTATTATTTCAGCGACGGCGAAAAAACTGTCAATGTCACTAGACCAAGTTGTTGTCACATTAGACAGACACGGTAACACGTCGGCAGCAACAGTTCCGACAGCGCTTGATGAAGCGGTTCGTGATGGCCGTATTAAGCGTGGACAAACGTTGCTACTTGAAGCATTCGGTGGCGGTTTCACATGGGGCTCTGCTCTGGTGAAATTCTAAGTTTCGCGAGAATTCAAAATTTAAGGTGCACTCACGTGCATCTTATTTCTTTTTACATTGCTTAAAGGAAAACAACATGAGCAAGTTTGCTATCGTATTTCCAGGTCAAGGTTCTCAAGCTGTAGGTATGCTTGCTGATCTAGGCGAACAATATGACGTAGTAAAACAAACATTTGCAGAAGCATCTGACGCACTAGGTTACGATCTATGGGCGCTTGTTCAAAATGGCCCTGCTGAAGATCTAAACCAAACTTTCCGTACTCAGCCTGCATTGCTTGCTTCTTCTGTCGCTATTTGGCGCGTATGGCAAGAGCTTGGTCTAGAACAACCAGCAAACCTAGCGGGTCACAGTCTCGGTGAATACTCAGCGCTTGTGTGCGCTGGCGTGATTGACTTTAAAGAAGCAATCAAATTGGTTGAACTACGTGGCAAGCTAATGCAAGAAGCGGTTCCTGCGGGTACTGGCGCAATGTATGCAATCATCGGTCTAGATGATGATGCGATTGCAAAGGCGTGTGAAGAAGCAGCGCAAGGCGATGTCGTTTCTCCAGTAAACTTCAATTCTCCTGGTCAAGTTGTTATCGCAGGTAGTAAAGATGCAGTAGAGCGCGCTGGCGCACTGTGTAAAGAAGCTGGGGCGAAACGTGCTCTTCCTCTTCCTGTGTCAGTGCCTTCACACTGCGCGTTAATGAAACCAGCAGCAGATAAACTAGCAGTAGCGCTAGAGTCTATCGAATTCAACACACCACAACTTCCAGTTATCAATAACGTTGATGTGGCAGCTGAAACTGACCCTGCAAAAATCAAAGACGCGCTTGTTCGTCAGCTATACAGCCCAGTTCGTTGGACTGAAAGCGTACAGCTAATGAGTGAACAAGGTGTAGAAAACCTTCTTGAACTTGGCCCGGGCAAAGTTCTGACAGGTCTAACAAAACGTATCGTGAAAACACTAAGTGCAGCAGCAGTTAACGATGTGGCGTCGTTAGAAGCCGCTAAATAATTCTTTCACGATAAGAAAAGGAAAACACAACATGATGAATCTAGAAGGTAAAATCGCTCTAGTGACTGGCGCAAGCCGTGGCATTGGTCGTGCGATTGCTGAGCTTCTTGTTGAACGCGGTGCCACCGTTATTGGTACCGCAACGTCTGAAGGCGGCGCGGCTGCGATCAGCGAATACCTAGGCGAAAATGGTAAAGGTTTAGCGCTTAACGTCACTGACGTTGAGTCTATTGAAGCAACACTAAAAACCATTAACGATGAGTTTGGTGCGATCGATATTCTAGTGAATAACGCAGGTATCACTCGCGATAACCTACTAATGCGCATGAAAGACGATGAGTGGAACGACATCATCAACACAAACCTAACGCCTATTTACCGCATGTCTAAAGCGGTTCTGCGTGGAATGATGAAAAAACGCGCGGGTCGTATCATTAACGTAGGTTCTGTTGTAGGTACTATGGGTAATGCGGGTCAAACTAACTACGCAGCAGCAAAAGCGGGCGTGATTGGTTTTACCAAATCAATGGCTCGTGAAGTGGCTTCTCGTGGCGTAACTGTTAACACAGTTGCACCTGGTTTCATCGAAACTGACATGACTAAGGCGCTAAATGATGACCAACGTGCAGCAACGTTGGCGAACGTGCCAGCTGGTCGCTTGGGTGATCCTCGTGAAATTGCATCAGCAGTAGTTTTCCTAGCTTCACCTGAAGCCGCTTACATTACTGGTGAAACTTTGCATGTAAATGGTGGCATGTACATGGTTTAATGCACAGTTCGTGCAAATTTAGCTATTTTACATTGTGAAAAATAGCCTATAGTTGCAATTAACTGTCATGAACTTGTCATGCTTATGCGCAAGATTTGTGCATGATTTAAGTCAAAAATGTATTGAAATTCGGTTAAATTCGCTAATTTTGTGGTTTGACCAGCAAGGACCCCCTTGCAACTTTCAATAGTTCGAATAAACTACGGAATCATCGCATTAGGCGAAATCTGTAAAGGAAAAGAAAAATGAGCAACATCGAAGAACGCGTAAAGAAAATCATTGTTGAACAGCTAGGTGTAGACGAAGCAGAAGTTAAAAACGAAGCTTCTTTCGTTGATGATCTAGGTGCTGATTCTCTAGACACTGTAGAACTAGTTATGGCTCTAGAAGAGGAATTCGACACTGAGATTCCTGATGAAGAAGCTGAGAAGATCACTACTGTTCAAGCTGCAATCGACTACGTAAACAGCGCTCAGTAATTATCTCTCCCAGGCGGTCTCCTAGACCGCCTGTGTTCTTTCTAACTTCTTCTATCCTCTCATAGAAATATTCAATTCCCGGAGAATTATATCGTGTCCAAGCGTCGTGTAGTTGTCACTGGCATGGGTATGTTGTCACCGGTAGGCAACACAGTAGAATCATCTTGGAAAGCCCTGCTTGAAGGTAAAAGCGGTATCGTAAATATCGAACACTTCGATACTACGAACTTCTCAACTCGTTTTGCAGGTCTTGTTAAAGATTTCGATTGCACAGAGTACATGTCTAAAAAAGATGCTCGTAAAATGGATCTATTCATCCAGTACGGCATTGCAGCGGGTATCCAAGCGCTAGATGACTCTGGCTTACAAATTACCGAAGAAAACGCGCCTCGAGTTGGTGTTGCAATCGGCTCAGGTATTGGCGGCCTAGACCTCATTGAAACTGGTCACTCAGCACTGGTTGAGAAAGGTCCTCGCAAAGTTAGCCCATTTTTTGTTCCTTCGACCATCGTAAACATGGTTGCGGGTAACCTGTCTATCATGCGTGGTCTTCGTGGTCCAAACATCGCGATCTCTACTGCATGTACTACAGGTCTACATAACATTGGCCACGCTGCTCGTATGATTGCATACGGTGATGCAGACGCGATGGTTGCTGGTGGTGCAGAGAAAGCTTCTACGCCTCTTGGTATGGCAGGCTTCGGTGCTGCTAAAGCACTTTCTACTCGCAATGACGAACCTCAAAAGGCGTCTCGTCCATGGGATAAAGGCCGTGACGGCTTCGTTCTAGGTGATGGTGCTGGCGTGATGGTTCTTGAAGAATACGAACATGCGAAAGCACGTGGCGCTAAGATTTACGCAGAGCTAGTTGGCTTTGGTATGTCTGGTGATGCTTACCACATGACTTCACCAAGTGAAGATGGTTCAGGTGGTGCGTTAGCAATGGAAGCCGCAATGCGTGATGCGAACATCACGGGTACTCAAGTAGGTTACGTGAATGCTCACGGTACATCTACTCCTGCTGGCGACGTTGCTGAAATCAAGGGTGTGAAACGTGCTCTTGGTGAAGAGGGTGCAAAACAAGTTCTTGTTTCTTCAACTAAGTCAATGACTGGTCACCTATTGGGTGCTGCTGGTTCAGTTGAAGCTATCATCACGATTATGTCTTTGGTTGACCAAATCGTTCCACCAACGATTAACCTTGATGATCCAGAAGAAGGTCTAGACATTGACCTTGTGCCACACACAGCGCGCAAAGTTGAAGGTATGGAATACGCAATCTGTAACTCGTTTGGCTTTGGTGGTACAAACGGTTCTTTGATCTTCAAAAAGTTCGCTGAGTAAAATCTCTAATAAGGTTTTAAGACCGCGAAACTTGTATTCTAACGGCTCGATGCTTAGCATTGAGCCGTTTTCTTTTATTTGTCGTCTGTAACCTAAGGGTGTTCTAATGTTTTGGGTAAATGGAGTTCCACAAACACAGGTTTCATTAGGTGACCGCTCTTTTCAATATGGAGACGGTTGCTTTACTACTATCCAGACTAAAAACGGCGAGCTAGGGTATTGGCAAGCGCATGTTGAACGTTTGGAAGCATGTCTCAAAACACTTCATATTCCTTTACCTGACTGGAGTATAGTTTCCGAGTGGGCTCACTTGGCTACCCTGAAAGATGAACACGCTGGAATCAAAATTCACATTAGCCGCGGAATCGGTGGAAGAGGGTATGGCACTAAGGGCATTGAGGGCCCAATGGTGACCATCTCGAACTTTGCATTTCCTGTCCATTATGTCGACTGGCAACAAAATGGGGTGAATCTGGGGGTATGCGAAACCCGTCTCGGAATTCAGCCTTTGCTGGCAGGGCATAAACACAACAATCGCTTAGAACAAGTGCTTGCGAAAGCTGAAATTGATCACTCTAACTTTGCCGATGCAGTGACGTTAAATGTGCAAAATCATGTCATTGAAACTACAATGGCAAACCTTTTTTGGGTTAAAGATAACAAGGTTTATACGCCTAGCTTAAATTTGTCTGGCGTCGCAGGCGTGATGCGTCGCAAGGTGCTTGAATTTTTTGAGGCCAATAATACCGAAGTTGAAGTAGGGGACTTTTCTCTGATGGAACTGCTTTCTGCGGATGAAGTATGGATGTGCAACTCACTACTAGGTGTTGCACCTGTCACGAGCATTACAGCCTCCAATAACCACAAAACTGTCTTTCCGATAGGAAAACTGACTCAACGACTGCAAGGGAATTTAAATACGTGATTAAAAAACTGTTGGCTTTTGTTGTGCTGATCGCTGTGATAAGCGCAGCAGGGTTTTTTTACGTTGTTTCACAAACAAAGCAATACGTTAACTTGCCAATTTTAATTGAGCAACCTCAACTGTTCACTGTCGAAAACGGCACAAGCTTTCATCGTGTAATGCGCGATTTGGTGAAAGAGAACATCGTAAAAGCGTCTGATTACACTCGCTTAATGCCCCATCTTTACCCAGAGCTTCTTCAAGTGCGAGCCGGCACTTACCAACTCGAGCCAAATGTATCGCTTTACGAGGCGTTAGAGCTACTCAATACAGGCAAAGAACATCAATTTGCCATCACGTTTGTTGAAGGTAGTCGTTTTTCTGAGTGGTTAGAGCAACTTCAAAGCGCACCGTATGTTCAACACGACCTTTCAGGGTTGTCAGAAAAAGAGATGGCACAGAAGCTTGGTATTGAACGTGATAAGCTTGAAGGCTTGTTTTTGGCTGAAACGTACCACTACACCGCTGGTGCGAGCGAAAGTCAGTTGCTAAAGCGTGCACATTCCAAATTAAATAAAATACTGGATGCGAACTGGGACGCTCGTCAGGAGAAGCTGCCTCTCAAAGACAAGTATGAAGCGCTGATCCTTGCCTCGATTATCGAAAAAGAAACGGCGATTGATTCAGAACGCGAACGTGTTGCTTCTGTGTTTGTTAACCGTTTGAATAAACGTATGCGACTTCAAACGGATCCGACCGTTATCTACGGAATGGGGGATGCTTACGATGGTAACATCCGTAAGAAAGACCTACGCACCCCAACACCATACAATACCTACGTTATTAATGGTTTGCCGCCGACACCTATTGCAATGGCCGGAGAAGCCTCTATTGAAGCTGCACTAAACCCAGAAAGCAGTGATTACTTATATTTTGTAGCAAGTGGGACGGGCGGACACGTTTTCTCGAAATCACTTGCTGAGCACAATCGTGCTGTTCGAGCCTATTTAAGAGAACTAAGAAAGAACAAATGATGAAAGCAAACTTTATTGTCGTAGAGGGCCTTGAAGGCGCGGGGAAAAGCACTGCGATTAAAACGGTTTTGGACACGCTCAAACAAGCGGGAATCGAAAACATCGTTAACACGCGTGAACCTGGTGGGACACCTCTTGCCGAGAAAATGCGCGCTTTAGTCAAGGAAGAGCATGAAGGCGAAGAGTTGAAAGACATGACAGAGTTGCTTCTGTTGTACGCCGCGCGTGTTCAACTGGTTGAGAATGTGATTAAGCCAGCGCTTGCAAACGGACAATGGGTTGTTGGCGATCGCCATGACTTGTCATCACAAGCTTACCAAGGTGGTGGCCGTCAAATTGATGCGTCACTCATGAAAAACCTTCGTGACACTACGTTGGGTGACTTTAAGCCCGCATTTACACTTTATATGGATATCGACCCTTGTATCGGTCTTGAGCGCGCTCGTGGTCGTGGCGAGCTAGACCGTATTGAAAAGATGGATATCAGCTTCTTCGAGCGCACTCGTGAGCGTTATTTGGAAATCGCCAATGCTGATCCGTCGATTGTTGTGATCAATGCAGAACAATCGATTGAAGAAGTGTCTCGTGATATTCAAGACGCCTTGAACGAATGGTTGTCTCGCCAGTAAGTAAAAAGCGAATATAGGTTACGCATGTTTAATGATTTTCCTTGGCTAAAGCCAGCATGGGAGAACCTCAAATCTGGGTTGGATTCAGATCGAATTCCTGGAGCTTTATTGCTGCAAAGTGATAAAGGCTTGGCAGTAGAAAAGCTTGTTGAGTTTTTTAGTCATGCACTTCTTTGTCAAAACTACAGCAGTGAAGCTTGCGGTTTTTGCCATAGCTGTCAACTGACGAAATCTCAAAGCCATCCAGATTTGCACTGGATTAAGCCAGAGAAAGAAGGCAAGGCGATTACGGTTGACCAAATTCGCGCTTGCAATCGTCTAGCTCATGAATCTTCTCAGCTGAATGGTTACCGTTTGTTTGTGATTGAGCCAGCCGATGCGATGAATGAATCCGCTTCTAATGCGCTATTAAAAACGCTGGAAGAACCGGGCGAAAAATGTTTGTTTTTGCTGGTCACTCATAATCAAGAAAGATTGCTACCGACGATTCGTAGCCGATGCCAGCATTGGGTTGTGATGCCGCCTTCAACCGATCAAGCTATGCAGTGGATAGGGGAGCAAGGCTTGTCTCAAGTACCGGCTTTCGCACTGAAACTGAATATGGGTTCTCCATTAAAAACGCTTGAATCGTTGAAAAATGGTGAGCTAGAGGAGTATTCGGCTTTCGAACGTTGTTTGGTTGAAACACTGTTATTTCCGACGTCTGATGTATCCAAATGTGCATCGTTAATGGCAAAAAATCCAGACCAAGCGCTGGATTGGGCATGGTTGTTATTGACGGATGCTCAGAAGGCGCAGTTTGGTGTTGTAGACGAAGGTATACTGCCTGGTGCCGCGAAATTTCAGCCCCATCATTACGATGGGTTGTATGCATCAACAAAGAAACTCATGGAGCTCAAAGCGCAAATGCAAACCTTTCCGGGTTTGAACCTTGAGCTACTATCAATGAACTGGTTAATTGAATCACGAGAGGCATTATGTTCGTAGATTCGCACTGTCATTTAGACAAATTGAATTACGATGATCTTCATATCAATATTGAAGACGTTATTAACAAAGCAAAGCAAGCTAACGTAAAAGAGCTGCTATCTGTAGGTGTTACGTTAGACTCATTTCCTAATATGTTGGAGATGATCGAACCTTACGAGAATGTGTACGCTTCTTGTGGTGTTCACCCATTGGATGTTGAGAGTGCGTTTTCCATGGAGACGTTGCGTCGCCATGCTAGCCACGAAAGAGTCGTTGCTATTGGCGAAACTGGATTGGACTACCATTACAAACCAGAAACAGCGGTACTTCAAAAAGAGCGTTTTGAACAGCAGGTTGAGTTGGCGGTTGAACTGAACAAGCCGCTTATTATTCACACCCGCAATGCGCGTGAAGATACATTGGACATTTTACGTAATGGTGGTGCAGAGAAATGTGGTGGTGTCATTCATTGTTTTACTGAAGATCTTCCCTTTGCCGAAGCTGCTATGGATTTGGGTTTTTATATCTCGATTTCAGGTATCGTGACTTTTCGTCAAGCAACCGAGTTGAAAGAAGTGGTGAAAGCGTTGCCATTAGAGCGACTGCTGATTGAGACCGACTCACCATACTTGGCTCCAATTCCTCATCGAGGAAAAGAGAACCAACCGGCTTATGTTGTCGAGGTTGCCGCGTATATTGCGCAACTTAAGTCATGTGCACTGTCTGAGGTTGCGCATAAAACCACCGAAAACTTCCGAAATCTTTTTTTGCGATAAAAAATGACATCCGGTATTAAAAAGGAGCGAAAGCTCCTTTTTTTGTTTGCAAATACGTCAGATGTACTCTTCATTTTAATGTTTACGAAAAATGTTGATTCAATAACATTCAAATTTCACAAATGTAATTTTGTTACTAAAAATAACATTGTTCTGTATTTTATTTACGCCTTAAAATTAATAATATAAATAATAAAATCTTTATAAAACAGTAATATAAGTTAAATGCAAACCTTTTCATTGACCGTTTTTGGGTGTGATCTAAGACTTGTTTTGAAACTAAATTTCGTAACTGTGTGGAAAGTTTGAGGGTCATCAATATATATTTAGAGCCGGAAAATATAATGCAGTTGTGGTTACATTTTCATTGGGTGCTAACCTTTAGGCTACGGGGGTGTGCCGTTAGTGCCCAAATAATACTTATAAATTTATCAGGAGCATAAACATGTTTAAGAACCTTTTTGCTAACCTGCAAAAAGTTGGTAAGGCGCTGATGCTTCCAGTATCAGTTTTACCAGTTGCAGGTATTTTACTAGGTGTTGGTGCTGCCCACCTAAGCTTTATTCCAGAGATCGTTTCTAACCTTATGGAACAAGCTGGTGGTTCAGTATTCGGCCAAATGGCACTTCTATTCGCTGTAGGTGTTGCACTAGGCTTCACAAACAACGATGGTGTAGCTGGTCTAGCTGCTATTGTTGGTTACGGCATCATGACAGCAACACTAGGTGTTATGGCTGGCGTAATGGGCGTTGAAAAAATCGATACAGGTGTACTAGGTGGTATCCTTGTCGGTGGTGTTGCTGCTTGGGCATTCAACCGTTTCTTCAAAATTCAACTTCCAGAATACCTTGGCTTCTTTGCAGGTAAGCGTGCAGTGCCAATCATCACTGGTTTTGCAGCGATCATCCTTGGTGTAATTCTTTCTGTAATTTGGCCACCAATCGGCGGTGCAATCTCTGCATTCTCTGACTGGGCTGCGCACCAAAACCCACAACTAGCATTCGGTATCTACGGTGTTGTTGAGCGTTCACTAATCCCATTCGGTCTACACCACGTTTGGAACGTACCTTTCTTCTTCGAAGCTGGTACTTGTGTTAACGCAGCAGGCGAAACTCAACACGGCGTTCTAACTTGTTACCTAGTTGCTGATGAAGCATCTCGTGCTGCTGGTAATGGCTTCGGTCAGCTAGCGGGTGGTTACATGTTCAAGATGTTCGGTCTACCAGCTGCAGCAATCGCAATTGCTCACTGTGCTAAACCTGAAAACCGCGCGAAAGTAATGGGTATCATGGCGTCAGCTGCTCTGACTTCATTCCTAACAGGTATTACTGAGCCAATCGAATTCTCATTCCTATTCGTTGCTCCTGTTCTATACGGTATCCACGCTCTACTAGCTGGTTCTGCATACATCGTTGCTAACACTCTAGGCTTTGTACACGGTACATCTTTCTCTCATGGTCTGATCGACTTCCTAGTTCTATCTGGTAACGCTCAGAAGATGGGTCTGATGATCGCTGTTGGTCTAGTTTACGCAGTAATCTACTACGTAGTGTTCCGTGCAGTAATCACAGCTCTTGACCTAAAAACTCCTGGTCGTGAAGATGAAACTGAAGAAGCTGCGGCGACTTCTAGTTCAGACATGGCAGGTGAGCTTGTTGCAGCATTCGGCGGCAAAGCAAACATCACTGGTCTAGACGCATGTATCACTCGTCTACGTGTTGCTGTTGCAGATACTGCTGCGGTTGACCAAGACAAACTAAAACAACTTGGCGCTGCTGGTGTTGTAGTTGTTGCAGGTGGTGTTCAGGCTATCTTCGGTACTAAGTCTGACAACCTAAAAACTGAAATGGATGAGTGGATCCGTAACCACGGTTAATCCCCAACATTCATTGTTTTGAAAGGAGGCTAAGGCCTCCTTTTTTGTTTTTTGGATATTGCTGAATAACTTATTATCTATTGCCTACCTGCCTGACTTTCTTGCCTATATTTTTTGCCTATTGGTTTCATAAGTACGGCCTAGGCTCACCTTATTGAACCTTGTGATCTCAAACTCATCTTTACTTTTGTCGGCTTTTTCGTACAAATCGTTTACTCGCTGATGACATAACAAATATTGAACATGTTTGAATTATGCACGATGTTTTTTTAAGAATTGATAACGTGTATGAAGAATAAAATTATCTTAGCAGTGGGTCTTATTTCTAGCTCGGCAATGGCGGCTAACGAGCCTGCTAATCTGTCTGTCGGTATGGCAGTAGACCAGCAATTGAGCGTGGTTGTGGAAGTTGACAACAAATATCGAGGTATCATTGGCAACGATGGCATGGCGTTCGACTATATTGCGAAGCGTGGTGCGTTTGACCAGAATATGCCAATCACTTGGTATGTCGGGGTTGGTGGCTGGTATGAGTGGGATGACGAATTTGGTATTCGTGTTCCACTTGGCGTGAACTGGGACCTATCGAAAGGGTGGGACGTTTATGCGCAGATCCATCCTGAGCTCGATCTCTATAAAGGCCCTGACTTACAGTTGGGTGGGGCAGTTGGTGTGAAATACAGCTTCTAGCTCTCAAATAAAAAATGCCGGCATAGATGCCGGCATTTTGTTTCTGATTAAGACGGAATTTCAATCTTACTGTTTGTTCATCGCACGTTTAATGCAGATAGCTGCACCACCCCAAGTGATGCCCAAACCAAGAACCATCATAATGATTGCGCTAACGGTCATTTTACTGCCTCCTTGCGGTTTGCTGCGTTGATAAGTAAGCCAAAGATAAAGAGTGCGGCAATGATTGCCCAACCTAGAGTTAGATCGTAGCCACCATAGCCTTCTGTAAATAGAGCATAAAGCTTAGTTGCCAAGATGATTGCTAACATGATTGGTGTTACAAAGCGTAAACAAATCTCAAACCATTGACCGATAGAGAAATCAGAACGCTCATTCACGTAGCCGCGTACTTCTGGTACACGATTTAGCAACCAAGCCATCAATACGATTTCAATCAAGCCACCAACCATAATACCAACATTGTTTGCAAAGTGGTCGACTAAGTCTAGTAGCAGTAGGCCACCGTTGGTCGCAAATGCCATTGACACAACAAAGCCAGTACCGATTACCACATTTGCTGCTTTCTTACGGCTCCACTTTAACTTATCAATAATGGCTGACGTCACTGCTTCCATAATCGAGATGTGTGAACTTAGACCGGCCACAACAAGCGCAAAGAAGAACAGCGGGCCAAGAATGTAAGGCGCTGGCAATAGGTTAATTGCCGCAGGTAACGTCACAAAGGCAAGGCCTACGCCAGCAGAGACAACTTCTGTTAGTGGTTTACCTTGCTCTTGAGCCATGTAACCCAATACAGAGAAGATCATGATACCTGCAAGGATAGAGAAACCACAGTTGATCAGTACGGTCATAAAGGCGTTGTTTGTGATGTCAGACTTCTCAGGCAAGTAGCTTGAGTAGGCCAACATGATTGCAAAGCCGATACTTAGGGTAAAGAAGATTTGACCATACGCGGCAGCCCATACTTTTACGTCCCAAATCTTGCTGAAATCGGGGTCGAACATATAGTTCACACCATCGAGTGCACCGGGTAGGAATACCATGCGACCGATCAGAAATAGAACCATCAAGAATAGGATTGGCATCATGATTTTTGATGCGCGTTCGATGCCGGACTTAACGCCACTTGCAATGGCAATGTAAGTAACAGCCCAAGCAATGGTCATCGCTATAGCAATTTTCCATTGAATACCGCCTAAGTTTGTTGGTGAGTTATCACCTAACTTTAGGTATTCGCTAAAGAAAAACGCGTTAGTGTCGGTTCCCCAACTTTGAGTAAACGACATACCAAAGTAAGAGATAGACCAACCAATTACCGCAACATAGTAAACGGCAATAACAGCAGCAACGCCAACTTGGAACCAGCCAAGCCATTCAAACTTCGAATGGATTTTTGCTAGTGTTTTCGGTGCTGAACCACGGTATTTTTGTCCCATACTGAACTCAAGGATCATGAATGGGATACCGGCAGTGATCATGGCAAAAAGGTAAGGAATAAAAAATGCGCCGCCACCGTTTTCGTAAGCCATGTATGGGAAACGCCAAATGTTACCCAATCCGATGGCTGACCCGACTGCTGCTAAGATGAATCCTGCACGGGATCCCCATTGTTCTCGCTTCATATCTGACTCCTATACGACTCCCTAAGGAATGAAGCTCTCTCAGTTGATCTGCAATCCCTGCTAAATTGTTAAAAGAAAGGACAACTGTTATCCGTCAGTTTTATGATCCTAAATTCTAACTTGTCATTAATTTGCAGAGTTATGTTTTGCCTAACGTAAGAGAAGTTAGAGATTAACTCTTATTATGTTGATGTGTGTTTGATAAAACTGAAATATTTATCTGTTTTCGTTATTCAGACTAACTTCTAATAATACAGAGCGCAATAGATTCTAAATGTTAACAGTAGTGTTTTGTGTGGTTTTAATGTTGTTAAATAGTGAGAAAATAGGTGATCTGAAAGGTTGGTTAGGCGGTTTAGTGAAATAAATGACTGCTATATTGCTATTTGAATGGTCTTATGGACTATTTTTATCATTTAGGGCGTACGACTATCTTTTGCACACCCTATAGATAATGTTCCGGTTAATTTGCCTCAGTTAAAAGCGAAAACTAAAGCCTACGTTTGACTGAAATTGGTTCATCCAATCAGTATCGAATTTGATGATGCAGCTTGAACCATCAGATGGCAAAGTGCATGCACCAGATGTGTCATTATCTACGACCGTACCTAACCAGCGTACTTGTGCCGTTAGAGCAAAGTTTTTTGAAAATGCGTACTCTAACCCGGCAAAAGCACTGGCAGAAAAACCGTATTTTTTATCAGCCCAGTCGACGTCGGTGTAAGACCCGCCAACCCCCAACCCTACATAGCTTTGCCAACCTTCAGCGAGGGGATAGTAAATACTGCTTTGGAATTGTAAATAATGGATATCGGCGGAGTTCGACAACTCTTTGAGTTCTGTCGGTTGTGCAGAATAGAAAAGGCCGATTTTTCCCATTTCAAAAGGTGTTTCTATTGATAAGGCGTAACTGAGGGCAGGGTCTATGTCATAGGTGTTTTTGTTTTCATCTTCGACTTGCCCGCCGCCAGTAAAGCCAATAAATGGGGTTACGATAACATTTGCTTGTGCGCTCAATGCGCAGCTCATTAACATGCCCCCAACTAGCCAACTGAGTTTATTCTTCATGTCCTATCTCCTTATTATGACTAAGCTAATTGTGATGGCTTAGTCAAAATCGCGCGACTAAATTAACCAAATCTTGAACATGTTTCACACTGGTGTTATTAATTTGTTACAGGTCAAGGAGGCGTTTATGGAACACGATCTAAAATCCGCACTAATCATTGTCGTCAGTGTTTTCGCAGTGCTTTTGTCGTTCGGAATTATTGCGATTACGACGGCCTAACAATAAGCATCAGAAAACTGGCGTGAGCCGATGATACGTAACAGCGGTATAATCACCGAAAGCCATACAGAGCTCGATATAGAAGTTTATGAGCACTTTAGACATGGCAAAACTGCTCTAGTCACACAAGGAGGAGGGCAGCGAGGGATTTTTACCGCTGGAGTGTTGGACGCACTACTCCTTTCTAATTTCGATCCTTTCGATGAGTTTTACGGCACTTCTGCAGGTGCTCTAAACCTTTGCTCGTATTTATGTCGTCAACATGGCATGGGTAAAGCGTTCATTACCGAACTGACTACTTCTCCTGAGTTTTTTAATCTTTTCCGCTACATTCGTAAGCAACAATACTTGAGTCTTGAGTGGGCGCTAGAAAGAATCCAAGATTTTCCTTACAAACTGGATCTCGATTTAGGGCGTAAGACCTTGGCTGGAAGAGGGGCGTTTGCAGCCGTTACGAACGTGGAAAATTTATCCGATCAGTATTTGCCGATTCTTGGGGACGATTGGTTCCACACCATGCTAGCCACTTGTGCGATTCCTAAGTTGTACCATGGCCCTGTCGATGTAAATGGGCAAAAGTTTGTGGATGGTGGTGTTTCCGCCTCGATTCCGGTTCAAGAAGCGTGGCGACAAAATGCGCGCAACATTATTGTGATTCGCACAGAACCCTTCTCTGAGATAGAGGCGAGGGCGCAAAGTGAAATCGGAGACGTGCCAGTAGAATGGTATCGCGAATCCATAAACTCGGTGCAGCAATCTTGGCAACAAAAAGTCAGCCAATGGAAGTCTGACTGGACGTCTTTCTTCCAACAAAAAATTAATACTGCGCACCAGTCTAAGTTAACTGGGAAAATGCTTCTCAACGGTGGTCGTTGGTTATTTGGTGCTGATAATTTGTATCGATTAAGCCATTTGATTGGTGAGAATTTTGATTCTGGCTTGGCCGATATGCTGATGATTCACTATCAGACCTTTGAGCTAACGCAGGCGTTTTTATCAAACCCACCGGACGACACGTTTATTTTGCAAATTGCGCCCAAAGAGGGCTTGAAATCTTCTTCACTCCTGAGTGAACCAGAAGCGTTAGAACATGATTATCAATTGGGCTTGCAAGCCGGGTTTAATCTGGTTCAGTTATACGATCAACTGAATATGGACCTTGAAGGTAGAGAAAGTGCTTAAGCTAGCGTAAGTCACCTAAGCGATAAACAAAAAAGGGCTCCACTGGAGCCCTTAGCATTTCTATTACGTTAGACTGGCAGAATACGCATGCAGTTGGTTGAACCAACGACGTCCATCACGTCACCTTGAGTGATGATCACTAAGTCACCTTCATGTAGGTAACCTTGATCTTTGAGGCTGGAAATTGCGGCTTGAGCGGTTGGTAAGCCCGCATCGCATTTCGCATCAAAGTACACTGGCGTCACGCCACGATATAACGCTGCGCGGTTGAGCGTCGATTCGTTACGCGATAAAGCAAAAATCGGCAAACCCGAGCTTAGGCGTGACATCATCAAAGCAGTTCTTCCTGACTCTGTTAATGCAATCATCGCTTTAATGCCTTCCATGTGGTTCGCTGAGTACATGGTTGCCATTGCAATGGTCTCTTCTGCTGTTTCAAAGGTGCGGTCGAGACGGTAGGTCGATAGACTTGCTTCAGACATCTTTTCTGCGCCAATACAGACATCCGCCATTGATTTCACGGTCTCTACCGGATATTGACCGGCAGCGGTCTCTCCAGACAGCATCACGGCATCGGTGCCATCCAAAACGGCGTTTGCTACGTCCATGACTTCTGCACGCGTTGGCATTGGGCTATTGATCATCGATTCCATCATTTGAGTTGCAGTAATGACAACGCGGTTCAAACTTCGAGCTCGACGAATGAGTTTTTTCTGAACACCGATCAGCTCAGGATCGCCAATCTCAACGCCTAAATCGCCGCGAGCGACCATCACGACGTCAGAAGCTAGGATGATATCGTCAATCGACTCGCTCGTGGCGACGGTTTCTGCACGTTCTACTTTTGCGACGAGTTTTGCTTCTAAGCCGGCATCCCGGGCCAAGCGTCTGGCATAGTGCATGTCCTCGCCATTGCGTGGGAAAGAAATGGCCAAATAGTCGACCTTAATTTCTGCGGCTGTGATGATGTCAGCTTTGTCTTTTTCCGTGAGTGCATCGGCTGATAAGCCACCGCCTTTTTTGTTGATGCCCTTGTTATTGGATAATGGGCCACCAACGGTCACACGGGTATGGACTTTATTTCCTTCTACGCTGGTGACTTGCAATTGAACTCTGCCATCATCAAGCAGTAGAATGTCGTTCGGTGAAACATCTTGAGGCAGTTCTTTGTAATCCAAACCAACGGATTCTTGGTTCCCTTCGCCTTTTGGTAAGTCGCTATCTAGTGTGAATTTATCGCCGACTTTGAGTGTGATTTTACCGTCTTTAAAGGTCGAAACACGAATTTTAGGTCCCTGTAAATCGCCAAGAATGGCAACCTGACGCCCTAATCTTGCGGCAATCGCGCGTACTTTTTTAGCGCGTTGAATGTGGTCTTCACTTGTACCGTGAGAAAAGTTCATACGAACGACGTTCGCACCAGCTTTAATGATCTCCTCCAGCACATTGTCTTTATCAGTTGAAGGGCCAAGAGTGGTGACAATTTTCGTTCTTCTTAATTTGGAAGTCATAGATTCTCCGAAGAATGCAGGTGTAGGACAAAGTAACTCAAATTTTATTCTTACTTAATCTAACCACTGTCGAGGTCAGTATTTTCTAAGCTCGATGCCAGTTAGGTATAAGTATATGCACAGATTGTTTGCATGAAGAGTGACACTCGCTAAAACAGACGGATAATACATAGAGGACTAACGAGTTAGCGAAAACCTCTTTGTAGGGATGCTCTGTGGTCGCTTATGTTGCTCTCCTAATTTGAAGAATAAAATAAGTTATTTTTCAAACAATTTAACAGGAGTAGATTTCCCGTTATTTGATTGAATACACAAACAAACATGTTTATACGTGATGCTTGTCACGGGGATTTATTAATTCACTTCACAATTACTTCGCAAAGTAAAAAAATTGTCTCGTTATAGAATTTCGGAGTGCAAGATGTACATGGCTCAACCGGGCCATATTGATCATATCAAACAGGTCAATGCTGGTCGTGTATATAAACTTATTGACCTAAAAGGTCCAATTTCTCGAATTGATTTGTCGAAGCAAAGTGAGCTTGCGCCTGCGAGTATCACCAAAATCACTCGAGAATTAATCGAAGCACACTTGATTCATGAAACTACCGTACAAGAGGCGACAAGTCGTGGTCGTCCTGCCGTAGGCCTACAAGTTAACAACGAAGGTTGGCAGTTTCTGTCGATGCGTTTAGGTCGTGGCTATCTGACTATTGCTCTGCATGAGTTGGGTGGCGATGTCTTGATCGATACCAAAATCGAAATTCATGAACGTGACCAAGACGATGTTCTTGAGCGTCTGCTCTACGAAATTGACGATTTTTTTCAGACGTATGCCGATCAACTCGATCGTGTTACTAGCATCGCGATTACGCTTCCAGGTCTTGTAAACTCTGAGCAGGGCGTGGTGCTGCAAATGCCTCACTATAACGTCGAAAACCTTGCTTTGGGGCCAGAGATTTACAAAGCGACGGGTTTGCCGGTCTTTATTGCCAACGATACGCGTGCTTGGGCTTTAGCTGAAAAGCTCTTTGGTCATTCCCAAGAAAATGACAACTCTGTTCTTATTTCGATTCACCATGGTTTAGGCGCCGGTATCATTCTTGATGGGCGAGTTCTTCAAGGCCGCCACGGTAATATCGGTGAACTAGGGCATATTCAAATTGATCCCAACGGGAAGCGATGTCACTGTGGCAACATTGGTTGCTTAGAAACGGTTGCCAGCTCGCAAGCGATTCGTGAAGAAGTGGTAAGACGCATCTCTGAAGGTGAAGCTTCTATTCTCGCGGCTCAAGAAGAGATGAGTATCGAAAGTATCTGTGAAGCTGCGGCAAATGGCGATCCTCTCGCGGTTGATGTGATTGAAAAATTGGGACGCTATTTAGGTTCTGCAATTGCTATCGTGATCAACTTGTTTAACCCAGAAAAGATTTTGATTGGTGGGGTAATTAACCAAGCGAAAGAGGTGCTTTATCCAGCCGTTCGCCGTTGTATTGAAGAACAAAGTTTGCCTGTTTATCACCAAGATCTTGAGCTGGTGGAATCTCGCTTTTATAAACAAGCGACGATGCCGGGCGCTGCGCTGATAAAACAAGCTCTGTATGATGGGCAGTTGTTAATGAAGGTGGTGGAAGGTTAATCACTTCTTTCTATCTTTAATTTGATTTAGGGTGTGGCTCAAGAGCGCACCCTTTTTTGATCTTAAAAAGCCATCAAATGACGAATCTGAGCAGCAGTGCATTGCTATGTGCACGTCATTGATGTAATTTGCACTTATATCTAATTTGGCTCATGATGTTAAACGTATCAAGCTAACGTATTGAGTTTACTTAGATATCTATACACTCATTAAAAAACGTCGCCTTGTATTCTCAGCAAGGTTTCCAATAAAGAGTGAAAAATAATCGTTCAGAATTTAGGTAGTAGTATGTCCGGAGTTTTAAATACGGTTGATCAGCGTACGAACTTAGTGGGTGAAAACCGACTGGAACTTTTGCTGTTCACGTTAAACAGTCGTCAGTTATTTGCGATTAATGTGTTCAAAGTGAAAGAGGTGATAAAGCTTCCGCCGTTGACTAAGCTGCCTGGCTCACACTACAACATCCGTGGTGTTGCTTCTCTTCGAGGTGAGGCCGTACCTGTGATTGATTTACGTTGTTCGATTGGTTTTCCTCCTCTTCGTGGAGAAGCGGAAGAAGAAAACTTGATCGTGACGGAATATAACCGTTCGGTGCAGGGTTTCCTTGTTGGTCCGGTACGTAACATCATCAATACCGCATGGACTGAAATTCAGCCGCCGCCATCGACTTCTGGACGCTCTAACTACCTCACAGCTATCACCCAAGTGAAAGATGGTGATACTTCTCAAATCGTTGAGATTATTGACGTTGAGAAAGTGTTGGCGGAAATCGTTCATTATGATGTCACTATCTCAGAAGATATCTTAGATCACGACTTATCGCAGTCGATGGTTGGACGTAACGTTCTTATCGTAGACGACTCTTCGACAGCAAGAAACCAAGTACGTGACACCCTTTCTCAATTGGGTATGAACATCATCGAGTGCCGAGATGGTTTAGAGGCATTAACGGTGCTCAAACGTTGGTGTGATGAAGGTCGTGACGTTGAAAAAGAGCTGTTAATGATGATCACGGACGCTGAAATGCCAGAGATGGATGGTTACAAATTGACTCACGAAGTTCGTAGCGATCCTCGTATGTCGAAGTTGTTCATCACGTTGAACACGTCACTCAGCGGTAGCTTTAACGAGGCGATGGTGCAAAAGGTAGGCTGTGATCGTTTTATCTCAAAATTCCAGCCAGATTTGTTAGTTGAAGTAGCACAGGATCGTTTACGTCAGGTGCTTTCTACAAACGCCTAACTCATCAATAAATGTAAACAAAGGGAGGGTAACCTCCCTTTGTTGTATCTGCTCATTCTTAATGGAAGTCACGAGACTTACTCTGCAAGTTGGATAAGTAATGAGTACAGTCAATCAATTTACCCGCAATGACGTGGATGACTTCTCCCTCTCTTTCCAAAATACCTTTTACCATCAATATTTTTGAGGTGAGGTAAGCTTGCTTTTGCGCTCTTGCCGTCGCGCTCCATACCACAACGTTAATGTTGCCAGTGTCATCTTCTAAGGTGAAAAATGTAACGCCTGCTGCAGTGCCTGGGGACTGCCTTCCGGTGACGACACCTGCCACAGTCACAAGCGACTTATGCTCTTTATCAACCAATTGTTTCATACGCGTAAAGCGAGGAAGTATCCCCGCTTCTTCTAGCAGAGTAATTGGGTGCCGGTTCAGCGAAAGACCTGTACTGGCATAGTCTTCAATAAGGCTTTCATATTCAGATGGCTGTGCTTGATAGCTAACGCTTGGCTCTTCGATATGATGAAACAAAGGCAAATCGGACAGTGAATCCATCGCTGCCCAACGTGCGTTATAACGGTTACCCGATAAGATCTGAAAGGCATTTGCAGAAGCTAATAATTCGATATCACGACGACTTCTCAAGATTTGTTTGACCTCTTGTATTGAGTGATAGCCCGTTTTTGGTCGTCGTTCGACTAAGCGAGTCGCGCCTTCCTCATTAAAGCCTTTTACCAATCGAAAGCCAAGTTGCACGCCAAGTCGGCCATTGGGGCGTTGAATCAAATGATGCTGGTAATAGGAATGATTGACACAGATAGGCAGAACTTCGACGCCGTGACGACGAGCGTCTTGCACCAATTGAGAAGGGCTGTAAAACCCCATTGGTTGGCTGTTTAACAGTGCCGTATAAAACTCTGCAGGATAGTAGTATTTTAGCCATGCCGAGCAATACGCCAAAACGGCGAAAGACGCTGAATGACTTTCTGGAAATCCGTATTCACCAAAGCCACAAATTTGTTCAAAAATGCGCTCCGCAAATGCTAAGTCGTAACCCCGCTCTTGCATGCCATTGAGCAGCTTAGGCTTAAACTTGGCTAAATCACCATTCTTTTTCCATGACGCCATGGCTCGACGAAGTTGATCAGCCTCGCCACCACTAAACCCCGCAGCGACCATGGCAAGTTTGATGACTTGTTCTTGGAATATAGGCACGCCCATGGTTCTTTCTAAAACGCTTTTCACTGCTTCTGATGGATAGCTGACAGGCTCTTCGCCGTTGCGCCTTTTCAAAAACGGGTGAACCATGTCGCCTTGAATCGGCCCTGGACGTACGATCGCGATTTGAATAACTAAGTCGTAATAACAAGCTGGTTTTAAGCGAGGCAGCATGCTCATTTGCGCGCGAGATTCGATTTGAAAAACGCCAACGGTGTCTGCCTTTTGGAGCATGCGATACACATGAGGATCATCTTGTCGGCGAGTGATCTCAGCAATTGAAAGTGATCGCTGATGGTGTTTCTCAATTAATTGAAAGCATTTACGGATAGCATTGAGCATCCCGAGCGCCAATACATCGACTTTCAGAAGCTCTAAGCTTTCGAGATCGTCCTTATCCCATTGAATGATAGTTCGATCTTCCATTGCTGCATTTTCAACGGGCACCAATTCATATAATGGACCAGATGAAATCACGAAGCCGCCGACATGCTGAGAAAGATGACGAGGAAAACCAATGATCTCATTCACCAGTTGGATAAACTGCTGACCTTTTAGCGATTCTGGTTGCAAACCAAGCTCAATAATTTGTGCTTGCCAACCTTGGCTACGATCTCGGCGGTTAACATTTTTGATGAAAAAATCCAATTGGGTCTCTTCAATACCTAACGCTTTTCCGACCTCACGTACCGCACTTTTGAAGCGATAACTGATCACTGTTGCGGCAAGAGCGGCACGTTCACGTCCGTATTTTTTATAAATGTATTGAATGACTTCTTCACGGCGCTCGTGTTCGAAGTCAACGTCGATATCTGGTGGCTCTTTACGTTCTTTACTGATAAATCGTTCGAACAAGACAGAGATTTGTCTTGGATCGACGGCGGTGATTTCTAAGCAGTAACACACGACGGAATTCGCCGCTGATCCTCGGCCTTGATAAAGAATGCCTTGCTGTTTAGCAAACATGACGATGTCATGAATGGTTAAAAAGTAATAATGGTACTTGAGGTCTTCTATCAACCTCAGTTCGTTTTCGATGGTTTGGTTGATGTCCTCCGGCACGCCTTCAGGAAAGCGACGCTCTTTACCTTGTTCCACCAACATTCGTAAGTAAGAATTTGGTGTATAGCCATTAGGAATCAGTTCTGTAGGGTATTCGTATTTCAGATCAGACAATTTGAATTCGCACAAATCCGCGATGTACTTACTTTCCTCTAGCCACTCTGGTTTGTAGATACGAACCAACTTATTCAGTGGTCGTAATGCGCGTTCAGCATTAGAAAGACGTTCAAAGCCCAGCTTATCAACACTGCAACCATGCTTAATGGCGGTGAGTATATGTTGTAAAGGCAGGCGCTCAGCCGTGTGCATGAGTACGCCGCCACAAGCTGTAATAGGCAGTTGCAATTCGTGAGCTAGCTTCTCGCAGTGATTTGTGTAGGCATCATCGTCGCCACCAAGATGACGTTGAATCGCAACCCATAGTCGATTGTTATGGTGTTGATTGAGCCAGCGCCCCCAGTAATGGTCACTCGCTTGGTGGGTAGGAAGCCACAATACTAAGCAGTGACGAATCGACATCAGATCCCACTCAGAAAGCTGATAGCTGCCTTTTTCGCTGCGTCGTCTCGCGTTAGTGATGATACGGCACATCTCAGCATAAGCTTTACGGCAGGGGCAAAGTAGGACTATTTGGCACTCTTCGTTGAGCCAGAACATACTGCCGACGATCTGTTTGATATCAAGTTTATGCTGCTCAATCGTTGCATGGGCTTTGACCACGCTAGCGACCGAGCACTCATCAGTAATCGCGATGGCATGGTAGCGATAAAAAGCCGCTTGCAACACAAGCTCTTCTGCATGAGAAGCGCCAGTGAGGAAAGAGAAATTAGACTGACAAAATAATTCTGCGTAACTCATAACAACTTAGCAAAAATAGCCATGAAGAAACCAATGTTTATGTTGATCGCGAAATACCCATAACCAGCGACCTTGCTTGGTATGAGCAATGTAGTAATCGCGCATAATTTCGTCGCCATCCCACCATCCGGATACGATTCGTTCTGGCCCATGCACCAGCGATACTTGTTCTTGCAGAGCAATTGGGATAGGCAGTTGCATTGCTGGGCGCAGCAAATCTGGGATGCTATGAGTGGGTACGTCTGGCTCATCGGCTAGTCGGTATTGGCTGGCTTTCTCCGGTCTTGGGTCGCAGGCAATATCTGGTTTGAGCACTGCACTTTTCCCAAGTTTAGCTTGGAGTAAAGAGAGCAGTTCTAACGCATTCATCTGTCCTTTTGGCCCAGAAAAAAGATCTCGCGCAGCACTTAAAGGCTCACCCTGACGAACAACTTTTAGTGTCAAACCGACCACCGCTCCATTAAGCGTGAGCGACTCTAAGCTCAAACTCGCCAGTTGTTGCCAGCGATGGCATAGATAATCGCCTTGAGCAGAGGTGAGTTGAAGATGCTGCTCGTGTTTATCGCGTTGATGGAGCGTTAAGCGAAGTTCAAAGGCGACTTTGTCTCGCAATTTTAGAAAGGTTTCGAGTTGGCGAAGGAGCTTTGCTAACGGTTTTTCAATCCACTGAACATTTTCGATCTCAAACAGTAACTCCAAATACACTTGGAACGATTCGGTTGGATGGTAAAAGTCGACAGGGTGTTTGAACTGACCAGTAAGGCGTCCGACGTAGTTGACTAAATCAATATCAAAACGGCGAGCGATGTCTTGCAATGGCAATTCCAGTAACCCTTGCAGCGTTGTTACGCCCACTCGTTGGAGTTTTTCAACATTGGAGGGCGATAAATCGGTTAGGGTTAATGGCAACGGAAATAAAGCTTTTTGGATAGAAGTTTTATCTTCGCTAAGCACATTCGCACCAGATAACGCCATCAATTTAGCGGAAAAAGGTGAGAAGCCACAACCAAACTGAAAGCTCAATTTTAGTTCATCTAAATGAGTTCGGATTTTATTCCAATAGTTTTGTAATCCTTCATAGAGATTAAGCATTGGCGTCGCACGCAGCAAAATACCTTGGTTTGGTATCAATACGACATCAGAAGTGACCAAATACATCCATTGAGCCACCTCTTGCAACTTATTCCACTCCGTTTGTGGGTGGTAAGGATGCACTTGCAAGTCATGACACAAAGACGCAGCACTGCCTAAGCCCATATTTGGCTTAATGCCTTGCTGCTTGGCCGTCTCGTTGTATTGAATAATCCGGCAGCGTTGACTTTCGACAATGACGACCGGGTGCTCTTGGTTGTTGCCAAACAGCGCATCCAACTGTAGGTGAGGGAAGTGCAAGTAGATCCACAAAACCATGTGATTATCCTTGATTCGCCAATGGGAAGTTCACCACAGTCGATGGGATATGAGTCATCACTGGCATCACCAACTGCGGGTAATCATGTTGAAAGTCGATATTGATACTGCCTTTGTTCCAGCCCCCTTTGCGTTTCAATACTTCCACATTTACGCCCTGTTCATGACCTTGCAGCTTTAAGCTCAATGACACAGGTAGGGACAAGCGATTTGCCATGCTCGGTTTGAGCATAAAAAGCGGACAAGCGCCTTGTTCACTGGCAACCTGTAAGCGTTTTACTTGGTGGATTTCTAGTTCGTCTTGCCATAGCAATACGTTGGCACAAACACCACTTTTCAGACACTGTTCTGCGGCCCACAAAGCATCTCGATGATGTGTAGGATTTACGATCCAAACTTGATTTATATCTAAGCCAATATTGTGTAGAAACAGCGAATTCATTAACGCTGGAGGCTGGATGAATGCGGTTACCCCTCTCGAAAGAGACGCTTTTAGATATGGAGCGAGTAAACGTAGTTCACCAATACTGCCTACGGATTCCATCTCTACCACACCGTGAGAAGGAAAGCCGCCACCAAGCAATTCATCTAGCTCAGCAAAACCGGAGCTGCTTAGGAATTGATGGTCGTCCGCTTTTGTTAAATTGGCCTGCCAAACAAGATGCTGGCTTTTTAAGTGTTGTATGATGTCTTGCATAAATAAAATACCTGTATATATATACAGTATATTTCTGTGATGAAAACACGCAAGATTTTTGTCAGTGAGAAAATGAAAAAAGGCAGCGTTTGCTGCCTTTTTAATCGATTATGTGAGGTTGTGATAATGTATTACTTACGCTTAGGTTGGGCGTCAATACACTGGCCGTGTATGTCTGTCATCGCAGGATCCATCAAATGCAGATACAGCGGCATAATGTCTAGCGGTGTTTTCAGCGTGTTCGCGTCTTCACCTGGGTACGCTTTCTCACGCATGCGAGTTCGAGTCGCGCCAGGGTTAATTGCGTTAACGCGCATTGGCGTGTCACTCAACTCGTCCGCCAATACTTGCATCATACCTTCTACTGCGAACTTAGATATCGCATATGGACCCCAAAAAGCACGGCCAGAATGGCCAACGGTAGAAGAGGTAAAGATAATGCGACCTGCTTCAGATTTACGCATGACAGGCAGTAGCGCTTGAGTCATCAGCACCTCGGCTTTTACGTTAATCTGCATGATGTCATCGAAGTCCTCTTCATTGATCTGCTCGAACGGACATAATGCGCTAAGAACACCAGCATTGTGTAATAAACCATCTAGTTGACCAAATTGACCTTCAATGGTTTCCGCCATATCAATGTAGTTTTGCTTGGTCGCGCCTTTTAAATCGAGAGGGATGATCGCGGCTTGTGGGTAACCTGCGGCTTCAATTTCGTCGTAGATGGATTCAAGATTCTTAACGTTTCGGCCCAATAGAATCACAGTCGCACCGTGCTTGGCGTAAGAAAGCGCCGCTTGGCGGCCAATGCCATTACCGGCACCAGTAACAAGAATGACTTTACCTTTTAGGGCATCTTTTGAAACGGAGTAGTTCACGGTATTTAATCCTTATTATTGTAAGAGGGTCCATGTAGTGGGTTAGCGCTAAAATACGCCTGTCTCTCAATGGAAAATCTTGGTAATCGTGACAAGTTGGTTACAATACACCAATTCATGTGTTATACCAATTCCAGAACTTTCGTTAGGTATGCTATCAATCAGAACAAGTGGTTACAAACCACGTTGCCTTCTCTCTGATTTATCGGTGTAGCATAGCGACGTATTCGCTGGAATGAGATAAAGGAGCTCTCATTGGAATTTTTATTAGATTACGGCTTATTCTTGGCCAAGATTGTGACAGTTGTTGCTGCGATCATTGTCATTCTCATCCTTGTTAAATCGGTTGGTAGTAAATCGGGCGCTGCAAAAGGCGAACTCGAAGTAACGAATCTTTCTGAACAGCACAAGCAATCTATCGAGCAACTTGAGCACTATTTGCATGACGATGCTTTTATCAAAGCTCGTGACAAAGCGGTGAAGAAAGAAGAAAAAGAGAAGAACAAATCTCGCGAGAAAGAAATCAAACAAGCGAGCAAAGAGGGGGCGCTAGACAGCAAACGCGAACCACACCTGTTTGTTCTTGATTTCAACGGTAGCATCGATGCAAAAGAAGTCGCGTCTCTACGTGAAGAAATCACTGCCATTTTGGCTGTTGCTCGTGAAGGCGATGAAGTATTGCTTCGTCTAGAGTCTGGTGGTGGTATGGTTCATGGTTACGGCTTAGCCTCCTCTCAACTTGATCGCATCAAAGCTGCCGGACTTCCTCTGACCATCTCGGTTGATAAAGTAGCAGCAAGTGGCGGTTACATGATGGCTTGTGTAGCAGACAAAATTGTTTCTGCACCATTTGCGATTGTGGGTTCGATTGGTGTCATCGCACAAATTCCAAACTTCAATAAGCTGCTGAAAAAGCACGACATCGAGTACGAGCAGTTAACGGCTGGTGAATACAAACGCACGCTAACCATGTTTGGTGAAAACACCGACAAAGCACGTGATAAATTCAAGCAAGAGCTAGAAGAAACGCACGTATTGTTCAAAGACTTCATCCGTGAGCGTCGTCCAAGTTTAGAATTGGAAAAAGTGGCGACGGGTGAGCACTGGTTTGGTACTCAAGCTAAAGAGTTGGGACTAGTGGATGAAATCAGCACCTCTGATGATCTTGTTGTTGCTGCGTGCAAAGAAAAAACAGTGTTAGCCGTTCATTACGTGCAGAAGAAAAAATTGGCAGACAAGCTTGCTGGTGTAGCAAGTAAAGTCGCTGACAGTGTTGTGCTTAAACTTGCAGAGCGTGGTCAAAAACCAATTGTCTAATCAATGAGATAATTCGGTCATTCAACATGGCGAGAGTGAAAACTCTCGCCATTTTTATTGGAACTAATTTGTCTACAAACGACTCAATATCCAGTACTTATTTTTATGTGTCCTGATGAACCCAAGTGAGCATTGGGTGTAATGCTTTACACTACATTTTTCCTCGCTCCAGAAGGCGATTACCCGTATAATACGCGCCTCGAAAACCGAGCAAATTGCTAAAAAGAAACTATAGGTGGAGAAGAACATGTCCTCTCAAACTCCGGTTGTAACCGTAGATGGACCTAGTGGTGCAGGTAAAGGCACTTTATGTATGTTGCTGGCGAAAAAGTTGGGTTTCCAACTCTTAGACTCTGGCGCAATTTATCGTGTACTTGCACTCGCTGCGATTCACCACGGTGTTGATACTGAGTCTGAAGATGCTCTTGTCCCGCTAGCGACACACCTAGACGTCCAATTTATCGCCGAAGGTGACCTAGTGAAGGTTATCTTAGAAGGTGAAGATGTCTCAGGTGAGCTTCGTAAAGAAGAAACGGGTATGGCTGCGTCTAAAGTGGCTGCATTACCACGCGTTCGCGAAGCATTATTGCGCCGTCAGCGTGCATTTGAAGCCGCTCCTGGCCTTGTTGCTGATGGTCGTGATATGGGTACGGTTGTATTCCCAAGTGCTCAAGCAAAAATTTTCCTTGATGCAAGCGCGGAAGAGCGTGCAAATCGACGCCTTAAACAGTTGCAAGATAAAGGGTTAGATGTTAGATTTGCTGACCTTTTAAGCGAGATCCAAGAGCGTGACGACCGTGATCGTAACCGCCCAGTGGCGCCACTACGCCCTGCAGAGGATGCGCTTGTGCTAGATTCTACGTCGATGACTATCGACGAAGTAGTAGAAAAGGCACTACAATATATCGAATCGAAGCTAGCTGAGTAATGATACTCGACTAAGCTAAGAGCGTTGGTCGCAAGGATGATGACCGGCGAATTTAATAACCCCATGAGGTAGGATGCCCGTGGACGTTTAATTTATTGAAGATTAAATAAATGACTGAATCTTTTGCTCAACTCTTTGAAGAGTTTCTAAACGAAACAGAATTCCAACAAGGCAGCATCGTTAAAGGTACTGTAGTAGCTATCGAGAACGGTTTCGTTCTTGTTGACGCTGGTCTTAAGTCTGAATCTGCTATCCCTGCTGAACAGTTCAAGAACGCTGCTGGCGAACTTGAAGTTGAAGTTGGCGCTGAAGTAGACGTAGCTCTAGACGCTGTTGAAGATGGTTTCGGTGAAACTCAACTTTCTCGTGAGAAAGCTAAGCGTCACGAAGCTTGGATCGTTCTTGAGAAAGCTTACGAAGAAGCTGAAACTGTTGTTGGTATCATCAACGGTAAAGTTAAAGGCGGTTTCACTGTTGAACTAAACGGTATCCGTGCTTTCCTTCCTGGCTCTCTAGTAGACGTACGTCCAATCCGCGACACTGCTCACCTAGAAAACAAAGAGCTAGAGTTCAAAGTTATCAAACTTGACCAAAAACGTAACAACGTAGTTGTTTCACGTCGTGCTGTTATCGAATCTGAAAACAGCGTTGAGCGTGACGAGCTTCTAGAAACTCTACAAGAAGGTTCTGAAGTTAAAGGTATCGTTAAGAACCTTACTGACTACGGTGCGTTCGTTGACCTAGGTGGCGTTGACGGTCTTCTACATATCACAGATATGGCTTGGAAGCGCGTTAAGCACCCATCTGAAATCGTTAACGTTGGTGACGAGATCCAAGTTAAAGTTCTTAAGTTCGATCGTGAGCGTACTCGCGTATCACTAGGTCTTAAGCAACTAGGCGAAGATCCATGGGTAGCAATCGCTAAGCGTTACCCAGAAGGTCACAAACTAACTGGTCGCGTAACTAACCTAACTGACTACGGCTGCTTCGTTGAAATCGAAGAAGGCGTTGAAGGTCTAGTACACGTTTCTGAAATGGATTGGACTAACAAGAACATCCACCCTTCTAAAGTTGTTAATGTTGGCGACGAAGTTGAGGTTATGGTTCTTGAAATCGACGAAGAACGTCGTCGTATCTCTCTAGGTCTGAAACAGTGTAAAGCTAACCCATGGCAGTCATTCGCTGAAGCACAAGCTAAAGGCGACAAAGTTACTGGTAAGATCAAGTCAATCACTGACTTCGGTATCTTCATCGGTCTAGAAGGCGGCATCGATGGTCTAGTTCACCTATCTGACATTTCTTGGAATGTTGCTGGCGAAGAAGCTGTACGTGAGTACAAGAAAGGCGACGAGATCTCTGCAGTTGTTCTAGCAGTAGACGCTGAGCGTGAGCGTATCTCTCTAGGCATCAAGCAAATGGAAAACGACCCATTCAATGCTTACGTTGCTGACAACAAGAAAGGTACTCTAGTTAACGCTACTGTAACTGCAGTTGACGCTAAAGGTGCTACTGTTGAAATCGCAGAAGGCGTTGAAGGTTACATCCGTGCTTCTGAAGTATCTCGCGATCGCGTAGAAGATGCTTCTCTAATCCTAAGCGCTGGTGATGTTGTTGAAGCTAAGTTCACAGGTGTAGACCGTAAGAACCGCGTAATCAACCTATCTATCAAAGCTAAAGATGAAGCTGAAGAGCAAGAAGCAATGGCATCTATCAACAAGCAAGACGAAGCTGCTTTTGGTAATGCAATGGCTGACGCTTTCAAAGCTGCTAAAGGCGAATAATATACTCGCTTAAGCTAAAAAGGAGCCGCAAGGCTCCTTTTTTATGTTCAAAGTAGTAATACTAATGCTGGTAAACTATCTTAATAAAAGGCATTTCATCATTACGCAATTTGCGTAAATTTTGTCTAGAATTGTTAGCAAGTGTTTGTTGGAATTAGTATTACTTACTATAATGAGTGATAAAGATACTCAAAGAGGGCAACTATGACTAAGTCTGAACTGATTGAAAGACTCTGCGCTGAGCAAACACATTTATCAGCGAAAGAGGTAGAGGATGCTGTAAAAGATATTTTAGAGCACATGGCCTCTACACTAGAGAGCGGTGATCGTATCGAGATCCGTGGCTTTGGTAGTTTTTCTCTTCATTACCGTGAGCCTCGCGTCGGTCGTAACCCTAAAACGGGCGACAAAGTGGAATTGGAAGGTAAATACGTTCCACATTTCAAACCTGGTAAAGAGCTTCGTGAGCGTGTGAATCTAGGCTAACGCACTCTTATTGGATTAAAAAAGCGGCATACTTTTGTGTATGCCGCTTTTTTGTAATATCGCTTACGAAAATTCAATTAGGTCATTTCATACGCAAGTTGTGATACCCAAATAACTTTAACTTCTAGGGTGTGTCTACAAACCCAGCATCTTGAGGTTACTTGGGTATAGATTATTGCTAATATACGTAGTCTGAAGAAGCATTTTCCTGCATAATCTTACCTACTTACTCCTCGAAGGGTGATGTAAAATGAAAATTATAAAAATCGTTGCTGTTTTAGTTCTCTTTTTAGTTGCACTGGCTTTAGGCTCACAAAACCAAGAACTTGTGACCTTTAATTACCTTCTAGCGAAAGGAGAATTCCATTTATCAACGCTATTGGGCGTGGTATTTGTGGTTGGTTTTGCTGTAGCTTGGGTTATCTTCGCTAGCATCCAACTAAAAACTCAGCTTCAAGTTCGACGTCTTAAAAAGAAACTGAAAAAGTACGAGCCGGCTGAAGCAGAAAAAACTTCAAAGCCAGCCATTGAAAAACAGGCATAAGGATAAGGCTTAACTTTAATGCTTGAACTACTCTTCTTGTTGTTGCCGATAGCGGCTGCGTATGGCTGGTACATGGGGCATCGCAGCGCTCAGCAAGACAAGCAGAAGCAATCTCATCAAATTTCCCGTCAGTATATGGCGGGTCTGAACTTACTGCTCTCTGATCAATCAGATAAAGCCGTAGACCACTTTATTGAATTGCTCCAAGTTGACAACGAAACGATTGATACTCACTTAGCGCTGGGTAATCTTTTCCGTTCTCGTGGTGAAGTCGACCGTGCTATTCGTATCCACCAAAATCTCATTTCTCGTTCTGGTTTGACTCTAGATCAGAAAAACTTAGCCCTGCAGCAGTTAGCGAAAGACTATATGGTGTCGGGGTTTTTAGACCGAGCTGAAAAAATCTTCGAACAATTAGTTGAAGAGCCCGATTACAAAGAGGCGGCGCTCCAACAGTTAGTCACTATTTACCAGCAAACGCGTGAATGGGAAAAAGCGATTCATTACGCCAATCAGCTAGCTAAAATGGGTAATCAGCGTAGTCGTATGCGTACAAATATTGCGCATTTTTGGTGTGAAATTGCCATGCTAGACCAAGCTGATGGCAATACGAATAAAGCTATCCAGCATTTCAAAAAAGCACTTTCCGAAGATCCAAAATGTGTTCGAGCAAGTATTTCGCTCGGCCGGATTTACTTGGAATCAGAAGACTACAAACAAACCATTAAGTATCTAACGGGTGTATTGGAGCAAGACAAAGACTTTGTGAGCGACGTTTTGCCGACAATTGCTGAGTGCTATCACCATCTCGGACAAGAAGATGAACTGGTCGAGTTTTTACGCGCCTGCATTGATAAAAAGGCAGGGGTGTCAGCGGAGTTGATGCTGGCTCAGTTAGTCGCTCACCATGAAAGCGTCGGCGCTGCCCAAGAATTGCTGACGAAACAGCTACTGAAAAATCCAACCATGAAGGGCTTTTATCGCCTGATTGACTACCACATTGCAGAGGCTGAAGACGGTCGCGCAAAAGACAGTTTATCTACATTACAAGCGATGGTTGGAGAACAATTAAAAGTAAAACCGCACTACCGATGCAGGAAGTGTGGCTTCTCTACTCATTCCCTTTATTGGCATTGCCCTTCCTGTAAAGGGTGGGGGACGATCAAGCCAATCCGCGGATTGGATGGTGAATAGTTTTAATGCAGCTGGCAGAGTTTCTGTCCGCTGCATTTTTTTAACCTTATGTCTAACAAGTAAAAGAACCAAAAATAATTAGGAGATGAAATGATCGACCAAAAAGTTATTGTCGCACTGGATTATGATAACCAAGCTGATGCGCTAGCGTTTGTAGATAGAATTGATCCTGCGTCATGTCGCCTAAAAGTCGGCAAGGAAATGTTTACGCTATTTGGTCCTGATTTCGTACGTGAACTCCACAAACGTGGTTTTTCCGTATTCCTGGATTTGAAATTTCATGATATCCCGAACACCTGTTCAAAAGCGGTACGCGCTGCTGCTGAGTTAGGTGTATGGATGGTGAACGTTCATGCAAGCGGTGGTGAGCGTATGATGACAGCATCACGTGAGATTCTTGAGCCATATGGTAAAGACCGTCCACTTCTGATTGGTGTAACGGTACTGACTAGCATGGAACAAAGTGACTTGGCAGGTATTGGTCTGAATGTTGAACCGCAAGAGCAAGTGATTCGTCTAGCGACATTGACTAAGAACTCAGGTCTCGATGGCGTAGTGTGCTCTGCGCAAGAATCTTCACTACTTAAAAATGAGCTAGGTAAAGAGTTTAAACTGATCACTCCAGGAATTCGTCCTGCTGGTTCTGAGCAAGGCGACCAACGTCGTATTATGACGCCAGTTGATGCTATTCAAGCGGGTTCTGACTACCTTGTTATTGGCCGTCCGATCACTCAGGCGACGGACCCTGCTGCCGTATTGAAATCTATCAACGACAGCTTAGCTAGCAAGTAATAACTCTCGAGCATTAAATGGATAAAGGTGAGGCTAGGATGCCTCACCTTTTTTCTCTCTCAGAACAACGAATTACCCGATGAGAACAAAGGTTCTACGGATTATTCTTAGTCCTTCAGGGGAATGCACTATATCGATCACACTTTAATAACATAATTGATAATGATAAGCCGAAAATGCAACCATGTGCTGTAGATGGCTTGCGTTACAAATAGGTAACGAATACTATGTCGAAGATGCATTCACTGCGTTGTAAGGTCTAGGATGACCTGGTGAAACTCTTTGAAATCAATATAGAAGTCGGCAGGATGTCGCTTTCATATTATCCTCCTACTATTTCCTATCTGCGTACTGTCGTGTCCGCAGCCTATCGTGAGCTTCACACTCGTCTTCCTTGTACTGACCTTAGTGCGCAAACACAACAAGGAAGAAATATGACCAAAAAAATGCCATTTTCAGTTTTGGCTGCACTGACTGCTGTCAGTTTCCAACTGCATGCAGCTGAGTTGCCTGCTGATATCGAGTGGGTTTCAAACAATAATGAGCCGTTATTTGCTTCGGAAGAAGCCGTTTATGGTGGAACTTACCGCACTTACATCGAAAGTTTCCCACAGACATTACGTAGTGTTGGCCCGGATGCTAACTCTGGATTGCGTCAATATTTGATGGATGGCACACCAAAAATGGCTCAACGTCACCCAAATACGGGTAAGTGGATTCCTCAATTGGCTAAGTCATGGGCATTTGGTGAAGATAATAAAACGGTTTATTTTAAGCTTGATGACACCGCGAAATGGTCTGATGGTGAGAAGATCACGGCCGATGATTATGTCTTCATGATGCAGTACTACACCTCAAAAGACATTATTGACCCTTGGTACAATGACTTTTTTACCAACAGCATTGTTAGCGTGGAAAAAATTGATGATTACACCATCCGCGTTAATTTAGCGGTTGCACAGAGTCATGACTCTCTGATGGTCATGATTAATATGCCAAGCAATGGCTTCCAACCTCGTCCAAAACACTTTTTCAAAGGTGAGAAGGATGAAAACAACGATGGCATGCCGGATAACTTTGTACGTAAATTTAACTTCAAAGCGGAACCAACGGCAGCACCATACTACCTAGATAAGGTTAAAAAAGGGAAAAGTGTTACCTTTAAGCATGTTGGTGAAGATTGGTGGGGCTACAACAATCGTTACTACAAGAACCGTTATAACGTAGAGAAAGTCCGTATCACAGTTATTCGCGATCCTGACATTGCGATGAAGCACTTCGAAAAAGGCAATCTCGATTACTTTGAAATGGTGCTACCAAGCTTTTGGCACGATAAAACGAACACTGATGTTTACAAAAAAGGTTATATCCAAAAGTATTGGGGATTCAACCAATCACCACAAGGCGCTGGTGGCGTATGGATGAATACGGCAATGCCTTTGTTGGATAATCTTGAAGTGCGCAAAGGCATCATGGCTGCAACAGATTTTGATGGCATGATAGAGAACATCATGCGTGGTGACTACTCACGTAAGCCACATGGTTTGGGCTTTGGTCATGGTGAGTATGACGATCCAAACAACACACCGCCAAAGTTTGATGTCGATGCTGCGGTTAAGCATTTCGAAAAAGCAGGTTTTGATACTCTAGGTTCAGATGGTATTCGCGTAAACGACAAAGGCCAACGTTTAAGCTTTGCGATTACGTACGGTTACAACTCATGGACACCTCGTATTGCATACTTAAAAGAGCAAGCGAAACTGGCAGGTCTAGAGTTCACATTGAACTTGGTCGATGGTTCATCTGCGTTTAAGTACATTCTAGAGAAGAAGCACCAGTTGGCATTCCTGAACATGGGATCTGGTGAGATTCCAGCTTACTGGGAGTACTTGCATTCTGACAATGCGAACAAGCCGCAAACCAATGCTCACACCAACTACAGTAGCCCAGAACTCGATAAGTTGATCGAAGCGTATGATGCAGAGTTTGATCAGAATAAACGTTATGAGCTGTCGCACCAGATTCAAGAATACGTAAAAGAAGCAAATATTATTGTTCCTGGATACATGGTGCCTTACTCACGTGTAGCACATTGGCGTTGGGTTAAAATTCCAAAAGATGGCATGACTAAAGCAACGGAATGGGTTCTGCATCCAATGGATATCGGTAACTTCTGGATTGATGAAGCTGTTAAGAAAGAGACTGAAAAAGCCATGAAGAGCGGTAAATCCTTCCCAGAAGTCACCGTGATTGATGATCGCTACAAGCTGTAATCGTTACTGACTAAGATAGAAAGAAAGCCCCACCATATGAGTGGGGCTTTTTGTTTGTGGATCATGCTGCGTTAGCTAACTAAGTAAGACGCCTCTAATAGGTAAGTTTTTACATCACCTAGGGGCGAAAACGCTTTGTCGATCGTTTTAAATCGTTCATCAATAGAATCACAGGCGATGATTTGACTGAATGTTTCGATTGATAAAGCTTCGTTTGTTTTGAAAAACTGATGGACATTTTCCAACTGAACTTTATGAACGTGTTCGACTTTAGTTAGTGCATTTGTTAGATCTGAAATATTAATCGACATTGCTACTTAATGACCTTATCTACAGGCTTTGCTGAGCCATAGGACGTGGGCTTTATATTTGGCGGTAGAGTATCACTAACCTGTGGAGCACAGACTGATGGAGATCAATTTGTGTAGTTCGTACCAGTGCCAAACGCTTTGAGATAGAGGTGAGCTAGCAGAAAGTCTAAGCATCTAATGCTTGGATGGCGATATTATGCTTAATGTAAAACCGAAGTAAGTATTTTTATTCTTTATCAAATGTAGATTATGAATGGAAATAATTGAGTTTTCATTAAATAAATATGAAATATAAATAACGTAATAAAAATACTCTTTCTAATTAACTTCACTATTAAGATGGATGTTTTTCTTCGTCTTTCATAATAATCTAGATCAAAATCACAGTATCATTAAATTCAATATAACCAAGAAGTGGCGCTAGTTAATTAGCTTTACATATCAATAAATTACTACTATTTTTGTTGTATGCGTCTTATGGTGTTAATTTATGAAGTACTTAGTTACAGGTGCGGCAGGTTTTATTGGTAGTGCAACTATTAGAAAACTAAACTCATTAGGATATGAGGTTATAGGTATTGATAATATCAATGACTATTATGATGTTGAGTTAAAGTATGCAAGATTAAATTTTATAAAAAACCCATTATTTCGATTCTTTAATATGGATATATCAAATAAAAATGACATAGAACGTTTATTTGAGAAAGAAAAGTTTGACAGAGTTATCCATCTTGCCGCACAGGCTGGTGTTAGATATTCACTTGTAAACCCACATTGTTACGCTGAATCGAATTTAAGTGGATTTTTAAACGTCTTAGAAGCTTGTCGTAAAAGCCATATCAAGCATTTCATATATGCATCTTCCAGCTCCGTTTACGGCTTAAACAAGAAAGTGCCTTTCTCTACATCGGACAATGTTGATCACCCCGTTTCTTTATATGCAGCGACTAAAAAATCTAATGAATTGATGGCGCATAGTTATTCTCATCTCTATCAACTTCCTACAACAGGCTTACGTTTTTTTACTGTGTATGGTTCTTGGGGACGTCCAGATATGGCGCCTTTTATCTTTACTGAGAAAATAATTAACGGCCAGTCTATTGATATTAATAATAATGGTGATATGTGGAGGGACTTTACCCATATTAATGACATTGTCGAAGGGATAGTCAGAATTTCTGATGTCATACCAAGAATTAATCAGCGATGGCAGTTTGAAAATAGTACTCCAGCGGATAGTTCTGCTCCTTATTCTATTTACAATATTGGTTATGGTTCACCGATTTGTTTGATGGATTTTATCAAAGCAATAGAAAATGAACTCGGAATAGAAGCAAAGAAGAATTATCGAGAGATGCAGCCAGGAGATGTATACCAAACCTATGCTGATACAACAGCTTTCTATCAAGCCACTGGTTATCGGCCGTCAGTTTCCGTAGAAGAAGGTATTGCCGAGTTTGTCGCTTGGTACCGGAATTTTTATAACAAGTAAAAGATTTGTCATTCAGAACTTTCAAGGTCGAGAGTTCACATAAGGTTAGAGCTATGTTACCGAGTATATCAGTCGTTATTCCTGCAAAAAATGAACAAGGAAATATTGGGAAGTTAGTGAAAGAAATTCATGCCAGTTTAGAAGCATACTCTAACGTCGAAATTGTCATTACGGACGACGGTAGTACCGATGATACGGTGCAAGAGGCACTTGAAGCTGCTAAAGAATGTGGGTGTGACCTGCAGGTGGTAAGCCACGAACATAGTTGCGGTCAAAGCACAGCAGTGTTAACTGCCGTCAAACATGCAAAAGGCGAGTGGATTGTTACCTCCGATGCTGATGGGCAGAACGATCCGTCGGATATGCCTAAGATGCTTGAGCTTGCTGCTAAAGTCAGCAATCCGAATTTTTGCATCGCGGGTTATCGAGCAAAAAGGTTAGATACAGCTTGGGTTAGGTTTCAATCGAAGGTGGCGAACAAAGTGCGCCATGCATTACTAGGTGATGGTGTTCCAGATTCTGGTTGTGGACTTAAAGTCATCCCTAAATCGACTTATCTGCGCTTGCCGTATTTTGATCATATGCATCGGTTTTTGCCTGCACTCATCAAAGCGATGGACGGGGAGATCGTCGTTCACCCAGTCGCGCACCGAGACAGAGAAGCAGGCACTTCCAATTACAATGCATGGAACCGTGCTTGGGTAGGGATTGTTGATATGTTTGGTGTGATCTGGTTACAAAAGCGCACGAAAAATCCGATGATCAAAGCTGTCAGCATTGCCAATGAAAATGCAAAACAATGAAATGGTTAAAGCTTGCACTTCTTATACTTGCTGGGGTTTTGTTAGCAAATCAGCTCGATAATCCCGTTTTATCTCACCTCACAGATAAGAACTGGCTGGTTGGCTACATTCAAAAAAACGGGGCTTTAGGGCATGTGGTCATCTTCACATTCAGTGTGGTGTTTTTGTCGTTGAGTGGGCCAAAGCAAGCCATCGCATTGGTATTCGGCTATTTATACCACGTCCAATTAGGCGTGCTTATCACCTTATTTGCTTGTGTTTTTGGGGCGACATTTAACTACGCCTGCGCGCGCTTTCTCATCGGAAATTGGCTATATCGACGGTTCCCGAAAAAAATGACGCGTTTTAATTCATTTGCGAGTCGTAAGCCGTTTTACAAAATCCTTTTGCTACGTTTGTTTCCGATTGGGAATAACGTCGTGACCAACGTTTTATCGGGTAGTGTCCGAGTGCCGTTCTTTGCCTTTATCTCCGCCAGTCTGTTGGGATACTTGCCTCAAATTATCATCTTCGCATTGATGGGCGCTGGTATTCATTCATCGAGTAATACAATGATATATCTCAGTATTTTCTTTGGTATCGTTAGCGCGGTACTCACAGGGTTTCTCTATCGAGATCATATTAAAAGTCGTGTTGAATTATTGAATATGGAAGAGGAAGTATGAGCTTAGTGACGTCCAAGTGTCGACAAGTTTGGCAAAGTGATGACTATTATCAAACCCTATGGTTTTTGTTGTTCCTCGCCTTCATCATTATTTTTTCGGGGATAGGGTTACGGGACCCGTGGCCTGCCGATGAACCACGCTTTGTCGAAGTCGCTCGAGAGATGGTGCAATCGGGAAACTGGTTTTTTCCTACCAGAGGGGGAGAGCTCTATCCCGATAAACCGCCACTATTTATGTGGTCAATGGCGGCTTTTTATTGGTTGACCGGCAGTCTAAAAGCAACGTTCATGTTACCTAATGCGATTGTCAGCCTAATTGCTTTGGTGTGCTGTTACGATATTTCCGCAAAGCTGTGGAATGTCAAAACTGCGCGAAATGTGGGCTTTTTACTATTGCTTGCTCCACAATTTATTATTCAAGCAAAAGCGGCGCAAATTGATGCGATGGTAGCCGCGTGGATCACCATCTCCATGCATGGGCTGCTGCGACACTTCTATATTAAGACCAACTGGGTTTGGTATTGCTTGGCTTGGGTGTTTATGGGTCTTGGCATTATTACAAAAGGTGTTGGATTTCTTCCCGCGTTGTTTTTGATACCCGTTTTGTTTTTGCATTTTTCTGGCAGACACCGTTTTGAAGATGCGGTTTCTTGGAAGCTATTACTGGGCCCAGTGTTCATGCTTTTGACCATTGCATGTTGGTTTGTGCCTATGGTTTCGATCGTAGAGATCAGTCATAACCCTGATTTTGCTGCTTACAGAGACAACATCTTGTTTAAACAAACGGGTGAGCGTTATGCGAACTCTTGGGGACACATTCAGCCATGGTATTACTTTATTGTCAGCGTGATTCCCATTATGTGGTTTCCACTGTACTTGGTGTTTTTCAATAAGAAGTGTTGGCAGCAACTACGATTATCACCTGCGTTATTAAGTTTGTTCGCTTGGGTTGTGCTTGTTATCGCTTTCTTTAGTCTGAGCCCGGGTAAGCGAGGTGTTTACATATTGCCAGCGCTTCCAATGCTTGCTGTTATTGCGGGTTATGCGTTAACGAACCAAGCTTGGCCTAAATGGACCGACAAATTACTTAAAGTTATCGTTTTGATTTTAAGCGTAGTTTTGTTTTCTGCCGCTGTTGTTGCAGGTCTAGAGGTTAAATCCGTCACGAAGCATTTAGGCGAGTACGATTCTATATTCCCTTACGTCGTATTCTTTCTTGTTGCCGCAGCGATTTGGGTTGGCGCATTTTTCAAAACGCGCACGGTACAGGCTCGATATACCTTTTGGGTGGCTCTTGCGCTGACTTGGGTCTGGTATAGCGTTGCGGGATATACATTGCTTAACCCAGTTCGCACGCCGGCTAAAGAGATCATGTCAGAAGCACAAAAAGCAATCGGTAAAGATGGTGAGTTAGGACTGACGCTATTTAAAGAGCAATTTTTGCTGTTTTCACCTGTGTCGGTAACACATTTTAGCTATTTGTCAGATCACAAAGAGCAAGAGCGCAATGCTTGGTTGTGGCTACAAGAAAAGCCGAATCGGTATATCTTGACCCAAGGTGGGAATGAGATGGAATGTTTCGATGCCAACAAAGCGAAAAAACTAGGGGAAGCCCACCGCCGTGATTGGATTTTATTTGATGCCGAGAGTGCGCTTGAATCCTGTCAGCCACCAAGAAGCATCAAACGATATGAGCTACATATCGACAAGCCATATTCTTAATATCTTGAACCGCTAAAGACACATAAATAAGGGAGGGGAGCGTGATGCTCCCCTCCCTTATCTGATGACTTTCGTATCTGGTGTCTATTTACTATAGCTGCGCAGCCATATCGTCGGTTAGTTGGTTCAAACCTGCCGACAGTGCATCAACCAGAGCGTCGTAGCCTTCATCTTGCAATGGCATCAATATCTTTACTTGCGAGCTTCGAACGACGTTGCCGCTTGCATCGATGAGTAACCATTCACCTTCAATTTCTGCATTACCTTGGTAGCTACCATTAAACTTGTTCAAACTAAGTTGAAGCTTGGATTCTCCACTTTGATCCAGAAGATTATTCATTTCAACTGGCCAATAGTCGCTTTGTTTTTGGCGCAGCTCAGCCACAACACGTTGGGTAATTTGCTCAGAAATACTTTGAGCCCACTGGTGGCGTTTGGCTTGAACAATCTGAGTATCTGATGTGCGATACACAATACTATTGTCATTCAGGTAACTAGCGAGTTGAGCCGGGCGAATCACCAGTAAAGGTCGTTCTGCAACGCTCATCTGGTTGGACGTTTTTGTCTCAGCTTTAGGTAGGAGATACAGCGCCCCTGTTGTTTCTGGCGCGCTGCTGCATCCTGTCAATCCGGTTACAAGTGCTGTCGCTAATAAAAATACACGTTTCATTATTGTTGCCCTCTAACAGGAATTGGATCCTTCACTTCATCTTCTCCAAATACTAATGAGTTTGGTTTTTCATTTAGCTGTTTTAAAACAGGTTTGAATTCCGTCATCACCTTCTCTAGCTCTTTCAATGTCGATTCCATCTCACTGTACATTGTCGAGTTAGGGCCGTATCCATCCAGCGTTTTTTGCAGTTGCTGCAAGCTTTGGCGAATATCTGCAGGGATCTCTTGTGTGTCTTTTTGGCTTAAGAGCTTATCAATGCTATTCGCCACTTTTTCTGCGGACGCCAAGGTGCGCTCAGACGTTTTCAACGTTGCATTCAGAGATGTTAATGTATCTTCCATTGGCAAGTTATTGAGTTTGTTTAAGAAGTCATTTACTTGGCGCTGAACCTGTGCAAAGCCACCTCGCATTGTAGGGAAGACGTCTAGCCCTTCATACGTGTTTGCTTCATATGGCGTATCGTCTGGATAAAAATCCGCGTCAATGTACAGTGCGCCAGTCAACAAATTCCCGGTTTTTAGTGTGCCGCGAAGCCCTTTTGCAAACTCGTCTTTTAGTTTCTCTTTGAACATTTCCATCGAGTGGGACTCAACATCACCGTATACACGGCCTAGCTCAATACGGACTAACACCGGAATTCTCTTCGCCGAGAAATGCTCTTCTGGAGTTGGAAGACGCATAGGTACTCTCATTACTGTACCAATGCGCAGACCTCGGTATTCAACCGGAGCTTTGCGTTTTAGGCCACGAACGGACTCTTCGAATAGCATTACGAATTCGATGTATTCGTCGTACATGCCTTCGCGTACTTGTTTAACATCATCGTACAAACGGAAGTTCGTCATGTCTTTGGTAAGAGCTTCGCCTGACTCCATTCCAGGGATGCTATCAAAGGTGACGCCACCAGTAAGAAGGCTTTCAAGCGAGCCAAATTTCACTTCAAACCCTTCCGCATTCAACTGTAGATCGAGGCCTGAATTGAGCCAGAATTTGGTGCGAGTGCGCACTAAACTGTCGTAAGGCTTAAAGATGAAAAGTTGGTAAAGAGCACGGCGCGTATCTACGTCAAAGCTGGTTTTCTCTACTCGCCCAACCGTAAAGCCTTTATAAATAACCGGGTCACCCACACCAAGCTTACCTGCTTCACGGTGAGTCAAGACAATGCGCAGACCTTCTGCGTCAGGCGAAGCGACAGGTGGCACATCCAGAACTGCGAAATGATCTTTTTCGACCTCAGAACTGCCCGGTTGCAATTGAATGTAAGCACCGGAGAGAAGGGTTTCCAAACCAGAGACGCCATCACGGCCAATGCGCGGCTTCACCACCCAAAACATGGTGTCATCTCGCAGCATGCGCTCTGCGTCCTTATTCATCTGCGCTTTGGCGATGATATGATCGTAGTTCTCACTGAGTGTGACTTCAGTGATCAGTCCCACTTTTACATTCAGTGCGCGGATTTCTGTCTTGCCGACTTCAATCCCATCCGCAGTTGGCAGCTGTAAAGTAATTTGTGGGCCAGTACTGTTGATGTATTGGAACAGCATCCACGCTCCCATGGCTAGCGCAAGGATCGGAACAATCCAAATAGCAGAAATCTGCTTTTGCGGTTTTATTTGAGCGGTTGCGTTGTTCTCATCACTCATATTTGGCTTTCTCAGTTAGGTTATTAGTCATCGGCTCTTGCACTTCGCTCTGTGGTAGTTGCCACAACAAACGGGAGTCAAAAATCATCGCAGAGAGCATGGTGAAAATGACCACTGCGGCAAAAGATAATGCAGCAGGGCCGGGGTAAATTGCCATTAAGTTTTGCAACTGAACCAGTGCAACCAAAATGGCGACAACAAAAATATCGATCATTGACCAACGGCCAATGAATTCGGTTAATCGGTATATCTTTAAGCGCGAAATGCTCTCTTCAGGAGGGAGGTATTGAGCCTTTTGCGCATTGTAATACAACCACGCCAACGCCAACATTTTAGCCATCGGGATAAACACACTCGCGAAGAAAATCACCATGGCGATAGGGTAGGAGCCTAAATGCCACAGCAAGATGACGCCTTCCATAATGGTTGAACCTTCTGAGTGCCCAAGACTGACGGTGTACATCATAGGGTAGAGGTTTGCTGGGATATAAAAAATCACCGAGGCAAACAACAATGCCCACGCTTTTTGTAGGTTCTCGCTCGGGTTGTATTCGTGAAGTCGACTGTAACAGCGAATACAGCGCTGATGTTTTTTATCCTCGATGGGATTGAGTTGGTGGCAAGTGTGGCAACCGATGTGATTGTGGTTGTGGTGAGTGTCACCTTCTTTGACGCTTGGTAACTCGATTGCCGGAATAAAGTGCCCCCACAGCCAGCTTTTATCGACCATCGAAATGCATTTCACCACCAATATCGTGTATACACAAAACGCCCAAAACGAGCTGCCCATACCGATGTCGGCCAGAGACGCAATTTTAATTAAGCTCACCAATACGCCAATTAAAAACACATCGACCATTAACCACGGTTCAACTCGAAACAGAATTCGGCAAAGTACTTTGGCCATACGCTGCTGCTTTTTAGACGGCGGATGGTTGCGAACTTTTAACGCCTCAAGGTGCAGAAAAAGGATCAAACCCACATAGATAGCAGGCAAAACGACGACCGTCGCGAGCAGAAGCGCACCAAGAAGAGCGTTTTGAAATTCAGCCAGCATTTTGGCTGCGTGAAGCAGAGTGATCTCTTGCGACAACCCTTGCACGCTGAATGACATGAATGGGAAAGAGATACTGAGCACCAGCATGATCAAACACGCAGACGATACCGCAATCACGCTTTGATAAGGCTTGGCGTTAATTTTTGTAAGTGAATGCGAACATCGAGGGCATTGAGCTTTTTGCCCTTGCTCGATCTCCGGAATGCGGACGACAAGGCCACATTCTTCGCAAGAAATTAACTGACGTGAATTAGGTTGAATACTCATTGGGTAGGTTTTGAATTCATTTGTCCTAAGAATACTCTGTTTTCACTAGACACGCTTGTGTTGATTCAGGAGTTTACGAGTTTCTTACTTTTGCAATCGCCGTGCGCGTGTTGCTAAAACATGCCAAGCGACGCTGAAAAGTATGCAACATTTTACTGCTAGGGTTTGAAATTGGGAAGTCGTTACCGCATAGAAGTGGTTTGAGTGAAGCAAATGAAATGGTGATCTTTGGGATGAGGGAGAGAAAGAACCTGCCCAAGCATAGGGCAGGAATGTATATAAGGATGTAGCTATACGGCAAGCTCTAACGTTGCTACTCAACCGTTCCGCTTGCAAATGCGTTTTCACCTATTTGCTTACCGTTTAGTGTTTTGCCGTAGTAACCTTGGTGCTGGTGGTATTTTTCAGCATTTGCGGTGACGCTGCCTTTAAATCGAGGATCTTGTGGGCGTTCGTGACTATTGATGTACGCAGCAACGTCCCAAGCTTCTTGCTCAGTCAGCTGCACACTTTTTCCAAGTGGCATGTTCTCATAAATAAAATAGGCCGCTGTGTTAATGCGGTGCATACCTGCGCCCCAGTTGTACGCAAATTCGCCCCAAAGCGGAGGAATGTATGAATGGCCGTCGGTGCCTTTGATACCCGAGCCGTCGGCGCGATGACAAGTCTCGCAGTTCTTTTCATAGACTAATGCCCCTCGCTCTGGTGATGGTTCTTGCTTCGGTGCGGCGATTTTTGGGTAGCCACGTCCTGCGAGGTTGCCGCGCTCTTTAACGGGTAATGCTTGAGCGATAGCATCTGGCAAAGGGAAGTCTTGCGTTTTACCACCCACTTGGAGAGCTTTAATGTCTAGCTCTGGCACCGCTTCATCGTTCATACCATAACTATCGAGTAATCCACCCATTGCCAACCAATAAGCGTAAGCGCTGAGGGCAACAATTTCGGGTGAGTCGTAAGCGGGGGCTTTGCCGTTCATGGAGTATTCGAAGCAACCTTGAATACGGTCTGCGTAGCTGTTTACGCGATCGTTTTTCTTGCGATAAGCCGGGTAGGCCATGTACGCCGCCCACAGCGGTGCTGCATTGGCTTTTCGTCCTGCTTCCATATGACAGTTCACACAGTTTTGCTCATTGCCAACGTATTTGCCGCGCATCTGTTGCGAGTTAACAAAGAGCGAGTAACCACGTTTTACTTGCTCACCAAATGCGGTGTTTGGAATTTTACTCAGATCGCGAGGTTGCAAATATTCACCGTGATTTTCTTTTTTCACAGCTGGCAGTTCAGTTTGACGATCCGGCAGTGGCTCGTTGGCCAAAGTAGCAGCAGAGATGAGAGGCAATGCGAACAAAGAATAGAAACGTTTCATGTCTGCTCCTAGTAACGTAATGAGGCAAAGTAGTAGGAAAGGTTTTCAATCTCTTCGTCAGTGAGATTTTTCGCGATAGTACCCATCATATTGAGCGGGTCACCACTGCGAGTGCCGTTTTTCCATGCCATCAATTGCGTTTTTAAGTAATCAGCATGTTGGCTTGCGAGGCGAGGGAATTTGTCGACGCCCATTCCGCTGGCTCCATGACAAGTCGCGCAAGCTGGAATGTTTCTATCCCAATCACCTTGGAAGATTAATTTACGATACGGGTTACGAATGTCGGCTTGGTCGCCGCGTTGCTCTGGGTTAGTGAACTCGTAGCTTGGAAGATTAGCAAAGTAATCCATGACTTCTTTACGAACGGCAGGATCGCTAAGCTCTTTCGCCATGCCTTGCATGACTACGTTTTGTCGTTCGCCACTAAGGAAGAGCTCTATTTGGGTGTTGAGATAATTCGCGTTCAGACCGGCAATCATAGGCGCAATGCTTGGTTGACCCATACCATCTTGGCCGTGACAACCGCTGCATACGCTGGCTTTTTCAGGAATAGAAGAGGCGCTTGCGCCCATTGTGGTTGCCAGCAAACAGGCCGTCACCACAGGTAGTATTTTTGACATGCTGACTCACTTTAATTGTTATTAATATCTCCAAGTGTCTACTGTGATAGTGACTTGGGTGCTGTATTGTCGGCTTTGTCAATAACTAAAGGTATTGTGGATTTCCACATATTTAGAGGATGTGAAGAGCTGCTAAATGGCAGCTCTTCAGGTTTGGTTGTCTACTAAGCTTTGCGGACTTTGGCTGGTAATGATTGGCGAGCCGCGGCTCCTACCACCCAATCTAACAACACGCCTTTCCCTTCTCGGGTTGGGTCAATTAATCCGATGTCGTTAATGTTGACACCATCTTGGCTGCGAGTTTTTACGGGTTGCTGTTTATCGCCGATCCAGTGCGAGCGTTGTCCTAGCTCGGTATGACCAAACCCATGTTCAAATCCTAGTGTGCCAGGGCGAATCCCGCTGACTATCATCGCAAGTGCTTTGGTGCTTGCAGATGGAGTCTCGATAACAAACTCATCACCCGTTTTAATGCCTGCGCGTTCGGCATCGATTGGATGGATGTACACTGGGTTTACGCCTTTTATCGAGTTCAACCTTGGCGATAGGTTGGATACCGCACTGTGAATGTTGGATTTAAAGTTCGTCAGGCTGAAAGGCCATTCTGAGCTTGGGAACCGGTCTACCATTGGTGTGCCGTCGGCCAGTTTTTGTGGATGCCATGTTGGGCAACCCGTGTAGAAATCTCCCGTCATGGTGTTTCTTGCGCTGCCGACACGTTCATTCCATATCGCAACAGGTCGTGTCCATTTGTGCTTCATTTGCTCACCTTGATACGCTTCGGTTGCATTTTCAAAGCGTCCGCCGCGAGCAAAAATAAACGCCACTCGTTTCATCTCATCCGCTGTTAGCGTGCTTTGCATCGCTGGCACTAAACGCTCTAAGCCTGACCATGCAATGTCTTCTGCCGAAACTTCAGGCACGCCGCCTTTCACATAAGCCAAGTTTGCCGCAGCTCGCAAATAGAAATCTTCGGCGCGATGGAGAGCGTGCCAGTTGCCTTGTGCATCTTGAATTGCATTGTCACCAAAACCGCCCAGCTGCATTTTCTTAGCAACATCAATCAGGAAGTTTTCTAAACAAATTGAGCGACCGTCGGCGGTTTTCTCTGTTCGCGCTTCCACTATCGGCCAACGAGCGGTGACGGTTTTCACCGGAACATCGTGCCAAGGCGTTGCCATGCCCCAGCTTTCGTAAGTCACGGTGTCCGGCACAATGTAATCCGACAACGCGGTGGTTTCGTTAATGAATGCATCAACAGACACAATCAAACCGAGCTGCTTTGGATCTTTAAGCTTGTCTTCCAGCAGCGTTTTCAAACCGGGTACACCATACATCGGGTTCGCCATGTGGTTGATCCACGCTTTAACGCGATATGGATAACCATCAATAGCCGCAGATAGGTGTTCTGTCAGCAGTGGCGCGGCAAACGGATACCAAGGGGCGCGAGTTGGATAAGGGGATTTTCCTGCCTCAACGCGACGTTTGTATTCGCTGGTTTTGTGGTATGGGAATTTACTGCGCGACAAAAAGACGCCTTTCGGGCCGACTTTGTCAGCAAATTTGGTGAAGTCGTAACGAGGACCCGCAGCGGAAGTTGGGTAGCCACCCGCTTTGGCCATCGCGCCGCCTTTCATATTGATATTACCAATCAACGCATTGAGCATCATGATGGTAAACGAGTTATAGAACCCATTGGTGTGCATGTTGCCACCGTGGGTATCGACCACCGCTTTTGTGCCGTAGCTGGTGAAGCGTTTCGCTAGTTCTGCGATTTGCTCAACAGGGATCTCACATTGTTGGCTGTAGAACGCAAGGCTGTATTTAAACGTCTCTTCTTTGAGCCTTTGTAGAGACGATTTTACTCGCACTTCGCCTGATGCAAGCGAAACTGTTTTATCGACAAACAGTGCCGCTTCCTCAGCTTGGGTATGAACACCAAATTCGCCGCTTTGATCATCCACTATGACGTACGGGTCGGAATCAGACAACGCTTCGCCCTCGAATGGCAGATTCAGATCCGATGCGCGTAAAAACGTGCCGTTTCTCGGGTGCTGCTCATCGCTTATCACGAGATGTGTAGCATTACACCAGTGCGCGGTGCCGGCTCGTTTCATCGCGTTTTCCCCCGGCTGCGCTAAGAAGGGTTTGTTGTAGCGTTGGTTTTCGATGACCCATTGGATCATGCCAAGCACGAGGGCAGAGTCGGTGCCCGGTTTGATTGGTATCCAGCGGTTATTGTCACCTGCTGCCAAGCTCGATGAACCCGCCGGCAAACTTGGTGTGATGATGGTGTATTCCAAGCTGCCTTCTGTTCGCGCATTGGCGAGTTGGCGCGCCTGACGCTTAAAAGGGTTACCCGCTTGAGCTGGCGACATACCGATGAAGATGATGTATTCCGCATTATCAAAGTCTGGCTTTAAGTGTGCATTCTTATCTAAATCGTTCAGAAATGCGCCGCTACCAGCACGAAATGCGTAGCCACAGTAAGAGCCATGATGCCCAAAGTTACGCGTACCAAAGCTGTTGAACGCGAAGCGTTTGAATATGTCGTCTCGGCCTTCGTTACCGGCGTTGGTCATTAACAATTGGTTGGCTTTCGGTCCATATTCTGGGTTTTCAGGATCAACGGGCGTTGTTAAATCGCGAATATCGCGTAAGCCATCAACATGGCCTTCACCAAATAAATCACCACCTTCAACGACTTCTTTTATCAATTGCTCGTAGCTGATCGGAATCCATTTTCCTTCGCCGCGTTTGCCAACTCGTTTCAGCGGCTGAGTAATGCGGTACGGGCTGTTGCGAATTTCTAGCATCCCGTTTCCTCTTGCACAGGCGGTCGAACGGCCGTCAAGGCCCGCTTCTCCTGCCAAACTCAAATAAGCATCTTTGACTGGCGTTTCGAAAGGAATGTGTTGTTGATGAGAGAGTGGGTGATATGGGTTGCCAGTGATGCGCAAGATCTCGTCGTTGCGGTTATCAATGCGTACACGCAATCCGCACAGTGACCAACAACCAAAACACATCGATGGCGCAACACGCTGGTTTGGATTTGGGATCAGATTACCTTGGTCATTAACGGCATATTCTGGTTCGAGGGAATTGCCGTGGTGAATATCGCGGGTCTTTTGCCCAGCAGTGCCTTCCAGCGCACCTTCTACTATGTGCTTGGTTGTGGTGGCGTAACCTGCAGCAAATGCACCAAGCCCACCGACTGCAAGGCCTGATTTCAAAAACTGACGGCGTTTGTTATCCATAATGAAATCCTCTTTGATTAGCGTTCAGTTAAGGTGAGTGATGATGCGTTTGCTTCGATATCTTGTTTTGGCTGAACCAGCTCTGAGACGAGCAGTGCCAGAGCAAGCCATAATCCGAGCATGCCGATAATGCCTATCCAGCCATTTCCATCCATAGTGAGTTGGTATGGATACAGCCCTGCATCGAACTTGGCGATGGTTTGTACTTCCATGATGGTGAACCAGCGAATCAGCCACGCGCTTGCCAATGCGGCAGCAGACACAAAGCCGAGCCCTATGACGTGACGAAATCTGGCTGATGTGGACTTTTGGGTATCGCGTAAGAAGATGAAGGTGAGCAAAACACAACCTAAAACGACAAAAGTGAGCAAGGCAATGTTGTGCATCCATTGTTCGCTAGAATAGAGCGAAAATGTAGAGTTGTTGGATGCCCAAATGGGTAGGAGAATCAGCGTCAGAACGCCGCTCGTTACCAGTGACTTTTTGAGTAAATTGTTATCACCAGAAGTGAGAGCTTTCGATTGGCTAGGCAGCAGTAGCCAAATCAGCAGAGAGAATCCGACAGCACCCATAAATGCAGTGACAAACCAAAGAATTGGTGACGCGGGTTGGTGCCATAATGAACGTGATTTTACGATCGCAATTTCAGCTCCAGTATAAAGGGCGATGGTTAAGCCTGATAACACGGTGATTGCAGATATTGTGAGCATCACTTTGTGAGAAATAGCCCATTCACCAAGCGACAACTTAGATAACAGAGGTAGTACTTTTCCCGGTTGATTTCGCAGTGCGATAAGATCCTGACGCAGATACAGCCATGCTGTCGCAACCGCCAGCGCAGAAAAAACAGGCAGGAACAGCGAGCCTAGAGACATCCATGACCACGGCGTGATGTGCGCGTAAAAATGCCAAGCTCGTCCCGGCTGGTGAAGGTCGCCAGTTAACGCCAACGGGCCTACGATAGCGCCGATGGCCATTGTTAGCACCAGCACGGCGCGTAACCGATGACTGGTGTGTTGCTCAAATAACAGTGCGATTAGGAACAAAATAGCGGCAGCGTAAGCAGAACCGATGTAAAAAAAGTACTGCACCGCCCACGGGAGCCAAACCATCGCTTGAGGTTGGACTAACACTTCGGTGATGTTCATGCGCGATCTCCTTGTGGGTCGTAAATAGCTGGCTGCCCGTCGATGTGGCTGGTGAAGCGTTCATCCATGCCGATGTAAAACACGTGTGGCTTGGTCTTTTCATCTGGCTTTAGCACTTTGATGTTGTCTTGGTGCTTCGTAATTAAGCGGCGGACTTCACTTGATGGATCATTCAAATCACCAATCACGCGAGCGCCGCCCACGCAAGTTTCCACGCAAGCGGGTAACAAACCTTGTTCTAAGCGGTGTGCACAGAAGGTGCATTTGTCAGCGGTGAGCGTGTCTTCATTGATAAAACGTGCATCATAAGGGCAGGCTTGTACACAATACGCACACGCTACGCAGCGACTGTTATCCACCATAACGATGCCATCTTCTCGCTGAAAGGTTGCTTGAACGGGACAAACGGCTACGCACGGCGGGTTATCGCAGTGATTACAAAGCCGAGGCAGCATAAAGGCCTTTGCTTCTTGTGTGGTTGTGGAACCGTCATTGAGCGTGACTTCGTATTGTTTCACTGTGGTTCGAAACTGACCGATTGGCGCTTGGTTTTCAATGCTGCAACCTACGGTGCACGCTTGGCAGCCGACGCATTTACGTAAATCGATCACCATGGCGTAACGTTTTCCGACTTGTCCTTTTCGGTCGGCGGATTGATTGTTGCGAATAACATTGCCCGCGGTTGCGGTGCCAATACCTGCAATGGGGATCAATGCGGCACCCGCTGTAATGGCGCTAAGAAAGCGACGTTTGGTGGAATCCATAACTCACCTGCTGTTAGTTGAATTTGAACTGACTGATTCCATTGTGAGAAATGCGCTGCGACGTCGATATAGTGGATTTCCACATACCCAGATCAAAGTTGATCTAAAACAAATGTGGTTTACGGAAGGTAGCTGTTATTCTTGCTTCATTATTTTCGAAGGAACGATTCGACTCATCATGAACAAAACGCCACGGTTGCTTCAGTTTTGGATTCTTTGCTTGGTTGTCTTTGCATCTTTAGCTCAGGGCGCTGTTTCTGAACAAGAATATCTGCAAGGAATGCAGCAGCAAAAGACGGTGCAGCCAGAAGCCAAGCAGAAAGTCGAAGTGGGCGTGTTAGCGATACGTGGTCACCTTTATGCCGAGCAGAGATGGCAACCGACCATCGATTGGCTCAACCAGAAAATCTCGGATGTGTACTTTGAACTGCATCCGCTCAATTTGGACGAAATGGGGGAAGCGGTGAAGTTTCAGACCATGGACTTCATCTTAACCAACCCAGGTCAAGCTGTGCGCTTGGGCAGACAATATGCGCTGTCATGGATGGCAACATTGACGGGGGGCGCACCGCAAAACTCGAACTATAGCATTGGTTCTGCGCTGGTGGTTCGGGCAAATTCGCCATACCAAACATTAAAAGATGTTTCTGGATTTCCTGTCGCGGCAGTGTCCGAAAAAGCGTTTGGTGGTTATCTGACACTGCGCTATCAAATCGTGGAAATGGGACTCGATCCGAATGACTTTTTTGCGGATGTTCGCTATCTCGGTTTCCCAATTGATGCCAATCTCTACCAATTACGTGACGGCAATGTTGAAGCCGCTGTCGTGCCTGCTTGTCTACTGGAACAGATGCAAAATGAAGGTCTGTTACAGCACGGTGATTTTCGAGTCTTAGACCAACAGCCAAATGAACATTCTTCGTGCGCCGTTTCTACGCCGTTATATCCAAACTGGTCGTTTGCCAAAACAGAACGCGGCTCGTCTCTTCTGGCGAAAAAAATCGCGCAAGTCTTGCTTGCTATGCCGCCGGAGCACCCCGCCATTATTGCCGCTGGCGCGTCAGGCTGGACATCGCCTGTTAGCTTGTTGAGCATCGATAAACTCTATCAGGCGTTGGATTTACATCCATTGCAGCAACCTTGGTGGAGTGAGGCGCTGCGCTGGTTGCGCAGTCATCAAGAATGGGCATGGGCACTGTTTATGTTTGTGATTGTATTGAACGCGTACCACTTTTGGCTTGAGTATCGTTTTAGCAAAAGCAAACAAGCATTAGAGCTGACATCGCTAAGGCTGAAAGAGAAAAGCGAGCAGTTAGAACATTCACAAAGAGTGGCGATTGTCGGGGAAATTGGCAGCAGTCTGGCTCATGAATTAAATCAACCGCTGGCAGCCATTCGTAATTACAGTGAAGGTGGGTTACTGCGTCTTGCAAAGAAGCGTCCGCATGAAGATATTGTGCCTGTGCTAGAGAAAATACAGGGGCAAGTGGAACGAGCCGATGCCATCATTCAGCGTTTAAGAACGTTGATACGCAAACGCAGTGTTGATAAGACACCATGCGATATTCAAGCCTTGATTGCAGACACCATTGAGCTGCTTCATTTTCGAATGCAAAAGCAGAACGTCGCCATTGTGACTAGCGTTGAAGGAGAGATACGTCCTCCACTGGCAGACTCCGTGGGCGTTCAGCAGGTTTTGGTTAATGTGATCAACAACGCCATTGATGCGTGTGCTTTGTTTCAGGAGAAATACCACTCGTCGGACTACCAAGGTAAAATTGCCCTGCATTGTGACTACCAAGCTAACCAGCTTTCTATTCGCATATTGGATAACGGCACTGGGTTACAGCAAGATAATCCGACCCAAGCTTTTGTGAGCTCTAAAGCCGAAGGACTTGGGCTGGGGCTGGCGATTTGTCGTGACGTAATGGAAATGCACGGCGGCGAGTTTCTCATTGCTTCGACCACGCCGCACGGCTGTTTGGTTGAGCTTGTGTTTCCTTATCAAAACTAATCGGTATTTAGGAGCAGTTAATGATCAGCAGTGAAAAGCAGCTGCCTGTTTATGTGGTTGACGATGACGAATCGGTACGTGATTCGCTGGCTTTTATGCTGGAGGAGCATGACTTTAACGTGACGACTTTTGCTGATGGGCAATCTTTTCTCGACGAAGTGAACATTCATCAGGCCGGATGCGTGATTCTTGATAGCCGAATGCCTAACCTTCGTGGTCAGCAAGTTCATCAATTTTTGAATGAGGCGCACAGCCCATTAGCGGTAATTTATCTGACCGGTCATGGTGATGTACCGATGGCGGTCGATGCGTTGCAAGCTGGGGCGGTCAACTTTTTCCAAAAACCAGTTAAAGGCGATGAACTGGCTCAAGCAATATTACATGGTCAGATGCAGTCCGCGGCGAGCCTCGATATGGTGGCGGCAAGAGCGGCATATGAATCACTAACGCCGCGCGAAAAAGATATCTTACGTTTGATCATTGCTGGTAAGCGCAATATTCGAATTGCGGATGAGCTGTGCATTGCAATGAGAACGGTGGAAGTTCATCGAGCCAGCTTACTGAAAAAGTTCTCAGCCAAAACCGTCGCAGAATTGGCCTACATTTATGGCAAGTTGGAGAATCCCATCTAGCGAGAGCTGAGCTGTAAGATTAGGAGCCTTCAAACTTCTGTTTGATGAAATCGATAAAAGTTCGCAGTCGTTTCGGTTGATAGCGATCTCGATGGAATATGGCGGAAAAGGGCACCGACGGAATTTCCCAATTTGGCATCACTTTTATCAGTTGGCCTAGCTCCACTTCTTCTGCACAGTAACTCAGTGGAACACGAATAATGCCGTTGCCGTGCAGCGCGCCCATTACTAACGCTCGTCCATTTTTACAGCGCAAGTTGCCTTTTACGACCACATCGGTGTGGTCATTTGGGTTATCTGCTTTACGATAGCTCCAACGCGTAACTGAACCAGTGAGAGTTCGATGTTCGGCCAGCTCTTTTGGGTGTATTGGCATGCCATATTGCTGCACATAGCTAGGGCTTGCGAGGGTGACCATGTCAACGGTCATCAGCTTGCGCGCTACAAACCCTGCATCATCCAATTCCCCCATACGAAATGCGACATCAAACTGATCTTCAATCAAATCAATACGAGGCGAAGAAAAGTCCAAGTCAATGCTGACGTTCGGGTACTGTTGCATAAACTCACACACGTATTTGGCGATGATGTCTTCGCCGATGTAGCCACCCACACAGTTCACTCGAATCACGCCGCGAATCTCTTGAGTATCATCGACGGCGGCAATTAACGCTTGGTCGATGTCTCGCAAAGCTTTTTCACAGTCGTGATAAAATCGCTCGCCGGCATGAGTTAAACGCAGCGTGCGTGTGGTTCGGTTGAGTAGTGTCACGCCCATTTGCGCTTCAAGTCCGCTGATTTGGCGAGAAACGTGAGAACGAGAAACGGACAGAGCTTCCGCCGCTTTGGTGAAGTTGCCAAGTTGGGCGATCAAAACAAACGAGCGAATGTCGGCGAGATTAACTTTATTGAGCATAATGAGCGTGTTGCAAAAAGCGATGGGTTTAAGGTTATCACAATTATTTACCAATCATATCGGCAAGCAAGGTCGAACGACTTGAGCTTTACGACAACTTGCGTATTATTTTCTGCGTTTCCATCTTTATCTGACTTTTTATGAGCTTATTGATTTCACGACAAGGCACGCCTCAAAAGCGCGCGAAATGGCTGCTAGCAATGATTGGCTGGGTCATCGTCGTGTGTCTGATGCAAAATTCTGGTTTGGTTTCGGCATGCTCGATGAGTGATGACCAAACCTTGGTTTCTGCTTTATCTAACGATGATGCTCATGTTGTGAAAGCTGATAAAGTCAAAGAGCCGAGTAAGTGTGAACTGTCTGAAAAGTTGATTCAGTTTACCCAGCATCAGCTCGAAGCCTTCATTGTCGTTTTGTTCATTGGCATTGTTTTAGCCGCAGTTTGGCGATGCAGTGCCTTTGTTAACGTAAGGCAATGGACTGAGCCCATCTACGACAAACATCGAATTCATCTTACCTTTTGTGTGTTCCGAGAATGACAAGTGATTCTGGCCGAAAACGCCAGCCATTTTCTACACTTGTTATTAATTAGGAATCACTATGAATCACATTACTAAAGCGACTCAACTCGCGTCCATATTCTTTATGGCGTTGGTGTTGGGTTTGTTCTCTCTTACTCTCTCGGCGCAAACTACCGACACGGGATGGATGACCAATCCACAGCATCCGCCTGTGCAAACGCGTTTTGTTTTGACTGGTCAGCAAGATCCGCAAGCAAAAACGCTCACTGGTTATTTGGATGTTAAGCTGAGTGGAGACTGGAAAACTTATTGGCGATCGCCGGGCGAGGGTGGTGTCGCGCCATCGATAGATTGGCAAAACTCGCAAAACCTAAGCAAGGTTGATTGGCAATGGCCATATCCGCAAAAGTTCGAGTTATTGGGCATTGAGACTCTCGGTTACAAAGGCGACACTTTGTTCCCAATGACGCTGCATATCGACAATATGTCGAAACCCGTCACGATTGATGCAGTGCTCAAGCTCTCTTCCTGCACCACCATCTGTGTGTTGACGGACTATCAAATTCAACTGACCTTCCTGCCATCTGAGCTGAAAATCGACGAGCAGGTGATGTTCAGTTACGCCCAAGCGGTGAGCAATGTGCCCCAGCCATCGCCGTTTATTGATGTCACTCAAGCAAGTTGGGATGCAAACCAATCGAAGTTGCAAATCAAGCTCACGAACACTCAAGGTTGGAACCAACCACAAGTGTTGGTGGACGGTGTCGATGAGACAACGCGAGACTATAGCTTCAAGCTTGAAGGTATACATCAAGAGGGAAATACCGTTACCGCGAGCTATTTGGTGGATACTTGGTTAGGCGATGTGGAGTTAAGTGATCAGTCGCTGTTTGTGAACATCAAAGACGCCAACTTGTTGGCAGAAGAAACCACTCAAGCAATAGCTGAGGCGATAGTAGACCCACTGCCGAGCACGTCTGTAGTGAGTATTTTTCTGTTCGCTTTGCTCGGTGGTTTGATTCTCAACATCATGCCTTGCGTTCTTCCGGTTTTGGGGATGAAGCTCAGTAGTATTGTTGCCGCTCAAGGTATCGAGCGTCGTCAAATCCGCGCTCAGTTTGTTGCGTCTTCACTTGGCATCTTAACGTCGTTCTGGATTCTCGCTGGCTTTATTTTGGCGCTCAAACTGACAGGTAATGCCATTGGCTGGGGCGTTCAGTTCCAAAGCCCTTGGTTTTTAGGATTGATGGTTCTGGTGACAGGTTTGTTTGGCGCCAACATGCTAGGACTGTTTCAAATCCGTCTTTCGTCTGGCACCAGTACATGGCTCGCGTCGAAAGGCGACAACTCGTTAGCTGGACACTATGTGCAAGGGATGTTTGCAACCTTGCTTGCTACGCCGTGTTCTGCGCCTTTCCTAGGAACAGCCGTGGCGTTTGCTTTGGGTGCCGATGTAGTTACGCTGTTTGCAATTTTCACCGCCTTAGCTTTGGGGATGGCGTTGCCTTGGATTATGGTGGCAATTTTCCCAAGCATTGCGCTTAAATTGCCGAAGCCGGGTCAGTGGATGAACGTGGTCAAAGACGTATTTGGTGTGATGATGTTGGCCACCAGCGTTTGGCTACTGTCTTTGATGGCCAATCACCTACCAGTGTTTTGGGTCATTCTCGCCGGTTTAGTCGCGTTTATTGTTCTGATGATTCGCGTTAAACGCGTTCATGGCGATAAAGCACTCGTGGTATCCGGCTCTGCATCGCTTATCTTAATTGCTGGCGGGCTGCTACTTGGCAGTGTCACCGCAAATCAATGGGCGACACCGCTTCCTGAGGACTTAGCATGGCAGAAGCTTTCCAACTCGGCGATCGAACAGCACGTCAATAATGGGCGAGTGGTGTTCGTGGATGTGACTGCGGATTGGTGTGTCACGTGTAAAGCGAACAAGATCGGCGTGATCTGGCAAGATCCTGTCTACTCATTGCTGCAAAGTCCTAATGTGGCGACGCTAAAAGGGGATTGGACACATCCGGACGGCTCGGTAACGGACTTTTTACGAGCTCATGAGCGTTACGGTGTGCCGTTTAACATCGTCTATGGCCCGGCGGCGCCACAAGGTATCCCGTTACCTGTTATTCTGACTGATGATGTTGTTTTAAGCGCGGTGAAACAAGCGAGTGGGGGAGCCATTCAATGAGTTCGACAAAGCAGCGTAGAACATTCCGATATTGGCTCGTTCAAATCGTACAGATGGTGCTCATTGTCACCGCTATTTCTATCGCGATGGATTGGTATCGCACCAAAGATATTCCTAAACAGGAGGCACCACCATTGAGCTCAGTATTGAGCGATGGTGAATACTTCGATGCAATCGCGCAAAGTCATGAACAACCTGTCGTTGTTTACTTTTGGGCGACTTGGTGTCCCGCTTGTAAATTTGTAAGCCCAAGCGTGAGTTGGCTGAGTGATGACTATGCCGTAGTTGGCGTTTCTGGCTCATCGGGGCCGAATGAGCGCGTGGCGCAGTTTATGCAGGAAAAAGAATATCGTTTTGAAAACATAAACGATCCTTCAAGCGATATTATGCGTGAATGGAAAATTAGCGTGACTCCAACCATTTATATTTTAAGAAATGGTGAAGTGACCTCTATTACGACAGGCATCACAACGCCGATAGGAATATTGGCGAGAATTTGGTTGGCTCGATAACGAAATAAAAATCCGATATTCAAAATACTGAATATCGGATTTTTTCTTTTTATTTTCTCGCTCCAACGGGAATCATAATGTGTGCGTATGGCGTGCCTTTCCACATCACGTATGGGCCACCATAACTTGGATCGGTTGGTAGAGAGTCCAGCAACGCTTGATCTGGGGTAATAATCATCAAGTGTGGCCCTTCCACAATCCATTGATTATCGTCCGTCATCCCTTCTGCAAATGGGTCGGTGTTACTGGCACCGCCATCACCCGCTAACATGTAAGAAATGCCTAATGCTTTGGCTTGGAAAGGTTTTTTATTCATCCAAGCGTCTGCCCATTCCATCCAAGGACCATCCATACACATTGGAGCAATGCCTTCCAATTGAGGTGGCGTTGGGAAGCAAGTGTATTGGCTAGAACCTTCTTGAAGAACGTTATTGTTCCAGTCCATCACCGTTACTTTATCGCGAATAGTCGGTGGTGCTGCACTCAGTGCATCTTCTAAAAGTGCTTTTGAATCATCGGCTGCGATTGCGCCAAAAGCGCAGCTGACCGAAACAACAGCAGTTAAATAAGGAGTTAGTTTCATAAATTAAACCTCAAGTTAATACAACATGAGAATTTGAGCACTTTAATTATAGAGTGATATTAACAATAAGAATCATTATTTAAATGAAAAATAATAAGCGATAGGTTTGTTATGTTAATTTAAATATTGTTTTTATATACAGCGAATAGAATGATGGAAATAAGATTAGCTGAATAATCTAAGACAGATTATCAGGACATGTTTTCTCTTTATGCACTTAAAAATCCCATCGGAATTACGGGCTAATACTTTTCAAAATTTCATCTATTTCTACTGGTTAGCGCTGAATAACCAGCCGGTTACGTTTCATAAAAAATTAGCCATTTAATAAGTGCTTAGGTGCGTATTGCGTGTTACATTCGAGCATCGTTCTGGTTATCAAGGAGGAAACGATGAACGTAGCAAAAATGTATGATGATGTGTCGGAGCGCTATCAAAAGTTGGTGGATGACAGCCATTACGTCGGCCCACGTTGGATTTCTGGGAAGTTAAAAACCTTTCCCATCGAGCAAGGCTTGGCTCTCGACCTAGCCTGTGCGACAGGCAGTATCGGTCATGTCGTAAAAAATCACTATCCAGATCTCACCATCCATGGTTTAGACATCTCGTCCAAAATGGTTGATAAAGCGCGCCAAACTAACCTCTATCAAAGCGTCTCGGTTCATAACCTTGATGAGCCATTTTCCCCTTTGTTTGAGCAAACCTTCGACCTTATCACCGCACTTGGTTTTACTGAGTTTCTAGCAGAGCCTCAACAACTGCTGGAGTGCATTTCGCGTAAGCTAACTGCGAATGGACGATGTTTTATCAGCTTTCAATACCACGATCCGGATGGACAAGATTTGCCTCGAAATACTTATAGTGGATCGGTCGTGCATACGGCATATACCGAAAGTGAAGTTGAACAACTCTGTCAGCGGGCTGGGTTGGAAGTGGTTTCCTTAGAAAATGTGATTGGTTACGTATCTGGTGTTGGTTATGTGTGCAGATACTTGATGCTAGAGCTGAAAAAGTCACACCGCTGAAATAAGTAACAAACAAGGACTGTTTTTGAAAACACAAGATTTAACCGAGTTCGGGTCGGGCATTGAATACGATGCCCAATACGAGCAGCATTACCATTACGACATTGCTTTCATCACAAGGTTAATCGAAGAAACCAATGCTCGAAGTGTACTGGATGTCTGTTGTGGTTCCGGCATTGTCACGATTCCAGTCTCTGAGCAACTCAACGAAGCCATTGGCATTGATATTTCTGAAGGGATGCTCAAACACGCAAAGGACAAAGCCAAAAGTAGGAGTAACTTACGTTTTCCTCATCTCGACGCAACCCAGTTTTCGTTAGGTAAGAAGTTTGACCTAGCCATAATGACAGGGAATGCATTCCAAGCCTTTTTAAGTGACGACATGCTGGCAGGCGCACTGAGCTCAATATCAAAGCACCTAGAAAAAGGTGGGCGATTTGTCTTCGATACGCGGTTACCAACGCCAGAGAATCTAGAATTGGATCATGAGATGGCGCTGTGGCAAACCTATGTTTCTCCAACCTATGGTGAAGTGAATTATTTCGGTATGAAGGCCGAGTATGACTTGCAAACGTTCATCATGTATTTGAACAAAGAGCGCCATTTTGAAAGTGGAACGATTGAGCATTCCAGCATTGATTTAAAATATCGCCCGCTGGAAGACATAGAGGTTTTCCTTGAACAAGCGGGATTCAGAATTATAGAGAAGTACCAATCTTGGTCAGCGCAAGTATTTGAGGCGAATGCCAACTCGCTTGTCTGTGTGGCTGAGAAAATATAAACCAATGTTGAGGGATACAATGCAAGGGTTTCGAATTACTACATTGTTAGATGACATGGATTTAGGCGTTATCTACGAGTTCATTTCAAACAGTTATTGGGGAAAGGGCATTCCAAGAGAACGCCTTGAGAAGTCATTGCGCCATTCGTTCTGTTTCGCGGTTTTGGATGACGAAAATCAACTCGTCGCTTTTGCTCGGTTAATTACCGATCGCACCACGTTTGCGTATCTTGCCGATGTGTTTGTAGTGGAGGCACACCGTGGTAAAGGCATCAGTAAGTGGTTGATCTCAGAAATTGTTGCTCATCCAGAACTACAAGGCTTACGCCGTATGATGCTTGCAACCCGCGATGCTCATGGGTTGTACGAACAGTTTGGGTTCACTCCTATTGCTCCAGTAGAAAACTTCATGCAAATCTGGAAACCGAATGTTTGTCAGAGCTAAATCATGATGAGAGTTGAAGCTCAACAAGTGGCAATCAGATACCTCAAAACAACAGACGCTGCACCCCTGTTTGAAAACTATTTAGGCGATGAGCAAGCATGTCGCTTCCTCCATCGCCAAGCCCACCAAAATTCAAATCAAACCCTTGAAGCTATCGAAAGATGGCGTGCTCAATATGATCAAAAGTCTCCCAATCTATTAGTCTTCACCATTGAAGAACTTACTTCTCAAACTCCTATAGGCTGTCTGGTGCTGATACCTGAGCAAGACAGCAGTGAAATCCATTTTGGTATTTCTGCTCGCTATCAGGGAAAAGGCTATGCAACCCAAGCCTGCAAACTTGGCGTTGTTTACCTGCAAAGCTTGGGTATAACGCGCATTCGCACTACCCCGCATATTGGCAACCGCGCGAGTATTCGTGTGTTGGAGAAATGTGGCTTTATCAGCCAAGGCATTTTAAAAGCGCATGCGGTTTTTCCTGCTCTAGGACGTGAGGCGCAAGACTGTATGGATATGCGATTGGAGGATACAGAACTGCGCCATTTTGCACGTTGTTCAGAATGAAAAGGGGGGCGGTTGAAACGAGCGGTTACAGAGCTTGTTAGTCGCCATCGTAGACAGCGTCTTTGCTGAATGATTCGTCGAGATTTTTTAGTCTTTGATTGTCAGAGGCGACTGACAAAGCCTTACCAACTGTGACAACCAAACCGCTATTAAAGCAGGATATTATTCCTTCAACTTTGTGTTTTAGGAGTAGTCATTAGACTACCCAATAATTGTTGGAATAAATAATGACGAAACGTTGGCTTGTCTCCGCTGTGAGCATCGCGCTGCTCGGCGGTGGTACGTATTTCTATCTCCAATCTGCTGCTCAACCAGAATTGCTGCCTACATTGATTGTGGAAAAAGGCACGATTGAAAAACAAGCTGTGGCTGTTGGTAAAATTGTCCCTGCACACTCTGTGTCTATCAAGTCACAAATCGACGGTATCGTCGGTGAAGTGTACGCGAAAGTTGGTGAAAAGGTGAAGCAAGGCCAGCCGCTGATCAAAGTGCGTCCAAACCCAACTCCCCAAGCATTAACGGATGCATCGGCAGAACTCATGCGTAGCGAAGCCGATCTGGAATCCGCCAAACAAAAACTGTCCAACTTAGAAAGCTTGGTCAAGCAGGACATTATTCCAAGTAACTACGACGAATACGTAAGTGCGCGCTCGGCAGTCAAATCTGCGCAAGCGGACGTATTGCAAAAGCGCCAGAATCTCGAACTCATCCGCAGTGGTGAGGCGTCTATCGGCGATGCGCGTTTAACGTCGACGATCTACGCGCCAATTGATGGCACAGTACTCAACCAGAAAGTAGAGGTCGGAGAGCCGATCATCTCGACTCAATCAAGCCAAGCCGCGACTGAAATGATGTCATTGGCCGACATGAACAGTCTGATTTTTAAAGGTAGCGTCAGTGAGCATGATGCTGCGCAGTTGTCTCCGGGAATGCCCGTTATGTTGACGGTTGCGCCTTATCCTGATGTGGCGATTTCTGGTGTGCTAACCAAAGTGGCGATTCAATCTGAGAACCTTAACTCACCAGAGGGCAATGCTTCTGCAAAAAGTTTTGATAACGGTTTTGAGGTTGAAGTGGGAGAACTCAAGATCCCACAAGATGTGTTGCTTCGTTCTGGTTTTTCATCGACGGCTCAAATCATTCTGAAGAAGTCTGAAAACGTGCTCACTCTACCGGAGCGCGCTCTGCAATTTGATGGTGACGCACCGAATGTTCTGATCCCCGACAGCTCAGAACAAGGGTTTCATAAACAACCTGTGAAACTCGGTCTGTCAGATGGCATCAATGTCGAAGTGCTTGACGGCGTGGAGCTTGATGAAGAGGTTATCGACAACAGCATGATGGGAGCGGCGCATGGTTAAGCTGCAACGATCAACAATCGCCTTTGCATTGTTGGCTGCCACGCTCAGTTTGCCGACCTACGCAATTTCTATTGAACAAGCTTGGCAACAAGCAAAGCAGAACGATCCAAATTACGAAAAAGCGAAAATCGGCGTCCAGCTTGGCGAGGTTGGCGTACAGAGTAGCCGCAGTGCGTTATTGCCGGGTTTAAGTGCCAGTGCGTCAGCGGATTGGAATGAGTCCTCAAGCCATTCCAACAGTTACGGCGCGACCTTATCTCAAACTATTTGGGATAGCAGTTTGTGGTCGGAACTGGATCAAGCGAATGCCAATTATCTCAAAGTACAGTTAGAGTTATCTCAAGCGCATAACGAGCTTGCGCAAAAGTTGCTCACCGCTTACCTAGATGTGGCAAGCGCACAGGGCGACCTCAAATTGGCGCAGTCCAAGCTGGAGGAGGGGAAAGAACTTCTCAACATCATCGAGAAACGCTATCGAGCAGGCAAAGTGAAGTCGGTTGATGTTGAAGAGATGCGAGCGAATCAAGTCTCTGAGCAAGCAAGTATCCTCAATGCAAAAGCCGATCTCGAAGTGAAAAAAGCAGAGCTTGCGGCGTTAATCAATCAAATGCCGGAGAGTGTCGACCAAATTCGAACGGATTCTTTGATTCAGCCGCCGATGCTGGTGGACTCTCAGGAGCAATGGCTAAAACTGGCGAAAGACAGCAGTCCAGAGCTGTTGGTAGCGGCGCAGATGGTGAAAGCGAGCGAGTTCGCGAAAGATTCAGCTAAAGGTGGATACTACCCGACCGTCAAAGGTAGTGTGGGCTACAGCGATGGTGACAATCGTTCAAACGGCGAGTTTAACGCTGGGATTAGTTTGAGTTTGCCGATTGACCTCAATGGTGCAGTGCGAGCGAAAGTGGACGAAGCATCGTTGAACATTTTAAGCGCCAAGCAAGATATGCGTAGAGTGGAAATTGATATTCAGAAACGAGTTATTCAGCAGTTTACGCAGGTCGATATCAATTGGAATCAAGTTTTAATAGCGAACGAGCTGGTTGAGTCGCGCGCCAGAGTGTTGCAAAGCAAAGAGAAGCTTTACGACGCTGGTCTGCTTGAAGTGTCGGAAGTTATCAGTGCACACAACAGCTTGTTTGAGGCGAAAAACAGTCTGCAAACCAACTTGTACAGCTATTGGCGTAAGAGAATCGGCTTACTGCAAACCGCAGGGAAACTCGATGACGATACCATGGCGTTGATCTCTCGGGCTTTTCATTCATGAGCAGCCTGTTGCAGCAAACTTGGCAAACGTTGATGGCGCACCGTATGAAGAGCGTGCTAGCCATTATCGCGATTGCTTGGGGCGTGATCTCTGTGGTGGTGTTAATCGCACTGGGCGAAGGCTTTTATCGCCATCAGACCCAGTCGTTTTCATTTATGATCAACAATGTGCAAGTGGTGTTTCCGTCGAGTACCAGTAAACCGTGGCAAGGGTTACCTTCAAGACGACAAATTGATATTCCACAAGAAAAAGTCGACATGATCAAACAGTCGGGCTTCGTGCAACAGGCGTCGAGCGTTTACGCCAAATGGGATGCGAATATCACCAATCTCAAAGGACAGAATTTATCGAGTACGGTCAGCGGTATTGATACGTCTTACTTTCCTTTAATGCAACGCAAGCTGCAATCCGGTTCGAGAAACCTGTCACCAAGTGATATGGACAACCACACTCGCGTGGCAGTGTTAGGCGATCAAATTGCGCAAATGGGCGGAATCCAAATCGGGGATAGGCTCAAAGTCAATGGCATTCCGTTTTTGGTGATTGGGATAACCGTCGGTGAGGACACTGGCATTTCATTCGGCGATAGCCGCACGGTTTTCATTCCTCAAACAACGTACCGCGATTTGTGGGATGCGAAACCTTGGATGGTATTGATGAAGCCGAGAGACGGGATGGATGCACCGTCGTTTCGACAAAATATCGTGAACTTTTTCGCCAAACAGCTTCATTTTGACCCAAGTGATAAAGATGCGATCGAATTACCCGATTTTAGTGAAGGTGAGGCGGTCATCAGTGGAATTTTACGTGGCATTCAGATTTTTCTCGGAGCGAGTGGTGCGATGACCATGGCGGTCGGTGCGCTTGGCGTTGCCAACATCATGTTTTTATCTGTCACGGAGCGCACGCGTGAAATCGGTGTGCGTTTAGCGATCGGGGCGACTCAAAAATCCATACTCAGTCAGTTTATTCTTGAAGGGCTTATTTTGGTAGCCGTGGGCACGGCATTAGGTCTGATGTTTTCGTATGCCGTGGTATCTGTCTTAAGCAGCATGACATTACCGGAATGGATTGGTTGGCCTGTGATCACGCCAGATTCCATTGCTTGGTCTTTACTTGTGACGCTTGTCTTGGCATTGATGGCATCGTATTTCCCAGCAAGGCGAGCATCGCGTCTCACGCCAGTCATTGCTTTGAGTGCGAGGGCCTAGTCATGTTGTTACCGATGAGACAAATTTTCCAAGAAATGGCTGCAGAAAAGCTGAGATTGGGTTTGACCATTCTGGCTGTAGCGTGGGCGACCCTCTGTATCGCTGCTATGTTGGCGGTAGGTGAGGGTATTCGTCAGGGCGTATTGAAAACCGCACAAAATGGTAACGGCAACTTGATTTATTTGACCGGAGGGATGGCCACCGTCGACCACGGTGCTTTTCACCAAGGTAAATTTCTGACATTAAAAATGGACGATTCAGAGGTCGTTCGAGCGTTACCCGATGTAAAAAGTGTTGCGCCAACTGCGAAGTGGAAAGAGCGCATCACCGTTGGTGACAGAAGCTCGTGGCAAGAGCCCTTAGCGGTCACGAGCGAGTTTCAATCCATGACCAATTTGGTGCCGATGGCGGGAGGGCGATGGTTAAATCCACTCGATCAAAAAGAGACGCGCAAAGTCGTTGTACTGGGTTATGAACTGGCAGCCGACTTATTCAACCCGAATGAGGACTTTAGTTGGTTTGCGACAGTCACATTGCAACTCAACCCTGTGGGGAAAAAGGTAAAAATTGGCAATGAGGAGTTCACCGTTGTGGGCGTATTGGAGAAAAACAGCGCTCAAATAGAACTGGGGGATCTTATCAACTATTCCAGCTTTGTGCCGTTAGCGACGTGGAAGCGATTTCATGTCAACGGTGAAATTGGTGGCATCAATGTGCAGCCACAAGCGGATGTAGACCGAGAAGCCTTAGCAAAGACGATAAGGCAAGTGATTGCCCGTAAACACGGGGCAAGTGTCAGTGATGAACAGGTCGTCCAAGTCGATGATATGTTCCTTAAGCAAAAGAGTATGCAGCAGTTTCTGATAGGTTTGCAGAGTTTTCTTGGCATTATCGGCTTCGTGACGTTAGCTGTTGCTGGCGTTGGCATCGCCAATGTGATGTATGCCACCGTAAAGCGATCTACGCGTGATATCGGCGTGCGCATGGCAGTCGGTGCAACCCCAACGGCCATTCGTATGCACTATTTAGTGCAGTCTTTATTGACAATGATGATGGGGGGCGTGCTTGGATTAGCCGTGACGTACGCGCTGGTGTCTGCCATCAGTTCCATTCCTTTAGAGGGCAATGCCTTTTATGAACAACTGGGTAAACCTGTCCCTGAGTTGTCGTGGGTCGTTGTCGCGATTGTCATCCTCACCTTAGTGATCATTGGTGTGGCATCTGCATGGTTACCTGCAAACCGAGCCGCAAAAGTCAGCCCGTTGGAGGCGCTACAAAGTGAATAACAACAATAACTCTGGAAAGAACATGTCGAACAAGCCGCTTGTTGAGCTGACCAACATCTGTAAATACTACTCAAGCGGGGAGGCGGAAGTTCGCGCGCTAGACGGCGTTGACTTAACCATTAATCAAGGCGAGTTTCTTTCGATTCTTGGCCCGTCCGGTTCAGGCAAATCAACGTTGATGAACATGCTCGGCTGTTTAGATAAGCCCACCGATGGCGAGTACCAACTTGGCGGCCAAAACGTCGCAAGTTTAAGTGCGAATGAGCTGGCTGGCATTCGTAACCAAAAGATCGGATTTGTCTTCCAAAGCTTTAACTTATTGGAATACGCGACGGCGCTTGATAACGTGGCACTGCCGTTGGTTTACTCTGGTATCAAAGCCAAAGAACGTCGCCAGCGCGCAGCTAAATTGCTAGAGCAAGTCGGGCTAGGGGATCGTTTAGACCATAAACCAAACCAGCTTTCTGGTGGTCAAAAGCAGAGAGTTGCGATTGCAAGAGCCTTGGTCAACGATCCGCAAATCATCCTAGCTGACGAGCCAACGGGGGCATTGGATTCAAAATCCGGCGCAGAGATTGAAGCCTTGTTCAACCAACTCCACGCTGAAGGCAGAACCTTAATCATCGTGACGCACGATAACGCCCTCGCAGAACGCACCAAGCGCATCATCACGATCAAAGATGGCAAGGTGATTTCGGATAGAGCGCCGATAGAGAAGGAGAACGCAATTTCTCACTGCTAAGCTAGATAAGATCGATGATTTGAATTTGGGCAGCTATGGATGCTGACACCATAACTGCCTAAGTTCGATTGGTATGAGAGCTAACGGGCAAATAATACTGGTTTAACTTTTCTGTTGGGCGTTTATTTTAAAAGCACGTCGGAAGAAGCCAATAGAGGTACTCGAATAGATACCGCACTTAAAGCAATGTTATGAATCATTTGATCGGTCGTCGTACAACAATCTTCAATGATGGAAACGTTGTATTTTTCCGCTGCTTTTGAAATTGCCGTATGTGTCACGCAATTTTGCGTCATCATTCCGCAGATCAACAATTCATCTACGCCGCTCCGTTCTAGTGCTTGTTCGAGGTCCGTTTGATAAAAACTGTCAGCGTGCTGTTTTTGAATTATCTCGGCGTCAGGACATATTGAGATGACGTCGGGATGAATCTCCACACCAACACTGCCTTCCTCAAAGAAAGGGGCTTTCCCTTTAGGGGCCGAAGATACATGTTGAACAAGGAATATCGGGATATCTTGTGCTTTGGCTTTCGCCATCAACTGCTTAATGTTGTCCAAAGTGGTATCGGTATTCCACAAAGGAAATCGGCCATTCGGGAAATAGTCGTTTTGTATATCGATTACAAGTAATGCGCTGTTGCTCATGTTCAATTCCTGCTGATTTTGGTTCACGTCTTGCCAAATTATGAGTAACTTGCTGCATTATTTTTAGAGTCTAAAATGACATAAAAGAAGTCAAAAACGACAAATTAAAGATGATCAAAATAACGATTGGAATCTGCAAGTATCCCTCAGTATTGAAGTCGGCAGTTTATGGCTTTGAAGAGATGTTTTTACTGGCCAACAGAATATGTAAGGAACAGAACATTGAGGTTGTGTTTGAGCCGATTTTAATTCCGCATACAGACCTAACCGCAGAAAGACTAACGGTTGTTTTGTTGCCACCTGCGTCACTTGATAATTACTATTTAGCTCCTGATGAAGCGTTGATTAGATGGCTTAAAGCGCACTACTCACAAGGGGCGGTGTTATCTTCTGCATGTGCTGGAGTATTCATTCTTGCCGCAACCAACTTGATCGATTCGAGAGAGGTCACAACCCATTGGGCATTGGCGGAAACATTCTCCCAAGCCTTTCCTAGCATTGCGCTGGATAGCAATAAGATATTGATCAATCACGGTGACATAGTAACGGCGGGTGGGATGATGTCATGGTTAGATCTTGGCTTTGAGCTGATCGCGAAATACGCTTCGCCGGGTGTTGTGCGTCAGCTTGGAAAAACGCTGGTTATTGATACCGCTCAGCGAGCGCAGAGCTACTACCAACAGTTTCATCCATCGTTTTCTCACGGTGATTATGCGATTGTTTCCATTCAACAAATCATGCATCAGCGCTATGCAGAGCCTTTGTCCATAAAGCAGTTAGCAAAGCAAGCCAACCTTACAGAACGCACGATGCAACGACGATTTTTGAAAGCGACAGGATACAACCCTAATCAATACTTGCAGCGTCTTAGAATTCAGAGCGCATGTGATTTGTTAGAAAGCACACAGCATTCCTTTGATTCTATAAGCCATCAAGTTGGTTACGAGGATACGAGCGCATGTAGGAAGGTTTTCATAAACGTCATTGGTTTAACTCCGCGAGAGTTTAGAAAACGATTTGCTTGAGTCTTGTTTGAATATGTAGAGCAACTCGGTGAAGTTGCGAGTTTCAAGTGAAACCGCAAAGAATGGAAGTATGCGTAGGTCCATTTCTCTAGTCATGAATTTCTTTCATGTTCAATGTGAAACAATACCAATATTATTCAACTCGTGAAGCAAGTATAAAAAACGGACTGCTCTGGTGTTAGGCACTGCGACCGCCGTTTTTAGTACGAACGATTCGTCGTGAACGCTGCGCAACCTAACGATTGGGAAAACCAAAAAACAAAAATATCCCCATGCACAGAGTTAGGAAAAGTCTGCTTTATCTAAGGAAATAGGATACCAACTCACGATGAATAACGATTTCACATTTGCTATCAAAAGCATTCGCTTTGATGAGAATTACCAACCATCAGACAACACGCGAATCACTACCAACTTTGCTAATCTGGCTCGTGGAAACTACCGCCGAGAGAATCTGCGCAATGCACTCCGAATGATCGACAATCGTTTTAATGCGTTGGCACATTGGGATAATGCGCAAGGTGACCGCTACTCAGTTGAGCTTGAAATCATCTCTGTTGATATGGATATCCAAGGCAGTGGCGAAGCCTTCCCATCAATTGAAGTGCTCAAAACCAACATTGTTGACCACAACACTAACGAGCGCATCGAAGGCATTGTGGGCAACAACTTCTCTTCATACGTTCGTGATTACGACTTTAGCGTTTTGCTGTTGGACCACAACAAAAACCAGCCCCGTTTCAGCATCCCAGCTAATTTCGGTGATTTGCATGGCAAACTGTTCAAAGCTTTCGTTAATTCTGAGTCTTACAAACAGCATTTCAAAAAGCTGCCGGTGATTTGTCTGAGTGTATCGGACAACAAGGTATACCGACGCACCGAAAATCAACATCCTGTTTTGGGCTTTGAATATCAGCCGAACGAATCTTCGTTGACTGAGCAGTATTTTAAAAAGATGGGCTTACAGGTGCGCTACTTTATGCCGCCAAACAGTGTTGCACCATTGGCATTCTACTTCTTCGGTGACTTGTTGAACGATTATTCAAACCTAGAGCTTATCAGTACGATTAGCACGATGGAGACATTCCAGAAGATTTACCGACCTGAGATTTACAATGCCAACGCGGTTGCCGGTAATTGCTACCAGCCAAACCTAAAAAACCTAGACCACTCGCTAACTCAAATCGTTTACGACCGAGAAGAGCGCAGCCAACTGGCGATTGAACAAGGGAAATTTGCCGAGGAGCATTTCATCAAACCTTATCAATCTGTGCTTGAACAATGGTCTGCAAACTACGCGTAATCGACAACGAGAATCTAGAAAGGAATGACGATGAAAACACTATTACCGACTTCAACGGCTGGCAGCTTGCCGAAACCTTCTTGGCTAGCGGAACCAGAAAAACTTTGGTCACCGTGGAAACTGCAAGGTGAAGAACTGATTGATGGCAAACGCGATGCGTTACGTGTCGCTTTGCAAGAACAAGAACTGGCAGGCGTTGATATCGTCAGTGATGGCGAGCAAACTCGCCAACATTTTGTGACGACCTTTATTGAGCATTTAAGCGGCGTAGATTTTGAAAACCGCAAAACGGTGACCATTCGCAACCGTTATGAAGCAAGTGTTCCGACGGTGGTTGGCCCTGTAAGCCGCACAAAGCCCGTGTTTGTTGAAGATGCAAAGTTCTTGCGTCAGCAAACTAAGCAACCTATCAAGTGGGCGTTGCCGGGCCCTATGACGATGATCGACACGCTTTATGATGATCATTACGGCAGCCGTGAGAAGCTGGCTTGGGAATTTGCGAAGATCCTCAATCAAGAAGCGAAGGAGCTTGAAGCTGCAGGTGTCGACATCATTCAGTTTGATGAGCCTGCGTTCAATGTGTTCTTCGATGATGTGAACGAGTGGGGCATTGCATGTTTAGAGCGTGCGATTGAAGGGCTGAAATGTGAAACGGCGGTGCATATCTGCTATGGCTACGGCATCAAAGCGAACACAGATTGGAAGCAAACGCTAGGCACTGAATGGCGACAATACGAAGAAGTATTCCCTAAATTACAGCAATCGAATATCGATATTATCTCGCTCGAATGTCATAACTCACGAGTGCCTATTGAGTTGCTTGAGTTGATTCGCGGTAAGAAAGTGATGGTTGGTGCGATTGACGTTGCAACCAACAAAATTGAAACGCCAGAAGAAGTGGCGAATACACTGCGAGAGGCGTTGAAGTACGTTGATGCCGACAAGCTTTACCCATGTACCAACTGTGGTATGGCGCCTTTGTCTCGTGAAGTATCAACCGCTAAGCTCAATGCGCTAAGTGCGGGAGCGGAGATTGTTCGTAGAGAGCTGTCTGCTTAAGTTATTCAAAATATTTTCCCTTTAGATAAACAAAAAAACCAAGAGCTCGGTTCTTGGTTTTTTCTTAAAACAGACGGTAACTTCGCGCTAGTTCATTTCTAGCTGTCGAACTTCAGGATGCTTTAGCAACATTACACGAATCCAGTGATGCACTACCCACATCACCATCGCGGTGAGCAAAACCGCGACGAAAATCGAGCTGAAACGGTACAAGATCGAAAAGAACGCGTCTTTTTGTTCTGGCACCAATGAGGTCGTCAGCGGAACCGATAGGGCAGACATGGCAGAAAACGCGATAGCCGCTTTAATTTGCCCTTTGGTGAGCCACAAGCAGAATGGCCCCATCGCAATGGTAAAGGCGAGCCAAAAGAGTAGCCCATGCCCATACCAACTGCCCAATATCAGCTGAACAGCCATCCCTGCGATGCAGCCTAGTGCGGTGCCGATGATGCGAATTTTTGCCATGGCGAGCGAGCCCGCTAAAGTCATTGGGGTTAGGATGATCAAAATGGAAGCTTGTGCGGACAGCGAGTCATATAAGTCCGCTACTTGGAATACGATAAATGCCGCCATCGCCACTACCCAACCCATAGCAACTTGGCTGATGTAGTCAATATCGCTTTTCACTGGGGTCGACATATCAATGTGCTCGGCGGGGGATTTTGGCTCCGGGAACAACCAATACGCGAATGCGCAAACAAAAATATTGCTGAACGCCATCACCCACATGTTGACGTTGAACTCTTCAATATCCATGAAGTTATAGCTGGCAAAATTCAACACAATTGAACCCACCAACAGCCCCATGTAACCAAACAAATAGGTTTTCTGGTTCATCATTGCAATGCACTTGAACAGCATCATGATCCCGACGGCAATGGTCATTAATGTTGGATGAAACTGCAAGTATTCCAGCAAAAATGTGGCTTGTATGGTTGTCCACACCGCAGAGAAAAACACGATCAATAGAGCCGAAAGATTAAAGTTGTCCATTCTGCCCAATATAAACAGCGGCATCATGATGGCAAAAAATCCGTAAGACCAACCGAAGATCATGCTTAGCGCGAGCCCTAAAGAGCAGCCGAACCAAATTCGTAAGGTTTTCATTGTCGCCGCCTAGTAAATGAAGTGGAACCAGCTTGCGAGGTGAATCTGTGCTTGCGCCATCAACTGCCAGAAAATGTTGTTGTCTGGGTACAAAACAATGGTAGCGCGAGAGCCGACAAACAGTGCTGGTGGTAACTCTTCGCTGCTGGTTAGGTTCACTCGTGTACGCTGCGCATCACGTACCCAGCGGTTGTTCACTTCCACTTTGGTTAGTGCGCCATTAGGCGTTTGTTGTGCGGCTGCTACACCGTAATCGCGGCTAGCTAAATCAAAGTCGTACACCGAACCTGGGTTGGCATCAAATGTGACCAAGGCGTGGAAAGTCTTGTCTACGTTCGCGACGGACTTTTCACGAAAATCAGCGGCTACCCAGAGTGATCCTGTTGGTACAAATGTCAGCAATGGCATGTTGGTGTTTGCCATCGTGCCAACTTCTAGTTGCAGGTTGGTCACGACACCATCACTGGGAGCGAGTACTGCGGTATTTGCCAAATCAAGTTGCGCCTTTTCGATCCCGTTTTTGGCAATTCGAACGGCGGTGCTTTGACCTTTTTGATCGCCTAATTGCGCCTCAATGACTTTTAAGTTTTGTCTTTCCGCTTTAAGCGCTGCACGTGATACCTGATTTTGGGCAAAGGCATTATCGAGTGTCGATTGAGAGATGACTTTCTGCTTCGATAACGTCAGTAAGCGGTTGTATTCGCGGTGTGCATTATCAAATGTCGCTTGTGCGCGGGCAATGTTGGCAAGAGCGGCTTCGCGTTGAGAATACAGCGTTGCTTCTTTTTCATAAGCGGATTGCAGAGACAGCTCCGCCTGTTCAAGTGCTATCTTGTATTTACGATCATCAATCGTAAACAACACATCGCCTTTTTGAACGGACTGGTTATTCTCGATGAGAACGTCGGTCACTTTACCAGATACCTCGGGCGCGACTTGGACAACGTATCCTTGCACTCGTCCTTCGGTCGTTAAGGGGGCGTGGCGGTCAGCAATGATAATGTACAAAAATAGTACGATGAACAGGACAATCAAAGTTCGCATCCAGTGTTTGAATTTTTGGTCAGCCGTCATTACAAGTTCCGTTAAACATATTGGATAGCGGATTATAGAGAAGTCACTCACAATTCAGTAGAATGATAATACGAACATAAATGACCTAAAAATAGGACAATGAACGTTAGTTTTGATGATATTTACCTATTCACTCAGACGGTGGTTCACGGCGGTATAAGTGCAGCGGCAGAGGCGAATCAACTACAACGATCAAAAGTGAGTCGTCGCCTGCAAGAATTAGAGAAATCGCTCGGGGTACAGCTTTTGATTCGCACAACACGCAGCATTGAGTTGACGGAGCACGGGAAACGCTTGTTTGAGTTGGTGGGGCAGCCTATTGACCATATTCAGCAAGGTTTAAATGCCATGCACGAATATCAACAAGAGCTGACGGGCAAGGTGCGTTTAGCCATTCCTTCCGCATTGATGAGCTCTGCCGCGTTTAACGCGATCATCACCGAGTACACAACGCGGTATCCGGATATTTCGGTCGAGATTGAAAACCATCAAGAGAGTGTCGATCTCAAGCGTCAATCGTTTGATTTGCAGCTTCTTCCGAGCGTGGTCAAAGTCACCGATGACAGCTATGTGCAGTTCAGTCTTTTGCCTTATCGTAGTCACTTTGTTGCGTCAAAAGCCTATCTAGAATCGCATCCGCAAGTAAAAACGGTGGAAGATCTTAAGCAGCATCGCCTTTTAACTAATCGTTACAATGCTGATTTGCTCGATTCAGATCTGCATGTGGCGTTGCGCTCGGACGACCTCAACTTGCTGCGCTCGATGGCGATAGCAGGAAACGGCATCGCGTTTATTCCACAAATTCATTCCAAGCCTGCATTGCGAGATGGTTTGTTGGTCGAGGTGCTGCCTCAATTTGCGCATCCGAAGCAGCATCTTACTCTGATTTATCCCTCGGCCTTATTTCTGCCCAATAAAGTCAAAGCCTTGATTGAGCTAATTCGAGAGAAATTTAAATAGTCAGTTCAAACCACCCTTACCTAAGGGCAAATGTGTGAGCGAAGGTCATCTTTCTAGGTTTTATTGCTCTAACATGAAAGGGTTCTGATACATTAACTGTTGCTCAACTTGTTGAGTATGGTTTGTGGTCGCACAAGATAGGAGATGGAAATGTTGTCGAAAGGAAACACGGGCCTGATTGTGGTGGATGTTCAGGGCAAACTCGCTACATTAATGCATGAAAGCGACGCACTGATTGAAAATATCACGAAACTGGTAAAGGGCGCCAAAGCACTAGATTTGCCTATTCTGTGGCTAGAACAGAATCCAGAAAGGTTGGGCTCAACCGCGGAGCCGATTCGTGAAGTGCTTGAAAGCACGCATTTACCTGTTACCAAGTACACGTTTGATGGTTGCAAAGAGGCGACGTTTAAGGTCGCGGTGGAGAACGCAAAAGTGGATACCTGGTTGGTTTGCGGTATTGAATCCCACATTTGCGTCTATCAAACCGCGGTTTCTCTGCGCCAGTCCGGTTATCGCGTTGAATTAGTCACGGATTGTGTATCTTCCCGAACCGCTGCCAATAAAGCGCTCGCTCTTGCGAAGCTAACCGCTAACGGTGTGGTGCTCACTGGGCTAGAAATGTGTTTGTATGAAATGGTCGAAGATTGCCGAGCACCTGAATTCAAAGAAATTCTGGCGCTCATCAAATAGTGGAATCACTGTAATCAGCAACAACTTTATTTGAACACGCTATTCAAATTCTCGTTGATATCTTGGCAACATCGACTCGTTGCCAAGTAACCCGCCTTGGTGAATATAAATCACCGTTTTATCTGTGTTCTCTTCCAACCAAGGGGTGAGGCATTGCCACATATACGGGTCGTATAACAGGTCAAATTCGAGGTCGGTTTGCTCAAAGAGTGCTTTCCATGTGATGTAATCTTCTTCGTACAAGCGACCAAAATGGTGTTTGTTGCGCACGGTTAAAATGGTTGGGTGGCTGTTTTCACCGAGCTGGTTGAACTGTTCAGTTAAGTAATCTGCATCGCCTACGCAAGGGCAAGTTAGCACTTCTATGCCGTGTGGGCTTAAATGTTTATGAAGATATAAAGCGGTCGTGCCAGTGCCTGATGGCAGGGCGACCGTAAACTGCTCTTTACCTCTCAATCGCGTCCAATCAAGAATTTCTCGTGCTAACTGTTTGATGCCAGCTTCAGCGAGGTGGGAACGTCCACCCTCTGGAATAAGCAATGTCGACTCATCTACTCTTCGTACCTGGTGGATGTATTCACTAGGGTGGAGTTCGCTACCGATGTCTTGCATGGCGGTGATTTTCATACCCAAATCGAGAGCGCCGCGATAGTTTCCGATGGGGGAGTTTTTTAGCCAAGATGGAATGTGATGAACATAAAACTCAAATGCCCAACCTTTAATCTGGGCAAGAGCCGCTAGCGAGTACATGGCATTAGATTGAGCGGAGCCAAAGCTTATTAACGTGGTGATGTCGGGATTTTGCTCTTCCATTAACGTCATAAACTTACGTGCTTTGTTCCCGGAAAAGTGGGAGTGGAGCATGTCGTCACGTTTAAGGAAAAATTTGCGCCCATTAAAGCTATGTTGGGTGATAGGACTTTCTAAGAGTTTCATGTCGATGCTGACGGAATAAACCGTGTCACCTTTGCCATTTAAAAAGGGCGCGTAGTGTAACGCCATTAAACCCAGATAAAAAGTCTGTGTTTCAGTACAACCATTTCGGTTATTCCTGATGCTTTGACTCGCACTCACCGGTGCTGTAATACCATTGCAATTGTTTCACTTCTATCCTTTGGTTGCTTTGATTCCATGCTATTCCACCCCATGTCTCGCCTTTCTGCCTCAAGCCACGTACACTACGCCGCTTATTTCCATTCAATCAGAAGGCTTGGTTTTGCAGACTCTAGAACAATTAAAAACAGGACAATTAGTAGAAATTAAACAACTGAAGTTGGCGGAAGGGCTAACTGAGTTCCCTATGGAAATTTTAGAGCTTGCAGACTCGCTTGAAGTGTTAGATTTATCCGGCAACGCACTGTCAGATTTGCCACAAGAGCTGGAACAGCTGACCAAACTAAAAATCATTTTTGCTTCCAATAATCAGTTCACCCATTTACCAGAGGTATTGGGCAAGCTGCCAAACCTTGAGATGGTTGGATTTAAAACCAACAAGATTAAAGTGGTGAGTGAAGCCTCACTACCAAGTCAGTTGCGTTGGCTGATCCTGACTGACAACGAGATTGAAACGCTGCCAAACAGTCTGGGTGAAAGGCCGCGCTTAAGAAAGCTTGCACTGGCAGGGAATCGCATCAAACGACTGCCAAGTAGCATGGAAAACTTAGTTAATTTGGAATTGGTTCGTCTCTCTGCGAACCAGCTAGAGCACTTTCCGGATGTGCTGATGAAGCTACCTAAATTGGCATGGTTTGCTTTTGCAGGTAATCCATTCTGCAAACACCCATCTTCGCTAGACAGTGTGCCGAAAGTGACCACAAACAGTTACTCGCTTAACCATGTTCTCGGCCAAGGGGCAAGTGGCGTGATTTCTCACGCTAACTGGACTGACGCTCAATACAACTTCCCGAGTGAAGTTGCGGTAAAAGTGTTCAAGGGCGAGGTCACCAGTGATGGTTACCCTCATGATGAACTTGAAGCGTGTTTGCAAGCTGGGCATCACAACAACTTAGTGAAATCCATCGCGCAAGTGAATGACGGTAAAGAGCTTGCGTTGGTGATGGAGCTGATTCCAAACAATTACTACAACTTAGGTTTGCCACCAACGTTGGAAACCTGCACCCGAGATACGTTCCCACAAGGGTTTACGCTGACAGTCGAGCAAGTGAACTCTATTGTTGAGCAGATGGTGGACGTATTTAATCACCTACACGACAACAAGGTGTGTCATGGTGATTTGTATGCGCACAATACGTTGGTGAACGAACAAGGGAAGATGATCTTCGGTGACTTTGGCGCGGCGAGCATTTACGGCTATTTATCGGACGAGCAGCAAGCTGCAATCAGAGCCATTGAATCCAGAGCGTTGAAGTACTTTATCGAAGATGTGTTTTCTGTGTGTGAAGCGTCGGAATCGGCATCGCAAGCATTCGAACGACTAGTTGCGCTTGCGGCATAAGATTTCATTCAATCGAATAAGAAAGAGGTATCGAACTACCCGTTTTGATACTGAGCAAATGAGATACCTCTTGATTGAATCTAGTGCTGAGGAAGTTGCTCTGAGCAAGCCTCATGATGCTCTGACGAAAGGTCAATCACTGCCTCACATCCACCCTCAGAATGTGTATCAATAGTGAATTGCCAGCCATAGCGTCGGCATAAGTCATCCACAATCATGAGCCCCAAACCATGGCCTTCGGCATCTGGCACGGAAGAGAAGCCTTCACCTTCATCTCTCACCGACAGTGTGGTATCGGTCATGGTGATATGAATCGTTCCTGTTGACGTGGCTGCAATGCCGTTGCGAATTAAGTTACTCAACGTAATGTTAAGCACTGCAGTGGTCGCTTTGGTTTGCGGATGGCCCAATATCTGTACATTAAATTCCAACGACTTTTCATCGGCTTGCGCTTGGCTAAGAGCAACGATGTTGTGAAGCTCTTGCTCTGAGATGGTTCGAACGGGGCTGTCGTCTGTGTTGCGTTCATATCGCACCAAACCCAACAAAGCATCAACCATGGTCGACATCTGCTGAGTAGCATCTTGAATACGGCCAATCTGACGCTCTTGAAACGGCGTGCTTGGGCTTCTGGCTAGCAGGCTGCTCGAGCCTTTCATTACCGTTAGTGGCGTTCTCAGTTCATGACTGGCATATCGCGCAAAAGCTTGCTCACGTTTGATCACCTGATTGATTTGGCTGCGATATTCATTGAGCTGAGAGGCTAACGTTTGGAACTCTTTAGCCGAACCTTCAGGCACGATGAATTTTTGGGATGTATCGCCTTGGTGTTGGTCTAGTTGCACCTTGAGTGCGCTGACTGGCTCAATCAAACGTTGCGATAGGCGCAGTAAAAGGCTGCCAAAAATTAGGATAAGCGCCGTTACCACCGCCAGTACCATTACGATGACATAAACAAACTCGGTTGAGGTGATTTCGATTTCATCAATGAGTGAAATCAGAATGATAGGGTGCTCTTCGCCATTTTGGTTAAAAGTGCTCATGTAAATCATTCTGGTGTTCGGCTCTTGACCGACTTCACCGAGAAAGTACTGCTTGTCTTGCAAAAAAGGCTGGTAGACAGGTGGGATCAGATTGATATCGTTGTACGCCGTTGTTAGCAGATCGAGCTTGATCATTCCGTCGCCAGGATGACGCCTAAAATGCTCAATCGCTTCTTTCTTGTCGATCATAATACGTCGTTCACCGACGCGATCTTCCGACCACAACAACGCGCCACTAACAAGTGCGAAGCACAGCAGACCAATCACAATCGACACCAACAGGAAGAAGAGTTCGAGGCGTCCAGTTAAGCTTTGTGTGTTGTTAAATAAGCGGCGAATCATGCCCCCGGCTCCAAGCGGAAGCCGACTTTAGGGATGGTTTTCAATAAATGTTCTTCAAAGGGTTTATCGAGTTGACCGCGCAGTTGATAAATGTGGCTGCGCAAAACGTCATTGTTTGGCTCATTTTCTTGCCATAAGCGGAATGCGATTTCTTCACGCGTCACAACTTCGGGGGCATTTTTGACCAGCATTTCTAGAATCGTGTACGTGGTTGGATTCAACGCCAACAGCTTATCTTGACGGTAGGCTTGATGCGTTTTTTGATCGATAGACACTTCGCCATACTGGAGTTTGGTTGATGCAACCGTACCGCGGTAGCGTTTAATCAATGCAGTCATGCGTGCTTCAAGAATATCGAGATCAAACGGTTTGGTGAGGTAGTCGTCGGCGCCGTGTTGGAAGCCTTTAAGCATGTCGTCTCGGCTATCAAGTGCAGTCAACATCAACACCGGAGTGTTATTACCGGCATCGCGCAGCTTGTTGCACAGTGTTAGGCCATCCATGCGCGGCAGCATGAGGTCGAGCAAAATGATGTCAAACGCATTATCCATCGCCAGTTTTAAGCCTAGCTCACCGTTGTCGGCGTAATCCAGCTGCATGCCAGCACATTCAAAATAATCGAACAACATTCCCGCTATTTCACGATTATCTTCTACCAAAAGTACACGTTTCATTTATTCTTATCCAATCTCGATAAATTCGAATGTTGATCTTAACGAACATTATTCACTATAGGTGTGAAAAAGTTGTCGACAATGATTTTCTCACCTTTGTGTCGGTTTTCAATGTCTAACTTAAATACAGTTGTACCTGTTTATTTATATCTATCAATACTGATTGAAATATAAATGGTATAGATTGGTTGGTTCTGTTAACTCCATATAAAACATGAAGATACTAAATTATTTATGTGACACTGAGCACATTATTAATAATTGCCAATCTTCACAAGTGCACTCGATAGGAAAGGTTCTTACTTTTTATAAAACCATTTTTTAGATATGGCTATTACGTTTAAATACAAACGCTTAGATTCTCTTTTTTGAGATAATTCAATCAAATCAATGGTTTCATGCATAAGCGAAACGCTGCATTATTTTATTTTTATTAATAAAACTACATTTTCTGTTCTTGATCTGTTCACAAATGAAAGTCTCCCATTAACTTTACTTGTTTAAAATCCATGATCCTTCCAATGCTTAATGCCAGATAAAAATCAATTTGTGAGGCTATCATGTTTAACAGTATACGCACTCGAATTGCTGTCAGTGCGGGTGGGGCAATGGCCTTCACTCTATTGATTGCAATGGGTATGACAACCAATGCGTTCACGCAAGTGAATGAACAAATCACTACAAAAGTAAAATCTCAACTGAACGAAGCCACCACGACCGACCTGAGCAATACGGCGATTCAGCAAGGGCTGAATATTTCCAACCAGTTAGAGCCAGTGTTGGCGAACCTAAAGCAAGCGCGTTCAATTATCGAATTAAGCGCAGAGACGGCCGCGACGCCAGACATTATTGTTAAACAGTTTATTGCGTCGCTAGAAGCTCAGAACAAAGCTGTGTTTGCTGGTTACATGGTATGGGAAAAGCCATCGTGGGTTGAGCCAACGATTCAAGACAAAAGCCTTGGCTTTAATAGCGAAGGCTACTTAGCGCCATTCTTTTCGCCAAATTCGCACAACAGTTTTGATGTCGTGGCGATGGATAGCTTTAGCAATACTGAATTAAACAACAACGGTGAGCGTAAAGACGATTGGCACTTGATGCCTTACGAAACGGGCAAAACGTTCGTGATGGAACCGTACATGTATCCGGTTCGTGGCAAACAAGAACTGATCACGACCATCAGCCAACCAATCAAGTTACGTGGCGAGATCATCGGCTCTCTCGGTTTTGATTTGTCATTGAACGAGTTACAAAGCCAAAGTGAAGATTACGCGAGCGACTTGTTTGATGGACAAGGCCGTATTCTGATTTCTTCGTGGAAAGGCATCACACTGGCGAACAGCAGCCAAGCGGATCAAGTGGGCAAGAAAGTTTTTCATGAGTTGGCGTCTCAATGGGCTCGTATTCAATCCATTGCGAAACAAAAAGGCGCAGGCCTTGTGACGTTTGGCGGGGATGAGTATGCGATTACTGCAATTGAAACCAGCGATGCACCTTGGATCGTTATGGTATCGGTTCCCAGTAGCTTCCTTAAAAAGAACGTGGATGACTACGAGCGATGGAGTGAAGAACAAAGTGCAGAAGCTCTTGAAAAGGGAGTGTGGGCAGGGATTATTGCGGCTCTGATTGGTATTGTTGCGATGACGATGATCGCGACCTCGTTGGGCAAAGTGTTAACTAACTTAGTGGAGCGTTTTAAAGACGCAGCACAAGGCGAGGGCGACCTAACTTACCGCATTGAGGTGAAAGGTAAGGACGAAACCGCCCAACTGGCGCACTGGTTTAATACCTTCCTCGCTCGCATTCAGGAAATGCTTTTAACCGTAATGGCGACGGCAGACCAAGTTGATAAAAACGCAAGTGAAGGCCAAGCTCGCGCGGCAGCTTCGAGAGATCAACTGAACGTTCAAGTGAACGAAGTCAACTCGCTAGCAACGGCGATTAATGAGATGAGCGCAACCGCACAAGAAGTGGCAAATTCTGCGGTACAAGCAGCAGCGGCGGCAAGCCAAGTTCAAAGCAATAGTGCGAATGGCATGTCGCGTATGGACAATGCTGCAAGCGCGGTGGATAACCTCGCTTCGCAAGTGAATGATGCACAGCACCAGACGCAGAATTTGGTGGCTTCAAGCACGGCGATTCAGGGTATTCTGAGTGAGATTGGTGGCATTGCCGATCAAACCAACTTGTTGGCTCTGAACGCTGCGATTGAAGCTGCGCGTGCTGGTGAAGCGGGTCGTGGTTTTGCTGTGGTAGCCGATGAAGTCCGCAACCTTGCAACGCGCACACAAGGCTCGACAGAAGAAATTCGTGCAATGTTGGCTCGTTTGGAGCAAGAAACGCAATCAATCGTCGTGTTGATGGAGCAAAGCCAGAAGCAAGCGGTGGATACCAAAGAAGAAACACAAGCAGCGCAGTTGGCGTTGGCCGAAATCAACCAAGCTATTGAAGTGATTAATGATATGAATAATCAGATCGCTTCAGCGGCAGAAGAGCAAAGCTCGGTGTCGGAAGAGATCAACCGTAATGTGGTTGTGATTAATGATACGGCGATGGAAGTGATGGATACCATGTCATCTTCTGTAGCGATCAGTAACGAACTGACAGTAAAAGCCAGTGATCTTCACGGTGAGTTGAGTAAGTTCAAGTTGTCTTAATCAAGCGAGTGAGTTCAAGCCAGCTCACTAGGTTCATTTCCGGCAAAACGATTGGCGAGAAATATCGAACAAAACAAAAGGGCTCCAGAGTTACCTCTGGAGCCCTTTTTAATATTCAAGTTCTAATGAACTAACGACGTTTTGGCTTACGTTGACCGGCTGGTTTGCCTTGGCCTTGTGGACGACCTTGGCCTTGCGGCTTGCTACCTGCTGGGAGGTTTGCACCGTTGCCGCTAGGGCGCTGGCCGTTGCTAGCAGGGCGTTGACCACCTTGTACTTTACCAGAACCGTTACGGTTGCCTGATGGTTTACCATCTTTTGAACCGCCTTCAGCGCGTTTGTTCAAGTGGCCACCGAAACCTGGTTGATTTTTGGTGTGCTTGGTTGCAAAGCGGTTTGCACCGTGACGGCCAGACTTACGACGTTGCGCTGGAGTTTGAGCATCAATATCTTCTGCAGGAACCAAACACGTTGGTTTGTCACCAATCAAATGCTTCTTGCCCATGTTGACCAGTGCTTCACGAATTAATGGCCAGTTAGCAGGATCGTGGTAACGCAGTAGTGCTTTATGCAAACGACGTTGACGTTCACCTTTCGCGACTGGAATGTCTTCGCGCTGTTTGTACTTCACGCGTTTCAGAGGGTTAGTCTCCGAGTAGTACATTGACGTTGCGTTACACATCGGTGATGGGTAGAAGTTTTGTACTTGGTCACACTCGAAGTTGTTTTTCTTCAGCCACAGAGCAAGGTTCAACATGTCTTCATCTTCTGTGCCTGGGTGCGCAGAGATAAAGTAAGGGATTAAGTACTGCTTTTTGCCTGCTTCAGCACTGTACTTTTCGAACATCTCTTTAAAGCGATCATACGTGCCCATGCCCGGTTTCATCATCAGATCAAGAGGGCCTTTCTCTGTATGTTCCGGTGCAATCTTCAAGTAACCACCTACGTGGTGAGTTACGAGCTCTTTCACGTATTCTGGTGATTCAATCGCAAGGTCGTAACGTACGCCAGATGCGACCATCACTTTCTTCACGCCTTCAACTTTACGCGCTTCGCGGTATAGATCGATGGTGTGTTTGTGGTCTGTATTTAGCTTGTTACAGATGCCCGGGAATACACAAGACGGACGACGACAGTTCGCTTCTGCTTTTGGATCTTTACAACCTAGGCGGTACATGTTTGCAGTTGGGCCACCAAGATCGGAAATTGTGCCGGTAAAACCTGGAACTTTGTCGCGAATTTCTTCAATCTCGTTGATGATCGATTCTTTCGAGCGGTTTTGAATGATTCGACCTTCATGCTCGGTAATTGAACAGAAAGAACAGCCACCAAAACAACCACGCATGATGTTCACAGACGTTTTGATCATGTCATACGCTGGAATTTTTGCTTTGCCGTACATAGGATGAGGAACACGCGCGTAAGGCAGACCAAACACAAAGTCCATCTCTTCGGTCGTCAATGGGATTGGGGCTTGGTTTACCCAAAGTTCACGATCACCATGGCTTTGAAGTAACGCTCGACCTGAGTACGGGTTCGTTTCTAAATGCAATACACGACTTGCGTGGGCATAAAGAATGCGATCGTTTCTTAGTTTTTCAAACGAAGGTAAGCGAACCGCAGTTGTCGCAGCATCGTGGCGTGATGGGCGAATCGTGATTGGTTGTGCAACTGGCTCATCTTTTTTAGTTTCACACTGAGTTTCTACTTCGTATGGGTTCTTTGGTACGAACGCTTCTTTACGAGGTTTTTCAATGCGAGAAGAATCGATAACCGTGTAGCCTTCTGGCGGGGCTGGCAAGTTCACGGCAGTACCACGAATATTGGTCATGGTGCTGATGTCTTCGCCATTTGCAATGCGATGCGCTACTTCTACAAGTGCGCGTTCTGCGTTACCGAAAAGTAGGATGTCTGCTTTTGCATCAAACAGTACCGAACGGCGAACTTTATCTGACCAGTAATCGTAGTGCGCAACACGGCGTAGGCTGGCTTCGATACCACCTAAAACAATAGGTACTTCTTTGTAAGCTTCACGACAACGCTGAGAGTAAACCAAAGTCGCGCGGTCTGGGCGTTTGCCACCTTCGTTATTTGGTGTGTACGCGTCATCGTGACGAAGTTTTTTATCCGCAGTGTAACGGTTGATCATGGAGTCCATGTTACCCGCAGTGATCCCGAAGAACAGATTTGGCTTACCAAGCTGCATGAACGCATCTTTGTTTTGCCATTCTGGTTGAGCAATGATACCGACACGGAACCCCTGCGCTTCTAGCAGACGGCCAATGATAGCCATACCAAAGCTCGGGTGATCTACGTAAGCGTCACCGGTTACGATGATAATGTCACAGCTATCCCATCCTAGGGCATCCATTTCTTTGCGACTGGTCGGCAAGAAAGGTGCCGTACCAAAACACTCTGCCCAGTATTTTTTGTACTCATGAATAGGAGTGATGTTATTGGTCATATTTTGCTCTCTGTTCCAGGGAGCGCGAATTATAGCGATTTGATGATCAGGTATCTATAACAAACTCATCTATTCAAGCTCAGTTCAGAGAGTTTTATTTGGTTTGCAGAAATATCATTGTTATATCGACGATTTTTTATCTGATATCCCCTTTGAAGCCTTATGGTTATTAGCCTGCTTAGATTTGTTTGTCGCAATTTTAATACATTTGATAAGCAATGGAATGCTTATTTGAAACTCGCCTATAATCAAATTAGTGCATAGTTAAAAGTGCATGTGCCGAGCATGCTCGAAGCAACATTCAAAACCGCAAGGCTTACCTGTTAACTTTCGAGTCATAACAGAGAACCTAAAGGTTCCTCAAACATCGACTGTGACATTGGGTTTTGAATGGAGAGCAAAAAGGCCGACCAAAATAAGGGGGCTAGGAAATGAGCGAATCACTAACGATTGCACAAGGACAAGTGCAGCATGCAGCCAATCACACTCAGGTCGTGGAATGGTCTTATGACATCTATACTCGTGAGTTTGAATGCGATCAACCAAGCATGGCCAATGCTTTTGGCTTTAAACGTCCGATTAACAGTTTAGATGAGCTGCTTCAATATATGTTGATGGGGCAGCAAGAGGCTTGTCGTCAACGCATTGCGGACGTCGAATTTATGGGTGGGCAAGGGCATTTTTCTTGCTGCTTAATGCCTAATGACGCCAAGCTCATTCATGTCACCATGAGTTTTGAAAAGCTCAACGAGCGGATTGTTCAAGGCACAATCATTCCTCAGCTGACCATCACTGGGTGTGAAGAGCTGGCGAAGATTCTTGAAACCATCTTCGATTTGCCAAACGTCGGCGTACTCGTTGCCGATGAAGACACGCGTATTCTTGGTTGCAATCGCGCCTTTGAGCTTCAGATGGGGTATCAAAATCGCGATCTCGTTGGGTTAAAAACCTACATCTTCAGCACTTCTCACCATAGCCAAGCGTTCTACGATCAGCTTTGGAAACACATTGATGAAGAAGGGTATTGGAGCGGCAATCTTCTTAGCCGCACAGCCAATGGTAGTAACCAAGCGCATCATTTGTGTATCTATCGCCTCACATTCAATTCAGGGCGTGTGCTTTTTCTCGGTTTTTCAACGGATATCTCGGCTTCCCTTTTGTGGATGAAAAATCGTTGTGAGCAAGTGCAAGACTGGTCGGCATTTTTGCCAACCAGAGATGAATTCGAACTTCAATTGGATAACCTCGCAAACGAAAGTGGTCACAAAGACCTCAATATCGTGATGACGCTAAGACCGAACTTTGCCCAGAAATGCATGTTGGAACAACAGCTAGGTTTTGCGGACTTTATCATGCGTAGTCGCTACACCAGCATTGCGGGGCAGTTATCGCGAGACGTCTTTGTAGTCTGTTTACAAACGCCACATTGTCAGTGGTTGAGCCCTTTGCGCTTGATTCAAATAGCCATGAAAGGTTTCTTTTCTGAGCTGAGAAGTGAAATGGGAAACAAAATGCACGCTACGATTGTGGAAGGGCAAACCGGGGTTTCTGTCCTTGGGTATGACACCAATAATCCAAAACAGGCACTTGCTCATGCGGCGCAAGCGATGGTGTCTTCGAAAGCCGGAGAAAACGGCTACTTCAACTTTTACAACAGTGAACTTCACGCCGAGTTGGTGAAACGTCAGCATTTGGAAACGTTCCTGAAAACCCAAATTGAAAGTGAGCTGGTGGATGTGTATTTTCAGCCAATTATCGAAACGCGAACCGGCAATGTGGTGAAGTTTGAGGCATTAGCGCGCTTCTATCACGAAAACAGCGAGTACAGCACGCAAGAGATGATTTCCATCATTGAAGACCTGGAGTTGATCGCTGCGCTGGATGACGTTGTTTGCCAAACCGCGCTGAAGCAGTGGTCACATTTGCAAAAAATCTATGGCGAAAATATCGGACTTTCCATTAATCGCTCGTTGAATACCAAGCTGGATTCATTGCAAGTTCTCCAGCGATCGCTCGATTTGATTAAAGCCAGCGATGTAAACCCAAAACTGGTGACTATTGAGTTAACAGAAACCGCGTATTTCGAGCAAGATGAAGAACACGCGTTTGCGTTAGAACAGATTCGCCAAGAGGGCATTCAAATTGCGATTGACGACTTTGGTACGGGCTACTCTTCGTTTTCTTATTTGGAAGAAGGGCAATTTGATGTACTAAAAATCGACCGCAAGTTCGTCAAGAATATTCATGAGGGTAGTACAAGTTATAACATCGTCAAAACCATTACCGATTTGGCACACAAGCTGAACGTCGAGGTGGTTGCCGAAGGTGTCGAGTCACAACGCGAGCTCGAAGTGTTGGCTGGTATTGGTGTTGATTACATGCAGGGCTTCCTCTTTTCTCAGGCGTTGCCAGTGGTACTACTCGATACGGCTCAAGCACATGACACACTTTTTAATGGTGTGATGGTTAAACCGACTCAAGATGCGATGTTACAGTCGTTATGTCATCACGATGTGCGCCGACTCGACCCAGGTGAACCGCTGTCTTTGGCGGTGGAATACATGAATCTGAGCCCAAGCGCACCTTTAGTGGTTATCAATGAAAACCGCTGCGTTGGGTTGATCACCAAAGAGCAAGTCAACTTGCACATGACGCCAGCGATGGGGACAGATTTAGAAACCGAGCGCGAGCATCGACTTTGGAAACGGCCAGTCAATCAGGTGATGAGCACCGCATTTGAGCAAGTTGATGCCTGTTTGCCAGTAGCGGCCATTCGAGATTTGATCAAAGCTGGTATAGGCTTCCCTTGGATCTTGTGCGACGCCAAAGAAGAATATCGTGGGCTACTCACTCAAGATGATGCCTTGCAGTATCTGGCTTCATGCTAATGACTAGGTCAAGTATTGCTGCACAGGCTTAATATTAAACGCATGAGCATTAAGCCTGTTTGATGCTATTTGGATCGCAAGTTAGGCGGAGAGTTTAGGTGGTTTGGCGATAGGTGATTTGCTATTATCGCCACCCCAAAACGACTTTTGAGCTTGCATTCAACATGATTCAACAACTGCTGGTTACTTTCCCTCCAATGTTATTTGGCGCACAAGCGCTGCTGACTTTGCTTTTGATCAAGGGCGATATTTGTCCGGGTCAGCGAGGTCGTCTCCACAAAATGTTGCCTGCGATAGGGGTACTTTGGCTTGCGGTAGCATCACTTCGTATTGAAGCGTTTATGGTGGTGTTCGCGATTTTCTATTTCTACTCTCAAGTTCAGACTAAGAAAACGCGTGAAAAGGGCCCGTTGTGGGCGCTGCATTTGGCGAATGGTTTGGCCTTTGCATACGTGAGCATTCAAGTGTTTGAACAGCCGAATTGGCCTGCTTCAGCAGCGATGGCTGTGATGATCTTCTTCTTAGGTGCGTCGTTCTCTCAATTGCTGCTTACGATTGCCCGTAGCCGACTACAGGCGTTCCACCGTATTTTACCTGTAACGGGTATTGTGTCTGGCATGCTATTGGTGCTTGCGACTTTATTTTCATCGTACCAATTGGATGAAGCTACGCTTGCGAGCGCAACGCAGCCGATTTTGATCTCTTTAGCGCTGCTTATCTCTACCATTGTGGTTTGGTGTTGGCATATCTTCACACACAAGGCGCCAGAAAAAGTGCAACTGAGCATTGCTTTGCTGCTTGCTCTTGCTTCCATGACAAGCCTACAAGGTTTGTTTGCTCTGGCTGTTTAACAGTCTGATAGTGAGTTCACGATCTCGAGTGAGCTCACTTTAAATTCTCCAGATCCTGTCTACGCTGTATGTATATACCCAAGTAACCTCGAGATGCTTGGTTCAGCGAGAATGACTTGGTTTGAAGGCGAGGCAACAATTTGAAGAGCTAGTAGTTCTAAATCAAAAATTGTTAACAAAGCATGCAAACCAAGACAACTCGCCCTTTGGGAGCGTGTCACTAAAGCAATTTCATCGTCAAAAAACTTGGAAATAGCTGGCTATTCCGCAGCGTTGTTTTCCTTGAACTTGAATTAGTGACAACGCTCTGAACTCTACATCTTGAAGTCACTTGGGTATATACCTTGATACGTTGTCGAAGAGGAGTGTCGCGATGGATTTAAGCAATGTAGGCAATCTGGATAGCATCATTTTGTTGGGGATCGTCAACGAAAAACTACGCTTAGAGTGCGACAGTTTTGACGAGTTGGCTTCGGTCTACGAAATGGATGTTGAGTCGGTGGTGGGCAAGCTTGATATGCTTGGTTATCAGTACGACCCACTCACCAATCAATTCAAAGCGTACGAACGCTAGTCTCAATCGATTCCTTGTTGTTAAGCCATCTTGATGCCGTCAAGATGGCTTTTGCATTGTTGTCTCGCCGTCGCGAAGAAGGCTTGCAGATAACGCTTATCTTTTTCAGAGTTACGCGTTGCTGCGAACAGACGACGCCACAAACCTTTGCCAAATGGTTTACTGGTGATTAACCCCTGACGAGAAAACTCGGATATCGCCCAGTTTGGCAGCGCCGCAACGCCCAACCCTGCCGAAACCATTTGCACCAGCATTAAGGTATTGTCCGCTTGCTTCCATCTGGCAGGCTCGACGCCGGCCGGCTGCAAGAAGTGCTTAACAACGTCCAATCTTTGTTTTTGAACCGGATAAGAGAGCATAGTTTGATCGGCAAGATCTTGTGGTTCGATAATTTCTTTGTCAGCTAATGGATGATTAGTCGCAGTAATTAGGCGCATTTCGAAGTCAAACAACGGTTCATAATGTACCTCAGAACGAGGTTGAATATCCGACGTGATAACGAGATCTAACTCGCCAGCCAGCAATGCAGGTAGGGGCTCAAACCCAAATCCGGACGAAAAATCCAACGTGACGCTTGGCCACGCCAATTGATATTCCCTTAGAGCAGGCATGAGCCATTGGAAGCATGAGTGACATTCGATCGCCATGTGTAATCGACCGTTGACGTCCTCTTTCAAACTCGCCAGTTCGTTTTCTGCTCTTGCCAGCTTCGGCAAAATATCTTCCGCGAGGCGCAAGAGAATTTCACCCTCAGAGGTAAATTTCACTGGGCGAGTTTTGCGTAAAAATAACTGACCGCCAATACGAGATTCGAGATCTTTGATTTGGTGAGAAAGAGCGGATTGCGTTAAGTGCAAGGCAGTAGCCGTAGCAGTTAACGAGCCGGTGTCTCGAAGCGAAGTTAATGTTCGCAAATGTTTTAGCTCTATCATGAATCCCTTTCATCCTTTGTGGTTCGCCGTGAACGAATTCCTATCCCAGTCAATAACGGCTCAATATGGTTTCTTAATGCTCTGCCTTGTTGAAATACTCAATAGCTAATTTGAATTTTTGATTTAAGAATAAACACTTATCAAACAAATCCACTTCACTCGCAAGCAATTTTTTATTGCTGTTAAAACGTATTGATTGACTGCGACAGACATAACTAACTTAACGACAAAAAATGGATATGTAAACGTCTAGACGTCTATTGTTGTGATTTATTTGCGAATGAAATCGACCCATGATGAATTTTTTTAATAAACAAGTTGAATAAATGGACGTTGTCCAAACGACAGAGGAGAGAGATAGTTTAGCCATCCAGACATCTTGTGAACTTAGAGAAAGATGCTCTGACCTAAACAAATTGAACAAGATTGAACAAGATTGAAAAAGGAATAGGGACATGGCTACAACAACGCACATACTCGGTTACCCACGCATCGGTGAAAAACGAGAATTAAAATTCGCTCAGGAAAAATACTGGCGCGGTGACATCGATCAAACAGAGCTTAAAAAAGTTGGTGCAGATCTGCGCGCTAAAAACTGGCAAACACAAACAGAGGCTGGTTTAAGTTTTACTACCGCTGGCGACTTCGCTTGGTACGATCATGTATTGACGACGACGTTGCTATTGGGTCACGTGCCAAAACGTCACGCAGGTGGTTTTCCTAATCTCGATACGCTATTCAAAGTGGGTCGTGGTCAATCTCAAGCGGGTTGTGGTTGTGCGGGTGCTGCAGCATCGGATATGACTAAATGGTTCAACACAAACTACCACTACATCGTACCTGAATTCAGCAAGGACGATACGTTTGAAGTGAGCTGGCCGCAACTGTTTGAAGAAATCAACGAAGCAGTCCAAGCTGAGCATAAAGTGAAGCCGGTATTGCTCGGCCCAGTTAGTTATCTTTACTTAGGTAAAGAGGTAGAAGAAGGGTTCGATCGCCTGACGCTACTGCCACGATTGCTTACGGCTTACCAAGCTATTTTGGCTAAGCTGGCGAGCCAAGGTGTTGAGTGGGTTCAGATTGATGAGCCGATTTTGTCGCTTGAGCTAGAAAAACAGTGGGCTGACGCGTTCAAGCTGGCATACCAAGTGATTCGTAGCGATGTGAAAGTGCTGCTAACGACGTACTTCGATTCTGTCACCGATACCCTAGACAAAATTATTGAGTTACCAGTAGACGGTTTGCACGTTGATTTGTCTGCCGCTCCTCAACAGCTTGACGACGTGGTTGCCAAACTACCAGAAGGTTGGGTGTTTTCTGCCGGAGTTGTGAATGGTCGTAACGTGTGGCGCTCGGATTTGAGTGCGCAACTTGAACGTCTACAGCCAGTCAAAGAGAAATTGGGCGACAAGCTTTGGGTGGCGAGTTCATGCTCTCTATTACATAGCCCAGTTGATCTGGAACTGGAAACAGAGCTAAGTGAAGAAGTGAAAAGCTGGTTTGCATTCGCAAAACAAAAAGTGACAGAAGTCGCTTTGCTTGGCCGAGCACTCGACGGTGATCAAAATGCGATTCTCGCTTGTGATACCTATAGCCAGCCAATCAAAGCACGTAAAACGGCAACACATGTGAATAAGCCCCAAGTGCAAGCTCGTTTAAACAGTATTACAGCGTCACTTGCCGAGCGCAGCGCACCTTACGCGGAGCGTGCTGCGCATCAAGCTGAAGTGTTGGGTTTACCTTTGCTGCCAACCACGACCATCGGCTCTTTCCCTCAAACGGGTGAAATCCGTGTTCAGCGCAGTGCTTATCGTACTGGTCAGTTATCTGAGTCCGACTATATCCAGGCACTTAAAGGACACATTGCGGATGCCGTAAAACGCCAAGAAGCGCTCGACCTAGATGTACTTGTGCATGGTGAAGCAGAACGTAACGACATGGTGGAATACTTCGCGGAGAATTTGGCGGGCTTCCAAACGACGAAATTTGGTTGGGTGCAGAGTTATGGCTCGCGCTGTGTGAAACCTGCCATTGTGGTTGCCGACATTGAGCGTGAAAAGCCGATTACGGTTGAATGGTCGACGTACGCACAATCGCTAACCAGCAAGCAGATGAAAGGCATGTTAACTGGCCCAGTGACGATTCTATGTTGGACGTTCCCGCGTGAAGACATCACACGTCAAGAAATCGCGCAACAACTGGCATTAGCACTGCGTGATGAGGTTTCTGATTTGCAAGATGCAGGCATCAATATCATTCAAATCGATGAGCCTGCGATTCGTGAAGGTCTGCCGTTGAAAAAGCGCGATCACAAAGCGTATTTAGAATGGGCGGTGAATGCATTTAAGATCTCAGCAGCGAGTGCAAAACCAGAAACTCAGATTCACACTCACATGTGTTACAGCGAGTTCAATGAAATCATCGATTCTGTTGCAGCGCTCGATGCGGATGTGATTACCATTGAAACGTCACGCTCGAATATGGAACTGCTTAAAGCGTTTGAAGAGTTCAATTACCCGAACGAAATCGGCCCAGGTGTTTATGACATTCACTCTCCAAACATTCCGACGGAAGAGTGGATTGAAGGCTTAATCAAGAAAGCGGCAGAAAAGATTCCGGTACAACGTTTGTGGGTAAACCCAGACTGTGGTTTGAAAACACGTAACTGGGCAGAGGCGGAAGCTGCACTTGCCAACCTTGTGTCTGCTGCGAAGAAGCTTCGCGCAGAGCTTGCATAAGGTAGCTCGTCACCAATTTAAAGTGGCTAATAAAAAAGCGGAGACCATCGTCTCCGCTTTTGTGTCTTTTATTTAATGTCCGCCTAGCTCACAAACGACGGCTCTCGTTGTCGTCGGGCTTGGGCGACAAGCAAATGACTGTGTCTATTTGATTTTGCTACAGGTTTGCTCTGAAACCAATTCATCAGCAATTAACTGACCGCGTGAGTTACGCACTTTCAATCGGTACATCAAACCCATATCAATTTGCTCTCTTACCGACGGCGTATTGCAGTATGTATAAATACTGGTATTCAGTACTTGGTTTAATGGTTTAGCACCTAAAGCATCGTCGTTGTAAATCATCATCATTTCTACCACGTTCTTGTTAGAAGAAACACGCATGATTTGCAGCGGACCGTATTCCAACGGCAGTCCGGCAGACAAGACACCAGCACGGTTAGACGCCATTAATTCAAGTTGGCGTTGGTTGTCATTGTTTGATGAACAACCCGCCAATGCACCAAAGGCGAGGAAGAGACACAGTAATTTTTTCATAACTTAAAACACTTTTTTGAACGGTTTTACGATCACGTTTTCGTAAACGCCCGCCGCCACATAAGGATCGGCGTCAGCCCATGTTTTGGCATCTTCCAAAGAGGAAAATTCAGCAATGACTGTCGAACCAGTAAAGCCGGCTTCTCCTGGGTTATCAGAGTCGATCGCTGGCATTGGACCTGCGGTAAGTAAACGACCTTCATCTTGAAGCTGTTGCAAGCGTTCTAAATGTTGAGGACGAACGCCCATACGTTTTTCCAATGAGTTCTCGACGTCCTGAGAAAAGATGACGTACCACATAGCATAGTTCCTTAATTGGTGGGGTAAAGTGTTAATTTAACGTCTTTTTTGAACCTCTCACAAGTGAACAATAGAAAATGTGAGATTCTTCCTAGCAATTCGATTTTATGACGACTTAGCTTTGCACTGGACGTGGTTTGCCTTCACTGTCGATGGCTACATAGTTAAAGGTTGCTTCGCAAACCATGAAACGATCTTCGATGCCGTCGACTTTCACTGGTTTCACCCAAACTTCTAGGTCAACGCTCATCGATGTACGGCCGATTTTCTTACACACGCCGTAACAACAAACCACGTCACCTACGCTGACTGGTTTTTTAAATGTAATGCTTGAAACAGAAACGGTAACGACGCGACCAGAACAGATCTCTTTCGCCAGAATCGCACCCGCCAAGTCAAGTTGAGACATTATCCAACCACCAAAGATATCGCCGTTTGCATTTGTATCAGCGGGCATTGCAAGGGTACGAAGCAGAAGCTGGCCTTTCGGAGAGTTAAATTCTTGGCTCATAGTGACATCCTAAATCTTCAAGGGCGCTCAAAAAAAGCGCAAATATGGTGTGCCAATAAGAATACTAATGCAGTAATTATTGGTCCGTTGAACAAAACAGCGACCCTAAGGTCGCTGTGAATAATACATTTGCGCGGATTATAGCAAAATTGAGTTTTTAATCATCAACCGAGACATCGGAGGAGTTATTTTTCTCTTCCTTTGGCATGTGCTTGTAAATGTAGACACCAGTAGCAATCATGTAGGCGAAGGTGGCGATCAGCATTCCAAATACTTTGAAGTTAACCCAAACATCCAGAGGTAGCTCGTAAGCGATGTAAATGTTTAGGCCTGCAAAAAATGAGAAGAAGCCTACCCATGCCCAGTTTATCTTCGCCCAAATCGCGTCAGGTAGCGTGATCTCTTTACCCAACATGCCTTTGACGACCGATTTTCCCATTAAGTGGCTGGCGGTTAAGCCAACGGCAAGCACCACGTAAATGATAGTGACTTTCCATTTTATGAAGTTGTCGTCATGGAAGAAAATGGTCATGCTACCGAATATCGTGACGATGACAAACGTGATCAGTTGCATCTTCTCTACTTTCTTATACAGCGCGTAGGTCACGATAAGTTGAACTGCCGTTGCAACGATGAGTGCTCCAGTCGCTACATAGATGTCGTACATCTTGTATAGAGCGAAGAAGATAATGAGAGGAATAAAATCAAGGATTTGCTTCATGTTGCCAAAAACTACCGAGTTGTTGAGTTGCTGACAGTCTAGCGGAATCTGGCGTAATGTGAATAGCTCAAGGGATTTGGATAAAAAATTGCCGCTCAATGAGCGGCAATTTATTGATATGTTTAAGGCACCTAAAAAGGCGAAATCTTGCTCGTTAGTACAGATAGCTTGGTGAGCTTCTGTAGGCTTGACTCATGGCTCGAGAGCTAAACGATTCTTTCTTACGCCACACGTTGGTATTGAGAAATCAGAGACTTTACGTCTTCCAAATAGCCTTCTCTCAACAAGTTATCGACGGTGGCTTCTAGCTCTTCATGCGTCATGGTGAAGCAAGTTGATTTGCCTGTCATTAGGCTCAAATATTGGTGATACTCTTCCTCGGTGTAGCGTCCGATTCTATCTAACAATAGTGCTTTTATTCCGTGATGAATCAAGCCGTAATATGTGTGTCGGTGAAGTAACATAGCCATCTCCTTATCAAGCTTACTGACTGCATAACAGCAAGCTCAACGCTCTGGATAATTCGGTTTGTACTTCAGTTAAGCAGTTTTAATGCCAACTATTCATTCGCAATTTGATAACTGTTCGTTACGCTGATTTTATCGAAATGAAGCCATCTCATCAGTACATCACGCAATGCGTTGAGTGTGGTTGGCTTTTCCAGACGACCATCCATCAACTTAGCAATCATCTCGAGCTCTTTCTCTCCAGACTCGCCAGACAGGGCGATGATTGGCGTAGTTGGGGAGCACTGCTTGATTTTTTCGCTGGCATCAAACCCATTCATTACCGGCATTTGAACATCCATCAACACCAAATCGACCTGATGTGATTGAAACAGTTCCACCGCATTTGCGCCGTTATTGGCTTGTAAACTATTGACGCCAAGTCGGTTTAGGTACATTTGAACCAAAGTACGTTGCACCTCTTTATCATCGACAATGAGCACAGTTGGTGCATCTTTGTTGATTTGTACGACAGGTTCTGGACTTGGTTTAGTTTTGACTTTCTGATTCCAGTTGTAAAAGTTTGGCGTTCGAAGCGTTTCTACTTTCGGTGCATTTGGCACAACCGGAAAATGCAGATAAAACTCGGTAAATTCATTAGTTATCGATTTACACTCAATTCGACCACCAAAAGAACGCATCACACGCTGACAGTAACCCAAGCCAAGCCCGCTACCGCCGCTTTTCTGGAATGAGAAAAAGTCATCAAAGATTTTGTGTACGATGCTGTCATCAATCCCAGGCCCTGTATCGCGGAAAACAAGCGTGTTTTCATAAGGGCCGACGAGGGTTCTGATTTCAATTTGACTATCGGGATAGGAATCAAAATAGTAAATCGCATTGCGAATCAAATTGAAAATGACAAAGTTAAACAGCGTCTCGTTGATTTTGGCGACAAAGTCGTTTTGAGTCGGAAGTTTCACCCTTTCGATGATGTGTTCGTTTTCAAAACCGTATCGACTCACCGCAAGATCTACAGCTTTATGAATCGAAGTGAGCGAAAGGGGTTCATGCACAGCAGAAGTATCGCTGACTTCGCGCAAGATGATGTCGATGAGTTGGCGTCCACGCTGAATTGCTGCTTGGCCTTTTTCTATATCGCTTCTGATCTTGTCATCGGATGCATTGCTATCAATGTGCTGTTTCAGCGCTTCAAATTGAAGCTGAACTTGCGCCAATGGGTTGCGCATTTCATGGGCGATCGAGTTGGCTAACGCGCGGCTTTGACGAATCTTTCTATCAGACTCAATCGTATTTTGTACGCGGATCAACAATGTTTGTAGTGCTGAAATCTCTTCGTTCGAAAACAGTTTGTTATCGCTTTTGTGTGAAGAAATCAGCAAATGTGAAACTGACTTTTCACGGCCAAACAGAGGCATAACAAGTGCCGTGTTACTCGATCTCATGCGTTCATACAGAGCTTTGATTGAACCTTTTGAAGACGGTTTTTCGTCGAGTCTTTCAGAAAGTTCGTCGAGCACCAAAACCGAATCATTGCTGTGTAAATAATCTTCGTAGAAGGTTTCGGTGTAGTTACTGGTTACGAGCTGAAGTTTGTCATTGGGTATGTTGAGTAATGTGCTCAACTGATGCACGGCATCGTCGATTGAGCGCTTAAACTCTTCTTCTAACGCTAAGATCTGCTGTACTGGTGTTTGTCGATTGCCGTAGATAAAGAACGATGCGACTCGGCTAACGCGTTTGTAGACCAAGTGCCAGGTGATGCCAATCAAGGCGCAAATCGGAATTGAGATGAGCCATTGATTGTCTTCAGACATTGGAATAAATACCGCACCTAATGGCAGGACGAAAATGGTGCAAACAAAAAGCACACTGATCGTCAGATAAGCAAGGTATTTGGCGCTGTAGAATCTCGATGTAAGCAGCGCGTAACCAACAAACAGCATTTCACTGATGGATAACGCTGGTGGTAGCCACGTTAGTGAGAAATCCCCAAGGAAGTAGGTCATGCCTAGGTGTATGACAGCCGTAGACAGCATGAATACTAAGATCCCTGCGATCATGTAATTGTTCTTCGCTATAGAGAGCTTACTGCTGTTTGCGCGCATGCTAATGAGGTTGGTGAGTGTCATAACGACAAATGTCACCAATCCCATGAAGAAATAAGAAGTGTGAGGGCCAAACTCAATCACAAATTGGCTAGGGCCATCAATCAGCACATTCTCAACGGTTAGGTTCGGGCGTAAATTGATGACCAGAGAATAAACCGTCAGCGCAACAAAAATGCCTTGTTGCCACAGTTTTACTTTGCCTTTTTTCTGCTCAGCAGCGAGCTGGCAAGAAAAGTAGAAAGCAAAAGCAAATGCGAAGAAGGAAGCTAAGTTGGCTAATTTCGCCATGAAAATACCACCTTCTGACCCAAGTAGAGGTAGCAAATCGGTATGGAAGTAGGCGTTACTGCTAATCCAAATAATAATGCATGTCGAATAGGCGATATAAGGCGCGTGGTACGAACCTAAGATCACTTCGTTCTTTTGTTTAAGGCGATAGCAGTAGTACAGCAGCCACACGAGAACTACGGCCACTGTAGCAAACAGTGTGATGGCTTTCGGGTAGAGTAGGCCACTAAGACCTATATCAAGCATGTTCATTCACCTGCGTATTTTGTCTGATTACTCGAATACGGCGTTTATAATCGCGAAAGTCTGTGCGTTTAAAGGTGTCTACCATGGATTCAAAATTCCAGAAACCCCGGTACGTATTAATACCGTCACCGTTAATGTCGCAGTATCCTGAATGAAAGTAGGCTTTAGAATCAATAGATTGATAAAAATTTAACATGAACGCTTGTTCTATAATGGTGAACCCAACCTTGTAGCCTGACTGAAACAGCACATTCATCAGCTCTTTTTGTGCAAGATATAAGAAGTAGAGCTTGTGTTGAACGCTGCCGCTCACAGTAAGACGCAGCACTTCGCATACCGTTTCTGTTTTAGTTATGTGTGTTTGGAATGCCTGATCAAACACTGTTAAAGAACCATAGTCTGTAACGAGGTCACTTGCCAAGATATCAAGACGATTAAGCTCTTGATAGCCGTGCAGAGGTAGACAGAATCGCCATTTTTCACTGTTAAACTGCGGCGCATAACTTAGCCAAGTGTTACGTTGGTTCCAGTCTTGGATTAGCGCTGATGAGACTAACACCGGAGTTGTCTGAGTTTGGAGCAGAATAAAGTGCTTACCTTTCTGAGAAAGTGACAACAAGGGCAAAATCTCATACCACTTTTCTCCTTGAACGAAGAGCTCCAAATTACTCAGCGCAACTGCGTCACTCAAAGTCATTGCCACTGGGTAGCTGGGCAGTTGAACGCGCATTGAAGACTCTGAAATATCATCAATGAGCATTGCTGAGTAAGAGGTGTCTTCGAAGGAGAGTTCAGTCGCTGGCTCGCGGTTTTCAAGCGAGTATTTCTGTTTGATGGCTTCGATTTCGCAAGCGCACCAAAAGTCTAACCAATGAGGGAAGCACTCTGCTACGGTTAATTCAAGTAGATAGACGTCGTCATGTAGGTTGTTCGGATGCAGTCGAACCAAATCTCGATAATCCATTAACTCAAACAAGACAGAAAGACTTTTGGACTGGTACTCAGGGTAGCGTGCCAGCAAGTTCGTTTCTCGTTGATGAGTGATGGACTCAAAGAGAGAGGCTCTCTCTTGTGGTGTTAGGAAGCGAAGAACAATATCGATCAGTGCCTGTTGTTTTGTTTCAATAGGCAAATCTGTATTGGAAAGCGAAACCAAAGACAGCTTAAGACTCATGATACAACCTAGATCTGACGTTTTTTATAGTTAGTACGGGCGTTATATCACTTCAGAAAAATTATGCTATTAGTTTCTATTTGTATGGTTACGTAATGCAAAGAATCAAAAAAAAAGCCGCTCTTTTGAGCGGCTTTTAAGTATTTGTTAGGAAACTAAGCTTCTTGCTTTTGTAACTCCGCTTCAGCGGCAGTTTCTTCTACTAAAGCATCAACAATGACCGCACATGCTGCATCACCAGTAATGTTTAGAGCCGTACGAATCATGTCGAAGATACGGTCAAGAGCGAAGAGTAGAGGCAGACCTTCAATTGGGATACCCGCCGCTAGTAGTACTGCTACCACTAGGAAAGAAGGGCCTGGAACACCAGCTTGACCAACCGCACCTAGTGTTGAAGTCACGATGATCGCGATGTAAGCGCCCATGCCTAGGTCGATGTTGAACAGCTGTGCAAAGAAGATAGCCACCAAGCCGTAGTAAATCGCATTACCAGACATGTTGATGGTCGCGCCCAGAGGCAGAACGAATGACGCAGTTGAGTTTTTCACGCCAAGTTCTTTTTCACACGTATCCATAGTGACAGGCAGTGTCGCCATTGACGACGCTGTTGATAGTGCAACTGCTTGTGGTTTTTTCATTGCAGACACGAATTTCTTCGCTGATGTCTTAGTGAAAACATGCACCATTGCAGGGTATACGATAAAGCCAAACACAAGGATTGCCGCAACGTAAACAACGAACAGTTTGAATACAACCATGAGTGCGCCAAAACCGAACGTACCTACGGCTTCTGCCATCAGACCAAAAACACCAATAGGTGCAATGATCATCACTTTATTGATCATCCAAACCATTGCATCAACAATGCAGTTCACGCCATTGATGATTGGTTCACGACGCTCTTTCGCTTGCTTAGAAATCGCAATACCAAAGAACATACAGAATACTAGGATCTGTAGGATGTTCGCTTCATTCAGTGATTGGAAAACGTTGGTTGGGATCATACCAGTAATGGTTGCCCAGAAAGTAGGTAGTTCACCTTTTGAAGCGTACTCTGCCGAGAACATGCCTTCTACGCCAGAAACGTCGATGCCCATGCCCGGTTGGAATACTTCACCCATAAACAGAGCCAATGCAACTGCTAGAGCCGAAGTTAAACCGAAGTAACCCAATGTTACCAAGCCAACTTTACCCGCAGACTGGCTGTTACCAAGACCAGCAGCACCAGAAATCAAAGCGACAGCAACCAATGGGATTACCAGCATCTTGATTAGGTTGATAAAGATAGCACCTAATGGCGCGAATACAGTCGCATCATGACCCATTAGAGCACCAACGGCAGTACCCACGATCATTGCAATGACGACTTGCACGCCAATGTTGTTTAGCAAACTCTTTTGTTTTAACACTTCCATAACCTCTGTGCTAATAAAATGTAAAATCCTAAAATTACCCACCAGCCTGTAATTGTTTTATGGATAATTATCTCGCCTTGCTTTTTACACGTATCGTTCACAATTGGCAATATGCAGCAGAAGCTTATTGATGAAATAATCGATATTTCATTGACGGGTGCTAATTTTTTGCACGATAGCAAACGATTGCCATTTGCTTAATGTATGGATTCTGTGTCTCGATGTGTTCTTGAGTGATAGATTGCATTTGTTGAAATTAAGTTAATGTTAATGGCTTGTTCAACGGTGGAGTTGAGGAAGGGCTTTGGTTTTTTGGTTTGATATTTATAACAATAATTAGCTAACACGCTCACATTTTGGTTCGTGCGGGCATCTGAATGTTAAATTTTTTACATTCTTGCGTTTTTAAATCTTGTAAATGTAATGTTAACAAAAGGCGATGTGGCTTTTCCAAGCCTCTTAGTCGCCCATGATGCGTGACTCTCTTAAAGGAATTCACGAACAACAATGAAAATGACAAAGTTTTAGAGGGTAAGCCATTATGATGAACCTTGCTGCTGCATTGCAGAGAAATGCTGCAAGTAAACCGAATAAAACGGCTTTGATATGTGGTGATAAAAAATTCACATACGCAGAATTTGACGCGATTGCAGGTAAGATCGCGACTTCGATGATTAAAGCGGGCGTCAAACCGGGAGACCGAGTGGCGTTATCGTGCCCGAATTTGCCTTTCTTTCCTTTCGTTTATTTTGCGGTTCAGAAGGCGGGTGCCGTTACCGTTCCGCTGAACGTGTTGCTCAAATCTAGAGAAATCAAATACCACCTAGAAGATTCGAAAGCGAAGTTTTACTTCTGTTTTGAAGGAACGCCCGAACTGCCAATGGCGAAAGAAGGCATGAAAGCGTTTAAAGAGGTGGATGCGTGTGAAACGATGATCGTAATGACGCAAGATCAAACGCAAAAAGAGTACCAAGGTTTACCGACACTGACGTATTTTATAGAAGATATCGAACCTTTGGCGGATTACGTTGCTCGCGATGCGGATGACACTTGTGTGATTTTGTATACATCAGGCACAACGGGACTGCCCAAAGGAGCAGAGCTCACGCAGCAAAACATCGTAATGAATGCGCTTGTGGCTCAGAACATCATGGCGAGTCAGGCTGATGATGTTCATCTAGTAACGTTGCCACTGTTTCATACATTCGGTCAAACCGTGCATCTCAATGCTAGCGTGCAAAGCGGTGCAACTTTGGTTTTAGTACCTCGATTTGATCCGAAACATGTGTTGGAGCTGATCGAAAAGCATCGAGTGACGCTCTTTGCCGGTGTGCCTACGATGTACATTGGTTTGCTGCATGTTGAACATAATTGCGATATTTCGTCGCTACGAGTAGCCGTTAGTGGAGGCTCGTCGCTACCGACAGAAGTATTTAAGACCTTTGAAGCACGATTCAATGTACCAATTCTAGAAGGTTACGGCTTGTCCGAAACCAGTCCGATAGCGTGTTTTAATCACCTTGATCAGGAGCGAGTACCGGGCTCTGTCGGGCAACCGATTCAAGGTGTTGAGGTGAAAGTCGTTGATCTTGACGGCCATGCTCTCCCTGTCGGTGAGGAAGGAGAAATTATTGTGCGCGGGCACAACGTCATGAAAGGTTATCTTGATCGCCCAGAAGTGACGGAATCGGTGTTGCAAAGTGGTTGGTTCCATACCGGTGACGTCGGGCGATTTGATGAGTCGGGTAATCTGTTTATTGTCGACAGGATGAAAGACTTGATCATTCGAGGTGGCTTCAATGTGTATCCTCGTGAGATTGAAGAAGTATTCATGACGCATCCTGCGGTAGCGATGGTGGCCGTGATAGGTATTCCGCATCAAGAATATGGCGAAGAGATCAAAGCCTACGTGGTATTAAAACCGAATCAATTTGTCGAAGCCGATGAGCTGCAACTATGGGGGCGAGAGCAGTTAGCCAATTTCAAATACCCAAGGTTTGTCGAAATTCGTGAACAGTTACCGATGAGTGCTACGGGTAAGATCTTAAAGAGAGAGCTAAAATCGGAACTCGAAGTCGCTTAAATATGATGTCAAAGCCAGCGAAGCTCTCGCTGGCTTTTTGTTTGATCTACATGGCATTTGCTGGTGGTCGTTTTGGCTGAGTACGCCGTTAGACCAAAGACGTGTTTGCATCTACAACTATTCCAACTGTTTGAGATACGCTTCCATTTTCAGCGGATTCAATATGGTAATACTGCCATATTGCAGCCTAAGAACGTTCGAGTTTTCCAATTTCTTTAGTACCTTATGAACACTTTGTCGTGTTAGCCCCATCATGTTGGCGATGTGCTCACGAGTCACTTTCACTACACAAGACTGGGCACTTATAGGACGGTTATGTTGATATTCTGCCAGAAGCAATAACCGTCTGCCGATCCTCTCTTCTATACCGCGAATGGCGTCGTCTTCGATAATGGAAATAGCTGACCATAATCTGCGGCTGAGCAGATCCAGAATCACAGGGTAGCTTTGTGGATATTTGGCTAACAACTGCCGAAATTTATCGCCAGGTAGCTCTAATAGGGTTACGTCGGTATGAGCCGTTGCTCCGAAAATGCGTGGCATGCCGGGAGAAAATACATTGTCACCAAACCATCCTCCGGCTTCGAAAATCATCAAGGTGACTTCTTTTCCTTTGGAACTTATCGAGTTAACGCGTACAGATCCTTTGGCGATCACCATCAATGAAGAGTGCTGCGCGCCTTTACTGCAAATGAGTGCCTTCTCGTCGAAGTGTCGTGCGCGAACGATTTGTACTGCTTCGTTTATTCCTTCCACTGGCAAACCGGCTAAAACAGGGCATTGCAGCAACAATGATTTGATATCTTCCATGTCAGTACCTTACACAACAGGTTTGAACAATGGCATGTTATCACTTTATGGATTCGCTTCTTTAAAAGACGGTTGGAAGTGAGAGCATTGCGAGGTTTGCAATCAAGTTGATAAAAAAACGCCCATTAACGAGAATCAATGAGCGTTTGCGGTGTTTAGCTTGTGGTGTCGATTACTTTTGAGTTGCTGCTTTCATTGCTGAGACAAATTCACCAAGCTTATCGAGCATGATTTGCGGTTGCTCTACGTGTGCTTCGATGATTTTTACGACTGCTGAACCCGAAATTGCACCTGCAGCACCCGCTTCAATGGCTTGTTTTACTTGTGCTGGTTCAGAAATGCCGAAACCAAGTAACGCTGGTGGTGCATCAAACTGGTTTAGCTTTTCAAGCATATGGTCAACTGGCATGTTAGCTTTGGTTTCTGCACCCGTCACACCCGCGCGCGAAAGCAGGTAAGTGTAGCCGCCGCCTAATTCAGAAACTTGTTTTAGCGTCTCGTCACTTGCCGTTGGGGGTGCGATAAAGATTGGGTGGATTCCAAATTTCTCTACCGCGGCTACGAACTCTGCGCTTTCGTTAGTCGGAACGTCTGCAATGAGAACGGAATCGATGCCCGCTTTTGCACAGCGCTCGTAGAAGCTCTCAATACCGCGTGAGTATACAAGGTTGGCGTACATTAATAGACCAATTGGCAGGTCTGGGTACTTTGCTCGAATTTTTCCGATTTGCTCAAAACAGATATCCGGAGTTGCACCCGAATCTAACGCTCGAATGTTGGCACCTTGAATTGTTGGGCCGTCCGCCAATGGGTCTGAGAACGGAATACCAAGTTCAAGCGCATCAGCGCCAGATTCAACCAGTGTTTCCATAATCTTGTACGATTGCTCGGCGTTTGGATCACAAACCGTCACGAATGGTACAAATGCGCCTTGGTTTTTCTCGTTTAGGCGTGCAAACATCTTCTCATAACGGCTCATTAGATTACTCCTTTTTCTTCTAAGATGGCGTGTACGGTGAAGATGTCTTTGTCACCACGACCAGATAGGTTAACAACCAGTAATTGCTCTTTTTCAGGATTCTCACGAGCCATGCGCAGTGCATGTGCCAGAGCATGAGAAGATTCAAGTGCAGGAATGATGCCTTCGCTGCGAGCTAGTTCTTGGAATGCTTCTAATGCTTCATCATCCGTTACGTTGTCGTATTCAGCGCGACCGATAGCGTTAAGGTGTGCGTGCTGTGGACCAACAGAAGGGAAGTCTAGACCGGCTGAAACAGAGTAAGACTCTTCAACCTGACCATTCTCATCTTGCATTAATGGTGCCTTCATACCAAAGAAGATACCTGTTTTACCATGCTTAAGTGGCGCACCGTGTTGATCTGTATCGATGCCTTTACCTGCTGGTTCCACGCCAATCAGGCGAACGCTTTCTTCTTCGATAAAATCTGCAAACATACCAATCGCGTTTGAGCCGCCACCCACACAGGCGATAACAGCGTCAGGTAGGCGACCTTCACGTGCCAGAATTTGGTTTTTAGTTTCTTCACCAATCATGCGTTGGAACTCACGCACAATAGTCGGGAATGGGTGAGGGCCTGCTGCTGTACCGAGAAGGTAGTGTGCGTCTTCGTAGCTGCCTGACCAATCACGCAGTGCTTCATTACAAGCATCTTTAAGTGTTGCAGAGCCTGAATGGACAGGAATTACTTCTGCACCCATCAGTTTCATGCGGAACACGTTCGGGCTTTGACGTTCAACGTCTTTTGCACCCATGTAAACTCGACACTTAAGGCCAAGTAGTGCACACGCAAGTGCAGTTGCTACACCGTGTTGACCTGCGCCTGTTTCTGCGATGATTTCGTGTTTACCCATACGCTTCGCAAGTAGCGCCTGACCAAGTACTTGGTTGGTTTTGTGTGCGCCGCCGTGAAGCAGATCTTCACGTTTTAGGTACAATTTTGTTTTTGTGCCTTTGGTTAGGTTACGAGTCAGAGTCAGTGCCGTTGGGCGACCAGCGTACTCTTGAAGGAGCGTCATGAACTCGCTGCGGAATTCTGGATCTTCTTGCGCGTCAATAAACGCTTGCTCTAGTTGCTCAAGTGCTGGAACTAGAATTTGCGGAACGTATTGACCGCCATATTCGCCAAAGTAGGCATTCAGTTTTGCCATTTTGATAATCCTTCTCGTATTTTTATAACTGCGAATAACTTTAGTAGTTGCGAATAGCGTGAAATGCGGCTTGCAACTTCTGTGAATCTTTTTTCCCCGGTGCGCTTTCTACTCCAGAGTTTAAATCTAATCCCAAGCAGCCTAATTTTGCTGCTTGCTGTGCATTTTCAGGCGACAGTCCACCTGCCAGCATGATTTGACTTGGATCGCCGATCAAAGACCAGTCGAACACGTGGCCTGTGCCGCCAGTTTGAGTACCAACTTGAGCATCCAGTAGGTGACGGTCAATGTTGTCTGCGAGCAAGGATGGCTTTGTATCCGCCACGCCGTAGGCTTTCCAAATCTCGACGCCAACGGGTAGTTCTTTTTTGAGCTGGTTGACGTACTCTTGATCTTCTAGCCCATGTAACTGCACGGCTTTTAAACCCAACGACGTTACGATTGAGGCGACATAATCAACGTCGTGATTTTGGAACACGCCAACATAATTAAGTGGCGCGCCGCTCATGGTTAGGCGAGCACTTTCAAAATCGACCGCTCGTTTTGATTTCTCAACGAAAATCAGACCACCAAATACTGCGCCTGCTTGATACGCTTTTGCCGCATCATCTGGGTGAGTCAGACCGCAAACCTTATTTTCACCTAGCGTTACTTTACGAACCGCAAGTTCTAAGTTGTCTTCCGCCATCAGCGAGCTGCCAATCAAAAAGCCGTCTGCATATTCTGCTAAGTCACGAACTTGTTGATGAGTGTAAATGCCAGACTCTGAAATAACCGTTGCGTTTGGTGCAAGCTTACGAATGGTTGGCGCAAGCTCTTTAGTTCGGTTTAAATCCGTTGTTAAGTCGCGCAAGTTGCGGTTGTTTATACCGATAACTTTAGCGCCAAGCTGAACTGCGCGGTGAAGCTCTTCTTCGTTGCTGACTTCCGTTAAAATGCCCATGTTTAGGCTGTGCGCAGCTTCTTCTAACGCTTTGTACTCTTCGTCATTCAGTACCGAAAGCATGAGCAATACCGCATCCGCGCCATAATGACGAGCAAGGTAAACTTGGTAGGTATCGACCATGAAGTCCTTACACAACACTGGCTGTTTCACTTGTCGGCGAACTTGAGGTAGAAAATCGAAGCTACCCTGGAAGTATTTTTCATCGGTCAGAACCGAGATCGCGTCTGCGTAGTTGTTGTAAACCGACGCGATGTAGTCCAAATCGAAGTCGTTGCGGATAAGGCCTTTTGATGGCGATGCCTTTTTGCATTCTGTAATGAATACGGTTTTATCGCCACTCAATGCATCATAAAAACTGCGATCCGACGGCAATAGATTCGATTGAAAAGTGCTCAGATGCTGTGATGCTTTTCGCTCTGCTACCCATTGGTATTTATCGCGAACAATTTTGGCAAGCACTTCCGCCATTTCTGCTTCTTTTTTTGAGACGTGCTCTGATAAGTTGTTTGCTTGCTGGGTGTTGAAGTCAGTCATCTTCATCTGCTCCTTAAGCGTGTGCGGCAAGTTGCTGTACCAATTGGTAAGCTTTGCCTGAGTTCATAGCCTCGATCGCTTGCTGCGTGTTGGCTTTTAAATCTTCGAGGCCGAATAAACGCATTAGAAGTGCGACGTTAACCGCGACTGCGCCTAGTTGTGCGTCTGTACCTTTACCCGTCAGAATGTTGGTGATTATTGCTTTGTTTTCTTCCGGGTCACCGCCTTTAATGGCTTCTAGCGGGTGAGACTCTAGACCAAAATCTTCTGGCGATAGCGTGTATTCGATGATCTTGCCATCTCTGATTTCGGCAACCGTTGTTGTACCGTGAATGGCCACTTCATCCAATCCGCTACCATGTACGACAGCGGCGCGCTTCATACCCATTTGTAGCATGGTTTCTGCGATAGGACGAACCAGTTCTTCACTGTAGACGCCCATTAATTCGATGTTTGGACGTGCAGGGTTAATCAACGGGCCAAGAATGTTGAAAATGGTGCGCGTTTTCATGGTTTGGCGCACAGGCATCGCGTGACGAACGCCTCCGTGATATTGAGGCGCGAACAAGAAGGCAACGCCAATGTCGTCAACCGCTTTGCGGGTGTCTTCAGCACTCATTGCTAGGTTGATGCCAAACGAGTCCAGTAAGTCAGAAGAGCCGGATTTACTTGATACGCTGCGGTTGCCGTGTTTCGCGACTTTTAGGCCACATGCTGCTGCAACAAAGGCGGCCGTCGTCGAAATATTGATAGTATTGTGACCATCGCCCCCTGTTCCTACGATGTCTGCAAAGTCGTAATTAGGGCGAGGGAACGGGTTCGCATTCGCCAGTAGGGCTTTTGCTGCACCGGCAATTTCATCAGGCGTTTCGCCTTTGATCTTTAATGCTGTTAATGCCGATGCCATTAAAATTGGATCAAGCTCGCCGCGAATAATAATGTCGAATAGCTGTTGGCTTTCTTCTTGAGTCAGTGATTGCTGTTCGTACAGTTTGTTGATGATTGCTTCCATAGTTTCTCTCCCCATTTCCTTATGCGTTATTTTTCTCAAGCGCCCATTCAATCGCGTTGCCCAACAAGGTTGCGCCGTAAGTCGTCATTATTGACTCTGGGTGGAACTGAAATCCGCAAACTTTATCTTGTTCGTGCACAACAGACATGACCAAATTGTCGACTTCGGCAGTGATGGTCAGGCTGTCTGGTACCTTTGTCGCCACTAAAGAATGGTAACGCGCAATTGCAAGTGGCGATGGCAAATTTTGATAAATTGCGTGGTCTTGGTGCTCCATCATCGACACTTTGCCGTGGATGATTTCACCAGCGCCAGCGACAGTACCGCCGTATGCTTCAACAATCGCTTGGTGACCAAGACAAATACCAATCATTGGCACTTTGCCTTTCATTCGTTGAATCAGCTCTGGCATCGAACCAGCTTCTGATGGCGCACCTGGCCCCGGTGACAGCAGAACGACGGGGTTTTCGAGCTCGTTTATTGCTTGTTCGATGGTTTCTGCCGGAATGTGGTTACGATAAATTTTGACTGAATGACCTAATGAGCGGAATTGGTCCACAAGGTTATAGGTGAACGAGTCAAAGTTATCGATGAATACGATGTTCGCCATGTCTGCTACTCCTTGTTCGCAGGTTGAGAATGCGCTGCTTGAATAGCAGAGATAACCGCTTGAGCTTTTCCGCGTGTTTCATCGGCTTCCGCTTGAGGGTCAGAATCGAATACCACGCCTGCACCTGCTTGTACTTGAGCAATGCCGTTTTCCACGTAAGCCGAGCGAATCACGATACAAGTGTCGAGCGTGCCTTCTCCTGTCAGGTAGCCTACCGCTCCGCCATAGCTGCCACGACGAGCACCTTCGACATCGCGAATCAGTTGCATTGCACGAATTTTTGGCGCTCCAGTTAACGTGCCCATGTTCATACAAGCTTGGTAAGCGTGCAAAGCATCAAGGTCATCGCGCAACTGGCCAACCACGCGGGACACCAAGTGCATAACATGGCTATAGCGGTCGACTTTAAGGAGATCGGCAACATGACGAGTACCAGCTTGCGAGATGCGCGCTACATCATTACGAGCTAGGTCTACCAACATCATATGTTCAGCGTTCTCTTTTTTGTCGCTACGCAGTTCAAGTTCAATACGGCTATCTAAATCAAAATCGATTTCGCCATTTGGACGTTTACCGCGACGGCGAGTCCCTGCAATTGGGTAGATCTCTATTTGGTTGGTGTCGGTTTCATACTTCAACGCACTTTCTGGAGACGCACCAAACAAAGTGAACAGCTCATCTTGCATGTAGAACATGTAAGGGCTTGGGTTGCTTTGTTTTAGCTCTTTGTAAGCTGCCAACGGAGAAGGGCAAGGCAATGTGAATCGACGAGAAGGAACCACTTGGAAAATATCGCCTTTTACCACGAATTCTTTTAGATCACGGACGATTTGACAGAAGTCTGGATCCGAAACGCTTGGTTGAGCTGTGATATTGGCCACTTGCGTTGCGTCTGGAAGGCGTTTTGGCGATGTGCATTGAGCTCGGATATCTTCGATTCGACTTTCTAGCGCTGCTTTTTGCGAGCCGTCAACGAACAATGTTGCTTGCAGTTGGCAGGATTCTGTTTGGTGATCTACAACCAGCAATGTTTCCGCGACATAGAAGACGTAATCCGGACACTGGTTTGTTGCTACCGCGTCTCCTAATGGTTCGAAGTTCGCCACAAAGTCATACGCAAATAGGCCACCAAGGAAAATGGCATGTTTGTCTTGCGAAGAAAGATCAAAACTGTGCTGTACCAAACGAAGCGCATCAAAAGAAGAGGCTTCTCGTAGACGAGAATCTTCATCAATCGTATCGCATGGTTGGATGAATTCCAAAGTCAGTGTTTCGCCGTCAAATTGGCTTGCGACTTCGCCACGTACGTTTTGATTCACATGCGTCAGTAGGTTTTTGCCGTTCTCCGTTAGAGCATGAAAGCTGACGGTATGTCCATAACAAACGATGCGAACCGCAGAATCGACGATTAACAGCGATTTGAGATTCTGTTTAGAATCAATTTCAGCCGATTCTAAAAGCAAGCTATCCGTTTTATTCTCACAAATAGTATGGAACAGACGGGTTGGGTCTTGAGTGTAAGGAACAGAAGCTTTTAATACTTCCAGTTGTCCAAGTTTCTTAATTTCAATGGCCTTGTTCACAAGACCTCCTTGTAGCTGTTTTAATCGTCCTGCAGTACATAGTCGCATAAAGCAAACGTTCTCCCAATCAAGAGTTGGTCATATCCGATTAATGTTTAGGCAGTTGAATGTGAGTTGGGCGACAAAATAAAAAGCCCGCTTGAGTAGCGGGCTTTATGACGTTTGTTTTTCTAAACTAGAAGTACACGTTAGCCCACCAAGAACTTGTCCAAGTGCGCCACCAAGCAAGATCTGCTGAGTTTGTCTTATTAAGACAAACAGCAACTTTCGCTTTTTGGTTCTGGTTAAATTCTTGTAACATAGTGAGCCTTAAATTACGTGCTTTGTATTTGTGTACTAGTTAACTAGTGCGAGAGTAAAAAGTCAACCCCAAAACAGCATTAAAACGACAAAAATATGAGAATTGATTTACATAGTCACACCACGGCGTCCGATGGTCGATTAGAACCGAAAGATTTAGTGGATAGGGCACTGGGTTTTGATATCGAGGTTTTGGCGATTACAGATCACGACACGGTTGACGGTTTAGCGCGTGCCAAACAATACGTTGAAGAGAACGACTTGCCGATAAAAATCATTAACGGTATTGAAATATCAACCGTTTGGCAGAATAAAGATATCCATATCGTTGGTTTGAATATTGATCCTGAAAATCCTGCATTAGCGGCATTGATTGAGCAACAAAAGCAACATCGTGTGGCTCGTTCTGAGCTGATCGCTTCTCGTCTGCAAAAGGCCACTCGTGAAGGGGTGTTAGAAGAAGTTCAGCAACTGGCTGGTGACGCGCCGATTACCCGAGCTCACTTTGCTAAGTGGTTAGTTGATAATGGTTATGCGAAAACCATGCAAATGGTGTTCAAAAAGTATCTCACTCGCAATAACCCAGGTTATGTACCGCCAAATTGGTGTTCAATGAAAGAGGCGGTCGATGCTATCCATGCCGCTGGTGGTAAAGCGGTATTGGCGCATCCGGGCAGATATCAGTTGACAGCAAAGTGGATTAAGCGTCTTCTAGCTGCGTTTGTTGAGGCTAACGGAGATGCAATGGAAGTTGCTCAACCGCAGCAAGCACAACAAGAAAGACGCAACTTGGCTGATTATGCTATACAATACAAACTATTAGCCTCTCAAGGCAGCGATTTTCACTATCCATCTCCTTGGATGGAATTAGGCAGAAACCTGTGGTTACCTGCAGGTGTTGAACCCGTTTGGAAAGATTGGGGCATCGATCCTTCGTTGGATGTATCCAAGTAACGTCAAGACGTTAGTTTCAGCGAGAATGACTTGGGTATAGTGCTCAACAAGACGGCATTCAAGCTCCACAAAAATATAGAGCCGAGAGGCTCGATAATGAGGAATTACAATGAGCCAGTTTTTTTACGTTCATCCAGAAAACCCACAGGCTCGCTTGATCAATCAAGCAGTAGCAATCATTCGTAATGGCGGTGTCGTGGTTTACCCGACAGATTCAGGGTATGCACTTGGTTGCCAATTGGAGAACAAACAAGCGCTAGAGCGCATTTGTCAGATTCGTCGCTTAGATGATAAGCACAACTTCACGTTGTTGTGTCGCGATTTGTCAGAAATTTCTCTGTATGCGCGCGTGGACAACGGAGCATTCCGACTACTGAAAAACAACACTCCTGGTCCTTACACGTTCATCTTCAAAGGTACGAAGGAAGTTCCTCGTCGCTTGATGAATGCGAAACGTAAGACTATCGGTATTCGTGTGCCAAATAACCAAATCGCATTGGATCTTCTCGAAGCACTGGGTGAGCCATTGATGTCAACGTCATTGATTCTACCTGGTAGCGATGTGACAGAGTCTGATCCGGAAGATATCCGCGACAAACTTGAACATGCAGTTGATGTGATCCTGAATGGTGGTTACTTAGGTGAGCAACCTACTACAGTGATTGACTTCAGCGAAGGTGAGCCAGAAGTGGTGCGAATTGGTTCTGGCGATCCATCACCATTCGAATAAGTTGAAATATCAACATAAACAAAAGGAGGCTATCAGCCTCCTTTTTCATTATTTATACTTGAGCAGTGTTTACGCCGAGTAAAGATGGCTTATGCGAATTCGAAAATGTCGATACCGTGGTGTTCAGCATAGTTTATGTAAGCTGAATTAACGCCATTTAGCGTGACTTCTACGTTGTATTCTTCGTTAGAGAATACTGCCCAACCACATTCGTTGTAGCTAAGGGTCAGATCATCCGCCGAATCTAAGAAAGTATCGCGAATGCCATCACCATCTGTATCTTTACCCAAATCAAAGACCAGTTTGTCGTGGAAGATATTAAAGTCGAGAACATCGGCTTCTATCTCAATGTCATTGGAGGATACCGGTTGATCAGGAACGCCAATCGCCAGACGGTTGGTAAAGACAAATGTGTCGTCACCACAGCCCCCGCTCAACACTGACTCGCCATCGCCGATCACAAGCGTATCGTTACCCCAGCCCCCACTGAGGAAGTTGTTGCCTGAATAGTCGAAAATAACATCATCACCGCATCCACCGAACAATGAATCATTACCTAGACCACCTGAGATGAAGTCATTCCCAAAACCGCCAGAAATAAAATCGTTGCCACGACCGCCTAGCAGAGTGTCGTCTCCCCAGCCGCCAAAAATATAATCATTGCCGCCGTAGCCTACAAACTTATCGTTACCGCCAAATCCGAAAAAGATGTCGGTGGTTTCAGATCCTTTTGTTCCTGTTAAATCGTCATCTCCGGATGTGCCAAAAATCCAGTTTAGGTCAAGATTTGTCTTAGACATTTTTTATTCCTTTTATCTGATTACCATAGCCAGCAAGCTAAATGGGTTATTGTTGTTATAACCCTGACAATTTTATCAGCTGAGACCGTTTGAAAGAGGATAGGAACGACCCATAATAGTTCGATTCTGCATGGGAATATCTCATACTTAGTAGGACAAAAGTTGGGCCGAGAGTTTGTCTTGAACGGTAAATTGTGGGCGGAGAATTGGCAGGATTTCACTTACATTAAATGCAAGAATCGCGTATAATGACCGACCGAAAAAATCCCATCTACATGGGTAACTTGCACAATGAAGGCCAATTCTGGTCTCGACGTCTGTGAAGACGACACATAGGTAGATAAATGAGCGAAAAGTTACAAAAAGTATTAGCACGTGCTGGACACGGTTCTCGTCGTGAGATCGAATCGTTAATTAAATCCGGACGCGTAAGCGTGAACGGTGTGGTCGCTAAACTTGGTGAAAGACTGGAAGATGAGAGCAGTGTAGTTCGTATCGATGGTCACATTGTATCTGCAAAGGTTCAAGAAGAAGTGATCTGTCGTGTACTTGCGTACTACAAGCCTGAGGGTGAGCTGTGTACTCGTCATGACCCAGAAGGCCGTCGCACGGTTTTCGACCGTCTGCCAAAAATTCGTGGCTCTCGTTGGATCTCTGTTGGTCGTTTGGATGCAAACACGTCTGGTCTGCTACTTTTCACTACTGATGGTGAATTAGCAAACCGTCTAATGCACCCAAGTCGCCAAGTTGAGCGTGAATACCTAGTGCGTGTGTTTGGTGAAGTAACCGAACAAAAAGTTCGTAATCTAGTAAAAGGGGTTGAACTGGAAGACGGTTTAGCTCGCTTTGAAGACGTTGTCTACGCAGGTGGTGAAGGTATGAACCACACTTTCTACGTAGTGATCAACGAAGGTCGTAACCGTGAAGTTCGTCGTCTATGGGAATCTCAAGAGTGTACCGTTAGCCGTCTGAAACGTGTTCGTTACGGTGATATCTTCCTAGACAAAAAACTGCCTCGTGGCGGTTGGATGGAACTGGATCTGAAAGAAGTAAACTACCTGCGTGAGCTTGTAGAACTTCGCCCAGAGAAAGAAACCATGCTAGATTTGAGCAAGGATAATACGTCACGTAAGCGTGAACGTGCTCGCAGCCAAAAAATCCGCCGCGCGGTTAAGCGCCATGAAGAACGTGTAAGCACGTCTAAAGGTCGCAGCAACAATCCTGCTCGTCGTAAGCCAAAGAAAAATGCTGGCGAACAAGGTGCACGCAATAAGCATCGTTAATCGAGAGCGAAAAACGAAAATCAGAAAGGCTTGCCAATTGGCAGGCCTTTTTCTTTTATACGCAAAAAGGCCAGTTTTCTATCTTCGGTGATGTTTGAAGATAAAAAAACACCAGCACTAGGCTGGTGTTTTTATTCATAAGAGAAGGAGCGTTAGTCGCGCTTCCAAAGCATATGGCAGAACTTATGTTCTGGGTCTCGGCTGATTAGCATACGAGCGAATACGTCATCAAGTACGTCATTTTCTTCGTTTACTAGGCCGATTCTAACTTCTGCATACACTTCTTTGTCGACCTCAAAGCCCACATGTTCAACCCAGTCTTCACCAGTTTCAACAAGTTCTGCGGCACCGCGATCTTCAAATTGAGCAGTAAACAGAATGACATCAGCTGGCTCTAGATTGTCTGGAGCCATTTCAAGGAAGATGTCGTACGCTGCGTCGATAACGTCGTCGTAAGAAATCAAATCAGACATGCTTATGCTCGGCTCATGTATTTACGTTCAGCAGTGTTGATAACTACACGGTCACCAGTTGCGATGTATTCTGGAACTTGAACCACTAGACCTGAAGCAAAACGCGCAGGTTTAGTACGAGCAGAAGCTGAAGCGCCTTTGATTGAAGGGTCAGTTTCTTCGATGACTAGTTCAACAGAAGAAGGCAGTTCAAGACCTACAGCAGAACCGTCCACAAGGATAATGTGAATACCTTGCGTGTCTTCGTTGATGAACAACATGTCGTCTTCAACTTCATTGTGTTTGAATGTGTACTGTGAGTAGTCTTCGTTATCCATAAAGATATGCTCATCGCCGTCAGCGTATGAGTACACAACTGCACGTTTGTTCATCTCAACTGTTTCTACAACGTCATCAGACTTGTAACGCTCATCTACGCGTGCGCCAGTTGTTAGATCTGTACAACGCATTTTGTAGATTTTAGCGCCGCCACGACCGCCAGGAGTCGTTACTTCGATGTCTTTAACTAGAAGAGTTTTACCATTAGACTCGATTGCGAAGCCTTTTTTGATTTCACTTGCCTTTGGCATTGTATATTCCTATTCATACTTATTAAGCAAAACTCGCTGATTATAGCGCTAAGTTTGTTGTGTGGCACCAAAATTCATCGTGATTGTTGAATCAAGATTAAACGTTTGATTAGGCTTGATTCCGAATAGGGGCTAGGGGATCATAAGCCAATCTTACTGACAAACTTTGAGCGCGCTTTTTAATCCATGTCTCTTCCAGTTATCGATCCTAAACAACCTTTTCAACCAGAGTTTGCTCCTTTAATCAAAGAAGTGTTGATGTGCCTAACAGGCGGTCTAGGGCAAAATCTTCACAGCGTTTATGTGTACGGAAGTGTTGCGCGAAAAACGGCAATAGCAGGAAAGTCCAACCTGGATTTAGTTGTGGTGACAAAGTCGACGTTTGAGAACAACCGAGCGACGCTGCTCAATACTATAAAGTGGCGAGCTCAGCAAGATCACCCGCAAGTCAAGGGAGTGGCGATAAGAACGGCACTTGTTAGCGAAGTTGCCAATCTTGATAGCATTTTTACTTGGGGCTTTATGCTCAAGCACTGCTGTGTTTGTGTGCATGGCGATGACTTGGCTGATTGTTTTGGCGACTATGTGCCGAGTTGGGAAATTGCTAAGCACTGGAATATGGATGTTGAAGAATGGCTAGCGGTGTATCGAGCTAAGATTGTCCAGGCGACAAGCCTTGAGGAGCAAGTTCGTGCGCAGGTAGTCATCGCTAAAAAGTTATTAAGAGCTTCTTACTCTTTGGTGATGTATCGCGATAAGCGCTGGTTTGATGATCCAATAGAATGTGGTGAAGTGTTTTTGCAATATCATCCCGAGAAAAAACTGGAGATTGACCGCCTCTGCATATTGTTATCTGGAAGGCCAATTCCCAAGCGTTCGGTCATTGGCCTAATTGATGCTTTCGGTGGCTGGCTCGTGAAGCAGTACCAAAAGACTGAGTTTCGTATTGGTTAGAACAGTCCCATCTGTGGTGCTGAGAGGGTTTCAAAGTCTGTGCCGATAAATGGCAGAATCGCATCTGCAACAGGCTTTAGCTGTTTGTCGATGTAGTGCTGGTAGTCGATAGGACTGTTACGGTATTCATGAGGCTCAGGGCCATTTAGGGTAATCAAATACTCTATGCGCCCACGATTTTGATACTGTAAAGGTCGGCCAAGCTTGGCATTAATGTCGTCGGCTAAACGCGCTGCACGCACTTGAGGTGGAATGTTTTTTTGGTACTCATGCAGCTTTCGGCGTAGTCGCTTTTGATAAACCAATTGGTCATCAAACTCCCCATTATTGGTTTTTTCTACTACTTCACGCACATAGTCACTCGGGTCTTCGCCGTGAAATACCATTCGATAGAGCGTGTTTTGGAATTTTTGCGCTAATGGCGTCCAGTCGGTACGCGCACTTTCTAGCCCTTTGAATACAATGCGCTCTTGTTCTCCCTCACCAATTAAACCCGCATAACGTTTTTTCGAGCCCGTTTCCGAGCCACGAATAGTTGGCATCAGAAACTTGCGGTAGTGAGTTTCATATTCAATTTCAAGCATTGAAGTGAGGTTGTACTCAGCGCGAAGATGCTCTTGCCACCAAGAGTTTATGTATTCAACCAAGTGATTGCCGACTTCATCCGCTTCCGCTTGGCTGTATGAACCATTCAAAGAGACAAATGTTGAGTCTGTATCTCCATAAATCACTTGATAGCCTTTGTTTTCAATCAGCACTTTAGTTTGCTTCATGATTTCATGCCCGCGCATGGTGATGCTGGAAGCTAATCGAGTATCAAAGAAACGACATCCCGATGAGCCCAATACGCCATAAAACGAGTTCATGATGATTTTGATTGCTTGAGAAAAAGCTTTCTCGTTGTTTTTCTTCGCAACATCTCGTGCCGCCCAAAGCTTTTCGATCATCTCTGGCAAAAAGTGTTTCGAACGATGAAACTGACCACCACGAAAACCAGGTACGGCTTGATCGTCATCCTTACCAATGTCCAGTAATAAACCCTCGACCAAACCCATAGGGTCGATTAAGAAAGAGCGAATAATAGAGGGATATAGACTCTTAAAATCCAGCACTAAAACTGAGTCATAAAGGTTAGGGATTGAGTCCATTACGTAACCGCCGGGACTCGCAATCCAGTTTTCAGGGTGCAAATTGGGTGCGACGTAACCTGCTCGATGAATTTGTGGCAAATAAAGATTGGTGAACGCCGCGACTGAGCCTCCGACGCGATCCAACTCAACCCCCGTCAACCTCGACCGTTCAATAGCAAACGCGAGGAGATGAGTGTGTTCGAAGATTTTGTTTACCAGCACGCAGTCTTGCAGGTTGTATTTGGCAAGTGAAGGCTTATCGGAGCGATACATGCGATTGATTTCGTCCATACGGTCATGCACGTTATGGATCTCTTTGCCTTCACCGAGTAATTCTTGTGAAACCGATTCTAATGACCAAGACCGAAAGTGATAAGTCGCGGTTTTTAGTGTATCGATGCCATCGAGTACTACACGTCCGGGAATTGAGATAAACCCCTGTTGGCTTTGGGATGAGCTACGAAAGAAGCTTGGCTGATCGGCGCGACCCAACATCAACTTCATGTTGTGCCATTCCGCACGTTTATGAAGGAGACGAAAATCGAAGTCGATAACGTTCCAACCAACAATAACATCAGGATCGAACGACTTAAACCAAGCAATCAATGCTTCGAGTAGTGCTTTTTCATTTTGAACCCATTGAATATTTGTTTCAGCTGGTTCTGGTTCTCCAATCATAATGACTCGAGAGTCATGAGGGCTATCCAAACCGATGGAGTAAAGATTGCCTTTTTCTGAACACTCCAAGTCTAGCGAAACGACATGCAACTTAGGCTCATAGTCACCACTTCGACACTTTGCATTCTGGATACGATGAAAGCCATTTCGCGATTGCTGATGACCTGTAAACTCCACACTCCCTTTAATAAAGCGCTCCATTAGATAGCGGTCAGCGAGTCGTATATCGCCTTCGTAAGTCACGATATCTTGCTGTGAGAGCAGATCTTGTAATACGAGTGCTTCTTTGGTTACTTTCGTATAGCAAGCTGCGAGAGGGGTATGCTCGAACGTTTTCAGTTCAAGAGTTCGAATTTCTACTTGAATACTTTTCGATAACGCCAGGTTTTGGGTTTGTTCAATGTGTTCTTGAGCGATGAAGAACACGGGTTTCTCACCATTGATCAATAGTTGAGTCGGACCTGCTTCTGTCGCGAGCCACAACTCTATCTGAGTTTGGCCTTTGATGTCTCGTGCTTGGCGAGTAAGTAGGAAACCTTGTTGGATGTTCAAAAGAGAGAAACCTTATAAATTTTTCAAGTCGCCATTCTAACATTATGGACTGTAAAAATAACCAGTAATAGAAAATGGAATTAGATACTTCAACATAGTTACTTCGGGCTTGTTTAATCGGAGGTTTTTAGCAATTACAAATGGCTTAAAAAAGGATTTCTAGTCAACGATTTCTGTATGTTAAACCACCAGATCTGCCAGTTGTTTTCTCGTTTGCAAGTTAAGTGATTCTAATATATCGAGGTTATATGGATATAGATACTTGATTTGTTGGGGGTAATGTTGTTAATTAGTTTTTCCTAGATTTCGGCTCTGCACATCACGCTCTGAAATAATAGAGTGGTTTATGAATAAGTTCTTGCTAAAGTTTGCGTTTCAGCACATATTCATAGAAAGCAATTTTTTGCCAAATACGTTAGTATATAGGCAGTCATACTGATATCCACATTTAGTAAAGTTATGTGGGTGCAGAGCCAATAAAAAGTGTGGAGATACAAGTTTGATTAATGTTTTCCTTGTAGATGATCACGAGCTGGTTCGCACAGGGATACGACGTATTATTGAAGACGTCCGTGGAATGAACGTAGCAGGAGAAGCTGACAGCGGTGAAGATGCAGTGAAATGGTGTCGCAGTAATCATGCTGACGTCGTTTTAATGGACATGAACATGCCTGGGATTGGCGGCTTGGAAGCCACCAAGAAAATTCTTCGCGTGAATCCAGATGTGAAAATCATCGTACTAACCGTTCATACGGAAAATCCGTTTCCAACCAAAGTGATGCAGGCTGGTGCTTCTGGTTATTTAACCAAAGGTGCAGGGCCGGATGAAATGGTAAATGCAATTCGTGTGGTCAATAGTGGGCAGCGTTACATCTCCCCAGAGATAGCGCAGCAAATGGCATTGAGCCAGTTCTCACCAGCCTCTGAAAACCCATTTAAAGATTTGTCCGAACGTGAACTGCAAATCATGCTTATGATCACGAAAGGTCAGAAAGTAACGGATATTTCTGAGCAACTTAACTTAAGTCCAAAGACAGTCAACAGCTACCGCTATCGACTGTTTAGCAAGCTGGACATTAATGGTGACGTCGAGTTAACACACTTAGCGATTCGCCACGGAATGCTGGACACCGAGACCCTTTAGTGTGAATCCTCCTTTCGATTCGGCTTCCTTTCTCAAGACAGTAACTCATCAGCCCGGCGTGTACCGCATGTACAACGCCGATGCTGTTGTTATTTACGTCGGTAAAGCCAAAGATCTTCAAAAACGCCTTTCTAGTTACTTTCGCAAAAAAGTCGACAGTGAAAAAACACGCGCTTTGGTGAGCAATATTGCCAAAATAGATGTCACGGTGACGCATACCGAGACAGAAGCGCTGATTCTTGAACACAATTACATCAAGCAGTATTTACCGAAATACAACGTGCTTCTGCGTGATGATAAATCGTACCCTTATATATTCATTAGCGGTCATAAACATCCGAGATTGTCGATGCACCGTGGGGCCAAGAAGCGTAAAGGCGAGTATTTTGGTCCTTACCCTGACTCAGGGGCGGTACGAGAAACGCTGCACTTGCTGCAAAAAATATTTCCTGTTAGACAGTGTGAAGATACGGTTTACTCCAATCGAACGCGCCCTTGCTTGATGTATCAAATTGGTCGCTGCGCTGGCCCGTGTGTTAGCTCGATTATCTCAGATGAAGAGTATGCTGAGCTGGTGGGTTTTGTTCGTCTATTTCTGCAAGGTAAAGATCAGCAAGTACTGAAGCAGTTGATAGAGAAAATGGAGGTTGCTAGTCAGCAACTTCGGTTTGAAGACGCGGCAAAGTTTCGTGATCAGATACAAGCGATAAGACGAGTCCAAGAACAGCAATATGTATCGGAAGACAGCATGGACGATATGGATGTGCTGGGTTTTGCGCAAGAGAACGGCATTGCTTGCATCCACATATTGATGATTCGTCAGGGTAAAGTGTTAGGCAGTCGCAGTCATTTCCCTAAGATTCCTCAAAACACGAGCCAACAAGAGGTATTCGATAGCTTTTTGACTCAGTACTACCTGAGCCACAATGAGGCGCGAACAATCCCATCTCGAATAATACTGAACCAAGAGTTGGCCGACGATCTCGAACCCATTCAAAAAGCACTGAGTGAAGTCGCAGGACGTAAGGTTCATTTTCATACTTCTCCGACTGGTGCGAGAGGGAGATATCTTAAGCTGTCTAATACCAATGCACTTACTGCCATCACGACAAAAATCAACCATAAGATGACGATCAACCAACGTTTCAAAGCACTTCGCGAGACGCTGGGAATGGAGTCTATTATGAGGATGGAGTGTTTTGATATTTCCCATACGATGGGCGAGAGCACTATCGCATCATGTGTGGTCTTCAACAACGAAGGTCCTGTAAAGCAAGAATACCGACGCTATAACATTACTGGAATCACGGGTGGCGATGATTATGCAGCGATGGGGCAGGCGTTAGAGCGGCGCTACTCAAAGCAGTTGGACGTAGAAAAAATCCCTGACATCATCTTTATTGATGGTGGTAAAGGTCAGTTAAATCGTGCGCATGAAATCATCGCCCAGTATTGGGGAGATTGGCCTAAGCGACCAATCATGATTGGTATTGCCAAAGGTGTAACACGTAAACCTGGCCTTGAAACCTTAATTACGGTTGATGGCGAAGAGTTCAACTTACCAAGTGATGCTCCAGCCTTACACTTGATTCAACATATTCGCGATGAGAGTCATAATCATGCGATTGCGGGTCACAGAGCGAAACGTGGTAAAACTCGACGTACAAGCTCGTTGGAGGGGATTGAAGGTGTTGGGCCAAAACGACGCCAAGCTTTATTGAAATACATGGGTGGATTGCAGGAACTTAAGCGTGCAAGTGTTGAAGAAATCGCCAAAGTACCGGGAATTAGTCACTCTTTAGCAGAAATTATTTTCCAAGCATTGAAACAATAAGGAAAATCCAGCAACATAAACACGCAATGTGTAAGAGAATAATAAAATGCGTTTGAATATCCCGAACATTCTGTCCCTTCTTAGACTGTTCTTAATCCCTGTATTCGTGGTTGTCTTCTATCTGCCTTATTCTTGGGCTCCCTTTGCGGCAGCAATGGTGTTCTGGGTTGCAGGTTTTACCGACTGGTTAGATGGCATGCTAGCTCGTAAACTTGGCCAAACTTCAAGGTTTGGTGCGTTTATCGATCCAGTCGCTGATAAAGTACTGGTTGCGACAGCGTTGATTTTGATTACAGAGCACTACCACACCATTTGGGTAACTATCCCTGCTGTAACCATGATTGCGCGAGAGATTATCATCTCTGCATTGCGTGAATGGATGGCTGAAATCGGTAAACGCGCAAGTGTCGCTGTATCCTGGGTTGGTAAAGTAAAAACAGTTTCTCAGATGTTTGCATTATGGGTTCTGATTTGGCGCTATGACGAATGGATGGTTTGGCTAGGCTTTGCCGCTCTGTACGTCGCTACATTCCTAACATATTGGTCGATGGTTCAGTATCTTGCAGCAGCAAAAGATGATTTGCTGAACGAAGAACATCACTAAACGAGATTAAGAAAGCAGGTCGCTATGCCTGCTTTTTTTGTGCGTTTCGAATGACTTTCTAAAAATAGAAATGTGATCTTAATCTTGTTTTTTGTTCAGTCGGTGTTTGTTAGATTTGTAATTGTCCAATTATCTCTACTTGAAATGTCGAGAACCTACCCTAGCAGCGGGTGCTGAGTAGCCATAAACTCAAGATAAACAAGTGTAATTGGTCATGTTTTCGTATCAAAACTAATCAATCCACAGTCTTTCGCACAAAATCTGGTCAAACGATTTAAAAAAATAAAAATAGTGTTGACTCGATCGCTCGAATCCGTAGAATGCATCCCGTACCCGAGAGAGCACGGCTTGAAAGGGTGGTGAAAAAAGCGATGCTTACTTCACAAATGAGGCGCCTTGGCAGAGTGGCTATGCAGCGGATTGCAAATCCGTGGACCTCGGTTCGACTCCGGGAGGCGCCTCCATTATTATTTTGAGAGTGAATTACTTTCGAGAATAAATGCGACACTAGCTCAGTTGGTAGAGCGCAACCTTGCCAAGGTTGAGGTCACGAGTTCGAACCTCGTGTGTCGCTCCAAATTATAGATATGGCGTTATGCGGTATCAGATGGTGTTTTACTTTTCTGTAAAGGCATCACAAAGAATATTTGTGTGCCCTGGTGGTGGAATTGGTAGACACAAGGGATTTAAAATCCCTCGACGTTCGCGTTGTGCCGGTTCAAGTCCGGCCCGGGGCACCATCTTAAATCTGCGACACTAGCTCAGTTGGTAGAGCGCAACCTTGCCAAGGTTGAGGTCACGAGTTCGAACCTCGTGTGTCGCTCCAGATTGATAAGCCCAGCTTTTTAGCTGGGCTTTTTCGTATTCGTTGTTTCTCAACAACTTCAACAAATAAGTCCAACTCTCGCCAAACAAATAAATGCAAATTCTAGGCTATCTGGGAAACCAATTCTTTTAAATGCACATCCACACTATTCAACCAGTACTATTGATGACTTCGTTAGATGCATATCGACAGAACAAGATAAATTCACCTCTATCAGGTAAGTTATTGAGATCAGAATAAGAATGGTTTTGTTGTGATCGCTGTCAACTTATGAATTGTGAAAAGTCGTTGCCAGAAGATTTTATTTTGTGATAAATTCGCGCGCAATCTCGGAGCGTAATTTATGACGCTAGTTCTCTGGGGGATACGCGTAGTGACCATTCAAGCTGATTGTGACACTACGTAGGGTAGGTATCGGTAAAGCCATTTGTCGATAGACGGGATACTAATGCTGTAAATGCAGCATGTTAATGGGAAACCCAACATTGAAACCTTTGAATAAACACACACTAATCAGCTTCATACTGCCGAAATGTCCTGTTTTACAAAACGGTTGCATTACGGAACCTTGATTAATTCCCAGCACAAATAAAAGTCACCGATGTTGTGACTGACTATCTGTATTTGTCTTTTACGTAGCGACAAATGCGGAGGTTTACCTATATCTCCTGTAATTAAATTCAAACGAAAATAAATACAGGTTCGAGAATTATTACAATTCAAGGGATTAAGTAGTATGAGCACTGCCTTTGAAGTCGATAACACTATCGCAAACATTTTTTCTTCTCAGGTTCCTTTTGTTGAGGGAACGTATGACTTAACGCCGGATCAAGTTCTATTAGAACAGGCGGAGCATGAATCTGAGGTTCGTTCTTATCCACGTCGTCTACCGATTGCGATAAAGCAAGCATATGGCTGTTTGGTAGAAGATACTCGTGGTCAAGTCTTCCTAGATTGTCTAGCTGGTGCTGGTACTTTAGCGTTGGGTTACAACCATCCTGAAATTAACCAAGCGTTAAAAGAGCAGTTAGACTCTGGTCTGCCTTATCAAACTCTTGATATTGCCACTTCTGCTAAAACTCACTTTATTAAGTCTGTTAAGTCTTTTCTTCCTCAAGAGCTGGGCGATAACTGTGTTATTCAGTTCTGTGGACCATCGGGTGCTGATGCGGTTGAAGCTGCGATCAAGCTAGCGAAACAAACGACAGGTCGTAATACCATGTTTGCTTTCCGTGGTGCATACCACGGTATGACAAACGGTACGATGGGCATGATGGGTAATTTAGGAACAAAAGCGCGTCGTACTGGCTTAATGTCAGATGTGCACTTTATGCCTTTCCCATACAACCTACGCTGTCCATTTGGTCTTGGCGGTGACGAAGGTGCGAAAGCAAGTATTCGTTATGTCGAGCGTTTATTGAACGATGATGAAGCGGGTATCATGAAGCCTGCTGCGATCATCGTAGAGCCAGTTCAAGGTGAGGGCGGTGTAATTCCTGCTCCAGCATTCTGGTTGCGCGAACTACGTCGTATTTGTGATGAGCACGGTATCCTACTGATTTTTGATGAAATTCAGTGTGGTGTGGGTAAATCTGGTTACAACTTCGCTTTCGAAGAAGCGGGTATCGTGCCTGATGTATTGTGTCTTTCTAAAGCGATTGGCGGCGGCTTGCCAATGTCACTGCTTGTGATCAATAAGCAACACGATACGTGGAAGCCAGGCGAGCACACGGGCACATTCCGTGGTAACCAACTTGCAATGGTTTCAGGTGCTAAAGCGCTTGAAATTATCCAACGTGACAACCTTGTTGAGCATGCGAACGTTGCGGGCCAATACCTACGTTTTGGTCTCGAAAGCATCCAAAAACGTGTTAACTGTATTGCTGAAGTTCGTGGCAAAGGCTTGATGCTAGGCGTTGAAATCAAGAATCCTAACGGCGAGCTTAACAAGTTTGGTGAACCTCTTGCGGACGGTCAGTTGACCCTAGCGATTCAACGTGCTGCGCTTGAGCGTGGTTTGATGGTTGAGAAAGGCGGCCGCGAAGGTTCTGTTATTCGCTTCCTTCCACCACTTATCATTTCATTCGAACAGATTGACTTCGCATTACGTGTGCTTGAAGAAGCGATCATCGCCGCAGGCGGTAGCCACGTTGAAGCTGCACCACAAGAAGAGTGGAAAAAGCACTTCATCCATACCGGTGAACTAGGCAGTGCTGAGTTTGCATCAGTAATGAATCACACAACTTCTGCAATGAAGTCAGTGTTTGAACAAGTTAACGCACCATACTCAGGTATGGATCCTAAAGCGTTAGAAGATGCGATCAACGCGGTTGACCTAGACAACAAAAATGCGCCACTTAAATCCGTAATCGATGATGCGGCAGAGCTGGTGGCTAAGAACGCTATCTTCACTCAACACCCTGATTGTATCGCGCATTTGCATACGCCTCCTTTAATGCCGGCTGTTGCAGCAGAGGCGATGATTGCAGCACTGAACCAATCAATGGATTCATGGGACCAAGCATCTTCTGCAACTTACGTTGAGCAAAAAGTGGTCAACTGGCTGTGCGGCAAGTACGACTTAGGCGAAAAAGCCGATGGTATTTTCACTAGCGGTGGCACTCAAAGTAACCAAATGGGTTTGATGCTGGCACGTGATTGGATCGCAGATAAGCTCAGTGGCCACTCAATCCAGAAGTTAGGTCTGCCTGACTACGCTGACAAACTTCGCATCGTATGTTCTAAGAAATCACACTTCACAGTTCAAAAGTCTGCATCTTGGATGGGGCTTGGTGAGAAAGCGGTGATGACTGTGGATGCAAACGCTGATGGCACCATGGATATCACGAAGCTAGATGAAGTGATTGCGCAAGCGAAAGCTGAAGGGTTAATTCCATTTGCGATTGTTGGTACTGCGGGTACGACGGATCACGGTGCAATTGATGACCTAGACTTCATCGCCGACATGGCAGTCAAGCACGACATGTGGATGCATGTGGATGGTGCTTACGGTGGTGCGCTGATCCTTAGCAGTCATAAGTCTCGCCTGAAAGGCGTTGAGCGCGCTCACTCTATCAGTGTCGATTTCCACAAATTGTTCTACCAAACAATCAGCTGTGGCGCACTTTTGGTGAACGACAAGTCGAACTTTAAGTTCTTGCTTCATCACGCAGATTACTTGAATCGTGAGCACGATGAGCTACCAAACTTGGTCGATAAATCCATCGCGACAACCAAACGTTTCGATGCATTGAAAGTCTTTATGACCATGCAAAACGTGGGTCCGAAGGCACTGGGTGACATGTACGATCATCTACTCGCTCAAACGCTTGAAGTGGCTGACATGATCCGTACAAACGATCAGTTTGAACTACTAGCTGAGCCTTCACTGTCGACGGTATTGTTCCGTGCAACACACGAAACAGCAGATCTTGATGAACTGAACAAAGCGCTACGTTTAGAAGCGTTGACTCGCGGTATCGCGGTATTGGGTGAAACCATTGTCGACGGTAAAACCGCGCTTAAATTTACGATTTTGAACCCGTGTCTAACGACTTCGGACTTTGAATCTTTGCTCTCTAAAATCAATATGCTAGCAGTTGAGCTAGTTTAACAAAGGTAACGGAAAACTATGGCAATTCTACAGATTGGTGCAGGCGGCGTTGGCTGGGTAGTTGCACACAAAGCAGCACAAAACAACGACGTTCTGGGTGATATCACAATCGCATCACGTACCGTAGGTAAGTGTGAGAAAATCATCGAATCGATTCAGAAGAAAAACAATCTGAAAGATTCAACTAAGAAACTAGAAGCTCGTGCAGTAAATGCTGACGACGTAGATTCTCTTGTTGCTTTGATTGAAGAAGTGAAGCCGGATCTAGTTATCAACGCGGGTCCTCCTTGGGTAAACATGCCAATCATGGAAGCGTGTTACCGAGCAAAAGTTTCATATCTAGATACATCAGTAGCGGTTGACCTATGTTCAGAAGGTCAGCAAGTCCCTGAAGCTTACGATTGGCAATGGGGCTACCGTGAGAAGTTCGAAGAAGCGGGCATCACTGGCATCTTAGGCGCTGGTTTCGATCCAGGCGTAGTTTCTGTGTTTGCAGCATACGCAGTAAAACACCTGTTCGACGAGATCGACACAATCGACGTGATGGATGTAAACGCGGGTGATCACGGTAAGAAGTTTGCGACGAACTTTGACCCAGAAACCAATATGCTAGAGATCCAAGGTGACTCTTTCTACTGGGAAAATGGCGAGTGGAAGCAAGTACCTTGTCACTCACGTATGCTTGAGTTCGAATTCCCGAACTGTGGCTCACACAAAGTGTACTCAATGGCGCACGACGAAGTGCGTTCAATGAAAGAGTTCATCCCTGCGAAGCGTATTGAGTTCTGGATGGGCTTCGGTGATCGTTACCTTAACTACTTCAACGTAATGCGCGACATCGGCCTACTAAGTCCAGATCCGCTAACGCTGCACGATGGCACAGTAGTACAACCTCTCCATGTATTGAAAGCGCTACTACCAGATCCAACATCTTTAGCACCGGGTTACACAGGCCTAACGTGTATCGGTACTTGGGTTCAAGGTAAGAAAGACGGTAAAGAGCGTAGCGTATTCATCTACAACAACGCTGACCACGAAGTGGCATACGAAGATGTAGAGCATCAAGCGATTTCTTACACAACAGGTGTACCAGCGATCACAGCCGCACTTCAATTCTTCCGTGGCAAGTGGGCTGACAAAGGCGTGTTCAACATGGAGCAGCTAGACCCAGATCCGTTCCTAGAAACAATGCCAGAAATCGGTCTAGATTGGCATGTTCAGGAGCTGGAACCGGCTCAAGGTCTACCAGTTATCCATGCTTTGAAGTAATTCTTGTTATTTGCCTCTGTGGCTTTGTCGAACGTGCTCATTTACATTCGTAAACTCCACGCGTTCTCCTCGCTACAGAGGCAAATTTCGGCGAATTACAAACAAAGTTAAATAATTAAAATCTAAGCCGATGCAACTGCGTCGGCTTTGTTCGATTTTATAGTGGCTTCGTTCAGGCGAAAGTACTCAAGGTATTAACATGCAACACAATGAACTAAAAACTCCGTACTTCATGATTAATGAAGACAAGCTGATTGCGAACCTAGAGAAAGCGAAACAGCTCAAAGAAATCTCAGGTGTAAAGCTTGTGCTAGCACTGAAGTGTTTCTCTACTTGGGGTGTGTTTGACATCATCAAGCCGTACTTAGACGGCACAACCAGCTCCGGCCCATTCGAAGTAAAACTTGGATACGAAACGTTTGGTGGCGAAACGCACGCCTACAGTGTGGGTTACAGCGAAGATGACGTACGTGAAGTCGCAGACATCTGTGACAAAATGATTTTCAACTCGCAATCTCAACTTGCAGCTTACCGCCACATTGTTGAAGGCAAAGCGTCGATTGGTTTACGTTTAAATCCGGGCGTGAGCTACGCGGGTCAAGACCTCGCAAACCCTGCGCGCAAATTCTCTCGCTTAGGTGTACAAGCTGATCACATCAAACCTGAAGTATTTGAAGGTATTGATGGCGTGATGTTCCATATGAATTGTGAAAACAAAGATGTGGACGCGTTTATCGGCCTATTAGATGCGATTTCAGAGCAGTTTGGCGAATACTTAAACAAGCTGGATTGGGTGAGCATGGGTGGCGGCGTATTCTTCACGTGGCCGGGTTACGATATTGAGAAGCTAGGTCTAGCGTTAAAAGTATTCTCTGAGAAGCACGGCGTGCAAATGTACCTAGAGCCGGGTGAAGCCATCATCACTAAGACGACAGACTTAGTGGTTACTGTGGTCGATATCGTTGAGAACGTGAAGAAGACAGCAATTGTTGACTCTGCAACTGAAGCACACCGTCTTGATACGCTGATTTACAATGAACCAGCTTCCATTCTAGAGGCATCTGACAACGGCGAGCACGAGTACGTGATTGGTTCGTGTTCATGTCTTGCCGGTGATCAGTTCTGTGTGGCGAATTTTGATCAGCCACTAGAGATTGGTCAACGTCTGCACATTCTAGACAGCGCTGGTTACACGATGGTGAAACTAAACTGGTTCAATGGTCTACGTATGCCTTCTGTTTACTGTGAGCGTTCAAGCGGCGAGATTCAAAAACTGAATGAGTTTGACTACTCAGACTTCAAACGCTCACTGTCACAGTGGTCTGTGAAGTAATGTTTTTCTCATGCTTACAATGACAAAGAGCAGCTATTTATAGCTGCTCTTTTTCTATGAATAAAAGGCTAAATCGACTAGCTTTCAATTATCACTCTGGTGTCTTCGCTGAGCGCTTCTAACTCGTTCGCCACATCTTCGATTTCCAATTCGCTTGGCAGCTTGATAGCCATTTTGGCGCTGAACAAGCTAGAACTCACACCGCCACCCCCGGCAATAAATACGCGTTGGCAATCCATATCTAAAATAGAGATGCCTTGTGCATCCAAAACGTGAGTGATTTCATTGACGATACCTGCACGGTCATTGGAATCGAGACGAAGTTGGAAAATGGTATCTTCTTTGTGTGAGTGAGGCTCTGAATCCACAAATTTAACTACTAGAGTCTGGCAGGCTGAAAACGCTTCTTTCACCGTGTCCGCGTTTTCTTCAGGTAACTCAACTTTTATCACCCCAGCGACTTGGTCTTCAATAAAGTTCACTTTACTGATTAACCATTTGCCTCCGTTTTCATGAGTAACAGCAGCCAGTTGTTTGATAGTCGCCGGTGATGCTTGACCGACAAAGTTAACGATAAACACAGTGTTCATGATGTCCCCTCCTGGAATAAGGTTTGGACGCAGTGCGGTGGAACGCATCGCTTAAGTTATTGGAATAAGTCCTTTTCTTCAGTGTAGGTCCTAGGAAGGGGTTATGTTTGATAGAAGTCAATTTTTCACACTAATTCGCGAAGCAAATAATCAAAACAGTGCACTAGATACAAAAAGAGCAGCCGTTTGGCTGCTCTTCATTAATGTCGTTCAATATGGTTGGCTTAGAACGTTACTTTCAGCTCTACGCCGTAAAACTGACTGTCGTAGCTTGCACCTGCGTCCATGGCAAACTTCGCAACATCTTGATTGCCGAACCAAGGTGAGGAGTTGAATTTCAATTCAGCGCTGCCGCCCCATGCGTCAGTCACCCAGTGGTGGATATGACCAACAGGGTTTAGGAAGAAGAGAGAAACGTCGCCTGCAGTTTCTGAACCTAACACTTCGCCGCCATTTGCTACGATGTCTTGCTCTGCTGTTAGCATCATTTCACCCACGACCGCACCAAAGAATGGCGTGATAAAGATGTCCTGCCAAGAAGGGACTTCTGCAAACGCTTCAACACCGTATTCCCAGAAGAAAGTAGACATGGTGGCAGAGTACAAGAATGATTCAAATTCGTTGTAACCTGCATGTCTTGCCGCCGTGTAGTAAACACCGCCAAAGTATGGGTGCATGATGTAGTTTAGGAAGTGTTCGTCACGGTCCCATACCGGGCCATCAGAAACGTTATCTTTCCATTTGCTACCCAGCTTACTCATGTCGCGGTCTTCTTCATCCCACTTAGTAATGCTTTCAGGAAGAAACGTCATCAAACCAACAGTAGCCACACTCAGGCCAAGAATGGTGTACGTCTGGCCCATTAGGTAATCCCAGTCCTTATCTTGAGGAACGATAAGGTGTCTAGGCTGAAGGCCTGCGTCAAGATTTAAAGAATCATCGTTATTCTGTTCAAAAGCAAGACTGCGATTTTGAGATTCGAAGGTGTACAGATTGGTTGTTTCGCAGTAACCTGACATACAATCAGGCGTGTAAGAAAACTCTGAGTGGCGGCTCATATCGTACTGGCTTGCGTTAGCAACGGCCGACGTCGTCAGTAAGAGTCCTGCGAGAGTCTTCTTGAACATGGATGATTTTGACACAAAGGTCTCCGAGTTAATGGTTTGATGATCGGGCTCACAATTATCCCTTAAAAGAAAACCCATTTAAATACTTGACCTTAATTTAATCCCAACAAATTGACTAAGCGATTAGTCTGATAAAAAGAAAACGATATAAGTGCTCCGTATAGAAATAGAATTGTGCTTATGTTCAGGAGTCAGTTGTGAAAATTGCAATGCTAAGTACTGGTGAGGAAGTGCTTCACGGAGATATTGTTGATACTAACGCGGCGTGGCTGTCGAGTTTGTTTTATCAGCATGGGTTTGGTTTAACCAAACGATCCACTGTGGGAGACAAGCAGTCGAGCTTAATCGAAGAGTTTTTAATGCTGAGCTTCAACAATGACGTAGTCATTGTTAACGGTGGATTGGGGCCAACGACCGACGACATGAGCGCCGCAGCGGCAGCGAAAGCGGCTGAGTGCAAACTGGTATTGTTTAAAGAATGGCTAGAGCAACTGGAGAGCATGTATGCTCGGCGTGGCATTCCTATGCCTGATAGCAATTTAAAACAAGCCATGCTACCTGAAATCGCAGAAATTTTAGACAATCCTATTGGCACGGCATGTGGCTTTAAAATGCTGATCAATGACGCGATTTTTTATTTTACTCCTGGTGTACCAAGCGAATTTAAATTGATGGCAGAAACACAAATTTTGCCTGATCTTCGAAGAGTATTTCCTGATGTAAAAGGTTCATGCTGTAGTCGAATCTACACTTTTGGTCTTTCTGAATCTGGGATCTCGGATAAGTTGGATCAGCTAAAACTGCCACAAGGCTATGAGCTTGGGTATCGCTCTTATCTGCCTTTTATTGAAGTGAAGCTGTTTGGCCCGGCAGATCAGCTTGAACAACGTTTGAAGCTGATGCAGTTGATCAACAAGCACCTCGAAAGCAATACGGTTAGCATCGACCTTCCGATGGTTGAGCATGTAGGACAACTGCTGGCGGATAAAGATCTCACACTTTCTGTGTCTGAAAAAAGCAGTGCTGGATATTTAACCTACTGGTTAAACAGTGATGAAAATGCAGAAAAGCAATTGGGTCACGGTTGGGTGCTGGCAGGGCGTAACCAAACTGTAAACCATGAGGGCGATCCATTGGCTGCAACATTTGCGTTAGCGGGAGCGACTCGCGAAAAGTGCGCTACCGATTTAGCATTAGTGACCGGACAGGTTGAAGGTGGGGTATTTTCTGTCGCCTTGTCTACACCATCAGGTGAATGGGGCGCGTCTTATAAGTTAGCGAAAAAGTATCAACGTGACGACCAAGTGAAAGTGATCAGCACCGCAGCGCTGGATTTATTACGCCGTTACTTAGAGCGAAAACCTATGTTTGCCCACTATGCGTTTTTAGAGAAAGTGAAAGAGATGCATATTCCTAACAGCGCACTTTAGGCTATTCACCATCTACAGATAACAAAAAGCCAAGGCGATCGCCTTGGCTTTTTCGTGTTTCTTCGTCTGGAACTATGCGCGCTTTTCTTTCATCGCGTAGTTCACACCAGTCAGTGAAACGCTTGATTTGGCTTTACAGATACAAGGGAGAATCTCATCACCTTGCGTGTAAGCCATGGCAAAACCAACATACTCCACTTCACCAGATTCCAACTTACAACGACATGCACCGCAGTGACCGTCGCGACAGTTGTATTCTGGAAGTAAGCCCGCCTGTTCCATGGTCTCCAAAATGGTATTGGATGGGTTGGATTCAATGCTAACAAGTTTGTTGATTTTGATGGTTGGCATTACAGCTCGAACCCTTCAAAGTCGTCTGCGCGAACTTCGTTGTCAATCTGACCGACTAGGTAAGACGAAATTTCCGCTTCTTGAGGTGCTACTTGAACGTTATCTGAAGACAACCAAGCGTTAATCCAAGGGATTGGGTTGGTTGTTGCTTCTGGGTACGCTGCTGGTAGACCTACCGCTTGCATACGGATGTTGGTGATGTACTCAACGTATTGGCTCAGGATGTCTTTGTTCAAGCCGATCATTGAACCGTCTTTGAACAAGTACTCTGCCCATTCCTTCTCTTGCTCTGCCGCTTCTTTGAATAGGTCAAAACAGTCTTGTTTTGCTTCTTCTGCGATTTGCATGAATGAGAAGTCATCTTGACCGTTACGTAGCAGGTTGATCATGTGCTGCGTGCCATTCAAGTGAAGCGCTTCATCACGAGCGATCAGCTTGATGATTTTCGCGTTACCTTCCATTAGCTCACGCTCTGCGAAAGCGAATGAACACGCGAAACTTACGTAGAAACGGATTGCTTCTAGCGCGTTTACAGACATCAGACAGATGTACAGTTTCTTCTTAAGATCGTACAGGCTGATTTTAACCGTTTCACCGTTGATAACATGCTCACCCTCACCGTAGCGGTGGTAGTCGTTAGTCGTTTGGATTAGATCATCGTAGTAGTGTGCGATGTCTTTAGCACGTTTTAGAATGTGCTCGTTCTCTACGATGTCGTCAAATACAACACTTGGATCATTCACGATGTTACGAATGATATGAGTGTATGAACGAGAGTGAATCGTTTCAGAGAAAGACCAAGTTTCAATCCATGTTTCTAGCTCAGGAAGAGAAACGAGTGGAAGTAGTGCCACGTTTGGGCTACGACCTTGGATTGAGTCTAGAAGCGTTTGGTACTTCAAGTTAGAGATGAAGATGTGCTTCTCGTGGTCTGGCAGTTTGTTGTAGTCGATACGATCGCTAGATACGTCAACTTCTTCTGGACGCCAGAAGAAAGACAGTTGCTTTTCGATAAGCTTTTCGAAAATTTCGAATTTTTGTTGGTCGTAACGAGCAACGTTTACTGATTGACCAAGGAACATAGGTTCTTTCAGTTGGTCATTTTTGTTCTGGTTAAAAGTACTGTAAGCCATAATGCCTCAATTCCTTTTAGACCTCCCCATAAGGGGAGGTGTTCGATATTCTGTTACTGCGGATTGTTAGGGTAGGGAAGATTAAATCTTACAACCGCCGCCTGCACAATCGTCATCTTGTGGTTGAACCGCGTCTTTCTGGTCGTCTTTCGCACCATCACGAGTGTTATGGTAGTAAAGCGTCTTAACACCAAACTTATACGCTGTAAGTAGGTCTTGAAGAAGTTTCTTCATTGGAACCTTGCCCGTCTCGTAACGCGATGGGTCGTAGTTTGTGTTTGCAGAGATCGCTTGGTCAACGAATTTCTGCATGATGCCCACAAGGTGAAGGTAACCGTCGTTAGAACCGATATTCCAAAGCAGTTCGTAGTTGTTTTTCAGTTCTGTGAACTCAGGAACAACTTGCTTCAAGATACCATCTTTCGATGCTTTTACAGATACGTAACCGCGTGGTGGCTCAATACCGTTTGTAGCGTTCGAGATCTGAGAAGAGGTCTCAGAAGGCATTAGCGCTGTCAGTGTTGAGTTACGAAGACCGTGTTCCATGATTTCTTGACGTAGGCTGTCCCAATCGTAGTGCAGCTCTTCATCACAAATTAGGTCGATATCTTTCTTGTAAGTGTCGATTGGCAGTAAGCCTTTCGCGTAGTTTGTTTCGTGGAACGAAGGACACTTGCCTTGTTCTTTTGCTAGCGCTACCGATGCTTTTAGCAAGTAGTATTGCATTGCTTCAAACGTGCGGTGAGTCAGGCCATTTGCGCTGCCGTCAGAGTATTTCACTCCATGCTTCGCTAGGTAGTAAGCGAAGTTGATAACACCAACACCTAGCGTACGACGGTTCATTGTTGACTTGTACGCCGCTGGTAGTGGGTAATCTTGGTAATCCAGTAGTGCATCTAGAGCGCGAACAACAAGATCAGAAAGCTCTTCGAAATCATCCAGAGATTTGATTGCGCCAAGGTTGAACGCGGAAAGCGTACATAGTGCAATCTCACCTGAATCATCTTCAACGTTAGTCAGTGGTTTAGTTGGAAGTGCGATTTCCAGACATAGGTTAGACTGACGAACTGGTGCAACTTCAGAGTCGAATGGGCTGTGAGTGTTACAGTGGTCTACGTTCTGAATGTAGATGCGACCTGTTGAAGCACGCTCTTGCATGAGTAGCGAGAACATTTCGATGGCTTTTACCGTTTCCTTCTTAACTGAAGGATCGTTCTCGTATTTCACGTATAGACGTTCAAATTCTTCTTGGTTCTCGAAGAATGCGTCGTATAGACCCGGTACGTCTGAAGGTGAGAATAGAGTGATGTTGCCACCCTCAACCAGACGCTGGTACATCAGTTTGTTTAGCTGTACGCCGTAATCCATGTGACGAACGCGGTTCTCTTCGACACCACGGTTGTTCTTTAGCACCATTAGTGAACGTGCTTCGCCGTGCCACATTGGGTAGAACACCGTTGCTGCACCACCACGTACACCACCTTGAGAACAACATTTTACGGCTGTTTGGAAGTACTTGTAGAACGGGATACAACCTGTGTGGAATGCTTCACCGCCACGGATTTCAGAACCTAGCGCACGAATGCGACCCGCGTTGATACCGATACCAGCACGTTGAGATACGTAACGAACAATAGAACTTGCAGTTGCGTTGATAGAATCTAGGCTGTCACCACACTCAATCAGTACGCATGAGCTGAACTGACGAGTAGGGGTACGTACACCAGACATAATTGGTGTAGGTAGAGAGATTTTAAATGTTGACGTCGCATCGTAGAAACGCTTGATGTAGTCAAGACGTGTTTCTTTCGGGTAGTTAGCGAACAGGCAAGCCGACACTAGAATGTAAAGGAACTGAGCACTTTCGTAGATCTCGCCAGACACACGGTTTTGCACGAAGTACTTGCCTTCAAGCTGTTTGACCGCAGCGTAAGAGAAGTTAAGGTCGCGTTTGTGGTCGATGTAAGAATCTAGTTCGTCCAGTTCAGCTTTCGAGTAGTCTTCAAGGATATGTTGGTCGTACTTACCCATATCTACAAGACGAGACACGTGATCAAACAGCGTTGGCGGCTCATATTGGCCGTACGCTTTTTTACGTAGGTGGAATACCGCTAGGCGAGCAGCTAGGTATTGGTAATCCGGGGTCTCTTCAGAGATCAGGTCTGCCGCTGACTTGATGATAGTCTCGTGGATATCTGTCGTTGTGATACCGTCGTAAAACTGGATGTGAGCGCGAAGTTCTACTTGAGAGACTGAAACGTTATTTAGACCTTCTGCAGCCCAAGTGATAACGCGATGGATTTTATCCAGATCAATACTTTCTTTACGGCCATCACGCTTAGTGACGGTAAGTTGTTGGTTCATTCTGCTTTATTTCCCTAAGAAAACTGATAAAAGCCGTATTTTTGTTTGTTTATGTGCAAAGTTTGTAAAGCTTGCGGCGGCTTTGTGATCAAAGTCTATCTATATATTGTAGCTTAAACACAACATATAGGGGTTCATTTGTTTGCGGGTTACAAGATAGTGCTATTGCACTGATTTATCAAGGTACAGATTTGGGATGACTTGTGGATAAGTAATAAAATAAAAAAATTCAGTAAGTGAACACTAACCGATGAGAAAAGGGCTGACTTGAATGGGGAAAACTAAGCTTTGAAGATCGGTTTATAAATAACCGCCCTCAAAAAAAAATTCCTTGATCTTTGCCTGTTTTTATTTGCGAAAAATGGGTTGGTTAAAATGGAATCTAGAGCACGAATTTCATACATAAAAAGACAAAAAAAGCGGCAACTTTGTGCTACCGCTTTTGATTCATTTTATGACTGAAATGTCAATCACAAGAAGGCATTTTTAATGTAACGCCGTTCAGTATTTTTTAGTGTGGACGATGTAGTTTACATCTACATTACGACCTAGCTTATAGTTGTCATTTAGCGGGTTGTAATGAAGGCCTGTGATGCCCATTTCAGTCAAATCTGTTTGGTCGATCATCTTCATCATTTCAGCAGGTTTGATGAACTTTTCATGATCGTGCGTGCCTTCTGGCACAATCTTCAATAGTTTTTCTGCGCCTACAATCGCAAACAAGTACGACTTGATGTTGCGGTTTAACGTCGAGAAGAACACATGTCCTCCAGGCTTAACCAACGCGGCACATGAGCGAATTACAGAGAGTGGGTCTGGCACGTGTTCTAGCATTTCCATGCAGGTCACGACATCGTAAGTCCCGGCATTTTCCGCAGCGTGGTCTTCGATGGTGCTTTGGATGTAGGTCAGCTTAGTCCCTGTCTCCAATGCATGTAGGCGAGCAACTTCTAGTGGCTCTTTACCCATATCTAGACCAGTCACGGTGGCGCCTTCCTTTGCCATGCTTTCTGCTAAGATGCCGCCGCCACAACCAACATCGAGAACTTTCTTGCCGAAAAGGCCATCGGCTTTTTCTAGGACATAGTTCAAGCGAAGCGGATTAATTTGATGAAGAGGTTTGAACTCGCCTTCTAAATCCCACCAACGAGAAGCCATCTCTTCGAATTTCTTAATTTCACTAGGGTCGACGTTTTGTGCTTTAGTCATGATAGTTATTTTGCTTCGCTAATAGTCCTTTGGAAGGCGAGATTATACTCTAATGGTACGATACGTTTAAACTGCTTCTTTTCTCACAATCGTTACAGGAGACTTTTTTGGCGACAGTTGGTGGAAATGTAGTCAGTTTTCAGAAAGATATGGGATGAATGTGCAATTTCTCTTCATTTAACTCATAACGAAGCTCACAACCTGATAAAACGAGCGGGAAAGTGATGCCCCAGTGATGAATTGTGTGTTATATTTTTGCACCTTACACGTATCGTAATTACGATCAGAAAATAGAGGGATAATGGCTCTATGAGCGATTTAGCTAAAGAGATCACGCCCGTAAACATTGAAGATGAGCTTAGAGGTTCATACCTAGACTACGCGATGTCAGTTATCGTGGGTCGTGCTCTTCCAGATGTGCGTGATGGCCTAAAACCAGTACACCGCCGCGTTTTATTCGCGATGAACGTACTAGGCAACGATTGGAACAAACCATATAAAAAATCAGCCCGTGTTGTCGGCGACGTAATCGGTAAATATCACCCACACGGTGATAGTGCTGTGTACGACACAATCGTACGTATGGCTCAGCCGTTCTCACTTCGTTACATGCTGGTCGATGGTCAAGGTAACTTTGGCTCAATCGATGGCGACTCTGCTGCGGCAATGCGTTACACCGAAGTCCGTATGGCAAAAATTGCCCACGAACTTTTGGCTGACCTAGACAAAGAAACCGTAGACTACGTACCTAACTATGATGGTACAGAACAGATTCCTGCGGTTCTTCCAACCAAAATTCCAAACCTATTGGTCAACGGTGCTTCTGGTATCGCGGTAGGTATGGCAACCAACATCCCGCCACATAACCTTGGCGAAGTGATCGATGGCTGTCTTGCATACATCAATAATGAAGAAATCACTATTGATGAACTAATGGATTACATCCCTGGTCCAGATTTCCCAACTGCGGCGCTTATCAGCGGTCGTAAAGGCATTGTAGACGCGTACAAAACAGGTCGCGGTAAGATCTACATGCGTTCAAAAGCGGAAATCGAAACAGAGAAAAACGGTAAAGAAACCATCATCGTTACCGAAATTCCTTACCAAGTGAACAAAGCTCGTCTGATCGAGAAGATTGCTGAACTTGTTAAAGATAAAAAAGTTGAAGGCATCAGTGCGCTACGTGACGAATCTGACAAAGATGGTATGCGTATCGTTATTGAATGTAAGCGTGATGCAGTAGGCGAAGTGGTTCTTAACAACCTTTACGCTCAAACTCAGCTACAAACGACTTTCGGTATCAACATGGTTGCGCTGAACAATGGTCAGCCACAGCTATTCAACCTGAAAGATATGTTGAAGTGCTTTGTGGATCACCGTCGTGAAGTTGTGACTCGCCGTACTATCTTCGAATTGCGTAAAGCTCGTGAGCGTGCGCACATTCTTGAAGGTCTTGCACTTGCTCTAGCGAACATCGATGAAATCATCGACCTAATTCGTAAAGCGCCGACTCCTGCTGAAGCAAAAGCTGGTCTTATTGCTCGTGGTTGGGATCTAGGTAACGTAGCAGCAATGCTTGAGCGTGCTGGTACTGATGCGGCTCGCCCAGAATGGCTAGAGCCTCAATACGGTATCCGCGACGGCCAATACTTCCTGACTGAACAACAAGCGCAAGCAATTCTAGATCTACGTCTACATAAATTGACCGGTCTAGAACACGAGAAGATTCTTGCTGAATACAAAGAGCTTCTAGAAGAAATCGCTGAGTTAATGCACATTCTTGCAAGCACTGAGCGTTTGATGGAAGTGATCCGTGAAGAACTAGAGGCAGTTCGTGACGGATTTGCTGATGCACGCCGTACTGAAATCACAGCAGCTAGCCATGACATCGACATGGAAGAGCTGATTGCTCGTGAAGACGTAGTCGTAACTCTATCTCACGAAGGTTACGTTAAGTACCAAATTCTAAGCGACTACGAAGCACAGCGCCGTGGTGGTAAAGGTAAGAGTGCAACTCGAATGAAAGATGAAGACTACATTGAACGTCTTCTAGTGGCGAATACCCACGACAACATTCTATGTTTCTCTACTCGCGGTAAGACTTACCGTCTGAAAGTTTACCAATTGCCATTGGCGAGCCGTACTGCACGTGGTAAACCGATCGTGAACATCCTTCCACTAGAAGATGGCGAGCGTATTACTGCAATTCTTCCTGTCGATGAGTTCTCAGCAGACAAGTTCATCTTCATGGCAACTGGCGACGGTACCGTTAAGAAGACTTCTCTAGACCAGTTTGCGAACGTACGTTCAAACGGTCTAATTGCGGTGAACCTACGTGATGACGATTCTCTAATCGGCGTTGATATCACAACGGGTTCAAGCGACATCATGTTGTTCTCTAAAGCAGGTAAAGTTGTTCGCTTTAGCGAGGACAAAGTACGTGCAATGGGTCGTACAGCGGCAGGTGTCCGTGGTATGAAGCTGGCTGACGACGACCAAGTGGTTTCACTAATCGTTCCGTCTAACGAAGGCGACATCCTAACGGTTACTCAAAACGGTTACGGTAAACGTACCGAACTGGCTGAATACCCAACGAAAGGTCGTGCAACTCAGGGCGTTGTGTCTATCAAGGTTTCTGAGCGTAATGGCCCAGTAGTTGGGGCAGTGCAAGTAGAAGAAGGCGACGAGATGATGATGATCACCGACGCTGGTACTCTGGTTCGTACACGTGTAGCAGAAGTTAGCCAAGTAGGCCGTAACACTCAAGGTGTAACGCTGATCCGTACAGCAGAAGATGAGTCAGTTGTTGGTCTACAACGTATCGATGAAGTTGAAGAAGTGGAATTGCCAGAAGGCGAAGAAGCAGAAACAACAGAAGCGAATGCAGAACAGCAAGCTCCTGAAGCGCCAGCAGCAGACGACGCGGAAGAGGGCAAAGAAGAGTAATCTTCTCCTTCATCGCTAAATATGAAAGCCGAGCAAGATGCTCGGCTTTTTTGTATCTTCATCAACGCAATCTTTCAACCAAACCAGTACACTAAACTTATGTTTACTCACGGGTATCGCTATGTCTTTATGGTTCTTCATTGCCATCACTTTGATGGGGCTTTTTATCGTCGTTTTGTCACTTAGCGCTTCTAAAGTTAAGCCTACGCAGTGGTTTGGCTTTTGTTTGATGGTGTTAGCACTCACTAGCGCTGGCTACTTATTGTTGAAGCAAACCCCACCGAAACCTATCCAAGCGGAGATAGCTCGAATGATGACCTCGCGAGACATCATGGATGAAATACAGCAACAGTTAAAACAAGAGCCTAATAACGATGAGCTTTGGTTTCAGTTAGGTCAAGGTTATCTGTTGGAGGGAGAATTTGATGCCGCGTTGATTTGTTTCGACTACACACGCCAACTCACCGACAACGTAACCGCGACGCAACTTGCCGCTAAGGCGACAACATTATACTACCTTCATAAACAAGCGATGACTGATGAAGTCAGTTTACTATTAGAACAGGCGTTGCAACTTGAACCTTATAATGAAGCCGCACTGTCGTTGATAGCGAACGATCACTTCATTTCTTTCCGCTTTCAAGAAGCCATCGATACTTGGGTGCTACTCCTAGATTCCAATGACCCTAATTTAGACAGAGTGACGATCATCGAGTCCATCAACAAAGCGAAAAAGCTGATGTAAGCATACAATGTAGAGTAAAGAGGAGAGTCGGTATGCAGAAGCTAGAAGCGGGTTTGTTGGTATTGTTGTGCGGTACAGTGCTGGTGGGATGCTCGTCTCCTTCAACTGGTTCTTCATCTGTCTATTATTCGAGTGGGTATTACGACCCTTGGTGGTATGGTCACGATGACTATTGGATTTACTATTATCCGGGTTGCTGTGACGACGGACATGACCATCGAGAAAAGCTCGAGGCATGGTGGAATAGTCTCGACGACGATCAACAACAGTCAATCAAAGACAAAGTTGAAGATTGGAAAGATGGCGATATGAACGCCAACTTCGATAACATGAAGCGACAACTGGATAACCACTGGCAAACGTTGCCGGATGAACAAAAACAAGCGATTCAAGCAAAATGGCACGAGCGTCCCCAACGTGTAGAAACAAAAACGTTACCAAAACAAACGACGTTGCCAGAATCAACATTGAAGACACAGCCATTACCCGCGCATAACGTGCCGCGTCCGATTACCAAGCCAAATATTCAGAGACCTCAGACTCGACCAAACATCCAACCGGTGCCAAGAATTCGTCGACGTTAATGGTTTACTTGCATTTTGATGATGTACTTCGACTAGAATGAACTGATGAAAACAAAGGGCGCAGAACGCGCCCTTTGTTGTTGCATCATAGGTCTCGAATCCTATTTTCGGTTTGACTAATAGGTTGCTTCTCGTTCGGCCGCTGCTTTATCCCAATCTGGTACGACGGTGTCTAAGAAGTGCTTTTTATCCGCGTTCATTTTTTCCATATCCATTCCTAAAGCTTCTTGGGCTTTTGCTTTGGTCGAGATATCTGGAATTTGAACAGGTTCAGTAATGCCTTTTGTTGCCAGTAAGCGTACCAATTTAGTACGAGCATCGGCGGCGCGATCAACTGCGGTACCGAGAACTTCCAGCGCCACTTCTGGTGCGTGCATGTGAACACCGTGAGAGGCGATCGCATAATCCCAACGCCATTGCGCATGGCGAATATCTTGGAGAATCGGCTTCATTTCTTTTTCCGTTGCTCCTGCTTTCCATGCTTCTCCAGCTTCAAAATGCGCCGCGACAATTTGCTTCTCGGCGGTTAATTTCATGTTCAACACCTGCGCTTTACGTGAAGACACGATGTTACGTAGCTGCTCTTTGGTTTGAGTATGGCACTGCGCACATGTGTCTTCGAAGCGGTCGAAAGGATTGCCTACTTTATGATCGGTATAAACGGTACCATCTTCTTTTGTCACCTTCGGCATATGGCAGTCGACGCAAACCACTTTGTTTTTGCCGTGAATTCCTTCACGCCAAGTCTCGAAGCCAGGGTGCTGTGCTTTTAGCATCGGTGCTTTAGAAACGGCGTGAGTCCAATCTTTAAAGTCCAACGCATCGTAATACTTCTCCATGTCACCGACAGTCGTACCCATATCCCAAGGGAATTTCACCGCTTTCGTTGGTCCTGTAAAGTAGTATTCGACATGGCACTGAGCACACACAGACGCTTGTTTATCAAGGCGCGACTGTTCATCAAAGTTTTTTCCAATTACATCGAATGCTCGCTCAACATAAGGTCTGGTTAGTGCTAGTTCTGGCTCTCCTTGGTTGAATTTTTCTGAGCGAGTGTCGTGACAATCAGAACATCCGATAGGATTGACGATTTCTGAGCCTAGACGTGCCCATTTACCAGAGAAGTAGCCATCCTCGCCACGTTCTTCTATCACGCGAGCGACATCAGGACTTTTACAACTCCAACATGCCATTGGCATTGGCCCGGAGTTTTCATCTGCTGGTGCGCCTGTCCTTAGGGTTTGCCTTACATCGTCGAGCGCATAAAAGTGACCTCGAGCCTTGTTGTAGTCTTTAGCAAATCCGTAGCCAGCCCAAAGAATCACCATATTTGGGTCTTCACTTAGGGCGTCTTCAATATGTTTACTTTCTGATGTTGCCTTCCAAGAATGATATTGGTCAGGATGGTTTTGTTCGAAGGCGTCATTACGAGGATCAAGTCGATCGTTGTTTTCTGCCGCCAACACAGAGCCGGCCAATAATAATTGGCTAGCGAATAAGGTCGCAACCGCGATAGGTGCGCTCATCCAGTGTTTTATGCTCACGGTGTTATCTCCATATTCGTTTTTATTAGCAGCGTTGTGAGAAGCTATTCCAAATAAGAATCGGAGATCTACAAATAATATTATTGTATAAATAAAGAGATGAAATAGTGAGCGGAATGAGTCTTGCTTTAGATCAATTTACACTAGTGATCTTAATCATGTTTAATTTCATATACCTCTAAAGTGGTATGATTTAATCCCCTTTATTGACAGTGGGTTAGAGGTATAACCATTTTATAAATAAGGTGATTAAGTTCGCTTTTTGAACAGTACCTTCTACCTCTTAGGAATAATAGGGGTATTATGAATATAGGTTTAGCGTTGTGGCTTTCCAAAATAAGAATTGATGTCATTTGAAGGTATAAAAGTATCTTCAGAAGAAATTAATTGTCGCTCCATTAAATAGTTGAGAACAGTTATCAATTATTTTAGAGCTAAGGAAAGAAAAATATGGGCAATATAAAATTGACCATAGTGACAATGCTGAAATTTCTCTTCGCCTTTGCCATCTATGGTTTTTCTATCTCCGCCCATGCGATTTCATCAGAGCCTGTTGAGGGTGCACAAACCACTCGCCATCAAGTTGAGCTGATTCGTGACCGAGACTACAAATGTCTTCAATGTCATAAGGATGCCAAAGAAACTCTGAATTTGTCGCATGAGCCAGAAGCGCTGCTTAGCCAAGGTAAAACACTGAACTGCACAAACTGTCACAGCAATATCGGGCCTGATCACCGTGAAGGGGCTCCTGATGTGATCAAGTTTGCTGCTGCGCAATCAAAAGCAGTGCATGACAAGGTTTTTCTTGATCCAAGCACCATTCTCAAAGCGAATAGCCAGTGTGTAGATTGCCACGCTCCAACTCAGTTGAGAGAAAGTAATTGGACGCATGATGTTCATGCTAAAAATTTGACCTGTTCAAATTGTCACGATGTTCACGCTGTCAAAACGAAAGCGCTTTCTTACGACAGAAAACAGCTCATCAAACAATGTGTCGATTGCCACTCTCAGTTTGCTGCTGAACCTGAACTTGCAAAAGAAGAGGAGAGATAGCATGAAGTGTTCAAGACGAAATTTTTTAGCCAGTAGCGGCGCATTGATTTTGACCACTGGCGTTGCTGGCACTTCTGTTGTTAGTGCTTCTCTTTATGCCAGTGATAGTGAGCAAACCAAACGTTTTGGCATGGTGCATGATGAAAATGCGTGTATAGGATGTACTGCGTGTACCGAAGCATGTCGCGAAGTGAATGAAGTGCCAGAAGGGGTGACCCGCCTAAAAATTCATCGCAGTGAACCCATTGGGGAATTTCCTGATGTTGAGTACCAGTTTACGCGTGAATCTTGTCAGCACTGTGATAATCCACCATGTGTGTATGTTTGCCCTACGGGTGCTGCGTATAAAGATGAAGCTACGGGCATAGTTGATGTACACAAAGAGCGATGTGTCGGCTGTGGCTATTGTTTGGCGGCTTGTCCTTATCAAGTGCGCTTTTTCAACCCTGTTGACCATTCTGCAGACAAATGTAACTTCTGCCGTGATACCAACCTAGCACAAGGTAAGCAGCCAGCTTGCGTGGAATCTTGCCCAACAAAAGCACTCATCTTTGGTGATTTGAATGACCCAACTAGCGAGGTCAGCAAAGTCATTGATAACCATCTTGTGTATCGCGATAAGTCACATTTAGGAACGCAACCTAAGTTGTTTAAAATTCCGCACAACAAAGGGGAGGTGTCATCATGAACGGTTTTGAAAGTGCTTTCCACTTTGATTCATTAGTGTGGGATTGGATCATCGCGATTTACCTATTTTTAGCTGGGATGTCTGCTGGCGCAGTGATGATTTCTATCTACCTTAAACGCAAAGTCATTGAGGGAGATCCGGCGAACAATGGCATTATGAAAGCGATGGCTTGGCTCGCGCCATTTGGCATCATTTCCGGTTTGGTGATTTTGATTTTCCATTTAACTAAGCCACTCCAGTTTTGGAAAATCATGATTTACTACAACCCGACGTCGGTGATGTCGATGGGCGTTGTCTTGTTTCAAGTCTACATGGTTGTGTTGTTTGTTTGGATTGGCGTGATCTTTCGCCATCAAATCATCAGATTTTGTGAAGGCAAATTACCGAGCGGATTACTCGACTTTGTGGATGGCTTTTTGATCAAGGCTGGAAAGGTGAGTAATGCCATCGAGTTGTTCTTGGGTTTCTTGGCGATAGTACTGGCGGCATATACTGGCTTCCTACTATCGGCACTTAAAACCTACCCGATGCTCAACAATCCGGTGTTGCCGATTTTGTTCCTATTCTCAAGCCTATCTTCGGGCGCAGCGGCATGTTTGATGTTCGGAATCTTAGTGTTTAAAGAGCCGACATCCAGTCCTAGTGTTTCATGGGTGCATGGCTTTGAACGTCCGGTTGTATTATTCGAGTTGTTCGTTTTAGTCACGTTCTTTACTGGCTTGATTTTCAGCGGGGGTCAAAACGAAGTCGCAGCTTGGAATGCAATATCCAACGGCTTTTGGGCGCAGTGGTTCTGGGTTGGTGTTGTGTTGATTGGTATGTTGATGCCGCTAACATTGAACTGGTTAATGCCTTCTGAAGTTCGCCATAAAGGTAGTTACGTCTTTGTCGTGACAACATTGAGTTTGGTCGGCGTGCTGATGCTGCGTACGTTCATACTCTATGCGGGTCAAATGACCGTTGTCTAAGGAGGAACAATGGAGGCTGAACTAGGGTTCTTCTTACTGATTTTCGTCGCAATGGGGGCGAGTTGTTCTGCTGTATTGCATTGGTATCGCCGTGCAGCGGCTAAGCCCATTATGTTAGAACACCAACTTGCGACCTCACATCTCATCAGTTTAGCCTCTGTTGTTTGTCTATTACTGCTGATTGTCTGTTTTATCCAAGACAATTTTGCTCTTGAATATGTGATCACTCATTCCAACAGCCAATTGCCAACCGCCTACAAGGTTGCAGCGGCATGGGGTGGGCACCAAGGCTCCATGCTGTTTTGGGTCGTGACGCTCAGTTTATGGGCATCATACATTGCTCTTAGTTCTCCGATTAACCAATGCTACACCGCAGATTGCCTTGGCATTATGAATGTCCTGATTGCCGTTTTTGCTTGGTTTACGTTAACAACGTCTAACCCTTTTGAGTTCGCAAAAACATTGGCAGTAGAAGGACGTGATTTGAATCCAATGCTGCAGGACATTGGATTGATCATTCATCCGCCACTTTTATATTTAGGTTACGTTGGTTATTCCGCCATTTTGGCGTTTGCACTTTCGGCGTTATTAAGCAAACGGCCTGTCAATGAATGGTACTGTTGTACGCGAAAAGCCGCATATTTTGCCTGGGGAACCTTGACTGTTGGTATCCTTGTCGGCTCTTGGTGGGCATACAATGAACTTGGCTGGGGAGGCTGGTGGTTTTGGGACCCAGTAGAAAATGCCTCTTTATTGCCGTGGTTAACAGGCACTGCACTCCTGCACAGCGGAGTATTAGCAAAGAAAAATCAGGGAGCGTTGTGGAGCACATACGCGTTGGCGTTTGCGACCTTTAGTTTAAGCATTCTCGGGACATTTATCGTACGTTCTGGCGTATTAACGTCGGTGCATGCTTTTGCTGTGGATCCTACCAAAGGTTTAGCCCTGCTTGCTGTGCTTAGTGCGTTAGTATTGATGACGTTTAGCGTACTGATTGTGCGTGGAGATGCCATCAAACCATTTAGGTTACGTTCCTTGATCAGTCGAGCTTATATGGTGTGTGTGTCCATTGGACTTTTGGTCATATCCACGGCGATCGTCTTTTTAGGTACGTTCTACCCGATGATTTATCAATTGCTAGGGTTGGGAAACATCTCTGTTGGTGCGCCGTATTTTAATAGCTTAATATTTCCTCTCAGTATTTTCGCTTTGTTGGCGTTAGCCATGACGCCAATTTTGCGGTGGACAAAAGGAGTGTGTGCGAACTGGAAAAGGCAATTCGCCTTCGCAAGTACTATCGCTTTAGGTGTCGTAGCCGTCTTTATCTTGTCGGTTGATACCGTGCGTATTGGGACAATCACGAGTGTATTTTTAGCAGCTTGGGTTATTACTACGCACACTATGTTATGGCTGAATGCCGAAAACAAAGGGCCACTAATCAAGATGGTATTAGTACACGTCGGTTTTTCTGTAGCCGTTGTGGGAGCTGTCTTCAACAGTGAATACTCGTACCAATACAACTTGCGAGTAGAGCCTGGTGTTTCACATCAAAGAGCAAACATTGGTATCGATTATCAAGGTATGGATTGGGTAATAGGGCCAAATTACACCGCAGAACAAGCAAGGATCATTTTGCGCCTTGATGATCAGACCCGCTATGCATTACAACCTGAAAAACGCCATTATCCCGTGCGAGTAATGAACATGACTGAGCCCGCGATTCTGAGTTTATGGCACGGAGACTATTATCTGACGTTGGGGGATAAAGTTGGCACAAACGCTTATGCAATAAAAGTTCAGTACCGGGCGGGGATTTGGTGGATATGGTCAGGCGGTTTGATAGCGGTGTTTGGCGCATTGACGACTGTGTATCGCAAAAGAAAGAGGGCCGTGAATGTCACCGAAAACTATGCCTAAACTATTCGGGTTATTTATTGCTGTTGCCGTCTTTTCAGTCGTGGTCGTTGCGGCGTTATCTGACCGCCCCCACGTTGAGCAAGCAAAGGAAAGCACGCTAATGGTTCCAAATTTCAGCGCTGTATCGGTTATCTCTGGAAAAGAGGTAACTCAGGTGTTGTTTCAAGACAATGGCTATAAGTTGCTGAATGTGTGGGCGTCATGGTGTGGGATCTGTAAGAAAGAACATGAAACACTTTTGCAGATAGCGGATGCGGGAGTGCCGATCATTGGTTTGAATTATCGAGATAATAACTCTGCCGCTCAAAACTACTTGAGCTCTAAAAACAATCCTTATCAAGACGTGATTAGTGACCCAAATGGCGAATTAGCGGTTGAGCTGGGAGTGATAGGTACACCAGAAACTTATCTTATTGATCAAAATGGCAAGGTTTTGATCAAATATCGGGGAGCAATCACGATCGACAAATGGAACTCAATATTTTCTAGGTATTTTAATGGCGCTATTTAAATATATATTTATTACCGTTTTTGCACTTGCATTATATTCTCCTGTGAGCAATGGGAGTGAAATTAAGCAGAACGTTGATCTTTTTGAATTTCAATCTGTAGAAGTGCAACAACGAGCAACCTCGCTCGCTAAGACATTGCGCTGCCCACAATGCCAAAACCAGAACTTGATTGAGTCCAATGCGCCAGCGGCTAAAGATCTTCGGTTAAAGGTCTATACCATGGTCAATGAAGGTAGCTCCGATCAGCAGGTAAAAGATTATTTGGTTGAACGATATGGAAATATTGTTCTGTATCAACCTCCATTTAATTATTCAACTGCGCTATTGTGGATCTTTCCTATTATATTTTTGATCTTTTTTGCTCTATTTTCGATCCGACTAATCAAGCGAAATTAATGTGACCATTATTCCAGTATGGAAAATAAATTGTGCATATAACAAGCAGAGTGTTATCATTTTTTGGAATTTATGAAGCCTCCAGTATAAAGCTAACGATAAAATTTGAGCTGGAGAAGTAATAAAAGAACAACAGTAGGTGTACGCAGTGGATTCAGTTATATTGCAGTTAAAGAAGGACTTTTATTCGCAGATTCGTGCGTTTCAAACACCGAAGCTGCCACAAGTGACTTCAACTCTCGCCGTCCTAACAGACGAAGAAATTCAAGAACTCGAAGCGGTATGGATAGAATTAGCGGTTTGGAAACGTAGCCAAACTCATTAAGATTCCTTTTCATGCTCTAACCTTTACCAACCCCAGGCAAAAATTTGTCTGGGGTTTTTTATTGTAGTTTTATAAAATTGTTATACTATAACAATTCATCAGCGCAGCAAGATAAGTGATCGTCTTTGTCTGCGGAAGGGGATAAGATCAACCCAATTGTGATCTCAACATTGAAAAATGCGGTATCAATCCCCATAGTTGAAGAGCAATAAGTGAATCCCATGAATGCAATAACAAAAACGCACCAAGCGCATCAAGCAATAAATCGAGTGAGTATAGATATGGCGGAAGTACGTGCCAGAGTAGATTTTAAAGTCGGGGCTAAAAGTAATATCGATGCTGAGATCCTGTCTTTCCGTGGCCTTAAGACAGATAAAGAGCATGTGGCAGTTATTTTTAAACAAGCGGATCAAACGCAAGACACGCCGCTAGTGCGTATGCATTCCGAGTGTCTGACTGGCGATGTTTTCCACTCATCTCGCTGTGACTGCGGTGAGCAGTTAGAAGAAACGATCCAACGTATGGGCGAATCTGGCGGCGTGATCCTTTACCTTCGCCAAGAGGGCCGTGGTATCGGTTTGTACAACAAGATTGATGCGTATCGTCTGCAAAGCCAGGGGATGAACACTTACGAAGCAAACAACCATTTAGGCTTTGATGATGATTTAAGAGACTTCACAGAAGCGGCACAAATGTTAGAAGCGTTAGGTATCAAGAAAATTCGTCTTGTGACCAATAACCCTAAGAAAATCCGTGAATTAGCGGAATACGGAATTGAGATTGTCGAAGTTGTCAATACTTCGGCGCACATTAAAGATGGTAATGAAAACTATCTTAGAGCGAAAGTTTCTCACGGCAAACATAACCTAAAGGTTTAATCCTAAAGAGAAAACTGTCAATTATGAATGTTAAAAGCCTCACAGTGATGAGGCTTTTTTTGTATCTGGAGTTGCAAATAAATTGTAAATTTGTATTATCTCGTGACTAAAAGTGCAAATAAGAATAATTAGCACTACGAATATAACAAATGAATTGCTCAACAAGGATGCTTCAGATGAATGCAAAAACAGTATTAGTCCAATCTATTGCTGCTTCACTCCTCATTGCCAGTGGTACTACCGTTGCTGCTCAAGTAACAAAACAACAAGTTGTTGAACATTATGCAGATGTGGCTCACGCCGTATTTGCTGACTCACTGACGACGGCAAAAACGTTGGAAGTGAAAATCGATGAATTTTTAAAAGCACCATCTGAGGCAAAGCTTGAAGACGTTAAGCAAGCTTGGCTAGAGTCCCGCGTGCCATACCAACAGTCTGAAGTTTTCCGTTTTGGCAACGCAGTAGTCGACGATTGGGAAGGTCAACTTAATGCCTGGCCACTTGACGAAGGTCTTATCGATTATGTAGCTGCTGACTACCAATATGAGCTTGGTAACGAAGGTGCAGCGGCAAATATCATTGCTAACACAAGTCTAACGATCGGCCCGTCTAAGCTTGACGTGGCAAAAATTACTCCAGAATTACTTGCTAGCTTGAACGAAGTAGGTGGCTCAGAAGCAAACGTAGCAACGGGCTATCATGCGATCGAATTCCTTCTATGGGGACAAGATCTGAACGGCACAAATGCAGGTGCAGGTCAGCGTGCTTACACGGACTTTGTTGTTGGTTCTGGTTGTACAAATGGTCACTGCGATCGTCGCGGTGAGTACTTAAAAGCCGCGGCCGATCTACTGGTTCAAGATCTTGAATGGATGGAAAAACAGTGGTCTGCTGATGAAAAAGGCAACTACCGTCAAGAGCTACTAACAGGTTCTGCAGATAATGGTTTACGTAAAATGCTGTTTGGTATGGGCTCTTTGTCTTTGGGTGAGTTAGCTGGTGAGCGTATGAAAGTTGCGCTAGAAGCGAACTCTACGGAAGACGAGCACGATTGCTTCTCGGATAACACGCACAACTCGCATTACTACAACGAGCAAGGTATCTACAACGTTTATACGGGTACATACAGCCGCCAAGATGGCACGGTTCTTACTGGTCCAAGTATCGCAAACCTAGTTGCTCAGGAAGATAAGAAAGCCGCTGAAGAAATCCAGAAGCAATTTGACGTAACACGCAGTCAAGTTGGCGAGTTGGTGACTTCTGCTGAAAAACACAATCAGCATTTCGACCAACTTATTGCTGCGGGTAATGCTCAAGGCAATGCTCTGGTTAACGACACCATCATGGCGTTGGTTGCACAAACCGGTGCTATTGAGCGTGCAGCGGGTATTGTCGGCATCGATAGCCTAAGCCCAGACACCGCAGACCACGAGTTTTAAGAACACATAATAATAAACAAGGGCTCATCGTGAGCCCTTTTGCCGTTAGAGCTCGTTGTTATCCATTCATATAAGAGCAGTGATATGAAGCCATACCTACTTTCCGCCTTTGCCGCGATCCTTTCGACTTCTGCCATGGCTTACGATGTTAAGTCTGGTGGCAACACCAGTGTCAAAAAAGACGGTGCTAATGCCTATTCATTACCCGCGACGAACTTGCCAATGAGTAAGCGACTTGATTTTAGTGTGGGCAATAGTTTTTTCCGTAACCCATGGGTGCAAGCGCCAGCGACTACAGATGCAAGAGACGGCCTTGGCCCGCTTTTCAACACCAATGGTTGTCAGAATTGCCACATAAAAGATGGCCGTGGGCATCCTCCTGAAAAAGACGACATTCATGCCGTGTCTATGTTGGTGCGTTTGAGTATCCCGGCGATGACGCTAGAGCAGAAGAAAGCTTACATCATGGATGGCGGTATTCCGGAGCCTACGTATGGTGGGCAACTGCAAGATTTTGCTCTGCAAGACCAAACGCCGGAGGGCAAAATTGCTATTACTTATACGGACGTTCCCGTTGAGTTTAAAGATGGCAAAAAAGTGACGTTGAGAAAGCCTACGCTGAAAATTACCGATTTAGGTTATGGGGACATGCACCCTGATACGCAGTTTTCCGCTCGTGTCGCGCCACCTATGATTGGTTTAGGTTTGCTAGAAAGTATTCCTGATGAAACGTTGCTTAAGTGGGCAGACGAAAATGACCGTAATAGCGATGGCATCTCAGGCAAGGTGAATAAAGTTTGGGACATCGAAAAAGGCGACTTTTCGATTGGCCGTTTTGGATGGAAAGCAGGACAACCAACGTTGATGCAGCAAAATGCGGCCGCGTTTAATGGTGATGTTGGTCTAACAAGTCACTTGTTCCCGAATGAAAACTGCACGGCGAAGCAATCCCTTTGTGAGGAGTTGCCAAATGGCGGCAAGCCAGAAGTAAGCCAAAACATACTCGACTTCGTAGAGTTTTACAGCCAACACTTAGCCGTGCCGATTCGTCGAAATGTGAATGCTCCTGATGTTCAGCTTGGCCAAAAGATCTTTGCTGCTTCGGGGTGCGAAAGCTGCCATAAAACCAGTGTAAAAACGACAAAACGAGCAGACCGGCCTGCGCTTTCAGAGCAACTTATCCACCCGTATACCGATCTGCTGTTGCATGACATGGGAGAGGGCCTTGCTGATCATCGACCTGAATATCTTGCCAATGGCCGTGAATGGCGTACGCCACCACTTTGGGGGATTGGTTACACAGAAGAAGTGAACGGTCACACGTATTTCTTACATGATGGTCGAGCACGTAACTTGATGGAAGCGGTGCTTTGGCATGGTGGTGAAGCGGAACAAGCGAAACAAAATGTGCTATCGCTTAACCAAAAAGAACGTGACGCATTGATCGCGTTTCTGAACTCTCTGTAAGGATGCAACCATGAAGAAAACAACATTAATGAGCGCTGTTGTTGCAACGCTAAGCTTAGTTGGTTGCCAATCGACAACGGGCTCGTCGGATGCACAACCAGAGCAAACTAGCCATATTTCTCAAGCTGTTTACGAAGTGGAGTTTCATGCCGCACAGTCATTTTTAAGCCAAGCTTCGCAGTTAGAACAGAGCTTTGCTGATTTTTGTTCGGCGCCGAAAAATGACGTGGAACCAGTACAACAACAGTGGCACAGAACCATGCTGGCTTGGATGGCGCTTCAAGGACAGGAACGTGGCCCCTCGACCGCGCTGGAGCAAAGCTGGAACGTACAATTCTGGCCAGATAAAAAAAATACCACCGGGCGCAAAATGTCGGCGCTGACTAAAGCCGATAAAGTTTGGACAGTGGAAGAGATATCGACACAAAGCGTGACTGTGCAAGGTTTAGGGGCGTTGGAATGGTTACTTTATGATGATGCATCCACGCTTAATACCAATAGCAATGTATGTGCCTCAGGTGTTGCGATTGCCGAAAATTTGCACGATAAAGCACAGATCATCGCTAATTCTTGGGCTCAAAACCCGTGGAAGTCTTTGCAAAAGACAGAGTGGGAATCGGAGTACATTTCGCTGCTTTCTAACCAGCTAGAATACAGCATGAAAAAGCTCAGCCGTCCGCTAGCCAAGATAGGGCATCCTCGTCCTTACTTCTCGGAGTCTTGGCGCTCAGAAACCTCGCTCTCTAACTTAAAAGCTAACCTAGAAAGCTTGCATCAGTTGTATTTTGCGAACGGTAAAGGGTTAGATGCGCTGTTAAGGGCGCAAGGTAAAACGCAATTGGCGGATCGCGTCGCGTATCAGTTTGACATGGCTTTAGAGACTTGGCCTGAAGATAAAAGCCTGTTCTCTGCACTACAAAGTGTGGACGGATATCGTTTGGTTCTCGCGCAATACAACAAGCTAGAACAACTTAAATACCTCATCCATGAAGAGGTGGCTATCGAGCTTGGTGTCGTTATAGGGTTTAATGCAACCGATGGTGACTGATCAAACCCGCCGAACGCTTCTAAAAGCGGCACTATTTGGAGCGGTAACTCCCGTGTTGCCGTTTGGTTGTGCGGCGACAACAAAGCGAGAGCCCGCATTGATTGGTTGTTCCATTGTCGGGCGAGATAAGTTTGCTGCCGTGGTGGCTGATGAACATGGTATGCCTATTTCGACGTTACCTATCCCTGAACGTGGACATGGCGTGGCGACCAATCAGCATGGCCACGCAGTTGTTTTTGGTCGACGTCCTGGCACTTTCTTTATGGTGTTCGACTATCGAACAGAGCAAATGGTCAAGTTGGAACTGGCAAAACCGGAGCGCCATTTTTACGGCCACGGCGTTTATTCTCACGATGGTCTTTATCTCTTCGCTACGGAAGGCGAAAGAGGCACTAGCCGAGGCATCATTGGTGTTTACGATGTTAAAAACCAATACCGAAAAATCGTTGAGTTATCGGGATTCGGCATTGGGCCTCATGAAGTGATCATGATGCCCGATGGCACGTTAGCGATTGGTGTGGGTGGAGTGCATACTAATGGCCGTGAGCCTTTGAATTTGGACAGCATGACGCCAAGCTTGAGCTACCTTTCGCAAAACGGCGAGTTGCTTGATCAAGTTGCGTTGCCGGATCATAAGCTGAGCATTCGTCATCTTGCGCATGATGGTTCAGAAACGGTGTTGTGCGGTCAGCAATATCGCGGAGAACCTGACGAATATCCTGCTTTGCTCGCCATGCATACGCGTGGAGGAGAGATGCAAACACTGCAAGCAGAACCTGAAGAATGGGCACGCTTTAATCACTATATAGCCAGTATTGCTGCAACCAATGATTGGATTTTAGCAACATCACCTCCTGGCAGTTGTTATGGCATTTGGTCTAAAGAAACGGGCAAGCTGGTGGAGCTGAATGCACTGCCAGATGCGTCTGGTGTGGTGATTTACGGCGATGAGTTTCGCGTCAGTTCTGGAGCGGGAAAAGTCGTTGAACAGAGACCTTCGCAATTCAAAAACGCATACTCAAGCGGTGTTCAATGGGACAATCATTGGTCACGAATTATTTAAAAAGTTCAATAAATAATCTCTTATTGAGAGATTTGTTGTCGATTTCGTCACCAGATTCTTAATTTTAAACCTGCAAGCTGTGAGATATTTGCCATACTTTTTTTATGGCAAGTAGCGCAAGGATCGTTTCAGTGTTTGCTAGGGTTTTAATAATGACGGCACTTATGGTGCCGTTTTGCAGCTTTTCTACCGTGGTTTCTCTCGATGCTTCTGCCCAAACGGAGCAAGAAGGGGCCGTAGAGCAGTTGTCTGTCGAAAAAATGATCCATTATCCAACGGTGATTGATCAACTTTACCAAAGTACGAATTACCGTTTGAATTGGGAAAATGAGAGCGATGTTGAACAGTTCATTTTTCAGATGAAGCTGGTCGCGCTTGCTGACGTTTCTAAAGAGTTTGACAACCAACTGCATCGTATTAACCAAGTAAGATGGAAAGGAGACAACCTTGACTTCGATTTGGTGATGACCGATTCCCTCCTTATGTACCTCAGCTATCTTGAGCAGGTTCCTCAAGAAGGCGTTAACTGGTTGTTTGCAAATAAAGCCCATGTGAGCTTTCCTGCGCCTAGTGTGGATACGCTATCGGTACTGAGCAATGAGATCACGGTAGGGAAGTTGGATCAGTTTTTAGCCAGCTTGCGCTCGCCTTTGCAGATGGATGCCTCATTTAATACGGTATTTGCTTCGCTTTCTGAATTCTCGCAATATCAATATCCTTTCTATGAGCAAAAAGGTCTGTTGCGCGTCGGTGATCCGATAGAAAACAAATCAACCCTTGTTGAACGCATGGCGATCGTCGGAGTGGATGTCAGTTACATCGATTCAGAAATACCGCAATACGATGAAAATTTGGAGCTGGCGGTGAAAGAGTTCCAGCGTATTCATGGCTTGAACCAAGATGGCGTAATTGGTCCGAACACCATTCGTTGGATTAACTTCTCTCCTCAACAACGTTTGCACTTGCTGGCATTGAATGCTGAGCGTTCTCGTATTTGGGCGAAAGAACGAGACAATGTCGTGTTTGTGAACGTGCCGGGTTATGAAGTTACGTACTGGCATGATGGTCAGCCACTGTTTGAATCAAAAGTTGTGGTTGGTCGAGCTTCAAGAAAAACCCCAATCATGACGGGAACGCTGGATTCGGTGATCTTAAATCCAACTTGGAATGTGCCTTGGAAAATCATGGTGAAAGACATCATTCCAAAAGTGAAACGCAATCCGATGTATTTAATGGAACATAACATTCAAATCATCCGTTCTTGGACGTCGCGCGAAATCATCGATCCAACCACGATCAACTGGGCAACAGTTAATCCAAGAACCTTCCCGTACCGCATGCGTCAGGCTTCTGGTTCGCACAATGCGTTGGGTTTGTACAAATTCAACATGCCGAACCCACAAGCCATATATCTACACGACACGCCGAGTAAAAACTTGTTCCAACAAGATAGAAGGGCGTTTAGCTCGGGTTGTGTTCGAGTAGAAAACGCCGATCAACTTGCAGAGCTTCTGTTCAAAACTCAAGGTTTGGAAGAGCGTTTAGAGAAAAAGCGGGAAAGCGCTCGTTCATCAACGACTTCGGTGCCACTAGGGGAACGTATTCCGGTACACATCATCTACCAAACAGCTTGGTTGGAAGAAGGCACGCTGTATTACCGAGATGACATCTACAAATACGACCATCAAGGCTAAGCCTGCATGGCTCGTAAATTTAAGAAAATTTACAATTCTAAAAAATCGTTTTCTGTTCAATAAGTAAACAAAAAATTCAGCGCGACTTCGATATTCCGGACCAATTTATGCATTTGACGAGATAAATTGGTTTCGGTATCGTCCGCTTTCTTTGTTTAGTAATTGAGCAGTGTTTTTGTTTATGGTAAGTCGTAATTTTTCTCGCCGTGATTTCCTTAAAATGACCGCTGGTGGTGTCGTACTGGCGTCTGCAATGCCTACACTTTCATGGGCTTCACTTCCGGATGAACCACGCGTGTTAGCCATGAATAACTTGAATACGGGTGAGCTTCTCGAGACGTGCTACTTCGATGGGAATCGCTACGTCGGCAAAGAATTGCAGCGTTTGAATGAGTTTTGCCGTGATCATCGCCGTAATGAAGTGCATCCAATGGATAAACGTCTGTTCGATCAAATCAGCCAAATTCAAAAGCTCATCGGTACTGAATCCGAAGTTATCGTGATTTCTGGCTACCGTTCTCCAGTGACCAATGCGTCCCTGCGCAGCGGTTCTACTGGTGTTGCTAAGAAGAGTCTACACATGGAAGGGAAGGCGATTGATTTTCGTCTCGATGGTGTAAAGCTGTCTACGGTGCGTGATGCGGCAATCAGTTTGAAGGCTGGTGGTGTTGGATACTATCCGGGCAGTAACTTTGTCCACATTGATACGGGTGCAGTGCGCAGTTGGTAAGCCTATTTTAGGGCTGGCGTAAGTCTTGAAGTCGCCTAGGGTTAGTGTCATAGTTGCGGCAGTTTTCACGCAAATTTATTCGGTAATAGGTTATCTATGGCTCTGAAATACCAAGTTGTCCCAGTGACTTCTTTTTCTCAAAACTGTTCTATCGTGTGGTGTGACGAAACGATGAAAGGCATCGTTGTTGATCCTGGCGGTGACGAAAAACAGCTTGCAATGCTCATCAAAGAGCTGGGTGTTGATGTGGTGAAATTGGTATTGACCCATGGTCACTTAGATCACGTTGGCGGTACTGAGCCATTATCAGCGCTGTTAGGCGGAACAGAAATCGTTGGGCCGCACAAAGCGGATAACTTCTGGCTACAAGGTTTGGAAGGGCAAAGCAAAATGTTCGGTTTCCCTCTAACTGAGGCATTTGAGCCGAATCAATGGTTGAATGAAGGTGACGTTGTCACTTTTGGTAGTCAAAAGCTGAACGTTATCCATACCCCTGGCCATACGCCAGGTCACGTAGTGCTTTATAGTGAAGAAGCGCGTTTAGCGTTTGTTGGTGATGTTCTGTTTAACGGTAGCATTGGTCGTACTGACTTCCCTCAAGGCGACTTCAATACGTTGATTAGTTCAATTAAAGAGAAACTTTGGCCTCTAGGTAACGATGTTACATTTGTACCGGGTCATGGTCCTCAATCTACCTTCGGTCACGAACGCAAAACCAACCCGTTTGTTGCTGACGAGATGCCACTATACTAGCGCCTTGTCTGTACTCGTAACTATTCTGGCTCGGCAGCCGCTAAGTATCGCCGAGTCAGCCCTACAAATTCGTCGGCTTCCCTGTCTAAATCACTGGCAGAAATAAACACATCATAGCCGTAAAATTCTCTCTGATACTTCATTCTATTCGCCAACATGGCTTGCAAACCGTCGTATTGTTTTCCCGCTTTGCTAGTGTACGGTTGTGGGTCGAGCACCATATCTTCAAATTTCTCTTCACAATGGTTCTGCCTTGCGCCCAAATACAACAAAGCGCGTTGGCTAAGTAAAATCTCCGTCGCGATACGCGGGCAAATTGCATCAAGATAAGGGGAGTAGTGTTTCAAGCGGATGCCTATCCACGGGAGCGGTTGATGCCAACCGTCTTGTTGATAACTGCATATACCAATGGACTCAATATTTCGCCAACGGACAACCCAACCGCCTTTAAACAGGTGTTGCTGAAAGTGCGAGGCGGTCAGTGTGAAAGTGACTTGGCTTTTCTTAATCATCAGGGCGGCGAAACCGACGATGATTGCCATCAAAATGACGGAAAGCATTGCTTGTTTCCAACCCGGAGAAATCACGACAAGAAATAGTGTAATGAGCGCTACCAGCAACAAAATCAATCTGTTGATTGGCGAATCAGACTTGAAGTGTGAATTTGTTAGATGCAGCGTTTCCATGCTCATACCTCAATGAATACTCCAAATAAAATCGAGATTTCTTGATATGCAGCTTGATGCTTTTAATCAAAACGAAACCTCTGTTTTTATACCCAGTATTCAATAAATCCGTTCACAAATGATCTGTTTAAATAGTAGACGTTCTAAGCTTTGAGCGCATTTTTCGTAGCGTTTCGCCGCTAAAACCTACAAATCGATTGTAAATTTTGGTATAAAACGCGCTTCAAATTTTCATCCCTGCTGAGATGCAGTGAACTGGAGAAATATTCAATGAGACTTGCTCATAAGCGTAAAGTGCAGATGAAACTGCAAAAACGCATTAAAGCGACAGTAGCAAACCTAGCTGCAGCACCAAAAACAGCAAAGCCTGTTGCGGAAAAAGCAGCAGTAAAACCTGTTGTGGAGAAAGCAGTAGCTGAGAAGAAAGTAGCTGCAGCGAAAACTGTTGATGTTGCACTTACTCCTAAGCAACAACAAGTACTAGACATCGTTGTAGCGAATGCTGAAGGTATCAACCCTAAAGGCATCGGTTTAGCAGCGGGTCAAGAAGACGCTAAAGCAGCATCATGGGCTACTGGCGCACTGAAGAAGCTTCTTGAAGAAAACCTAGTTCAAAAAGAGCAGTTGGCAGGTAACAAAGTTATCTACAAAGCAGTTTAATTACCGCTATTGTTCTGTTTTTATACAATGCCTCGGTGATCGCCGGGGTATTTTTTTGCCCTAATTTCTTACTTTCCCTTCTAAACAAGCGTGTATTTTAGCGATACAAAAATGGCGTTTGTCACATTTTTTTAAATACTGTGTAAATTTTTTGGCAAGTTAATACGTAAGTAGCTTTCTAAATAATGCCTTTCATGTTTGATTCATAACTCAATGATTTAAGGCGTTATAAAATTACCACCATCTAATCTCCTACGTATAAATACGTAATACTAAGGGCTAATTAGGTTATTGATACTAAGATAACTTGCGTGTTCACGCCCATTTCGAATTGGACAACATTGTTACATCTTTATACCCAAGTTACTTCAAGCGTCGCTACTCGGCTCGTGTTTTGACATGAGAATGGTGCTGGTCAGCTTGTCGTACTTCAAATCCGCATGAAATGGATGACAACAATAACCTTGGTGACAAAGGACGTGAACGATGAGTCTTATCCAAAAATCTTTGAAACGAGTGCTCAAAATGACTGCCGTAGTGGCAGCGATGACATTCGTGGCAACTTCTGCAAGTGCTGCTGAAAAAGTATATCGCCTAAAGCTGGCTGAAACGTGGGGGCCTAACTTCCCAATCTTTGGCGACACGACGAAAAATATGGCGAAAATGGCAGAGGAAATGTCAAACGGCCGTCTACAAATTCGTATCGACTCTGCGAACAAACACAAAGCACCATTTGGCGTATTCGACATGGTGAAATCCGGCCAATACGACATGGGACACTCTGCGTCTTATTACTGGAAAGGCAAAGTGCCAAACACGCTTTACTTCACTTCTATGCCGTTCGGAATGTTGCCGACAGAACAATACGCATGGTTCTACTACGGTGGCGGAATGGAGTTGATGGAAAAGGTTTACTCTCCGCACAATTTGATGTCTTTCCCTGGTGGTAATACCGATGTTCAGATGGGTGGCTGGTTCCAAAAAGAAATTAAGTCGGTCGATGACCTACAAGGGTTGAAGATGCGTATTCCGGGTTTTGCGGGTGAAATCTTGGCTGAATTAGGCGCGAAGCCAACCAACATTGCACCGGGTGAGCTTTATACCTCACTTGAGCGTCGTACTATCGATGCGTTGGAGTGGGTAGGTCCGTCTTTGGACTTGCGTATGGGCTTTCACAAAATTGCGCCTTACTACTACACCGGTTGGCATGAGCCTGCGACTGAGCTTCAGTTCCTCGTCAATAAGCGAACTTGGGAGCGTCTACCGGATGATCTGAAAGCAATTCTCCAAGTCGCGATGAAAACCGCTGCGTACGACATGTACACGCAATCGAAGCATGAAAGCGGCAAAAACTGGGCATCTATTCAGTCTGAGTACCCAAATGTGGAAGTAAAAGATTTCCCACCTGAGGTGATGGATGCGTTGCGTTCTGCCAATGACAAGCTGCTTAAACAGCATGCTGAGGAAGATGCGTTGGCAAAAGAGATTCAAGAATCTCAAGCGAACTACATTAAGCAAGTTCGTCCATGGTCGAACATCTCGCACCGAGCGTACTTGAATAGCCAAGCGCAATAAAAACTCGGTCTGGCCAAATCGTATGATTTGGCCGACGAGGAAGCCCAAGAAAAATTTCAAATAAAAATCATAAAAACGCTCCGTAGATACTGCGGAGCCAACCCACACGTTCCATGGAGTTCGGAATGAGAAGCCTTATCTATATTGAGCGAATCTTCAACCGCTTTGGTGATTTTCTGGGGTGGTTATCCAGCATCCTCTTCATTTTGTTGTTGTTGAACGTAGTGTATGACGTTGTGATGCGTTACGTGTTTAACGATGTGTCTATCGCGTTTCAAGAAATGGAGTGGCACTTATTCTCTGCTGTCTTTTTGCTTGGCGTGCCTTATGCCATCAAATCCGGCGGTCACGTCCGAGTCGACATTTTTTATGAGCGACTGTCATATAAAGCGCAATCCATCATCGACATCATCGGCACCCTGTTTTTCCTCTTTCCTTTTTGTTTGCTGGTCGCATGGTTTGGTATTGATTTCGCGAAAGAGAGTTATGCCTTGGGCGAGACGTCTGGTGATCCAGGTGGTTTGCCGTATCGATGGATAATCAAAGGCATGATCCCGGTGTCTTTCTTATTTATGGCGGTGAGTGGCGTTGGTTTGCTGCTGCACTCAGTCAATAAAATCGTTAACCCTCATCTTATCTATGCCGGTAGCAACGGTAAGTCGTAAAAGGAAGTCATTATGATCGGTATAGTGATGTTTTTTGTGGCGCTCTTTGCGCTACTGCTCGGGTTTCCCGTCGCGTTCACATTCGGCGGTATTGCTCTTATTTTTGGTGTTTGGGCAGAGGGCATGGACATGTTTGCCTTCATGCCATATCGAATTCAATCCATCATGGAAAACACGGTGCTGATGGCTGTACCGCTGTTTGTTTTCATGGGGCTCGTGCTGCAAAAAACGAAGCTAGCAGAGCAGCTGCTGGAATCGATGGGGCGTCTGTTTGGTGGCGTCCGTGGCGGCATCGCAATTTCGACAGTGCTGGTGGGCGCGCTACTTGCGGCATCGACTGGCGTAGTGGGAGCATCTGTGGTGGCCATGGGGTTGATCTCGCTGCCTGTGATGCTCAAATACAACTATGACAAAGGCCTCGCGTGCGGAACCATTTGTGCTTCAGGTACGTTGGGGCAAATTATTCCTCCTTCCATCGTACTCATTTTGCTCGGCGATGTGCTTGGCGTGCCAGTGGGAGATTTGTTCCAAGCGGCCGTGTGGCCGGGTATCGCGCTAGTGGGTGCATACGTTGTTTACATCCTTATTTACGCCAAGCTTAACCCTGAAGCAGCACAGCCGATTGAACGTGATGAGTCACTCAGCCGCAGGGAAGAAGTGATCAAGGCGCTGAAAGCTGTATTACCACCATTGGCGTTGATCATTGTTGTGTTGGGCTCCATCTTTGCCGGTGTTGCAACGCCAACGGAATCGGCAGCACTGGGCGGGGCTGGGGCGATTGTTCTCGCCGTACTGTACAAGCAATTTAGTTGGTCAATGGTCTACGATGCGTCGAAAGAGACGGTTAAAGTGACCGCGATGGTGTTCGCGATTTTGCTGGGTGCGACGGCGTTCTCGATGGCGTTTACGTATACAGGCGGTGACTATCTGGTCGAAGAATGGATGTTGCAGATCCCGGGTGAGAAGTGGGGCTTCTTGATCATTACGATGATTGTGATTTTGATTCTGGGCTTCTTTATCGACTTCGTTGAAATCTGTTTCATCATCGTTCCTATTATCGCACCGGTTGCTGAGCTGCTCGGCATCAACATGACATGGTTTGCTATTCTCATCGCGATGAACTTACAAACCTCCTTCTTAACACCGCCATTTGGCTTCAGCTTGTTCTATTTGAAAGGGGTTGCGCCTGCAGGCGTGACTACACGGGATATTTATCGTGGCGTGATGCCATTCATTGCGATTCAAATTCTCGTCCTTGCCTCCTTACTGTTTTTCCCAAGTTTCTACGGCATGGGTTAATTGGTAAGGAATAAAAGAGATTTTGTGAGCTGAGAGTCTTCACCTTTTGAGACAAGTTGTTAAGCTGCTCTTGGGGCATATTGACCCGTTGGGCAGCGTTTCATGGAGGGAAGGATGCCTCTCAAAGCCAAGTTAATTTTGCTGGCACTGATTCCGGTGGTTTTAGTGTCGGCAAGCATCAGTTGGATTTCCATTTATCAGGCCAAAACATTGGGTCAACGAGAGGTGGAGATCTTCCATCAAAACCTCATTCAATCCAAAGAAGCGGCGCTCAAAGATACCGTTGATGTCGCATTTGATGCCATTTCCCACATTTACAACGATTCGACGATTGAAGAACGTGTCGCTAAAGCTCGAGTGAAAGCCATTCTCAATCGCCTAACTTACGGCTCTGACGGGTACTTCTTTGCTTACGATAAACACGGCACTAACCTCGTACATCCCGTTCTTCCTGAATTGGTTGGGGAGAACTTACTTCACCTAGAAGACGAAAATGGCGACAGGCTTATAGAAGCGTTGCTTTACCAAGCGCAATCCGGAGGCGGCTTTCACCAATACTTGTGGCAGAAACCCTCGACTGGCGACATTGTACCCAAGCTCAGTTACGCCGCATGGTTGGATAAATGGGAGTGGATGATTGGCACTGGTCTTTACATTGAAGATGTCAGCCAAGAAGTCGCGAACATGCGTGCTGCGGTGAACAAAAACATCGAGACCACGTTTTTTTCCGTGGTGGTGATTTTGGTGGTCACAGTGGCGGTGATCATTGTGCTGACTTTAGCCATCAATTTACATGAGCATCGACTTGCCGATAAAAACCTCAAAGAACTTGCCCACAAAACGGTGATGTTTCAAGAAGATGAGAAGAAACATTTAGCGCGCGAGCTGCACGATGGGATCAATCAGCTTCTGGTATCGAGTAAATGTCATTTGGATTTAATGAGCCATCGATTGCAAGATCAAAAGCTCAAGTCGCATCTCGACAAATCACAACGCTCTTTGGTGACGGCAATTAATGAAGTGCGGCACATTTCCCATCAACTTCGCCCAAGCGCATTGGATGATATCGGTTTGGAAGCTGCGTTGACGACATTGCTGCAAGATTTCCATTCACACTCTGGAATTGATATCGACAGCCATTTTGACACTCAACAGCACAAGCTGACCTCCGAAGTCGCAACAACACTGTACCGAGTTGCGCAAGAGTCGCTAAATAACATTGAAAAGCATGCAAAAGCGAAAAAAGTGACGGTTATTTTGCAAAAAATGGGCAATATGCTGCAATTACTCATTAGAGACGATGGCGTAGGGTTTGTCGTCAACCAAGCTGTGCATCGCCAAGGGATTGGTTTGCGCAACATGCAAGAACGTGTGGAGTTTATTGGTGGCGAGTTCGAACTCATGAGTGAGCTTGGTTTAGGCACGGAAATTACCGTGCTTTTGAATTTGGATGAATTAGTTTATGGACAAACCGATTAGTGTGGTGATCGTCGATGATCACCAAGTGGTGTTAGATGGATTTATCGCGCGTTTAGAGCTGGAGCCGGATATTGATGTGATTGGCACGGCAAGCAACGGCTTGGAAGCGATTGAGGTCGTTAAGCATCTGCGACCGGATGTTGTGCTTATGGACATCAGCATGCCAATCATGAATGGCATCGAAGCAACGGGTGTGATTAAAGAGGAATTACCCGAGAGTAAAATTCTCATGCTTACGATGCATGATAACCGCGAATACATCATGAAAGTGATGCAGGCAGGGGCGGTGGGGTACATGCTCAAAGAAATTTCAGCCGAGAAAATGGTGCAAGCCATCAAAACCGTGAACCAAGGTTCAACCTATTTTTGCGAGTCCGTAACTCAGACGCTCTTTACGCAAGAAATCAAACCCACCCATCACAAACCCAATCCGCTTAGTCGACGAGAAGAGGCGGTCTTGAGGTTGGTGGCACAAGGCAATAGCAGTAAGAAAATCGCGACGTTACTCAATATCAGCTATCGAACAGTAGAAACGCATCGTCACAACATCAAACATAAATTAGATCTGCATTCGACAGCGGAATTAGCCAAATACGCATTTGAAACGGGGCTGACGGAATAAAAAAGTGCCCGTTTAATACGAGCACTTAAAGAGGTGATTATTCTGGTTTGGTGATGCTGCCGATTTCTAGAAGAGGCGCTACATCGATGTCTTCTGCGTTCATCATGGTGGAGATGCGCTGGACAGAAGAAAGCAGTAATGTTTGTTCCCACTCTTCCAATTTTTGGAATCGATTGATGAAGTGTTCTTGCAGCGGAGTTGGCGCCTGTCTCAGAGCTTCTTCGCCCTTCTCGGTAAGTACCGCATGTACCTTACGTTTATCTTCAACGCTACGACGACGCTCAACGAGTTGATTGCGTTCTAATCTGTCCAAAATCGTGGTCGCAGTTGCTTGACTCATATTGGTGTGGTTAGACAACTGCTTGATAGTCACGTTATCTAACTCATTGATAGCACGCATCAAAATCAATTGCGGAGCGGTCAATCCCGACTCTTTGCTCAGCTTTTTAGAATGTAAATCAATAGCGCGGATGATCTGACGAATCGAGACCAATACTTCTTCGTACTTTTCCAATTTTTTCATCCAGTCTGTAGGGAACATGTAACGACGCGACACTAACTCAAATGCGCTGTTATTTAAAGGGCTGCAGTCAAAATTTAGGTCGACATTTTTCAACTATTTATTCGTCTTTGGCGATTTCTTTTTATTCGCTCGTGCAACTGAAACAGAAAGACCTAAAATTATTATAGCAATAATTGTTTGTGGTCTAATTAATGATGTGGAGATTTTCGCTTTTTGTAATGCAAATTACCGACTGAAAAGTAAGTTATTGGATTTTTTAACAGCAAAAGATAGACAAAAACGCCTCAAATGATAGGATCTTCCGCTTTCAAGGAATGTAAAACGTATCGTGTTCGAACGATTTTTTGTTTGGTACGGAAAAAATAATACAAAAATAGAGAGGAACGATGACAAAGGGTATAGATAAGTACAGTATTGACAGTACCGACTATACGGTAGGTCAAGACAACGTTCAAAAGTGGGGCTTTGATGTTCATAACCCAGTTTTTGGTATTAGTGCAGGCTTTATTGCACTGTTTCTTGTCGCAGCATTAGTTCTAGATGCTCATACCGCGAAGACGGCATTGGATGGGCTTAAGTGGAAGATCATTGGTTCATTCGACTGGCTGTTTATTATCGCTGGTAACATTTTCGTTATTTTCTGCTTAGCGTTGATTGTGTCACCGCTCGGGAAAATACGATTAGGCGGTAAAGATGCCGTCGCTGATTATTCATTCATGTCTTGGCTCGCGATGTTGTTCGCAGCCGGTATGGGTATTGGTTTGATGTTCTGGAGTGTGGCAGAACCAGTGGCTTACTTCACTGGTTGGTACGAAACGCCACTTGGCGTAGAAGCAAACTCACCAGAAGCCGCACGTTTGGCGCTAGGCGCGACGATGTTCCACTGGGGTCTTCACCCTTGGGCAATTTACGGCGTTGTGGCACTTTCACTTGCATTTTTCACCTACAACAAAGGGTTGCCTCTATCAATGCGTTCGATCTTTTACCCATTATTGGGCGATCGCGCTTGGGGCTGGGCTGGCCATATCGTTGATATTCTTGCAGTACTTGCCACGCTATTTGGTCTAGCGACATCACTTGGTTTGGGCGCTCAGCAGGCGGCAAGTGGTATTCACCATGTATTTGGTGTTGAACCTGGTTTAGGTTTGCAAATTGTCGTTATCACTGTGGTTACTCTGCTCGCAGTGGTTTCTGTTGTTCGCGGTATCGACGGCGGCGTAAAAGTGATCAGTAACATCAACATGGTTGTAGCGTTTTTGCTGCTTATCCTTGTTGGTTTGATTGGCTGGGCGGCGAGTTTAGGCTCGATCCCAACAACGTTAATGGCGTACGTAGAAAACATCATTCCATTGAGTAACCCGTTTGGTCGTACTGACGAAGCTTGGTTCCAAGGCTGGACGGTATTCTACTGGGCTTGGTGGATCTCTTGGTCACCATTCGTTGGTATGTTCATCGCTCGCGTTTCACGTGGCCGTACAGTACGTGAGTTCATCACAGCGGTACTGATTGTTCCGACGGTAGTCACCGTGGTTTGGATGTCGGTGTTTGGCGGTCTGGCGATTGATCAAGTCGTCAACAAAGTAGGCGAGTTAGGCGCAAACGGTCTGACCGACGTATCACTGGCAATGTTCCAAATGTTTGATGTACTGCCATTTGGCAACATATTATCGATCATTGCTGTGGTTCTGGTATTGGTATTCTTTATCACCTCTTCAGACTCTGGCTCGCTAGTTATCGACAGCATCACGGCGGGTGGTAAAGTCGATGCGCCTGTATTGCAGCGTGTTTTCTGGGCATTTATGGAAGGTGCGATTGCGGTTGCACTGCTTTGGATTGGTGGCTCAGAAGCGGTACAAGCGTTACAAGCGGGCGCCATTTCTACAGCACTGCCATTTACCTTTATATTGCTAGCAATGTGTGTAAGTTTATTGATGGGGATGAAGACAGAGCGTCAATAATCCATTAATTTTATAAATTTGCTTAAATAACAAGTAATTAAGAAGCCAGCACCCTGCTGGCTTTTTTTGTGCGGTTTTTCTGACGCTAGACAAAAAAATGACACGCAAAAGTCCATATTTTACAAAGAGTTAATGCGCTATTTTGTTTTTTAAAAATTAGTGAATAGTCGTGAAAAAGTGTGTAATATTCACCCACCTTAACTGTTCTCCCAACTCAATTATAATTATGAAAATATCATTAAAACAAAAGCTAATAGGCGCAAGCCTTTCTGCTGTTGTTGTGATGGCAACAGCACTTACTTGGTTGTCGGCTGGTCAATTATTTGATCAGACTCGTTCAGGTGTCTATTCACGAGCACAAAGTCTAAGTACCACAGCGTCAGAAGGTATTTCGGACTGGGTTAATATCCGTAAGGATATTGCAAGCGCATTCAACGACTACTCGACAGAGCAAGACGTTGTTCCTTTCCTACAGCAAGCACGCAAAGCTGGTGGCTTTGACGACATCTTCTTGGGTACACCAAACGGAGATATGTACCGTTCTCACCCAGAGCGTAACCGTGCTGACTACGATCCGCGTACTCGCCCTTGGTATAAAGATGCCAATGCAGCAGGTAAGCAGATCATCACAGAAGCATACCAAGACGCTATCACTAACGCATTGCTAGTGACCATTGCTGAACCAGTAATGAAAAACGGCAAGTTTATCGGTGTAGTGGGTGCTGACGTACTTATCGATCAGCTGATCGATGACGTAATCAATCTTGATGCGGGTGAAAATGCGCACGCAATGTTGATTGATATGAACGAAGGTACGTTCCTTGCTCACCCAGATAAAAGCCTAACGCTTAAGCCTATCACCAGTTTTCTAAAAGACTTTTCAGAAGAGGCTATTGAGCGTGCGGCAGCAGAAGGCAAGATTGAAAGCACGATGCTGAAAGGCCAAGAGAAGCTTTACTACTTCAAGAAAGTACCTGGCACGCATTGGATGTTCGCGATTGAAATGGATCGCGCAACAGAAGAAGCAGGCCATGCAGTACTGCTTCGTGACCTGCTGATCACCGCTGTGATGATCACCATCGTTGTGATTCTTGCGGTATCTTGGTTGGTTGGCTTCTTGTTCCGTGACCTAGGCCGCGTGTCTGATGCGTTGGAAGAAATTGCATCTGGTGAGGGCGACCTTACTCAACGTCTAGAACCTCGCAGTGACGATGAAGTAGGCAAACTGGCTGAAAACTTCAACCGCTTTGTGGGTAACATGCACACGATGGTTACCAAGCTAAGCCAAGTTTCTGCCTCACTTTCTGAGCAAGCACGTACAACAGCACAACAAGCAGAAGAACGTAGCCAGCGTATTTCTTACCAGCAAGACGAAATCAACATGGTTGCGACTGCGGTTAATGAAATGGCAGCAGCAACGCAAGAGATTGCGGGTAACGCAGACAGCACAGCGCATAGCTCTGAAGAAGCGGTGCAAGCATGTGCTCACGGTTCTAGCCAAGTGAATCAAACGCAAGGTTCTATCCAGAATCTGGCGCAAGAAGTTCAAGTCGCGACAAATGTTATCCAAGAACTTGAAGCGCACGGTAATAGCATCAACACGATTCTATCGACGATTCAAGACATTGCAGAGCAAACTAACTTGTTGGCACTGAACGCAGCGATCGAAGCGGCGCGTGCAGGCGATCAAGGTCGTGGTTTTGCGGTTGTTGCTGACGAAGTTCGCGTATTGAGCCAACGTACTCACGCATCGACGAAAGAAATCCAAGAAACGATCGAAATGCTTCAAGGTACAACCAAGAAAGCGGTTGATATCATGGGAGATGGTCGTCGTTTGGCTGATACCAGTGTGGATGACGCGAATTCTGCAGCAGCGAGCCTGACGCAAATCCACAGTGCGGTAGAGCGCATCAGCGACATGGCAACGCAAATTGCGTCTGCGGCGGAAGAGCAAGCATCTGTAACAACAGAAATCACTCGTAACACAGAAGGCATCCGCGACGTATCGAACGAGCTTTCTGTAGAAGCTCACTCAGCAGCGGAGCAAGCAGCGCACCTATCTGAGCTGTCTCACGAGCTTGAGCAAGAGATCAAACGTTTTAAACTGTAATCCTCAGTTTGACGAAAAAGAAAAAGGAGCCGATAGGCTCCTTTTTAATGCATGTTTTTCGGTGAATGATTGTTGGTAAATAGCTACAACAAAAAATCTATCTACAACCAAAAATCACTGATGGGTTGGTCATCATTGTAGTGATGCGCCATCTGCGCCTGAAGCAACTCGGCAGTAGCAATCGCATCAGTTAACGCGTGATGCGGAGAGTAGTCTGGTAACCCATAGCGGCGTCGAGACTGCGCCAAACGTAGAGACTCTGGTCTCTTTCCTTTCAGGCGATTCCAAATGCCGCCAGCGCTTCTCTTTTGGATGTTCTCTTCGATTTGTAGCGTGTCTAACACGGGAAATTCAATCCCTTCCCCTATGCGCGCTTTCAGCGCTTGATCCAAGAATTCTCTCTCGATTCGACGGTAATGCACAACGATGATTTTGCCGCTTAAGCAAGGCAGCAACTCACCCAAAATATCGCTCAGATCTGGCGCATCAATCAATTCGCTGTGAGTGATACCGTGGATGATAACGGAATCTTCATCCAACTTTTTTTGAGGCCTTACTTTCCAATGTCGAGCATCGCGCAGAAAAATACGTCTCAGATTGAAAGGTACTAAACCGATAGTAATAATGTCGTGTTTTTCGGGATTGAGCCCCGTCGTTTCGAAATCCAACGCGACAAATTCAACCTCTGAAATGGGGGTATTGGGCGCTGGTAATTCGCTGCCGTAAAAGGCGACAAGATTTTCATCACTGACGAGCTCCAACTTTTGCTGAAACTTGGTTGGCCATTGAATCGCAGGCTTTTGAAATAGCTTTTTGATCATGCCAAACCTCACTTAAAGCTCTTATTTGCTTGATAACGGAACTTAAGGAAGTTCTGCCCATTGCTGAGAATTTGGAAGGCATCTTTCAAATTACGGCGTTCAAAATCGGAGAGGTTTTCTGGCTCGATGTTGTTATCTGGCTCTATTCCGAGTTCAACATCGGTTGCTTGATGGCGAATTCGTACCATAGAGATGAACTCTAACGCGTCTTTTAAATCCTGTGCTCGACCTTTTGGCAAGATGCCTGCGTCAATAATGTCGTCGAGACGTTCAAACGAGTTTTGTGCACGAGAGCCCACTGCCAAGGCATGCACACGAATCAGATCAACCAGCGGCGCGGTGCCACGACGTTTTAGGTTGATCGAGTTTTTGTGCTGGCCGTCTTTTTCCATCACAAAATCTTTGAAGAAGCCTAATGGCGGCGTGCGGTTTAGCGCATTTCGAGCCAAACATGCTAAGAAGCGATTATTTTTACGCGCTCGACGCACAATGAAGCTGGTGAGCTGTTCTGCCCATTTTAAGCGGCCATACACGCCATCTAAATCGAAAAATATTGATGCATTCAGTAACGCTTTCGGGTTGGGATCGTCAATCCAGTCAGCGAAACATTCTTCCCATTCGGAGCGAGTCATTCGCCACATCGGGTTTGTGGCCATGATGTCACCGGTACAATATTTGTAACCACAAGCGTCAAGGCCGTCACTGACAAACTTGGCGAGATCTTCAAAGTACTTGCCATGTTTCTCTTCTTGATAGGATTCGTCCAGAATAATGGCGTTGTCTTGGTCAGTAACCAGCAACTGTTCGTCGCGTCCCATTGAACCTAATGCGAGGAAGCAATAAGGAATCGGAGGCGCACCAAGTTCTTCTTCGGCCAACTCCAACAAACGCTGTTTGAAACTTCGGCCAATTACTGACATCGCGCTGCCAACCATGTGTGAATTGGCGTCTTCGTTAACCAGACGTACGAAGCTGCTTTTGACTTCTTCTGCGACTGTCGCTAAATCTTCGATGCTTTGCTGCTGAAAAATGCTGCTTACAAGAAGCAGTGAGTTTTGCGATTCATAACGAACAATATCGGTAGTTTCGATGATGCCTATCGGTAGTTGATTTTTGACCACCGGCAGATGATGCACGTTGTAGCGTAACATCGTTAGCATGGCTTCATAGATGTAAGCATTATGGTCGAGAGAGATCACTTCCGTCGTCATGACTGTTGAAACATCATCTTGAGGAGACAAGCCTTCTGCAAGCACTCGAGTACATAAATCTCGGTCAGTAATGATGCCTAAAACGGGCGATTGCGGATCATCTTCGTCACGGACAAAATCGGGGTCGACAATCAAGAGTGATGAAATGTTGTCCTGAGCCATTAACTGCGCTGCTTGTTGGATTGTTTGGCCGCGGTTTATGGTCGGGGCATCGCCAGTAAGTAGGGTCTTGACTTTAGAGGTGGTTAAGTCGTTTGCGTCTTTGTTTTCTGAAATGGTTTGGCGCAAGCGGGCGCTGTTTTCTACTTCAACAAAATCGGCGAAAGAGTCGAAGTTGTCGTAGATCTCTTGAAACACCTCGACCGGAATGCAGTAGAGTAGGGTGTCTTCAATAGCTTTTACCGGGAAACGAACTTTGTTGTTGGTAAGCAGCCCCATTTGACCGAATAAGTCGCCTTCATCGAGACGGTTATAAAGCTCACCTTTGCGGCGATAAACTTCCACCACGCCACTTCTTACCACGAAGAGATCTTGAATATGGTCACCGAAGTGAATGATTGGGGTATCTTGTCGGTAGTAAGAGATTTCAACGCTTTCTGTCACTTTGGTCAGAGTTTCTTCTGGAAGTTCGTTGAAAGGGGGGTACTTGGCGAGAAAGTTATATATCTCGAGAAGTTCTGCATCCATTCGGGTGCCTTTTGTTTCGCAAATAATAAAGTAATCTTAACGCAGTTTTAAGACAGAATCTTATTGGATCACGCTTTTTCGTACTGAGTCATAAGATTCGGACATCTCCCGCGACAAGGTTTTGTTAATTCGGCTAATATGGAAATTGCCAATTGTAGTTAAGTTTTTAGGTGACTCTCATGAAAGGAAGTAAGATGGTGAGACAGTTATTGCTTGTGCCTCTTGTAGTTTTGCCCGCAATCAGTATCGCTTCGGAAGCGGAACAAGCTGCAAAATTTGGGTATGAGCACATTTATTTGGATGTGGGGTCGGGTACGACCAATAAAGATTGGCTAGACAACTCGAATGCGACCACACTGGGATTGGGTGGCAATTATCTCATCACCGATAATTGGTTGTTTAATGTTGATTACTCAGCGCAGTTTTTCCATCCTGACGATCTAACACTACGTGTGGATCGATTGTTGTTTGGTGGTGGTTATCGTTATGGGATTAACGACCAACTGGACGTTTATGGTACTTATGGGCTTGGTGCGCTGAAAGCGAAAGCGACGGATGAAAAAACGGATAGCACCATTTCCTCTGACACCGAGTTTCTTCAAGCGGTGACCATTGGCGCAAACTATCTTTTGAATGAACAATGGATGGTGTCAGCACAGATTCAGGCCAACCGAAGTGATGTGGTTGACGAGAACAAGTACAGAATCGGCTTCAATTACCAATGGCATGATGTGATTGGCACGGGCTTGTATTACCAATACCGTGATACAGATTACAGTGGTGAAAGTTCGGATTACATCAACGAAGTCGGCTTAAGTTTGAAGTTCGTATTTTAATCCCATTTAGTAACTTCAACCGGAATCAACAGATTTAAGAACAACAAAAAAGGTCAGCATACGCTGACCTTTTCGTTTATTTCGTCTATTTTCGACAGATTATAGAACCGCTGCGATACCTTTACATAGCGGGCCCATGTTTGATTTTGTCATACCAGCTACGCTGATACGGCCAGAACCAACGATGTAAATTGCGAACTCATCTTTCAGACGATTAACTTGCTCTTTAGATAGACCAGAGAACGAGAACATGCCGTTTTGACGTTCGATAAAGCTGAAATCTGCATCCACACCTTCTTCTTTCAGAGTTGCTACGAACAGTTCGCGCATCTCTTGAATACGGTCACGCATTTCTTGTACTTCCGCTTCCCATTCAGCACGCAGTTCTTCGTTGTTTAGAATATGAGTAACAACAGCACTACCGTGAGCTGGTGGGTTAGAGTAGATAGAGCGGATGATGGCTTTTACTTGAGAGAATGCTGTTGTTGCCACTTCTTCAGATTCAGCGACAAGCGTGAATGCGCCTACACGTTCATTGTATAGGCCGAAGTTTTTCGAGAACGAGCTCGCAACGAGAATTTCTTTGTTGTATTTCGCGAAAGTACGTAGGCCAGCTGCGTCTTCTTCTACACCCTTGGCAAAGCCTTGGTATGCAAAGTCGAACAGAGGAAGCAGTTTCTTCTCAGCAATCAGCTTCGCTAGTGTTTCCCATTCTTCAGCAGTTGGATCGATGCCGGTTGGGTTGTGGCAGCAGCCGTGTAGAAGAACGATGTCACCTTCAGATGCAGCTTGAAGATCGTTTAGCATTGCATCGAAGTCTTTGTCTTTAGTTTCTGCGTTGTAGTAAGTGTATTGAGCCGTTTCTAGACCTGCAGCGGTAAACACGCCGTTGTGGTTTGCCCAAGTTGGGTTGCTGATCCAGATTTTTACGTTACCAAGTTGGCGTTTGATGAATTCACCCGCCACGCGTAATGCACCTGTACCACCAGGCGCTTGAGCTGTTTTTGCGCGTTTTTCCGCTACGATTTCAGCGTCTGCGCCGAAAAGTAGTTTTTGTACCGCCAGACCGTACTCAGCAGTCCCTTCGATGGTTAGGTATGATTTGGTTTTTTCCGTTTCAATCAGTGCTGCTTCGGCTTTCTTTACGGTAGCAAGAACAGGTGTTTCGCCTTGTTCGTTTTTGTAAATACCAACGCCAAGGTTAATCTTTTCAGCGCGAGGATCTTTTTTAAATTCTTCAGTAAGGCCAAGGATAGGGTCGGCCGGAGCGGCAACTACTTTTTCAAACATAATCTTCATCCATGTTAATCGAAGGGGTCTGCTCGTATTTATACCTTTCAGCAATATTCGTTACAACACTTACTGATAAGAAAACGTAAAAAAATTTCGATTTGAAACAGGATGCTAACATAACCGATGCTTTTGCTATGAAAACCTTGGTTAAATCCGGATGTAAAGGGGAGTTTTGTAGCAATTCGGTGCTAATTTATTCAATCGAACAATTCATGAATCTGATGGCTACTGAGGAGCGATTTTAGGCGGTTTAAAACGTGAATCCAGCGAGGTAAGCAGAGCCTGTTGTGGAGGAAAAAGTAGGGAAGGGTAAGAAACGCCCCAACGGTGAGGGGCGCTTGCATATTCAATTTACATCGAACGTTGAGGTCTATTTCTTTAGCTCAATTTCTGACTCTACCGCATTGGTTTCGATGTCAGGATTTGAAGACAACTTATCTGTCGCCCAATCGTTCATGTGTTTTAGGATTGCTTTAAGCGCATGCTTTTGCGTTGGGGTGTCACCAGCTTGAACATCTAGTTTTTCTTTTGGGTGTGACCCTGTCGCATCTTCGGCAACGTGTAGCCAATCTGGATGCCAGTAGTAAGGCTGTCCTGATGGCACACTCCACGTATGTACGCCATTGGTCTCGCCTTTATATTTGATGTCATTCTCGTTGTATTTCGTCATTATAATCGTCTCTCATAGTCTATGAGTTGAGGTGTGCATCACCATTAGCCTCTAAATGTAACAGATGGCATGAAAATTAATGTGATAGCAATCTATTTATCCTGTCGATAGATTGCTCACGATGATGCACAGTTCTCATTCAGACATGTTTTGTTCCAAAAGGCACTCAACCTTGCATAACAGAAGGTTCGCTTCTGGCTATTTACCATTAATGTGCTTAACAATCGCCTCTTTTGCGTGCTCTTCTGTTGGTGTTTCGCCTTCTGGAACGACTAGATCCGCTGTTTTGTGCACACCTAGCGCGTCTTCTGCAATATGTAACCAGTCAGGGTGCCAGTAGTAAGGCGTTGTGCTGGCTGGGTGATCCCAACTGTGTACGCCTTTATGAGCACCTCGGTATGAGAGGTCATCCATAGTAAATACTTTCATCATTTTCTCCCGAAATAAAAGTCATACCTTTGAAAGTATGGAACATAAATTCTCACTTCGTATCGCGAATTGATATCACTAAGATTGATTAATTACGTTTCGAGATTGATAGTCGCGTTATCAGAATACGGGCGCGAAGTATGCTAAGGTTCGCTCGGTCGTGATAAATGAGGGAAACATGAACCGATACCGCCAACTGGCTGAACTGTTCAAAACGCAGATTCAGCAAAACACATGGAGAGCAGGAGAAAAGCTGCCGTCAGTGCGTGTCACCAGCCGAAATCATTCCGTCAGCGCCGGAACGGTGTTACAAGCTTATCAGTTGCTCGAAGCGCAAGGCTGGGTCGCGGCAAAACCTCAGTCTGGCTACTTTGTTACCGCAGAGCTGGATCGTTTGGAACCGAGCCCTCCTGCGACCTCTGTTTATCGCTCTAACATCAATGATGAGCTTTACGACTACCTCAAAAATCAAGCGTCACCGGATGCGATGAAGTTCGGATCTGCCTTTCCAGATCCTGCGTTGTTTCCATTGGATGCGTTGAATCGCAATCTGGCCAGTTCTGGTAGGAAGATGGGGCCAGAGACGTTATTGGATAACTTACCGCCAGGCTCTGAATCACTGCGTCGTTTGATTGCTCAACGTTACATTCAACAAGGCATGGTGTTAACCCATGATGACATTGTCATTACTTCAGGGGCGTTAGAAGCGTTAAATTTGAGCCTTCAGGCCGTGACACAACCGGGAGATACTATCGTGGTTGAATCGCCAACATTTTACGGAGCGCTTCAAGCGATAGAACGTTTGGGCTTAAAGGCGATAGAAATCTCAGTAGACCCGCGCATCGGGCACTCTTTGCAACAAATTGAAGCGGCTTTTACTGGCCATGATGTTCGCGCGTGTTGGTTGATGACGAATTTCCACAACCCAACCGGAACGTCATTAAACGATGAGCAGAAGCAGCGCATCGTCGAGCTTGCTGATAAACACGATGTGTATTTGATTGAAGACGATGTGTATTCAGAGCTCTTCTTTTCTAACAAGAAACCAAGTTCGCTTAAAACTTTTGATACCCAAGATCGCGTGTTGCATTGCGGATCATTTTCAAAAAGTCTTTGCCCGGGTTATCGGCTGGGGTGGGTGGTCAACAAGCGCTTTAATGAGCATCTGCAAAAACTGCAACTTATCTCGACTTTGTCAGGTAGTGCGCCTGTCCAACAAGGTATCGCGCATTATTTGCAAAACGACAGCTATGATAATCACCTTAGAAAACTTCGAAAGAATCTTGAGCAGCGACAATCCACGTTCATTGAACTGATCGATAAGTACTTTCCTAAATCGATTCATTACACACAGCCAGAGGGCGGCTATTTTTTATGGGTTGAACTGCCGGAATCAAAATGCGGAAAATCGATTTATCGGAAGTTATTGGAAGACAACATCACCGTTGCATTCGGTAAGTTGTTTTCTGTCGGTACAGATTATGAGAACTACCTAAGGCTTAATACTTCGTTACCCTGCAACGATGAACTAGAAGAAGCCGTGAAGAAGATCGGAGAATTACTTCACTAGCCAACTGTTTACCTATTTTTTGCTCAAACTGTATCAGTGAACGAATCCGAAGCTGTGTTTCAATTACTAGCAGACAACCATTTTAGGTTAGGAGCAATAATGAAAAAGCAGTTGGTAAAGCATGAACTTAGGCTAATGGGTATTGCTATCTTTAGCGCATTTTTGTTGGTGTTTGCGCACCTGATATTGGCGAAGTCTTTTTCTCATATGGTTTGGACGGAATACACCGCCGCTGTGATTCCATTCGTCATGTTTGGTTTGTGTGTTGTTGGAGTGAAATACGCCGCTCGAGCAGATAAGGATGAAGACGAAAGCAACAGCTAAATTGTACACGCAGATTGCGAGAAAATTATTCGTACAAAATAAAAGACCTCCACTTGGGAGGTCTTTCTAATTCTGAGTCACCAAAAAGTGATTAGAAGTTCGCAGAGCGAGGTGTACGTGGGAATGGGATCACGTCACGAACGTTGCCCATGCCTGTTACGTAAGAGACTAGACGCTCAAAGCCTAGACCAAAGCCAGCGTGTGGCACTGTGCCGTAGCGACGTAGGTCACGGTACCAGCTCATGTGTTCAGGGTCGATGCCCATTTCACGCATACGTGCATCTAGAACGTCTAGACGCTCTTCACGCTGAGAACCACCGATGATTTCACCGATGCCAGGTGCGAGAACGTCCATCGCAGCTACAGTCTTGCCATCGTCGTTCATACGCATGTAGAACGCTTTGATGTCTTTCGGGTAGTTCTTCACGATTACTGGCGCTTTAAAGTGCTCTTCAGCTAGGAAACGCTCGTGCTCAGAAGACATATCGATACCCCATTCAACTGGGAATTCGAACTCGCGACCAGAGTCCAGAAGGATTTGGATCGCGTCAGTGTAGTCAACTTGTGCAAAGTCAGAAGAAACGAATTGCTCTAGACGAGTGATCGCTTGCTTGTCGATACGCTGAGCGAAGAACTCAAGGTCATCGCGACGCTCTTCAAGTACTGCTTTGAACACGTACTTAAGCATGTCTTCAGCCAGTTTCGCTACATCGTCTAGTTCTGCGAACGCAACTTCAGGCTCAACCATCCAGAATTCTGCTAGGTGGCGGCTTGTGTTTGAGTTTTCAGCACGGAAAGTAGGACCGAAAGTGTAAACCTTGCTTAGTGCACAAGCGTAAGCTTCCGCGTTTAGCTGACCAGATACGGTTAGGAACGTTTCTTTACCGAAGAAGTCTTCGTTGTAGTCCACTTTGCCTGCGTCTGTGCGAGGTAGGTTTTCCATGTCTAGCGTAGAAACGCGGAACATTTCACCAGCACCTTCTGCATCAGAAGCCGTGATTAGTGGCGCAGATACCCAAAAGTAGCCTTGCTCGTGGTAGAAACGGTGAATTGCTTGAGATAGACAGTTACGTACACGTGCTACCGCACCGATTACGTTAGTGCGCGGACGTAGGTGCGCAACTTCACGTAGGTACTCGATAGAGTGACGAGTTTTTGCCATTGGGTAAGTTTCAGCATCTTCAACCCAACCTACAACTTTAACGTCAGTTGCAGCCAGTTCGAAGTCCTGACCTTGCGCAGGAGACTCAACAATCTTACCAGTTACTTCAACAGAGCAGCCAGTCGTTAGCTTAAGCACTTCATTGTCGTAATTATTAAGATTATTAGGGACCACGGCCTGAATCGGGTCGAAACAAGAGCCGTCATATATGGCAAGGAAAGAGATTCCAGCTTTGGAATCACGACGTGAACGGATCCAGCCGCGAACAGTTACTTCACTGTCTACTGCTAGCTTACCGCTTAGTACGTCTGATACAGGCGCGTAAGTCATGTTTTAAATATTCTCCATTGAGGTAAAAATTCAACTCAACGCTTATCAAAGTGCTTGTCTCAAAACATTTTTGTTTAAAAAACAAGCGAAGCATTGAGTTGGATAGAATTTTACAGATTCAATGGGACATATTACCCGTCAATTCGTCAGCTTCAACCTTTATATTCAATTTGGACGCGAGAAATTTCCTATTTATTCGCCCTTTGTTGCTCAGAAAGGGTGAATTGGTTAAGTAATTGCTCTAAACGGTCAGAAAGTTCTTCCAAATCGACACTGATATCCCGTGTATGAGAGGCAGATTGAGACGTGTCGTTCGCGTGCAAAGTAATCACGTCGATTTTCGATTGAATGTGCTTGCTGACATCCGAGGTGGTTTGAGTTTGCAGTTGGATGTTTTCTGCGTGTTTCAGCACTTGATGCATCTCGTCTACAACATTGTGCATGGTTTCAGACAGCGCTTCGACATCCAGTGAACGTTGATGAGCAAATTGACAAACATGATCGACCGACGACAGGGACTCTTCGCTGCCTTGCTGAAATTGGGAAATGATGCTTTCAATGTTGCTGGTGGCTTCGGCGGTACGTGAAGCCAGATTTCTCACTTCATCGGCAACGACCGCAAAGCCACGACCTTGCTCTCCGGCGCGCGCTGCTTCGATTGCTGCGTTTAGAGCGAGTAGGTTAGTTTGTTCGGCGATGCCTTTAATTACACCTAGAATTGAGGAAACTTCTTCGGTTCTCTGATTTAGAGAAGTAATCTTCTCACGCACTTGTTCAATGTCGCTGACTAAGCTCTTGATGTCTTCGCTGACATTGTGCGCTTGGCTGGCGCTGTTTGTAGCTACGTCAACGGTGTGGTTTACCAACGTCGTTGCGTTGATTGTTGCTTCTTCAACCACGACTTGCTGTTGCAACATATCAATAATGTTGTTTTGCACTTCATTGGTTTCTAATTGCTGATTGTTTGCTGCCTCATCAGTGGATTGAGCAACGTCGGTGAGACGACCTGCAGACCCTGCTAACGAGTGTGAGGTGTCTTGCACGCGCTCAAGACTTTCCGAAACGGTATCCATAAAGGAATTAATAGACTGGGAAAGTTGGCCAACTTCGTCAGTTTGTTTATGGACAAGTCTTTGGGAGAGATCTTTGCTGGCACTAACGTTTGACATAAAGTGCGAGGTTTTTTGAATTGGTCGCACGATGATCTTACGAATCAAGCCCATGGTGATGAGAAAACCAACCAACGCAATGGCAGACATGATGCCCATCGCGTACATCGCTTGTTTATTGATCATCGAACTCACGTGGTTCATGTTGTATTCCAAGCGAATAGCACCCAATACTTCACCCTCTGGCGCGACATGGCAAGAAACACAATTGGTGCCGCGATAGTTTTGGCTCGATTTCATTGGCAGCGCCACAACAATGCCTTTGCCCCAGTCCGCAGTAATTGGTTCTATCACAAGCTCGCCCGCTAGTGCACGCTGATCAATCTCATCAATAGGTTGCTGATTGGCTTGCCCTGCACCGTACAGTTTTGTAACGGCATCGGCACGTAGCACTCGAACTTGCTCAATACCTTCTTGAGCTAGTGCTTTTTGTCGCAGCGTTTCCTTTTGAGACATGGTGCCAGTGAGCATCATCATGTTCAGACTATCGAAGTAGTTGCTGGCTTTGTCGTGCAGTTGTTCACTAAGAACATCATTTATCAGCGTTTTTTGTTGATAGTGTTGGTATGCCGTCGACGCGGCGAGAACACAGCTAAAAACGACAATTAACGCGAGCAGGAGCTTAAAGGTAATAGTTGAGCGCATATTTTTATAAGTGTAATTGGAACGAACTGCACAATATTAGTCTTCTCGCATAGGTTGCGCGATGAGCGAAATGAATGATTGTGACCCTACACATGTTGGGGATATGTAATTGTGATGTGAGTACTGTGTAATCAAATGTTTGGCGCATGACAAAAATGCGACGCTTTGGTGTGCGTGATGGCAAAGAGGTCAGGAATAAGCGGCAGTTTTTGCTACGCTTGTATGGGGTAACGCTTGTCTCTTGGCAGCGAATTCCTTAGTATTGCCTGTCTTTTTTAAAGCCTGAGAATCAAGATGAAAACAGAATTGTACAAAGAGTTTATGTTCGAAGCGGCACACCATTTGCCACACGTACCAGAAGGTCACAAGTGTGGTCGTTTGCACGGACACTCTTTCCTTGTTCGTCTTTATGTAGAAGGTGAAGTTGATCCACATACAGGTTGGGTTGTGGATTTTGCAGAGATAAAAGCTGCATTTAAACCAATTTACAATCGCTTAGACCACTACTACCTAAACGACATCGAAGGTCTAGAAAACCCGACCAGCGAAGTGTTAGCAAAATGGATTTGGCAACAGCTAAAACCAAACCTACCGCTACTAAGCAAAGTAGAGATCAAAGAAACTTGTACAGCAGGTTGTATCTACAAGGGTGAATAACCTTCGTAGTAATCCCATGTTCAATAACAAAGGCAAGCCTATCGCTTGCCTTTGTTTTATCTAGCGTTTGGTTATTGAGCGTTTAACCAAGCGGGTGACGCATCAACCATTCTTTTTCTTGCTCGCCATAAATGGCTTTTTCTGTGTTGGTAAAGCCACAAGCCAAGAAAAAGTCGAGTGCGCCTTGATGGCTATTTGGCACCGTCACGCAAAGCGAGGTGCTCTCTGGGTCGATGGTATATGCGTACACAAACAGTTTTTTCAGCGCCTCTGCACCAATACCTTGGCGTTGAAAGCGGCGATCAATCATCAAATAATTAAGGCCCAACTCATGCCGCATTGCAAAAGGAGCATGCTGAGCAAACCCTTTGTCGATGATCAGATAGCCAACGGTTAGGTAGTCCGAATAAATAGTAAAAAATACTTCTGACTTGTTTCGCTTTTGGTAAGCCTGTTCAAACGGCTTGGCAAATCCTATTTGCTCTTCCTGCACGTCCAATTGCATCAAACTCGAAAAATCTTTCAGTTTGGTTGGTTTAATAGCAATCATGGTTTCAATCACGAGTGGGTGGTGGATGATCTCACCACCTAACAAAAATGTACGAACGTCTTTAACTTTCATCCAGTTATAGACGCTAGTGATACCCAAATCACTTCGCACACTTTGCGCGAATGCATTATGAAGTCATTTGGGTATCAGCTAGTTTAAGTAACTCGCGGCATTAAGAAAAGCTAGAAATGCAGAGGATAGAAGTAACCTTGATGAATGTAGGCTCCTAACGTTGTGAGTAAGTGAGCACTATCTGCGGTTTCGACGCCTTCGACGATGACTGTGCAGCGGTAAGTGTTTCCCATCGCAATCAACTGACGCAGCGTTTCCACTTTCTTATCATCCGACTTTAAACCAATCACAAACTCCCGATCTATTTTCAAATAATCTGGATTGATTTTGCTGATAAGTGACACGTTGTTGTTGCCAGTACCAAAGTCATCAATGCTGATTTTGCAGCTCAGTAATTTTAGTTTCGCGACGTTGTCGTAGATCTCGGAGGTGTAGTACATGGACGCGTTCTCCGTGATTTCGATGGTCAGTAATCGGCAGTCTCTGCTCGCGAGTTCTTGATAAAGAGTCGAGAAGTTTCTGCCTCGCAGAAGAGAAGGGCACACATTGATGCTGATGGGCACCAACAAAGTCGGCTGTTTGGCGTAAATTGCTCGGATCACCAAGATCGTGTGGATCAAAAGCAGTCCATTGCTGATGAGTGTTTCGATGAACCTTTGGGTGTTCTTCACTTTGAATCGAGAAAGGGCTTCGTAGTGAATATTTTGTTGCGTTGAGGTGTTGTAGATCGGTTCGAGCTTGATATGAAATTCTCGAATAGCAAACAGATAGGTGATGAACGCTTGTAGCGACCGATGTCTTAGTATCACCAGAAAGAACAGGCTCAACAAAATGATGCTCTTAAAAGGTCCTGAGATGTAATACACCTCTTTATAGCCTGTATCTTTAATTTGATAGTGAAAGTATCGCCCGTTGGTATTGCCAATTTCGAACGATGTACCTGTGTTGGTGTAAAGCTTCATCCCGGAAAGGAAAAAGCGCGAGATGTGGCTCTCCACGTTATTCTGTAAGTTGATGTTTTTCACACGAACTAAAATGGTGGCGTTGTTGATGTCGAAGGATTGAGTCGTGTAATTGCTGTTATCGCTCCACTCGTTGAACGCTTTTTGGCTGACGGGAACCACCGCCTCTGGCGTGACCAAGCAGCGAATATTAAAGCGATCCAACATCATGCTGGATTCAACGAGCTTTACGTTATCAAACAACCCTTTTAGTTGGTCTTCATCAGCATAGCAACTCATCTGAGACAGGCTGTCGGCAATGTCCAATGCGCTATCTAAATAGTTGTGTTTCACAATGCTGTTGATGGCGTAATAGCAGACCGAGAAAAAGATAGCTGTAGTAACCAGCAGCACCCAAGCGATGTCGGTGTATATCCTTTTATTCCGCAAGCAAATACGAAGGGCTTTTCTGACGCTGTTTTTCGTGTGTTGGTTGATTCTCTTCTGTTGATAGATGCCGCTTTGATGAGTATGTAGCATGGTAAAAGGGATGAAATATCCCGTCCTGTGAATGTTTTCTATGATGTTTCTCGTGGGAGAAACGTGATCTTCCGTGAGCTTGCGAAACTTCTTTCTCAATGCTGCCACCGCGTTTTTAAATCCATTTTCTGGCAAAGCCATCTTGTAGTGTTGAGTGATTTTTCTCTCAATAACGCGCTGACTGATCGGCGCATTTAAACTGCCGTAAGTAGCAATAGTTGAAAGAATGGCATACTCATTTGAACTAACAGGGATGGCGTGGTGGAGTGTGTTGTTGATCTCTAAAGAAATGTCGTTTTCGGACAAGCAAACGCAGATTTGGTTTCCAAGTTCAAACCTAATCATGTGTTGATAAGCTCCAATTTAAATTTTGGCTACGTTATCAATAATGAGAAGTGAAGGGTGTGATTTTGTACGGGGATATCCTAAACATTTGGATATAGTAACAGTTTTAGTTTTTTTTATGAGCTACAGCGAGAGTAGGCTCTGACTGGTTTTTAGCCGGAACAGACAAAAATATCGGCAGGAATAAGGCAATGACGGGTGATGCTTCAAATGCATTTGAATGCACATGCCTCATCGTATTTTAGATAAAAAAAGCCCGAGTATTCACTCGGGCTTATCGATATCTTTTTTATAACGAGACGGTTAGCAAATCACTTTGATTGCTAGACCGCCTTGAGAAGTTTCGCGGTATTTCGCGTTCATGTCCTTACCAGTCTCTAGCATTGTTTCGATAACTTTATCTAGAGATACAGTAGGAGCAGAAGAACGACGTAGTGCCATACGAGTTGAGTTGATCGCTTTTACAGCTGCGATACCGTTACGCTCGATACATGGAACTTGAACCTGACCTGCAACTGGGTCACAAGTTAGACCTAGGTTGTGCTCCATCGCGATTTCTGCTGCCATACATACTTGCTCTGGGCTACCACCCATAAGCTCTGCAAGACCAGCCGCCGCCATAGAACATGCCACACCAACTTCACCCTGGCAGCCAACCTCTGCACCAGAGATTGACGCGTTGCGCTTGTAAAGACCACCGATTGCGCCAGAAGCGGCAAAGTAACGGATGTAATCTTTTTCAGTCACAGTTTGGATGAACTTGTCGTAGTAAGCCAATACTGCTGGGATGATGCCACAAGCGCCGTTAGTCGGTGCGGTAACAACACGGCCACCGGCTGCGTTCTCTTCGTTTACTGCGAAAGCGAACATGTTTACCCAGTCAACAACAGACATTGGGTCGTTCGTTGTTTTCTCAGAAGTAAGCAGTTGCTGACGAAGTGCTGCAGCACGACGAGGTACACGTAGTGGGCCAGGCAGAATGCCTTCTTCGTTCATACCGCGATCCATACATTCGCGCATCGTGCGCCAGATGTTCGCGAAGTAAGTACGAGTTTCTTCGTCTGAGTGAAGTGCTTGTTCGTTCTTCATCACCAGCGCGCTGATAGAAAGACCGCTTTCTTTACACTGGTTAACCAGCTCTTCAGCTGTTGTGAACTCGTAAGGAACCTTGATTGGGTTCTCAGCTTCTTTACCGAAGTTCTCTTCATCAACGATGAAGCCACCACCGATAGAGTAGTAAGTTTTTGAGTACGCTTTTTCGTCATCAATCCAAGCGTGGATTTGCATGCCGTTTTCGTGTAGCTCAAGGTTCGTTTTGTGGAAGTTCATTCCACCTTCACGTGGGAACGATACTGTATGACAGTGCATGCCAACAGGAAGGCGCTCAGTTTCTTCTACGCGAGCGATGAAGCCCGGAATAGAATCGATATCAACTTTCTCAGGGGAGTTGCCCGCAAGACCCATGATGATAGCAATATCTGTGTGGTGACCTTTCCCTGTCAGTGATAGTGATCCATAAACGTCAACGGTGATTTTAGTGATGTCGCGCAGTTTTCCCATTGCACGAAGATCATCAATAAACTCTTTACCCGCTTTCATTGGGCCTACAGTGTGTGAGCTTGAAGGACCAACACCGATTTTATAGATATCAAAAACACTAATCATATCGATTACCTCAGAAGAAAGCCTCCCAAGGGGAGTTGGGAGGCTTAATTTTATCGTTATATTTTTGGATTAATCATTCTGTTAAAAAACAGGGATGATTAAAGAGCGCCGTAGATTACAGAAGTAATTGCTGCAAGACCACAGATTGCTGTGAAAATTTGCACAGGTGCTGAAGTTTTGTACTTCGCCATTGCTGGAACTTTTTGCATCGCGAATACAGGCATCAAGAATAGGATTGCCGCAATCATTGGCGCGCCCATTGTTTCGATCATGCCTAGGATGCTTGGGTTAACGATAGCCACAATCCAAGTAGTGATAACGATGAACAGTAGAGAACCTTTTTCGATCTTGCTTACTGGAGATTGTGAGCGAGATTTGATTAGACCTACTAGACCTTCGTGTGCACCTAGGAAGTGACCGAAGTAGCTAGAAGTGATCGCCGCGAATGCAACCAATGGACCCATGTAAGAGATCAGTGGAGATTCGTGGATGTTCGCTAGGTAAGAAAGTACAGAGATGTTTTGTTCTTTCGCAGATGCTAGTTGCTCTGGAGATAGAGAAAGCACTACAGAGAATACGAAGAACATAACAAAGCCCATTAGCATCATCGCTGCACCGCCAGTGATCATGTCTGTTTTCTTGTAAGCTTCGTCGCCGTATTGCATGCGTTGCTCTTTAGAGAACTGAGAAATGATTGGGCTGTGGTTGAATGAGAATACGATGATAGGAATTGCTAACCAAACGATAGTTGGCATTGCAGCCCAGTCTGGAGCCACTTCGATCATGGACGTGTTCCACTCAGGGATTAGGTAGAAAGACAACGCCAATAGGATGAACACTAGAGGGTAAACCATTGCTGAAGTTGCTTTCAGCATCAGTTCTTTACCGAATACTACGCCTGCTGTCATTGCTGCGATAAGCGCACCAGAAAGTAGCCAGCGAGGAATCGATTCCATGCCCATTTGGTTAACTAGGAAAGAGTCAACCGTGTTTGTGATACCAACACCGTAGATAAGTACGATTGGGTAAATAGCGAAGAAGTATGCGAACGTAATAAGGTTTGCGCCAGTTTTACCGAAGTGTTCTTCTACTGTGTCAGTGATGTCTGCTTCTGGGTTCTTAGCTGAAAGAACGAAGCGAGCTAGAGATTTGTGTGCGAACCAAGTCATTGGTGCCGCGATTAGAGCTAGGATTACTAATGGCCAAAAACCACCCGCACCAGCTTTAATAGGAAGGAAAAGTACACCTGCACCTACTGCCGTGCCGAACAGAGACAGACACCAGGTGAAGTCTTTGTAAGTAAACTTACTAGACGATTGTGCGGTAGAAACCGCAGAAGTAGTTGTATTCATTTTTGAGTTACTCATTTTGGGAACAGGAAATAAGTCGCGGGCAATTTTGCAAGATTTTACACTAGGAAAATTAGATCTAAATCATGTATTGCTTGTGCTTATTGAATGATATGTCAAAAACCTGCTTTTTATCACGAAAATGATGTGCTACTCGTGATTATTGCTAATGAGTAAAATTAGAAAAACTTATCAATAGGGCGATTTGTATAAATTTATTTCACCGCAAGCGTTTGCGGTGAAAATGGCAAATTAATCTAATGTGAATGAATGTTTATGAAGTAACGTTTTATTAATATTGATGCACATAATGATCGCATTGGTCGTATGATCATTATCGAATGAAAGAGGAGAGATTTAGCCGGAAATGATGTGCTTTTGCATCGACTCAATGATCTGCGCCGTCATGCCCCAGATGAAATGTTGACGATATGGGATAGCAAATACACGATGACTGCTTCTTTTTAACTCAAACTTACTGCTGTAGAGCTTATTTGGGTTCAAAATATGGTTGGCTGGTACCTCAAAAACCGACTCGACCTCATTTGGGTCAATATGCGTTTTGTAATCTGGAGAAATAAAGGCCAAAAATGGTGTCACATTAAATTGACTAATCGTTGGCAGTTTTGGCAACTGACCGAACACATGAATGTGTTTATCTTCTATACCGACCTCTTCATTAGTCTCACGAAGCGCCGTATTCACCAGATGGATATCTTCGGGTTCAAACTTACCGCCAGGAAAGCTGATTTGCCCTGGATGATGCCGAAGATGTTCGGCTCGCTTGGTCAAAATCACTTGTAGGCCTTCAGGTCTATCCACAAAACCAATCAGAACCGCGGCGTCTCGAAGCGGTTTACCTTTCATAAAATTCAGGCGGGCAAGAGACTCCTTGTGATACCCCGTCGGAAGATGAAATTGAAAGTTCTGCAGCAATTTTGTTTTGTCGATAACCAAACCGAACCCCTAATTTTCGTGTCTACTCATTATTATACACCCAAGATAATAACCCTAAATTCCGGAAGCGAGCGTGCTTGAGTGAGAAAATGAGTGGTGAGTGCACTCCGACTCATTGTTAATAAAACAGTAAGCTCAAATGTTAAAGGAAAATCGCTTCACATCTAGGCAACCTTTTGCTTTGTGCTTTGTGTCTCACTCTGCCGAAGCATATTGATTTGAAACTTATAGGGTTATACACCATTCTTATTTTTAAGGCGTTGCAATGAGGTTGGTGTTTGCCAATGAAAGGGATAATCTTTACCGAGTTCATGGAGTTAGTGGAAAGCAAATTTGGACTTGAAGTGCTTGACCAAGTGCTCGAACTTTCCGATGACGAAGGGGTATATACCTCTGTCGGCAGCTATGATCACCGAGACTTAGTCAAACTGATCGTCAATCTCAGCAAAGTTTCTGATATTCCCCCAGAGCAGTTACAAGAAGTGTTTGGTGAAAGCGTATTTTTGAACCTTCTACGCTCCATTCCCAGTCATGCAAGCTTGCAGCAGTGCGATAATACCTTTCAATTTGTTCGACATGTAGAAAGCTTTATTCATGTAGAAGTTAAAAAACTTTACCCAGACGCCAATCCGCCTAAGTTCGATTTTATCAGCGAAACACAGTCAGAACTGGTGTTCGACTACCATAGTGCAAGGTGTATGGCGCATGTTTGTTTAGGGTTGCTCAAAGGCTGTGCTGCGCACTTTGGACAGGTCATTCATATTACGCATCAAAACCAAATCGAAGACGGAAGCCAAGTTCGATTTTGGCTGGAGGCACAATAAAAAGAGTATGACGGGTAACTCCTCATTAGAAAGGAAACTCAAACGAGAAATCGCCTCAAGAAAGGCGGCAGAACTGCTTTTAGAGCAAAAAAGTTATGAGCTCTACGAATCGACGCAAAAATTGAGTGTCGCGTTAAAGAAGCTAGAACTTCGATCGGAAAGCGATCTGCGCAAGTTTGAGTTTGAAGAAAAAATTGATGCCACGCTTATTCGGTTTGGACGGACATTCCTTTCCAGCACTTTCGACGAGACAATGATTGCCAGTTTTCTTGAGCAACTGACGTCCAATTCTGTTATTACCGCTTCGTATTTATACCTTGATCCTGTCCAACTCACTTCTTTGCGTCGTCATCATTTCGGGCATTTGGATCTAAAAAGTGACAAACCTATCGCTCGAACACCCAATTGGCAGAATGAGGCGCTACATTTACCCATCATCATTGATGAGCGAGTCGTTGGCGAATTGATATTTTCTGTGTCGTTGGAACAAATTGAGCAAGCTTTTATCTCCAAACAAATGGAACTGGTTTCTGATTTGGTTCACGGCGTGATCAGTCGTCACCTCAGCCTTGAACGTGAAGTCGAGCTAAGAAAGCGAGCGGAAGAGTCAGAAAAAGCGACGAAAGAGTTTGTCGCGATGATTAACCACGAGTTAAGAACGCCACTAAATGGCGTACTCGGCAGCGCAGAGCTGTTAAGCAAAACTCAGTTGGGAGAAGATCAACGGCAATATCTCGGTAATTTGATTCGGTCGGGCGATTTACTTCGCGTCATCATCAACGACTTGCTCGATTTCAGCAAGATGAATGCTGGCATGATGGAAATTATCGACAAGGTTTTTGCGTGGGATGATCTCGAAAAAGCCATTACGGGCGTATTTGCTGCGAAAGCGGCAGAGAAGCGCATTCATTTTTCTATCGACAAGAAGTTAGGCATTCCGGAGTTTCTGATTGGCGATTTAGAACGAATCACCCAAATCTTAGTTAATTTGATTGGGAACGCGATCAAATTTACCCATTTGGGCGGCGTGGTCTTGCGAGTCGAGTGGGTAAACGGCACTGCGTTTTTTGAGGTGGAAGATACCGGAATTGGGATACCGTTAGCGGCGCAAAGTTCGTTGTTTGACCCTTTTGTACAAGTTGACCGCTCGGCAAAACGCAGTTTTGAAGGCTCAGGTTTGGGCTTAGCGATTTGTAAGAACCTCGTGGATTTAATGCAAGGTGAGATCAGTTTCGAAAGTGAAGAGCGCAAAGGTACAACCTTTAAAGTCTCCATCCCTTTAAAAGAGGGGCAAGCTCAAGGCGCAGCGTCGGGTGAGTTGGCTGTTGTCGAACGAAGCGACTTAGCTGGGCGCTCGATATTGGTGGTGGATGATATCCGAATGAACCAAGTCATTGTGACGCAGATGCTGAAAAAGCTCGACATTACTCCTGATTTAAAAGCCAATGGTTTGGAAGCGCTAGAAGCGGTTAAAAACAAAGATTACGAATTGATATTTATGGATTGTCGAATGCCGGAAATGGATGGTTACGAAGCAACGGCTCACTTGCGACAAAAAGGCTTCGACCGTCCTATCATCGCCTTAACAGCAGGCACAACGATTGAAGAACGTCAAAAGTGCATTGATTCAGGCATGGACGACATCCTCACTAAGCCGTACACCGCAACCGATATTGAGCAGATCATGTGTAAGTGGCTTGAGCAGTAGACGCTACCTCTTAAAAAACGGCTAACGGCTAAACGCTAAAGTACATACAAACAGCGCTCACAAAAACGCCTCCGTACTGGAGGCGTTTTGACTTGTTTTCATCAGCAGGATTCAAGAGACGTTGTCATCTGTCGAAACCTACGATTGCAGCGCTGGCAAAATCTTTGAAAGCTTATCCAACGTTTCTTGATATTCAGAGGCACAATCGCTATCTGCAACGACGCCGCCGCCAGCCCAAGCGTACAGTTTGTGATTTTCCGCTACGAGAGTGCGGATGGTGATGCTGGTATCCATACGACCATGGCGAGAAATGTAGCCAATACTGCCGCAATACGCGCTGCGTCGATGCGGCTCCAACTCTTCAATGATCTGCATTGCGCGAACTTTAGGTGCGCCCGTAATTGAACCGCCCGGGAAGCACGCTCGTAGCAAATCTGCAGGAGAATATTGCTCGTCCAAATTCGCACGAATGGTGCTCACCAAATGATGCACGGCAGGGAAGCTTTCAATATCAAACAGCTTTGGCACGTGAACGCTACCCGGTGATGCAACTCGACCAATGTCATTACGCAGCAAATCGACAATCATCAGGTTTTCTGCCTGATCTTTTTCCGCTGTCTGCAAGTCATGGGCATTAGCGTTATCTTGCTTTGGATCTTCGCTGCGTGGGCGAGTACCTTTGATTGGTTTCGTTTCAATGACGCGATCTTTGAGTTCTAAAAAGCGCTCTGGAGAGATACTCAAAATCGAAGACTCAGGCATGCGGATAAACGCTGAGAATGGCGCTTGGTTGGCGGACTCCAATTTCAGATACGCTTGCCACTCGCTGCCTTGATACGGTGCGTTAAAGCGTTGCGCCAAATTGATCTGATAGCAGTCACCGCTCAACAAGTATTCTTGCACCTTGTCAAAGCGAGTAGCGTAGCTCTCTTTCGTCATGTTTGACTGCCAATCGCCAGACAGAGCGAAGTCTACACTTTGCTCCGCTTCTTGTTTGTCTAACCATTGCCAAGCTTGCTCGATATTCTGACCGACTAAGTATGCTTTTTTAAGCTTGTGGTCAACAACGACGGCCCATTCATACAGACCTACCGCCATATCAGGCGCGTTAAGATCCTTTTCGGCCTGTTCTGGCATTGTTTCTACGCGTCGACCTAAATCGTAACTGAAGTAACCGAGCGCTCCGCCGACAAAAGGCAAATCCAATTCTTTATCTAACTCAACGTGAGGAAGCCACTGTTCTTGCAACTGATGAAGCAGCGTGAATGGGTCATCTTGAGTTGAATAGGCATTCGATGGCGTTTCAACTTGTGTGCTGTCGGCAATGGTTTCTAACGTTGCAATTGGGTTGGCAACCAATACATCGAAGCGACTATCGATATGCGTTTTTGATGCAGAACGCAGCAACATCGCCCAAGGCTGGTGTTGAATGCGAGAAAAGAGGTGAAGAGCAAACTCTGGCGCGTATTCCAGCGCTTTAAAATCAATGAATTGATTGTCCATGTTGTTCATTTGTGTAATTTGTGACAAAGAGATCGTTCACTGCATGGCATGTCATGGGCAGCAAGAGTATCATATTCCTCTGTATAGCCAAACTCCCTCTATTCATAGGGTTTTGAGATGGTTTACAAGTAGGCGACTTCAGCGTTTCGTGTGTCGATATCAGCCGTTCGACAATTGTTTATAAAAAAACGAAGCTCAAAAGAGCAATAAGCTCAACAAACACGATTGAAGCCAAGCCAATAATGGAAGCATAACTATAACGAGGCATGTAATGACGGTAATACGCAAGCAGGATGTAATCAGCAGTGTCGCTGATGCGCTACAGTATATTTCTTACTACCACCCGCTAGACTTTGTTCAAGCTCTTGAAAAAGCCTATCACCGCGAAGAGAGTCAAGCCGCGAAAGACGCGATTGCTCAGATCCTAATTAACTCCCGAATGTCAGCAGAAGGTCACCGACCAATTTGTCAGGATACTGGCATCGTGACGTGTTTCGTCAACATCGGTATGGGCGTGCAATGGGACTCAACCGACATGACGGTTCAGCAGATGGTAGATGAAGGTGTTCGACAAGCGTATACGAACCCAGACAACCCGTTGCGTGCGTCAGTACTTATGGATCCTGCCGGTAAACGTATTAATACCAAAGACAACACGCCTGCTGTCGTACACATCAACATGGTACCGGGCGATAAAGTTGAAATTCAGATCGCAGCGAAGGGCGGCGGTAGTGAAAACAAAACTAAGATGGTGATGCTAAACCCATCTGACGATATTGCTGAGTGGGTAGAGAAAACGCTACCAACAATGGGCGCGGGCTGGTGTCCACCAGGCATGCTTGGCATTGGTATTGGCGGTACGGCTGAAAAAGCAGCGGTATTGGCAAAAGAATCTCTAATGGAACACATCGATATTCAAGAACTTATCGACCGTGGCCCACAAAACGCAGAAGAAGAGCTTCGTCTTGATATCTTCAACCGCGTGAACAAACTTGGTATCGGCGCGCAAGGCCTTGGCGGTTTGACGACTGTTGTCGACGTTAAGATCAAAACTGCGCCAACGCACGCGGCTTCTAAGCCTGTTTGTTTGATCCCGAACTGTGCGGCGACTCGTCACGTACACTTCACGCTTGATGGCAGCGGCCCAGCAGAGCTAACGCCACCTAAACTAGAAGATTGGCCAGACATTACTTGGGAAGCGGGCGAAAATACGCGTCGCGTAAACTTAGACACGATCACTAAAGAAGAAGTACAAGAGTGGAAGACAGGCGAAACTGTTCTTCTATCAGGTAAAATTCTGACTGGTCGTGATGCGGCGCATAAACGTATTCAAGGCATGTTAGATAACGGTGAAGGTCTACCTGAAGGCGTAGATCTAAACGGTAAGTTCATTTACTACGTAGGTCCTGTCGATGCAGTTGGTGATGAGGTCGTTGGTCCTGCTGGCCCAACAACATCAACTCGTATGGATAAATTCACCGATATGATGTTAGAAAAAACCGGCATCATGGGCATGATCGGTAAAGCTGAGCGTGGCCCTGCAACGGTTGAATCTATCAAGAATCACAAAGCGGTTTACCTAATGGCTGTTGGTGGCGCTGCGTACTTGGTGGCGAAAGCGATCAAGAAAGCTCGCGTTGTTGCATTTGAAGATTTAGGTATGGAAGCGATTTACGAATTTGAAGTTGAAGATATGCCAGTAACAGTGGCTGTAGACTCAAATGGCGTTAACGCGCACCAAATCGGTCCTGACACTTGGAAAGTAAAAATTCAAGAGATGGAAGCGTAAGGTAAACGGTAATCTTACATTGTCTCAGTAGAGAGAATGTGACAAGGTGCTGATTTACCTAGCAAACATTTGACAAAAGTGCAGCGAAAACTGCACTTTTTGTCTATATAATGTAGATATAAACCTTAGGGCATAGCAATCAAACGTTATGCGAACAATAATTAGGAGACGGCATGCCTCGTTTTATTCAGATTCTACAAATTATTCTTGCTGTAGTGGTTGGTGGCTTTGTTGGCTACGACTTGATTCTTCACGGTATCAGTATTTTTGATGAGAAATACGTCACCATCACTTGTGTGCTTTGGTTTGTTCTTGAAATCGCACTCTTTGTTATCTACAAGCTGATTGAAGAAGATTAGAACATCAAGCCTCTAGTTAGAATATATAAGCCTCTGAAGTGATTCAGAGGCTTTTCCGTTTATAGGCAGCAATATTTTACACTTATCGAGGTCAGCACTAGATTGCAGATTTTGTTCATCTTTGATTAAGGTTGGTAAACTTAGACTCGTGATACTCAAGTTACTTCTATTGAAGCGTTGGGTATAAAAACTGGTGAGATAAATAAAAACTATGAAAAGAATAAAGCAAGAAGTGAACGACTTTATCAGCCGTGGTATGGATTCTAATGTAAGAATTGCGGTAACTGGGTTATCCCGAGCGGGTAAAACGGCCTTTATCACGTCTTTGGTTAATCAGTTGCTTCACACCGCCACTCACGACAATCTACCTTTATTGACCGCCGCGAGAGACAAACGCCTTATTGGTGCAAAGCGTGAACCTCAAACCAATATGATGGTGCCTCGCTTTGCTTACGACGAGGCGATGAGCCAGATTCATGCGAACCCACCACAATGGCCTGTGCCAACGCGTGATGTGAGCGAAATTCGCCTAGCTTTAAAATACAAACCAAAGAAAACGACCAAGAAGCTGCTCAGTAAAACGGCGGTTCTCAATGTTGACATCATCGACTATCCGGGTGAATGGCTATTGGACTTGCCTTTGCTCGATATGAATTTTTCGAGTTGGTCTCAAACGCAGTTTGACGCGCTGAAAGGCAAACGCAAAGAGTTAGCTCAAGCATGGCTAGCTGAACTCGAACAGATTGAGCTCAATGCGGATGCAGATGAAAAACAGCTAGAGAAAGTGGCTCACGCTTACACGGATTATCTCCATGCTTGTAAAGATGCTGGGCTGCACTGGGTTCAGCCAGGACGATTTGTGTTACCAGGGGAGCTTGCTGGTGCACCGGTGTTACAGTTCTTTCCTTGTCGATTTGAATCGGAAAGCAAAGCGCCTAAAGGCAGTAACTTAGCCATGTTAGAAGCGCGTTTTCATGAATATCAGCAAAAAGTCGTGAAAGCGTTTTATAAGCACCATTTTGCAACATTTGACCGCCAAATTGTGCTGGTGGATTGTTTACAGCCACTTAATGCTGGCGACGAGGCGTTTTATGATATGCGTCAGGCTCTTGAGCAGATCATGCACAGCTTTCGTTATGGTCGCAGTAGCTTTTTGCGTCGTTTGTTCTCGCCAAAAATAGACAAAGTGCTATTTGCCGCCACCAAGGCCGATCACGTGACACCAGATCAGCATCCGCATCTTGTTTCTCTACTGCAACAAATGGTGCACCCAGCATGGCAAACCGCTGCTTATGAGAACATTGAAATGAGTTGTATGAGCATTGCCTCCATCCAAGCGACCACTTCAGGTTTTATTACCTCAGGCGACAAAACCATTTCGGCGTTACAAGGTACGACCTTAAACGGTGAGCCAATGACGATGTTCCCAGGAGAGGTGCCGAAGAAGCTACCCAATGCCGCCTATTGGCAAAACAGTGGTTTTGACTTTACTTCCTTCCGTCCTATGCCGTCAGCAAGTGATGAACCGATGAAACACATACGTCTAGATAAAGCACTGGATTATCTGCTAGGAGACAAATTGAAATGAGCGAATTGAAGCAGAAACAAATTTTCTCTGACAAAGCACTAGAGAAAGAGCAGCAATCGGATTCACCAGAGTTAACGGCGCAAAAGACATTCAGTGAAAAAGAAACTTTTGTACCAGTGAAGATAGAAGAAGATCGAATTGAAACCGAACAAGAACTGCAACTTGAACATGTGATTCGCCCTAGGCCGAGCAGAAAATGGCTCGCAACCGGCGTGTTTGCTACTTTTGCCGGATTGGTCGGGTGGCAGGCTGTAGACTCATTTGTCACTGCGGTGCAAACAGCTGACTGGCTAGCATTAGGTTGGGCGGGTTTCATTACTGCAGTGGCTTCATTGGGCCTCGGTGCTATCGGTAAAGAACTCTGGAAGCTACGTAAATTAAGAAATCATTTCAGCATTCAAGAAGAAGCCGAACTGCTCGTTCACAGTGACAGTGTGGGTAAAGGCAAGGTGTTTTGCGAAAAGGTGGCGGAACAGAGTGGTGTTTTAGCAGAGAACCCAGGCTTTGATCGCTGGCAGAACAGCATTAACCCAGCACACAGTGATGCGGAAATCCTCGATATGTACGATTCTATGGTCGTTAGTCAACAAGACAAGCTCGCTACAAAAGTGGTTTCTCAGCACGCGACTGAGTCTGCTGCGCTAGTTGCGGTAAGTCCACTCGCCGCCGCTGATATGTTGCTGGTGGCGTGGCGAAACTTCAAAATGATCGATAACTTATCCAAAGTGTATGGCGTTGAATTAGGTTATGCTTCGCGCATCAAGCTATTGAGAGCGGTATTCGTGAATATGGCAGCGGCAGGTGCAAGTGAGTTAGCCATTGACGCCGGTATGGATTTGATGTCGATGGATCTTGCTGGCAAAGTTTCTGCTCGTGCAGGGCAGGGGCTTGGCGTGGGGATTCTTACTGCGCGTTTAGGATTGAAAGCGATGGCCTTACTGCGTCCGCTTCCTTGGTATCCTGATCGCCAAGTCAAACTCGGGACTATCCGCAAAGCCGTGGTGGCGAAAGTTGCATCAATCACGATGAAACCATAACGAATATCACCTTTGACCGATAGGATTGCTTGACGCCAATACAAGCTTGATAGAAACTACTGTCAACTTTTCCTGACAGTTGTGAATTGGGATATTTTCAGTGCGTCTTGAAGTCTTATGTGAAGATAGACTCGGTCTTACCCGAGAACTGCTCGATATTTTAGCGTCTAAAAGTATCGACTTACGTGGTATTGAAATCGATATCAGTGGCATCATCTATTTAAATTGCCCAGATATTGATTTTGATACTTTTAGTGAGTTGATGGCTGAAATCCGCCGTATTCGGGGGGTTAAAGACGTACGTAAAATCCAATTTATGCCAATGGAGCGCCACAACACTGAGCTGCTTTCGTTGGTTGATAATTTGCCGGACCCGGTTTTTGCAATCGACCTCAAAGGTGCTGTCGATATGGCGAACATGTCTGCTTTGTCGCTACTCGGCCTGCATAAACAAGAAGTCATCGGCACTCAGATTGGTGCGTTATTACCAAGCGTCCGTTTCTCTCGTTGGTCTGAAGGCGTGAACGCTCGTACTCGTGAAAACCTAGTTATTGATGGGTTGGATTACATCTTAGAGCTCATGCCTGTCTATATCAGAGACGAAGCGCAAAATTCTACGCTTGCAAGCACTTTGATGACGATTCGAACAAGCCAGCACGGCACGCAAATCGAAGAAAGACTGCCGTTGCATAATCCATTGGGTTTTGAGCACTTTGTAGGAATATCAAACCGCCATAAAGCATTGATTAATCAGGCTAAGAAGCTTTCTGTTCTGGATCAACCGCTACTAATCGAAGGTGAAACAGGTACTGGCAAAGAAATGCTCGCAAAAGCCTGTCATAGTCGTTCTAGCCGTGCGAGTAAACCATTCCTTGTGTTGAGCTGTGCATCCATGCCAGATGACGTTGCAGAAACCGAGCTGTTTGGTCATGCGCCGGGTTCATTCAATCACGAACAAGGCCACAAAGGTATTTTTGAACAGGCAAATGGTGGTACGGTATTTCTTGATGAAATTGGTGAGATGAGTGCTCATCTGCAAATCAAACTTCTTCGTTTTCTACAAGATGGTAACTTCCGTCGTGTTGGTGCAGAAGATGAAATGCATGTAGATGTTCGCATTATTGCTTCGACAAAACATAACCTTGCTGAGCTTTCTGAAGCGGGTATGTTCCGTGAAGATTTGTATTATCGCCTCAATGTACTGACGTTAAGCATTCCTCCACTGCGTAAGCGCTCGAATGATGTGGCACCTTTGCTGGATTTGTTCGTGACAAAACACGCGCAGCAGCTGGGTATCGATAAGCCGGGGCTGGATGACGGTTTGGTTGATGCTCTGGCCGGCTACCAATGGCCGGGTAACATGCGTCAGCTAGATAATATGGTGTTGCGAGCGCTAACAGAAATGGATGGTCATTTACTGAAAGCCGAACATTTTAATTTGCCACAGCCGCAGTCAGTTGGCGGGGGCAGTGCAACGCTCAATATTGATGGTTCTTTGGACGAGATAATGCGTGATTATGAATCCCAGGTGTTGGAGCGTTTGTACCAGTCGTTCCCGTCAAGCCGTAAGTTAGCGAAGCGTTTGAATGTGTCGCACACGTCTATTGCGAATAAGTTACGTGACTATGGGATTCGTAAGAATTAACGCGAGTAATCAAGAAAAGGGAAGTTGTCGTTTGTAATGGAAGATCATAGTTCATCAATCGCCGTTCACAAGTTGGACGGCGACTTGCTTCTACGAACCGCTGAAATCGGTGATGCCGATATGATCGCGGCGTATTTTCAATCTAATCGCGATTATTTGAAGCCATTTGAACCAAAGCGAGAAGAGGCGTTTTTCTCTGTTAATGGTTGGCTCCAAAAACTGATTAAGTTGAACGAGCTTCATCGCATGGGGCTTGGCTACTATTGCTTGCTAATTCATGTTGATACAGGGCGCATGCTAGGAACGATTTCATTCAGCAGTATGAGTCGTTTTCCATTTTATAGCTGTAACGTTGGCTATTCCTTGGCGGAAGAGGCACAAGGTCACGGCTATATGCGTCGTGGGTTAAAAATGGCATGCGACTACATGTTTAACGTGCAAAAAATGCATCGTATCCAAGCCGGCTATATGCCTCATAACAAACGCAGTGAAGCTGTGCTAGAGTTTGTCGGGTTTAGCAAAGAAGGTTACGCAAAAGATTACCTTTTGATCAATGGTGAATGGCAAGATCATGTGCTGACATCATTAACTAACCCTCATTGGCAGCAAGAAGGGCGCTAATATGGATCGATTAGAAAAGCAGTTAGCATTACTCATTGAGCTTGATAAGCTCAAAAGCGTATTGCGTCGTACTCGGGTGAAAAGCGCCGAAGGTCGTCTTGAAAACAGTGGTGAGCACAGTTGGCATGTCACATTGATGGCAGTCTTAATGGTCGAGCACGCAAATGCGCCAGTCGATATCTGTCGAGTGATGAAAATGCTATTGATACATGACGTTGTTGAGATCGACGCAGGCGACACGTTTGTTTATGATACTGCAGCTTCAAAAGAGCAAGCAGAAAAAGAAATAAAAGCCGCTGAACGCTTATTTGGTATGTTACCAACAGATCAAGGGCAAGAATTATTAGCGCTTTGGCTAGAGTTTGAAGCCGCGCAGAGTGATGATGCAAAATATGCAAAAGCGCTTGATCGTTTAATTCCCATGCTCTTGAACTACCATACCAATGGTCAAAGTTGGAAAGAGAATAGTGTAACGCGTGAACAGGCGCTTACCATTAATAAACGAATTGAATTTGGCTCTGTTACCTTGTGGGACAAAGCGAAAGAGTTGATTGAAGAAGCCACAGAGAAAGGTTGGCTGAAATCGTAATAAAGGAGACTGAATGTCTTATTTGCCTTTGGATGAATACCAAAGAAAATGGATTTTTACGCATCAGTCGATGCCAGTGCCAGAAGAAGATTTGGCATTTATCAAGCCGATGAGCCAAGCTCGTTCTGCGCAATTTTGGAAAGAGAACATTAGCGCGCAAAGCCCTGATATGGATCGCCTAAGCTCACAAGATTGGCCGATGAGTGAATCAAATTGGTTAGAATCTGTAGATTGGATGGCTGCATGGGAATCGGATGAGCCTGAAATGCCACAAGAAGTTGATGCACATATCGATTGGCAAGATGATGTGACCGTGTATTTCTGTTACGAAAAGTACAATGTCATAGAAACAAAATGGTCGATTTTTAAAAAGCATTGGAAGAACTTTTTGTTCTATGATGATGGTCCTATTCTTATTGGTCGTCGCCGCTCGCAAGCATTGTGGTTTGACTCAAAAGGAATGGTTAAACTTGGTGAGCGTCACTAACTTGTACTAACTCATCACCCGCTCATGATACTAGCCACCAACCAGGTGGCTTTTGTTTTTTTAAAGACTTGATAAAGGGCTTAGGACTCCGCCTGCACCTCTCTCAATTACGTGGGTATATATTTGGGTGGTCTTTACATCGGTGTGACCAAGCTGCTCTTGTACTGTTCTAATATCAGCACCAGATTCCAATAAATGCGTTGCAAAGCTATGTCTTAACGTGTGACAGGTGACCGTTTTTTCTATGTTTGCATCGAGCGCGGAGCGCTTTACCGCTCTTTGAATTGCGCTTTCATTTATATGATGTCTTCGCAGTTGTCCTGTCTCTTTGTCGACACTTAACTTGTTAGACGGAAACAAAAAGTGCCAATTGAAATCTAATTCTGCATTCGGATATTTACGGCGCAAACCTTCAGAGATGTAAACACCTGCGTATCCGGGTACATGCCGGTCCTTGAAGTAGTAGTTTCTTGCTAAGTTCATCTGCGATTTTAGCGGCTCATGGAGCTCTTTCGCCAATGTGACCGTACGGTTTTTTCCACCTTTCCCTTGCCAGACTCTCACTGCACCATAGTCATAATCTATGTCTTGGATTCTTAGTCTAAGGCATTCCATAATTCGAAGCCCAGAACCGTATAGGAGTTGGATGTGAAGCTTATATCTCGGATCGATATGTTGCACAAACCTGCGGACTTCATCGCGAGTCAAAACAACAGGGAGCTTCTTTTCCGTCAGTGATTTTTGGAACCTCATATCCAGTGAAAGCGGGGTTTTAAAAAAGTCTCGATATAAAAACGAAATAGCATTCAGCGCCAATGCTTGAGTTTTGACTGCAACTTTTTCATCGATAGCGAGGTGGCTGAGAAATCGAATAACGTCGTCTTCAGATAACTTCGATGGATGAGCAAGCTGATGGAATACAATAAAGCGCTTTATCCAGAATAGGTAACTCTCGATAGTTTTGTTGGCATAATGGCGAGTAAGCATATGCTCTTTTACACTTAGCAGAAATTGACTTTTCATAATATTATAGGTCTGTTTATTTATACAGGTGTTGTAATTTATCAATACTGGCCCAGTTATCATGCTTTTTGCCGTCTAATTGCGTGTTCAAACACACATATTCATACTACTTTTCTATTTGTTTCATGAAGATAAGTGCTAGGATTTGCTTTTCTCTTGTCAGGAAAGAAGGCGGTAGCGTGCGAGAAAGGCCGCTATTTGCGGTATAGAAAGCGTTATAACTTGTCTGTCCAATCATGATTATTGGGGTGAACCATGTACTCTTACAAAATGTCTAACATTGTTAGATATTCAAATATTGAGGCTCCGATGAAATTTCTCCGTAAGTATAAAATAAGCGTTCTTTTCTGTATCAGCGGTATTTTGTGTTTAATTGCTTATAACACCATCGGTTCATACGTAGATGGAAATGGCTTCTTAGTTGAGCCATTTGGGTTCATTCCTTTATTTTGGCTTTTTCAGCTACTGGCGTTAGTGGCTTTGGTTGTTACCTTCGTTAAACATAGAAAGGTTCAGTAAACGGGTTAGTTAAGCCACAAGCGCACTAAGAAGCTTCGTTATAACAAAGCATTTAAGAGTGATTCGCAACGCTTGGCAGTTTCGCTTTGCTCAAGTATAGCCAAGCGCTGCTCACACCTTAATGCGGCGTTATAACTCAAGGGCGTAACGTAAAAAATTCGTATGTTGTATCGTAGGTATAGCAAATCAAGATTGATAGTTAAAATTTATAAATAAAAAGGATGGTTATGAGGGTTACGCAATCAATTCCAACAGATAGCTTATATAAGTTTCAGGCTGTTTTGGGCTTGATATTAACAATATTTTTCTCTATTTCTTTTCTGTATATCCACTATTTGTATTTCAATTTCAGTGAAATGAACAGATTTTCTTCTAGCTATCATAATGCTGTTAATATGTTGGATATGATTGATTGTAGGAAAGAACAAATTTTAAATCCTCATGATGAAAGTAAAGATTGTGGGAAGTTGATAGTTACTGAAACAAGTGATTATATCGAAATCGAAAAATTAGACTACCTAAGAACAATTCAAGAAATAAATATTTCATTATATAAAAAGCATGAGGAAATAGCGAAACCACTGACTGAAAATGTTAATTTTGTAACAGGAATTAACCTACACCTTATTTATAGTGTTGGTTTTGTAATTTCTATAGCTTTACTCGTTGTTGGAATGAGAAATTGGCGTGATAATGTGCAAAAGCCAATTGACCAAATGACAAAACTTAATCTTAAGTTTAGAGAGCTAGAGTTGCGAAAAATCGAAAATGAAATGGCCATAGTTATTTTGGAAAATGACAAAGTAGAACAAGAATTAATTAATCTTGTTCTAGAAAAAAAGAAAATTGAACAAGAATCTATTAACCTTGATCTAGTCAACAAAAAGATGGAAGAAGATCTAGTCCTGGAAAAAGAAAAAAATAATAAAAAACTCACTTTTAAACTTGAGTTATAACAATCTGTTCAAGAGTGATTCGCAACGCTTGGCATTTTTGCTATGCGTTGCATTTAGTGTTTAAGGTAGCATGCGGGAACATCGGTATTGCGTTGCTCACACCTTAACAGGGCGTTAGCACTGGGTTGGCATCAGAGGTTAAAAGTCTTGGTATTTATTGGTTTCTTTTCCTAGCTTTACACAGGATCAAATGTGCGTTTCATGTTCGCTCCGGTGGCACTATATGAGTTGTTTTCGCTTTTATTTCACCGTTTACGGTTTCTAACTTTTGGGCTGTTTCGTTGGCGCTGTTTCTTTTTTGTGGTTGGTTTTTTAGTCTTCAATTCGGTACTTTGGTGTGATTGTTTAAGTCTGGTGAGCGAATCCTTTGCTAATTTGAAACTGGTCAAAATAGGGCAACTTGGCGTGTTTTTCTTCTCGCCAACTTACGTTTTGAGGTTGAGTTCTAGTTTGGCAGTTGTCCCTCAGTTTCAGCGTTTTAAGCCAACAGTTTCGTGCTATATTTCAATATCTTGGTGCAAACCAAAAGGTTTAGGTACAGCGTACTAACAAACAATTTAAGAGTGATTCGGCACGCGTGGCATTTTTAGTATGCGTTGGTTTTAGTGATTAAGGTGGTATGCGGCAGCATTGGTATTGCGTGCCTCACACCTTAATTGGGCGTTATTTCCGCAACGGATCTCTCAGGCTGAATGTACGTGGTTGTAGCCTAAGAGTGAAAGTGGCGGGGTAATAGGGTGGAAAAGCGGCGAAAAGGGCGAATATTGGTCATTTCCATGCTAGCCTTAAAGCGCTTTAAGCGCACCTTAATATGGCGCAGCAATTAAAGAGTGACGCTAAAGCGATTTAAGGTAGTGAGCTGCCAAATACTTCGGCTTCGATTTTTGCCTGCATACCGAAAATTTCTCGTCATATCAAAAGATTAGGCGTAAACATAGCCGACTTTAGTTGCGGAATAACAAGACGTTCAAGGCGATTCGAAACGCATTGGGGTTTTAGTGCCCAAATAGGCACGGATTTATCAGAGTTTATTTTAGGTTAGGGTGCATGTGTGTCTCTCACACCTTAACTGCGCGTTATTTCCGCAACGGATCTCTCAGGCTGAATGTACGTGATTGTAGCCTAAGAGTGAAAGTGGCGGGGTAATAGGGTGGAAAAGCGGCGAAAAGGGCGAATATTGGTCATTTCCATGCTAGCCTTAAAGCGCTTTAAGCGCACCTTAATATGGCGCAGCAATTAAAGAGTGACGCTAAAGCGATTTAAGGTAGTGAGCTGCCAAATACTTCGGCTTCGATTTTTGCCTGCATACCGAAAATTTCTCGTCATATCAAAAGATTAGGCGTAAACATAGCCGACTTTAGTTGCGGAATAACAAGACGTTCAAGGCGATTCGAAACGCATTGGGGTTTTAGTGCCCAAATAGGCACGGATTTATCAGAGTTTATTTTAGGTTAGGGTGCATGTGCGTCTCTCACACCTTAACTGCGCGTTATGTGCTAAGGTAAAGCAAGTTATAACGTTCTCACAGTGTTTATTTTAAAAGGATTTATTATGCACGCGATTTATTTACCTCTACTGATCTTTATTGTTTATGCAGTGGTCAACTCAATAATTGGATTCTTTTTAGGTGAAAGGAAGCTGAATAAAGGTGTAGCAGGGGCAATTTTTGGATTTATATTCGCATTTATCCCGCCATTAAATTTCATTTTCTTAGCCTTGTTGTACTTTAAAAAAACGCCGTTGAATGCACACAATTGATCTTTTTGTGCGCAACACAAGGTTAGGCCCTTAACTGTTAATGTATTGAATACGCTGTACAAGCGCACATAACAAACTGTTCAAGAGTGATTCGCAACGCGTGGCATTTTTACTATGCGTTGATTTTAGTGTTTAAGGTAGTATGCGGCGGCATCGGTAATGCGTTGCTCACACCTTAACAGGGCGTTATGAGTAAAGGCGAGTTCACGTTGATTGATAAATTAGTAAATGCTCCCAATTGGGTAAAGTATCTAGTCGGTTTTGTCGTGTTTTGTTTACTGGATGGTGTCTCTCAAGCGTGGGGGGAGAAAAACTATTTTTCTGGTGTTGTGGAAGCTTCATTAGCTGTTGCCTTATTTTGGGGGACTGCTCTAGCAACATTTGGCATAGCTGTGTACGGTGGAACTAAAGTGGCAAGCCGGTCTAGCTCCAACTTTTGGGGCTGGATTGTAGGTCTTGTAATTTTTACTTTGTTTGCAGTGGTTTCAGGTTTAGTTATAGCAGAGATCCCCGGAGTCGGTTGGCGATATAAAGCTCTTATGGGAAGTTAAGCTATGTCGTCAATTCCTCATAACAAATTGTTCAAGAGTGATTCGGCACGCGTAGCATTTTTACTATGCGTTAGGTTTAGTGGTTAAGGTAGTATGCGGAAGCATCGGTATTGCATGCCTCACACCTTAACAAGGCGTTATAGCAATTTAAGGATGAATATGTCTGAAAGTTCACGAATTGAACAGCTAAACTCGGAAATTGAGTCTTATTTAAATTATAGGAGTCAATTGGTTGAGGGTGAAACCAAGGTTTCTGAGGGACTTGATAAAGCTGTGCTTGCAATTTCAAGTGCGGGTCTAGGTTTAACATTTACCTTGTTTGATAAACTTTACATTGAAGGTAATGTTGATAGCCTGATATTTGCAAAATCGAGCTGGTTATTGTTTGTAGTCTCGGTGTTCTTTGTTTTATCTAGCTTGCTGTTTTCAGGACACCTGTATTATAGAAACAGAGAGCTTTCAGATAGCATTATTCAAAACAGAATAAGTATTATAAGTGCGATTCAAAATGAAGGTGATGAGGTTCCTGAAGAAGCGGTGTTTTCTGAGAATAAAAAACTAGTTCTTGTTGCTCGTCTCTCACATTACTTTGGTGCAATAGCTCTGTTTCTAGCTATTGCTTCGTTTGGATTATTTGTTTTCCAAAATACAGATTTTCAAAAACTTGAGTCAAATCAAGTAACAGAAGTTGGGCAACCAACGAACACAACGGAGATAAAAGAGAATGAATGATAAAACCCCACCTAGACCAGTTGATCAACCAAGAGAAACGCCAAAACATGCAGTCCCACCGCCACCACCTCCTCCAACGAGACCAACAAGACGCGGTTAAAATTGCTATAACAAACTGTTTAAGAGTGATTCGCAACGCGTGGCATTTTTGCTATGCGTTGCGTTTAGTGTATAAGGTGGTATGCGGAAGCATTGGTATTGCGTTGCTCACACCTTAACAGGGCGTTAGTTTGCAAGAGGATAAACGTAGCTATATCGCAAGATCTAGCGGTAAAAGTTCAAAGTTGAAATTGTCGTATTGGTGTTCAATTTCAGTGTTAATTAGCGTGGTTAAAATCCAAAATTGGCATCGTTTCAACGGTTGATTTATTCTTTGGTGCGGTGACTTTTGGGTTAATTGAGCTGAACTCTTTTGCTGAAACTCTGCTCGTTGAGTTTGCTGGTACAAAAGCCGATTTACTCGCTGAAATAACGTTTTCTCTGGTGTGGTAAGTTCATGTGGTTTCAGTGGCTTTGTTGAAAGTCCGCATTGTGAGATTGGTTTTCCAAAAGCGCTTTTTGGTGTTGTAAGTTCGTTTTCTGCGGCGTTGTTTGTTCCACGTGGTTTCATTGACTAGCCGCTTTTAGACTACGCCTGACTCAAATGCATCAAAACACATAAAGTTTGTTGTTTGCAAAGTTTAAAATGACTTAAAATCAACGTTTTGGGTTTGCAAACTAACAAACTGCTCAAGAGGGATTCGCAACGCGTGGCATTTTTACTATGCGTTGAATTTAGTGATTAAGGTGGTATGCGGCGGCTTCGGTATTGCGTTGCTCACCCCTTAGCAGGGCGTTAGGCTAAAAGAGGTAAGCACGGTGTATGTATCAAAGAAAGAAGCGGCGATACTTCTTAAAAAACGCCATAGTGAACTTTTTGATGCTTTGGATCACAAGAGGGGCACACTTTTCAAGATTTATGAAGAGGATGACTGGTCTTTTGTTATTAAAATGCATGCTTTTATTGAAGCAATGGTTACCGAGCTGCTTTTAACTCAAATTAATGACGATCGGATCCGTCCGACGATAGAGAGGTTGCCATTATCGGATGAACAGGCAGGCAAGCTTAAAATGGCAAAAGATCTAGATTTACTCGATGCGAATGAACGTAAATTTATCAAGATGTTTTCAAACTTGCGTAATAACTTAGCGCACCGTATTGAAAATATGGAGTTTACTTTCGATAGCTACATTGGTTCACTAGATAAGAATCAAAAAAAGGCTTGGGCTGACACAATAAGCTGGTATGCAAAAGAAGATACAAAAGTATACTACCAAGAAAATGCCTTAAAACACCCCAAAATGGTGATATTGCTTGGCATTTTTATAATGTCTGGTTTAAAGAAAATCATGGAAATGGAGTTAATAGGTTTTCGAGAAATCAATGATTTGGCTACTGAAACCACAAAAAAGTTACTGATGGATTTTTAGCCTAACAAGGCGTTCAAGTGGGATTCATGCCGCGTGGCATTTTTAGTTTGCGTTGATTTTCGTGGTGAAAGTGGTCTGCGGAAAGTTGGTTTATGCGGCATTCACCCCTTAACGCAGCGTTAGCTTCTTTGGAGGTCAATTGGAAGATTTAGTATTAATCTTAAACATTGCTGTGGTGGTATCCATATCCATCGGCGGCTTTCTTGTTAGAAACTACTTTCCCAAGTATTTATCTGAAAAAGCCAAAAACTTAGCGACAAAAGAAGATATTGGGCAGATTACAGATCAAGTAGAATCCATTAAACGTCAGCATGCTGTTGAACTCGAAAAAATCAAAACAGAACTAGATGTGAAAGGTGCTCTTCGTCAGTCATTTCAATCTAAGAGTTTGGACGCGCTGACTGCAATTGATGAGTTACTCGTAGAAATTCATCTATACAGCTGGAAACAACTCGCAGAACGATTACCAAATGAACATTACGTTTGGAGTAATGTCGACACTTTAGCCGACAATCGACATTTTCATTATTATCGCGTCGCTATAGATAAAGTTAAAATGGTTCACGGTCTTTACCTTACTTCAGCAGCAAAGCAAGCCTTGTCAGACTTATCTCAATCTATAGGTATGCTATCTAGTATGGAACTTGCTCTCAGCAATGGTCCTGACGAAGCAATATTAGAATCAGCAGTCTCAGGTTATTCGTCAGCCATTGAGTCTGTCGAAAAGTGCAGAAAGAAACTAATGCACGAGCTGGGAGTACAAAGCTAACAAAGCATTTAAGAGTGATTCGCAACGCTTGGCGTTTTCGCTTCGCTCAAGTATAGCCAAGCGCTGCTCACACCTTAATGCGGCGTTAGTACGGGTTTGACATCAAAGGTCATAAGTTTTGGTGTTTATCTGTTTTTGCGCTCGTCTTTACACCTTTCAGTTTGTACCTTTCACGTTCTTTCCGGTGGCACTACATGCGGAGTGTTTGTTTTGACTTCACCGTTTACGACTTCTAACTCTTAGCCTATTTCTTTGGTGCTTCTTCTTTTTCGTGGCTTTTACTAAGTCAGCATTGTCTTTCTTTGGTGTTGCTGTTGAAGTGCGAGGGTCGAATCCTTTTCTAATTTGAAGTCAGTAAAAGTAGGGGAGTTCAGTACGTTTTTCTTCTAGCCAACTTTCGTCTCTTAACCGAGTTTAAGTTTTGTAGCTGCCCGTCTCACTTCAGTGTTCAAAGCCTTTCATATCATGCCACTTTTCAATATCTTGGAGCGTATAAATAGAAGTAGCGCATGTACTAACAAATTGCTTAAGAGTGATTCGTAACGCGTGGCATTTTTACTTTGCGGTGGCTTATGGTGATTAAGGCGCTGTGCGGTAGCTTTTGTATTGCGTTACTCACACCTTAGCAAGGCGTTATAACCACGGCATAAAATGGAGTATTTATGATAGCAAGGGAATGGAAAGCTACCTGTCCGAAGGAGCATGAAGAAGGGTTTATTGTGTACCTTTACGAGACAGGCATAAAAGACACATCAGCCACCAAAGGTTTTCTTGGGGCACAAATTCTGAATCGAGATTTAGGAGATGATGCTGAAATCACGTTGCTGACTTACTGGGAAGACCTAGATTGTATTAAGTCGTTTGCAGGTGAAGATATCAGTATTGCTAAGTTGTACCCAGAAGACGAGAAGTACAAATTAAATCCTGATCTCCACGTGAGCCATTATGAAGTCCGCGAGAACATGTGGTTATAACAAAGCGTTTAAGAGGGACTTGGCACGCGTGGCATTTCCAATTTGCGTTGGGTTTAGTGGTTAAGGTGCTATGCGGTCACTTTTGTATTGCGTGCCTGCGCCCCTTAACGCGGCGTTATGGCGCAGCCATAGAACCACAGTCATCTAGTCAGAAATGAATTACAGGGAGGTTAACGTGGACAAAGTCGTTTTCATTCGGCAGCACCTTATTGAAAAAGGAGTCCCCACAGATCTAGTCTATCCTTGGCCTTTTCTTTGGGCAAAGCTTTTTAAGTCCAAAGGTAAACCTCTGGTCTTTCAATCGCCAATAAAACTGTTTGTTCTTGATGCATTATATGAGAGCGTAATTTGGGGGGGATTTATGTGGTTTATAGTTTGGCATTTACGCCCAGAGGGATGGCCAATCTATGTCATTTTATCAATTGCTTTTGGTTTGAGTATGGGGCTCGTTACGGCTTGGCGTGTACACAAAGCCAAGAAAAAACTTGGTCCTCTTGGTTGGGGGGAATGGTGTAAAGCAAACTACGAGTCAGCACCATAACAAAGCGTTTAAGACAGATTCACAACGCTTGGCGGTTTCACTTCGACTCAGCATTTGTGTCTACGGTGTGAGGTTTTAGGTTGGGTGGTTAGCGTTGCTCACTACTTAACGCGGCGTTAGCCGTCATGGAGCTTGCTATACTCAAAGTGATAGAATAGTATCACTTTAGTATTCCTTTGGAGCAGCTCTCATGAAAGTAGAACTAGTTACATCACTCAAACGTCAAGCAACTAAGATCCTCGCCGATCTCCACGACACCAAAGAACCAGTGTTAATTACCGAGCATGGTAAGCCATCTGCGTATCTAGTTGATGTTGATGACTACGAATTTATGCAAAATCGTTTAGCTATTCTTGAGGGTATTGCACGAGGTGAGCGTGCACTAGCTGATGGTAAAGTTGTAAGCCATGATGAAGCCAAGGACAAAATGTCAAAATGGCTGAAGTAATCTGGACTGAACCAGCGTTATCTGACCTCAATGATATCGCTGAATACATCGCACTTGAAAATATCGTAGCTGCAAAGCAGTTAGTACAAACGATCTTCTCCAAAGTCGAACGCCTACAAACTTTCCCAGAGTCAGGTCGTATTCCACCCGAGCTAGAACATTTAAGTTATCGTGAAGTTGTCGTTAATCCATGTCGTGTTTTCTATAAACAAGACGGTGACAAAGTGTTTATTCTGTTTGTTATGCGTGCAGAGAGAGATTTGCGTAAGTTCTTGTTGGGTAAGCAATAGCCTTTGGGAATGAGCGGCTAACAAACTGTTTAAGAGTGATTCGCAACGCGTGGCATTTTTACTATGCGTTGCGTTTAGTGTTTAAGGTGGTATGCGGGAGCTTCGGTATTGCGTTGCTCACACCTTAACAGGGCGTTATGCTTTTTTGCGAAGAAAAAGTGGCAGGTTTTCATTAGTTTTCAATAATAAGGACGTGATATGAAAAAAGTAGATTTATCATTGGCTGGCAATTACCTACATGAATCCGATGACTTAGGCGCATTAGAAAAATTTCTGATATCGGATGATTCTTTCTCAAAAACATCTATGAACTGTGCTATGTCGGCTTTGTTTGGTCGTATAGGTAATGCTCTTGATATCGATGAGGCGGTGTATGATCAACTCTCAAATACAAACAAATTTTATCTTGCCCGAGGAGCTTTTCCAGATCGTGAGCAAGAGTTGAGAGCTTACATTCTTGAAAGGTTTTATAAGTTCGTTAGCTAACTTGAGTACAAGCATAACAAACAATTTAAGAGTGATTCAGCACGCTTGGCATTTTGGGTTTGGCTTTAGTTCAGTGTTTACGGCGGTCAAACGAAGTGCCGTGGTCGCGTGCTTCACACCTTAATTGGGCGTTATGCTGCTTATAAAATTATGGGGTAATTGGCAGGTGGAATGGTTTATTGCAATTGTTAGCGCGCTAGTTGGTGCGGTAGTTGGTGCACTTTTTAGTTACCTATTTACCGACAGAAACAATAAGCAAAGAGCAAATAGAGTAGAAGCAGCTTTCTATAATGAATTTGAATATATATCAGATTCGCTCGTAAAATGGTTTAGTACATTAATAATAGAATATCGAGATCCGTTAAAGGAGCAATATTCGGGTTTGCCTTTTTTAGATCTATCACTGATTGATGCACTTGTCATAGAGTTAGCGAGCACTGAGAAAGTTGTTACTCCAGAACAAAGAAAACTGATAGTTCGCTTACGTCCAGTAATCGCAAGTCTGGCCAAAAACGATGAAAATCGTAATAAATATATTGAGACTTGGATGTTAAATGGTCACATGATGGATAATGAAGAGGAGCGAGACCATTCTAAAAGAATAAGCTATTACACGGGACTTCTTTTGGTTGATGTGACTCAGGCAATGTTCCATCTTAAAAAACTAAGCGTTGAAAAAGAGCGTTTCACCTTTTCAAAACATGCAACTTGGGAGGACTTTGCTAAAGCATGTTGCTTCTCTAGCGGTATTTCCTATGATGAAACGATGTGGAACCCCATGTTTTTTAAATTGGGGCTCAAGTAGAAAATCAGCATAACAAACAATTTAAGAGTGATTCACCACGCTTGGCATTTTGGGGTTGGGTCTAGTTTAGTGTCTATGGCGTTCAAATTGAGTTTTGTGGTTGCGTGGTTCACACCTTAATTGGGCGTTATGTGCTAAGGTAAAGCAAGTTATAACGTTCTCACAGTGTTTATTTTAAAAGGATTTATTATGCACGCGATTTATTTACCTCTACTGATCTTTATTGTTTATGCAGTGGTCAACTCAATAATTGGATTCTTTTTAGGTGAAAGGAAGCTGAATAAAGGTGTAGCAGGGGCAATTTTTGGATTTATATTCGCATTTATCCCGCCATTAAATTTCATTTTCTTAGCCTTGTTGTACTTTAAAAAAACGCCGTTGAATGCACACAATTGATCTTTTTGTGCGCAACACAAGGTTAGGCCCTTAACTGTTAATGTATTGAATACGCTGTACAAGCGCACATAACAAACTGTTCAAGAGTGATTCGCAACGCGTGGCATTTTTACTATGCGTTGATTTTAGTGTTTAAGGTAGTATGCGGCGGCATCGGTAATGCGTTGCTCACACCTTAACAGGGCGTTAGTTGTATGGAGATGTATGAAGTCGGAAGAAAGATATGGTGATTTAGTTCTTGTTTTAAAAGACGGTGAACAAGTCGCAAGTACTGTTGAAGAAAATGAAGTCATAACCTTGTTTAACCCACAAGGAGTGCGAGTTATTCCCGAGTATTGTCAAGTGGGGTTGGGGTATCACACTGCAAAAGGGAAGTTTAAAGTTACAAATAGCGTACCTTCAATTAATGATCCAATTTCTACAAATTTATATAAATTGCTTTCAAAATATGACGTTCTTTATGCGATAGATACAAATAAAAAGGTAGTCAATGGTACTGACTACTGCATATCTAACAGAATGCATCTTCAATTAGAACTCTTGAGATCCCAGTGCTGGCAGCTAAAATTAACTCGTTTACCTGCATACATATTTACTAATCCAACCAAAGGCGAACATGAAGAAAAAATTGGTTGGGTGCAATTTATGCAGTCAGAGCGACTAGCAGATAAAGATTTACGCATTGGTCTTGTGACCGATCATGATCTTGGTTATTTACCGTTATTAAATAGAAGACAAAAAGAAATTCCAGGCATGGGGCTGCTACCTGAAAATATTGAACTTATCTACGCTAGCGCTGATCGTGATAAAGGAAGCCCTTTAAATAAAGCTGTTATGTCGTGTGATGCTGACTCAAATTTTCTGCTCAATCAAATCGCACAAGGCAAAATGAACCTTGAATGCCTAACTGACTCACCATCTAATTTGTATGAACAATCTGGACTATTGTGCCCAAAATACAACTAACAAAGCATTTAAGAGTGATTCACAACGCTTGGCATTTTTCATTCTATCTTTGAGTGCGGTGTTTACGGTGGTAGGGTTAAGTTTCGTGGTTACGTTGTTCACACCTTAATGCGGCGTTAGGTTTTCGGAGTCACATGAAGAAAATTCTGTTTATTTTGTGTACGTTGATGTCAGGAGTAGTAATGTCTGAGGGTTTGTTTTTAAGCTCATATAACGAAGTGTCCGAACGTTATGCAATTCTCGATGAGTTTGAAGAGTCTGGGGTGCTTTACCTAACTAAGCCTCAAACTCAAAAGCCAGAAAGAGATGCTGTGGCGTACATACAGTACGCACCTGTTTCCGAGGAATCTTGGAAGCAGAAAATGAGAGCAGGGGAACCGCCACAATTACACCAAGGGCTAGTTTCCAAAACAGCAATTATTGAGAAGACAGTAGAGCAAGATTTTAGCTTTCAATGGTCGGCTGATGGTAATTCAGTAGCCTTACTATATAGAAGCGTTCCCATAGCTTTCGTTACTAAAAGCGAAAAGTATGGTTTTAGCAAAGCGGTTGTATCAGATTCGCCAGTTGTTTCAGTCTGGAATTCAGAGAAGTTTAGTGAACTATTTGAGTAAAAACCTAACAAAGCATTTAAGAGTGATTCTCAACGCTTGGCAGTTTCGCTTCGCTCAAGTATAGCCAAGCGTCGCTCACACCTTAATGCGGCGTTAGGGCTCTATATCAAAAATGTGAGCCTTGTTGCATTTGTCTTCTTGAGTTTTTCATTTTTACCCTCATTTTATTTATGGAATAAGACATAAGGTAAATCCATGCAAATCGCCCATTCAACTAAACTTCAAATGCACTACTATCTTGAGAACGGCTCTCATAGTATGGATGCAATTGCTCGTAATAAATGCGAGTCTGAAGTTCTTGCAATAGTCCAAGAAATAGCCAAAGTACTTAACACTCAAATAGTCATTGAAGCTGAAGCTTGGAAAGAGGGTGGGCTCAGAGATATCTGGGCATTTACTAATGCAAATGCAGCCGTGATTTCAGTAATCGTAAGCATTGCTGGTATTGTTATATCACGTATCCCCACGACTGATCCGGAACTAGAGCAACTTCAGAAAGAAGATCTAAAGCTCAGTATTTTGGAGCGTCGTATAAACTTAGCAAAGCTGCAAAAGGAAGTAGAAGAAGACAAAGTTACCCAAGATACAGTCGAGAAAGTTGCTTCACTTGTTGATACTAATTACAAAGTAGTTACCCGTAAGTCTAATTTTTATAAGCAACTAAATAACACTCCAAAAATTACTAAGGTTGGCATTAATGGCTTGGATAAAGAGGGAGAGGAAGCTTTTAAAGAAGCAATGGTTCAACGTAGCGATTTTAAACGTTTTATTCTTCACTCAAATTCATTGCCAGTCCAAATCGAAGATAATGCTGTCATAGAAATTATATCTCCGGTTCTCCGTAAGGGGAGACACAAATGGAAAGGTATTTATAAAGGCGAAAGCATTAGCTTCTCCATGAACGATCAAGACTTTAAGCGTGATGTTTTATCTGAGCAAATCAGCTTTACTCATGGCGCTGTTATTAAGTGTGTTTTGCACATACATCGAAAACTAGACGAGGTTGGAGATGTCGTAGTTACTGGTTATTCTGTCGATACGGTAATTGAAAACGGTCAAGAAAGCGTTTTTCAAGAGACAATGCAGGGCAAAAAGTACCGCCATCAAAAAGCATTAAAAGACGCCCAGCAAGATTTATTTGCTAGCAATTAGACGAGCCCTAACAAACTGTTTAAGAGTGATTCGCAACGCGTGGCATTTTTGCTATGCGTTGCGTGTAGTGTTTAAGGTGGTATGCGGTAGCTTCGGTATTGCGTTGCTCACACCTTAACAGGGCGTTATGTGTTTCTTGGAGGTAATCTATGACAATTCCTAAATTAAACGAAGATAAGTTTAAATGTTTACACTGTGGTGTTCTGTCTCAACAGCGCTGGTTCAGCAGGCAAACTGTTACAAGAATAACGTCTGCTATTTTAGAACACTCTTATTTGGATGCTCGCTCGTCTATTTCTGAGTATACGGAGCGCGATTTACAAAGCTTTATGGAACGTTATAAAAATGACTTAGCGAGAAATTTGAGACAATATGTTCCAGACAACTTCTCAATCTCTATGTGTGCTAGTTGTAATGCAGAGACTCTATGGGTAAATGATAAAGTCGTATTTCCAGTAGCTAACTCCATCCCAGAGCCTAACAACGACCTAAATGAAGATATAAAATCAATTTATTTGGAAGCTGCATCCATATTGAACAATTCACCCAAAGGTGCCTCTGCTCTGCTACGTCTTGCTCTACAAATGCTTTTAAAGCAAGTCGGTAAATCAGGTAAAAATATCAACGATGATATAAAAGGTTTGGTTTCGGACGGATTGAGTCCCAAGATTCAGCAAGCTTTAGATATTCTACGAGTAGTAGGCAACAACGCAGTACATCCGGGCGCTATTGATTTCCAAGATAGTACGGATGTTGCTTTGAAACTTTTTCAGATTCTTAATTACATTGCAGAAGAGCTAATTACTAAACCAAAGGAACTGGAAAGTTTGTATAACGATATCATTCCGGACGAAACTAAAAGACACATTGAGCAACGTGATCGTAAAAACACATAACAAACTGTTTAAGAGTGATTCGCAACGCGTGGCATTTTTACTATGCGTTGATTTTAGTGATTAAGGTGGTATGCGGCGGCTCTGGTATTGCGTTGCTCACACCTTAACAGGGCGTTAGGGCGCAAGGAGTAAAATGATGATTCATCACATAGATCATATTGTTCTCACAGTCTCCGACATAGAAAAATCAGTGGACTTTTATAAACGGGTTTTGTGCATGGAAGAAGTAACTTTTGCCAATGGCCGTAAGGCAGTAACGTTCGGAAATCAAAAGATTAACTTTCAGCTTCTTGGTCAAGAACCACGAAATGTAGCTAATGTTGGTTCAGGTGATGTTTGCTTAGTTTCAGATTGGCCGTTGACATCAGTGGTAAATCATTTAGTCAAAGAAAATGTCAAAATCATTGAGGGTCCAGTCGAAAAATCAGGAGCTGTTGGTGCAATCCAATCGGTCTATTTTTTGGATCTTGATAAAAACTTAATAGAAGTCAGCGTGTATCAATAGGCTCTGCGCCCTAACAAACTGTTCAAGAGGGATTCGCAACGCGTGGCATTTTCACTATGCGTTGTTTTTAGTGTTTAAGGTGGTGTGCGGAAGCATCGGTATTGCGCTGCTCACCCCTTAACAGGGCGTTAGTTGCCAACGAGGAAAAACGTACTTAAAGCAGAGTGTTTAGGGCTGATATCCGTGTGTGTTGTAACTAGGTTTTCGTATTTCAACTTCTATATTTTCGGTTTATGAAAATCGTGCGTTGTTTTTTTTGTGGTTGGATTTTCTATTTCAGAAACCGATTTATATGTTGAAAGTTAGCTGTGTAACATTGTCTGCCCAAAGGAACTTTTTGGTGTTGTTAGCCCGTTTTCTACGGCGTTGTGTGTTCCAAGTGGTTTCAGTGACAGTCGCTTTGAAACTGCGCCTAATTTAAGTTTTTCAAAACACGTAAAGTTCGTGTTGGTAAAGCTGCAATTAACTTCAAATCAAAGCGTTAGGCTTGGCAACTAACAAAGCATTCAAGAGGGACAGTCAACGCGTGGCGAGTTTGGTTTAAATCTTGGTAACTGTGTTTACGGTGTTAAATTGAAGTTTGGTGGTAGCGCGTTGCTGCCCCTTAATGCGGCGTTATGTTTCCGAGTACCCCACGTTTAGTAGACAGTTTCAAGGAGGAAATTTGAAAGCACTCTCTGTGGTTCAGCCTTGGGGCAGCTTGATTGCCAAAGGCACTAAGTCTCTTGAAATTAGGTCATGGAGTCCTGAAAAGTTACCAATGCAGGATATTGCACTGGTTCAAAATGACGTACGACTTACAGCTAACGGGCAAGAAGATCCAAATGGAATTGTAGTTGCAATCATTGATATTGTCGGTTGCAGAGCTTGGGAGCGTTCTGATTGTGAAAATTCAGGGTGTGATGAATCCGAGTTTGAAGAGGGTTGGTTAGCTTGGGAAATCACTAATGTCAGAGAACTCAATCGCCCTATCCCTGCAACAGCCAAGCGCGGTTTCTATGAGTTAACAAAAGCAGAAAGTGACTTAGTCCACCTTGCGTCAGAAACATAACAAGGCGTTCAAGAGGGACAGTCAACGCGTGGCGACTTTGGCTTAACTCTTGGCATTTGTGTTTACGGTGGTAAATTGAAGTTTGGTGGTGGCGCGTTGCTGCCCCTTAACGCGGCGTTATGTGAATGGAGCTCATCTTGAAAATATCAGTCGTCAAAAGTGGTGAAATTGAGGCGTATGAAGCGTCACTTAATGCACATCTAAACTCAGTTTTTGGTCAAGATTCTACAGTCAATTTTAACCAAGAATTCGTTTGTGCAGTTCTAATTGAAGGCGACAGTCAGATTGTTGCTACCGGCTTTGCTTATAGCCGGTTAATGTCACAGGGCTCCATCAACTTCAAAGCGGGCATAGTTGGCGGTATAGCAGTTGCAGCAAATAAGCGTGGTCTGGGTTTAGCCAAGGTTATCGTAAAAGAACTGGATAAATACTTGATGTCTTTTGGTGTAACTCATTCTTTTCTCTTCGCTTATGAGCCAGATGTATATCGAAGTTCAGGGTATTCAGAGTTAGTTTGTCCTATTCATTACTACGATATACAGCAGAAAAATTGGAACGAGTTTGTCTACCGTGGAGGCATGGTTAAGACTTACAATGTTGGTCACGCTCTAAGCAATAAAATCATTGAGTTTAATGGTTGTGTGTATTGAGCGCGCTGGAAAAATTCACATAACAAGGCGTTCAAGAGGGATTCATGCCGCGTGGCATTTTTGGTATGCGGCGAGTTTTGGTGGTGAAAGAGGTGTGCTGAAAGTTGGTTTAAGCGGCATTCACCCCTTAACGCAGCGTTAGCAGTTTGGAGAAGTTATGAAGTATCTCATTTTTGTTTTTTCGTTAATATCATTTACTAGTCAAGCTAGTTGCTATGTTGTAGGCGACCTAAAAGGCTTTTCTACACGTCAAATTGAAAGTTTCGAAATAGGTAAAGATGGCATTTCATCACAAAAATTCATTGTTGAGTTTAAAGGTGATGAAAGTAGCGTTTCTCCAAATGACATGAGTTGTTTTCAAGCGGGCGCGGCTACATTAATCTGCGCTGATGTTGGTAATAGTGGCGAATCTACGATAGAAACTTGGGCTGTGTATCCAGATTCAGGAAAGGCTGTATATACAAAGTCCATCAATGGTTTTGGAAGTTTTAATGGGGCAAACATGTTCGTAGGTAACATCAAGGGGCGCTGCGACTAAACTGCTAACAAATTGTTCAAGAGGGATTCGCAACGCGTGGCATTTTCACTATGCGTTGATTTTAGTGATTAAGGTGTTATGCGGCGGCATCGGTATTGCGTTGCTCACCCCTTAACAAGGCGTTATAAGCAATTATGAGATTACGAGAGTGAAATATAAGATTCTTTTAGTTTTGTTTCTTGGTTTGACTGTTGGATTCAATGTGCAAGCTAAGATCTGTAAAAAAGGGCAACCATGCGGGAATTCATGTATATCATGGAAGAAAACTTGTCGCATTGGGACGTACTCCTCGAAGAGTTACTCGCCATCTAAATCCGCGACTAGTGCAAAGTCACCTAAATATAAATCGCAAAATAAATTGAGTGCAGGTGATTACGAAGTTACTGCTACTAAACTAAATGTCCGTGATAACCCATTTAGTTCAAAAGAGGTCGTAGGTACTTTAAGTAAAGGTCAAAGGGTGTATGTACATTCATTTGTTAGTGATTGGGCAATGATTCGCTACAAGTCGTCTTTTTATTGGGTTAGTAAAAAGTACCTCAAACGAATGAGTTAAAATTGCTTATAACAAACTGTTTAAGAGTGATTCGCAACGCGTGGCATTTTTGCTATACGTTGGTTTAAGTGTTTAAGGTGGTATGCGGTAGCATCGGTATTGCGTTGCTCACACCTTAACAGGGCGTTAGTTTGCAAGAGGAAAAACGCGCCTATATCGCAAGATCTAGTGGTAAAAGCTTAAAGTCGAAATTGTCTTATCGGCATTCAATTTCAGTGTTAACTTGCGTGGTGTAAACTCAAAATTGGTATCGTTTCAACGGTTGATTTGTTCTTTGGTGCGGAGACTTTTGGGTTAACTGAGTTGAACTTTTTTGCTGAAACTCTGCTCGTTGAGCTTGTTGGTATAAAAGCCGATCTACTCGCTGAAATGACGCTTTCTTTGGTGTGGCAAGTTCCACGTGGTTTCAGTGACTTTGTTGAAAGTCCGCATTGTGAGATTGGTTTTCCAAAAGCGCTTTTTGGTGTTGTGAGTTCGTTTTCTGCGGCGTTGTTTGTTCCAAGTGGTTTCATTGACTAGCTGCTTTGAGACTAAGCCTGACTTAAGTGCATCAAAGCACATAATGCTTGTTGTTTGCAAAGTTTAAAATAACGTAAAATCAACGCTTTGGGTTTGCAAACTAACAAACTGCTCAAGAGGGATTCGCAACGCGTGGCATTTTTACTATGCATTGATTTTAGTGATTAAGGTGGTTTGCGGCGGCTTTTTGTATTGCGTTGCTCACCCCTTAGCAGGGCGTTATGTGCAGGAGGTTAAATGAACAGATATGGTGATGTTGCTATAGAAGCTACTCACATAGCTCAAACTGGAGTCTGTCCAGTTGAAGCTTGGAATACAGCTGCAGAAAAAGAGTTCAAGAATAATGTCGCTTCTATCAAAAAAAGTTGTCCCAAAAACGCTTTTCTAGGTTTAGCTGAAAGTGGCTTTGTCGTTGGTGTGTCCAAAGGAAGTTATACAAAATCAGTTTTAAATAAACAGTATGCTTTAGAGGCAGTAAGGCTGTTAAACGAAAATCCAGGCATGCAAAATGACATCAAAAAACTCTGGGTTCAGTCATGTGGATCTGAGTCTAAAGTACATAATAGCCAAATGGATGTTGTTGTGGCACTGTGGTCTCGAGGGCTGCTGGAATAAGCACATAACAAACTGTTCAAGAGGGATTCGCAACGCGTGGCATTTTTACTTTGCGTTGGCTTAAGTGATTAAGGTGGTATGCGGCAGCTTCGGTATTGCGTTGCTCACCCCTTAACAGGGCGTTAGGCGTCATTAAAGATCGAGGGAACAAATGATCTCAATAGAACAATATAATGTTAAAAGGGAATATGAAGCTAACTTGCTCAGTGTTAAACCTGAACAGAGTGAATTTACGGTGGGTAACATTAATGAAGTTGTTTCATCGTTAAAGGAATATGAGCATCCTCATTTGATTATTAATAACGGCGAAGTTGCTGGTTTTTTCCTTCTTGATTTGTCATATACAGAAACTTATGGTTTCAGCAACTCCAAAGCTTTAGGTGTTCGAGCGCTTCTAGTCGACCAGCGTTTTCAAGGTCAGGGTGTAGCGACTAAAGCAATTAACTTGTTGCCTTCTTATGTCGTTAACAATTATCCAGATTTTCAAGTTCTTCAATTAACGGTAAATTGCCGTAATAAAGTAGCGTATAACTGCTACTGTAAATGTGGTTTTGAGGATACAGGGGAGTTGTACCTTGGTGGTCCGGTTGGTCCTCAACATGTAATGCAGCGAAAAGTCGCCTAACAAACAGTTCAAGAGGGATTCAGCACGCGTGGCATTTTTGGTGTGCGTTTGATTTCGGTGTTGAAGTGCTATGCGGCGGCTTGGTCATTGCGTGCTTCACCCCTTAACTGGGCGTTATTTCCGCAACGGATCTCTCAGGCTGAATGTACGTGGTTGTAGCCTAAGAGTGAAAGTGGCGGGGCAATAGGGTGGAAAAGCGGCGAAAAGGGCGAATATTGGTCATTTCCATGCTAGCCTTAAAGCGCTTTAAGCGCACCTTAATATGGCGCAGCAATTAAAGAGTGACGCTAAAGCGATTTAAGGTAGTGAGCTGCCAAATACTTCGGCTTCGATTTTTGCCTGCATACCGAAAATTTCTCGTCATATCAAAAGATTAGGCGTAAACATAGCCGACTTTAGTTGCGGAATAACAAGACGTTCAAGGCGATTCGAAACGCATTGGGGTTTTAGTGCCCAAATAGGCACGGATTTATCAGAGTTTATTTTAGGTTAGGGTGCATGTGCGTCTCTCACACCTTAACTGCGCGTTATGTTGTCAAAGATTAAGTATGAAGATTTTAATAGTATTTATAGCGACATTATTGTCTGGTTGCGCTGGTTTAATTGAAAGTGCTAGTTCCCCAAACTATCAAGAACACAAAGCTCGGGACAGTGTATCGCCTAGGAATCATAAAGGTTCAAGGAAAAACAAATTAGTCGGTACTGTTGTACTCACGTTTAATATTAGTAGTCAGGGTGATGTGATTGACATAATGGTTACTGATTCTGTGCCTAAAGGAGTGTTCGATGCTGAAGCAGTGCGAATATTATCAAAACGGAAGTATGCGCCTTCCGAAAAAGGGGAAACTGGCCCTAAAAAAGCTAAGTTCGAGTTTAAAATTTGACACATAACAAACTGCTCAAGAGGGATTCGCAACGCGTGGCATTTTTGCTATGCGTTGACTTTAGTGATTAAGGTGGTTTACGGCGACTTTTGTATTGCGTTGCTCACCCCTTAGCAGGGCGTTAGAAGCCACTCAAACTTAGGTAACTTAAAATGGCAATGGAATTATTTGTAGTTTTGGCATTAGAAACTTTGCCAAACACTTCTCAAATGAATGAACTGGCAGAGAAGGTATCGATTCCGATAGTTTATGAAGCTGGTATCGAGCTTCGAGATATTAAGGGGTATCTGCCAGCCAAAGTGGCGGGTAGAAAGTCAGGTTTGGAAATTCATACATCTGCATATGACACAGCCTCAATCAAATTGTCTTCTTTTGACGCACAGCAATATCAACAACCGGTGTTAGTTACTCTGAGGTGGGGAGGTGATTTCTCTGAAATGACATCAGCTCTTTCAACAGCGTATCTATTATCCGAGGGCTATAGTGCTACGACTTTTGAGCCCCAAAAAAATACGTATTTGAGCACTGCGGAACTGAAAACAAGTGTTTTTTCAATGCTAGATACTGCGAAGTGATGGCTTCTAACAAATTGTTCAAGAGTGATTCGGCACGCGTGGCATTTTTACTATGCGTTAGTTTTAGTGGTTAAGGTGGAATGCGGAGGCTTCGGTATTGCGTGCCTCACACCTTAACAAGGCGTTATGCCTCTCGAGTCCCCCATGTTTAGTAGACACTTTATTAAGTTAGAGCTAGGGTCTATCTAAAAGTGATATATGGAAAGTAGGGGAGATTATGAAAGGAATAGTTGTTCGCTGGGTTGATGACAGAGGTTTTGGGTTCATAAATTCCGAAGAACTTGATGGAGATATCTTTGTTCATGTCTCCAAGTTCAAAAAGGGTTATCGACGTCCACAAATAGGTGACCAAGTCGAGTTTCAATTGGTAAACAATGCTCCAAAATTAAGTGCATCGACGGCACAGTTGCTCGGTGTAGAGCCCAACAAAGTCAATCCATTTTCAATGTTATTGTCCGCAGTGTTTATTTGCATTGTTGGTGCGGGATTCTATCTATTCGGTATAGAGCCGACATTAAATCCAGAATATGAAAACACGGGTTTTAGTTGCCAAGGTAAAACTTACTGTAGTGAGATGGTATCGTGCAACGAAGCTAAGTTTTATCTATCAAACTGTCCTAATGTCAAAATAGACGGTGACAACGATGGTATACCGTGTGAAAGCCAGTTTTGCGGCAACTGGTAGTATCGGCATAACAAACTGTTCAAGAGGGATTCGCAACGCGTGGCATTTTCATTATGCGTTGGTTTAAGTGATTAAGGTGGTAGCGGCGGCTTCGGTATTGCGTTGCTCACCCCTTAACAGGGCGTTAGCTTACTCTCTAAAAATCAGTATTTTATAGCAAATGTTTAGTGCCGAACTAAATCGAAATATCGTGCTCTGGCAATGTTTTATCTTATACTCGTTTTGTTCCTAACTAAGCTATATCGGTTATCGGTTATCGGTTATCGGTTTGATATCAAGGCGGGTCAAATTCAAGTATCGCCTCGTTAGGTGTAAGTGACAAAGTCCTCGTGTGAAATCAGCAATTCAAATGTCAGCTTTTGTGTGTGAAGTTCCGTGAGTCTCCACGCTCGGCAGTTTTGGTTTAGTTCAAGGTAATTCAAAGCTCAAACCTGTAAATTCGGCTCAGTTGTCTGTCTCAAGTTCATACTTGATAGCGTAGTAGGTCAGTTTTTTGGTATACAATGGCTTGCATGAATTAAGCTAACAAGGCGTTCAAGAGGGACAGTCAACGCGTGGCGAATTTGACTCAAATCTTGGCAGTTGTGTTTACGGTGGTAAATTGAAGTTTGGCGGTAGCACGTTGCTGCCCCTTAACGCGGCGTTAGTTGCCAACGAGGAAAAACGTATCCAAAACAGAATGTTTAGGGCTAATGTCCATGTGTTTTTGACTAGGTTTAGCAATTCGGTTTTGAGTCATTTGGGTTTGCAAAAATCGCGCTTTGGTTTCTTTGGCTGTTAACTTTTCTGTTTCAGAAATCGATTTACTTGCTGAAAGTAAGTTCTGATACATTGTGTGCTAAAAAGCGCTTGTTGGTGTGGTTAATCCGTTTTCTACGGTGTTGTTTGTTCTAAGTGGTTTCAGTAACAGGCGCTTTGAAACTGAGCCTGATTTGAGTTTTTCAAAGTACATAAAGCTAGCGTTGGCAAAGCGGTAATTAACTTCAAATTAAAGCTTTAGGTTTGGCAACTAACAAAGCATTCAAGAGGGATTCACAACGCTTGGCAGTTTTGGTTTGAATTAGCTTTAGTGGTTACGGCACAATGGTTTAGGTAGGGTGGTGGCGTTGTTCACCCCTTAATGCGGCGTTATGGCGCAGGGCAAAATTCAGCTAAGGGAACTAGATGAGTGATAAAGTTAAAGTAGCCTTACAGTGGCTCAAAGAGATCTTGGATGCAGAGGTTGTGGAGTATCAAATAGTAGGTGGATTAGCGGCAACTATTCATGGTGGAAGTCGGGAAATCGCAGATATAGATCTTTACATTCGAAACTCAGACGCAGACAAAGTGCTATCGCATGTAGCAAAATACATATCCAAACCGTTAACTCATTATGCCGAATATGGTTGGGATCTAGAGTATTTCCAATTGGTTTACCAAAATCAAAAAATTGAAATCGGTTTGTCTGAACATACTAAGATACAATCACGTCAAGATGGCTCTTGGCACCAGCTTGAAATCTACTTTTCAGAATCAGTTATTAAAGATTATCAAGGTATCGAGTTGCCAGTTATCCCAGTTCATCGTTTAGTCGAGTACAAGCGGATATTGGGCAGGGAAGTTGACCAAATTGACATACAAGAGCTAACGTTGAGTGGAGCGCCATAACAAACAATTTAAGAGTGATTCAGCACGCGTGGCATTTTTGTTATGCGGTGGTTTCTGTGTTGAAGTACCATGCAGCAGCATAGGTATTGCGTACTTCACACCTTAATTGGGCGTTATGCCTTTTGGGAGAAATACATGTCAATTCCAAAACATTCTGAGTTGTTTGATTATGCCAAAGGGGCTTATTTCGCTGATAGCTTTTCACGCAAAATCCCTAACAATAACCAAACCGCACTCGATGTCTATCTTGAAATCGCGAAACAAACGCCAGCGTGGGTTTCATTCTTAATGGTAACGAGAAATCGCATCGTATCAATGCTTGGTTTAAAGCACTTAGGCCGACTTCAGGATGCTATGTCAGCGGGAAATGTAGCAAACATTAGCGTTGGTGAGAGAATCGGTATTTTCACGTTACACAGCAATAGTGATACTGAAATTGTCTTAGAGGACAGTGACAAACATCTTGATGTAAGAGTGTCGTTTTTATTGGACGTAGTTGGCGATAAAATCACAGTACACGCAACCACGGTGGTGCATGTACATAACATGTTTGGCAAAGTGTACATGTTTTTTGTTGCTCCAGTTCACAAGCTCATTGTCCCTAGTTCTTTGAAAACGTTGGCACAGGCATAACAAAGCGTTTAAGGCGGATTCACAACGCTTGGCGATCTTAGCTCAAGTTGAGTTTAGTGTTTAAGGTACATTGGCTTAGGTTTGGTGGTTGGCGTTGTTCACCACTTAACGCGGCGTTATGTTGCTATAGCTATCAAAAGGACATTGGGATGAGTTGTGGAAAGTGTTCTGAATTAGTCAGGGAGATTCGAAATCCCCAAAAGTTAACGGAATCGATACTTCTTTTAAGAACAAACACAGACAAGGGAAATCTCAAATATTTAGGGTTTGGATCTTATGGCCAGCCTTTTTCCCAAATAGCTAATGGGAAAAATTGGGGCGATTTCGTAAGCAATTACTTTGTTTGCAAGCTTTGTGGGCAAGTAATACATCTTCGCGCTGAAACTTATCATGGTAGTGGCGGTAAAATTACTGCTGTTGAATCGATTTTAGGTAAATTGTATATCGATGAGTTCGCAACATAACAAAGCGTTTAAGGCGGATTCACAACGCTTGGCATTTTTAGTTTGAATCAACTTTAGTGTTTACGGAACAATGAGTTAGGTCGGGTGGTCGCGTTGTTCACCACTTAACGCGGCGTTAGGCTAATCAGGGAGATAAAAATGTCACTTTGGGTTTTGGTTCCGCTTTCATTTTTCCAGCTTGGAGTAGGTAGCATTATTGGTTTTGGGCTTATATTTCTCTCAGGTATAGATCGGGGAGAGAAGCTTTCTGAATTCAACAATAATGTTTGTGTAGCGCTATGGTTTCTATATGTCTTTTCGGTGTTCACGAGTTTCGGACTAGTAATTTATTTTTACTTAATTGATAGCCAAGCATCGTATTATCTATGGTATTTAACGCAATGGGTGGTATTGGCCGTTCTTGTAGGCTACTGGCGAATAGCGAGCGTAAAATTAGCCTAACAAACAGTTCAAGAGGGATTCACAACGCGTGGCATTTTTACTATGCGTTGGTTTTAGTGTTTAAGGCGGTATGCAGCGGCTTCGGTATTGCGTTGTTCACCCCTTAACTGGGCGTTAGCCATCAAGGAGGAAACCTAGTTGTATCAGTTACGATATTGGAATTTACTGAAAGAACTTAAAGCGCAAATTGCATACCTTCACGGGTACGCGGCAAAGGATGAATGGACAGATAAAGCTTTGAGTATATTCATGGCTATTGCGTCATCAGCAAGTATTGCTACCTGGGCTCTTTGGAAAGAGCATCAAATGGTATGGGCTTGCATAATTGCTTTGTCACAGGTGATCACTGCAATTAAACCATTTTTGCCGTATCGAAAACGCTTAAAAGCAGTGTCTGAGCTAAATAATCAAGTTCAAGCTATCTTCCTAGAAGCTGAGACTATTTGGTACAAAGTATCAGAGGGCTTGTTAACTGAAGAAGAAATTCATGAAGAAACAGTTCGTTTAAAAGGTCGTATCTTATCGGCTGAAAGGGCAAGTTTGAATGGTATTGTTTTACCGCGAAAGAACAAACTAAAAGCAGCCGCTGAAAATGCAGCAGATGAATATTTCACTGAAAACTATCTTGGAGCGTAAACATGTCAGATAAACCTCAAGGTAAAGGTCGAGTCATTGTACCAAATACAGGACGTAATCTACCTAATATGAAAGTTGGAACACCAATGCCCCCTGTAAAACCGCCCAAGTCATCCGGAGGTGGTAAGAAAGATGGCTAACAAACTGTTTAAGAGTGATTCGCAACGCGTGGCATTTTTGCTATGCGTTGCGTTTAGTGTTTAAGGTGGTATGCGGGGGCTTCGGTATTGCGTTGCTCACACCTTAACAGGGCGTTATGCCTTTTGGGAGAAATACATGTCAATTCCAAAACATTCTGAGTTGTTTGATTATGCCGAAGGGGCTTATTTCGCTGATAGCTTTTCACGCGAAATCCCTAACAATAACCAAACCGCGCTCGATGTCTATCTTGAAATCGCGAAACAAACGCCAGCGTGGGTTTCATTCTTAATGGCAACGAGAAATCGCATCGTATCAATGCTTGGTTTAAAGCACTTAGGTCGACTTCAGGATGCTATGTCAGCGGGAAATGTAGCAAACATTAGCGTTGGTGAGAGAATCGGTATTTTCACGTTACACAGCAATAGTGATACTGAAATTGTCTTAGAGGACAGTGACAAACATCTTGATGTAAGAGTGTCGTTTTTACTGGACGTAGTTGGCGATAAAATCACAGTACACGCCACTACGGTGGTGCATGTACATAACATGTTTGGCAAAGTGTACATGTTTTTTGTTGCTCCAGTTCACAAGCTCATCGTCCCTAGTTCTTTGAAAACGTTGGCACAGGCATAACAAAGCGTTTAAGAGTGATTCTCAACGCTCGGCATTTTCGGTTTGTATCGGCTTTAGTGTTTTCGGCACAATGGTTTAGGTTAGGTGGTCGCGTTGTTCACACCTTAACGCGGCGTTAGGCGCAGAGTGGAAAATGGAACTACAGCAGATAAATAAAACACAACTTCAGCAATTGATCGCTGAGGCAACCGATATAGAAATTGAGTTTTGTAGTGGCTCTATTCCGCCAATACATGTACTCAATCGTTCGGTTCAATACGCTCAAAGCACCATGGCTCAAATATGGTCATTACCTTATATGATTCTGTACAAGGATCATGTTGTTGGTTTTTGTGGTTTTAAAGATGAGCCTAAAGCCGGTGAGGTGGAGATTGGATACAATGTTGCACCTCAACAACAAGGTCGAGGGATGGCAAAGTTCGCGGTTAACCAACTTTGTGACTTAGCATTCAATTCTGGTTTGGCTGAAAGTGTAGTTGCTTTGATTTCATCAGCAAATGTAGCTTCTCTCTCAGTTGTAAAAGCTAACAATTTCGTTTTTGCTGGTATCGTCGTTGATGGTGATAACGAAGAGTTGGAAAAGTGGGTGCTAAATAAAGCATTCTGCGCCCAACAAAGCGTTTAAGAGGGATTTGGCACGTGTGGCATTTTTACTATGCGTTGATTTTGGTGTTTAAGGTGCGTGCAGAAACTATTGTATTGCGTGCCTGCACCCCTTAACGCGGCGTTAGGTTTCAAGGAGAATTATGCATAAATCTGAAACAGAAGAAGAGAATAGAGTCCGTAGGTTGAAGGAGCTGGAAGGCAAGAATATCAACCATTATTCTGTTATTTTAAGTGCCTATCTGAATAGTGGGAGTGAGATAAACAAAGCTATATTGGCGATATCTTCAGCTGCACTAGCGATTTTGATAACAGCTTATCAAGATGTAAGCAATATTACATGCACCATAAAGTTACTCTTTACTATTGCTGTTGTGATGTTTTGTATAGCCATTGTATCGACACTCTTCATTTTCAACTCAAATCAAAAATATTTTGAAGCAGTGATTCGCGAAAAGTCCGAAGATAAAGCGTTAAAGAAGTTAAAGTACTACCGATTTTTTAACTATACGATGTTTGGGTTAGGTGTTCTATCCGCTACTTTATTGGCAATTACTAGCGTCTGGATTGAAACCTAACAATCTGTTTAAGAGTGATTCGCAACGCGTGGCATTTTTACTATGCGTTGGTTTTAGTGTTTAAGGTGGTATGCGGCGGCTTCGGCATTGCGTTGCTCACACCTTAACAGGGCGTTAGAATTTTGGAGGAAATAATGGCTAAATCAAAAGAACAAAAAATCAGACAAACACTGAGTCGTTATTCTGATTTATACAGTGAAAAGAAAGGTAAATCACTTTCAGGTGATTTTCTTCAGGTGAGTAAAATTTTAGAACGATTATCTGAATCAGATACTGATGCTTTTAATGCTTTGTATTGGCACATCGAGCAAGTCATAGAGCTTGAATCTATTGTTGCTGAACGTGGTAAAAGAATCAGTGTGCTGCAAAAAGGGCAACTGCAGCCTAAAGAAAAAGACAAACGAAAGGCAAAAGAAATCCAGCCTGAAAATTTTGCGTGCCAAGATTTATCTGGAAAGGACTTTCAGAAAAAAGAATTATTCCAAGCTAATTTCAATAAGTGCTTGCTTAAAAAAAACTAACTTTAGAGCCAGTAAAGCGATACTTGCTTGTTTTACTGGGGCTAATTTGGAGGGGGCCGATTTTACTGGAGCAAAACTCGATAAGGCAAACTTCTCTGGTGCAAATTTAACTAATGCTGTTTTCAAGTCAGCTAAATTAGCAGGTGCAAACTTCGACGATGCTATTCTTGATGGGGCGGTTTTTGATGGGTCAAATTATAAACAAGCCCGTGGAATAAAATTCTAACAAAGCATTTAAGAGGGACAGCCAACGCGTGGCACTTTTATTATGCGTTGGTTTTTGTGATTACGGTGTTATGCGGTAAGTTGGTGGTAACGTTGGCTGCCCCTTAATGCGGCGTTAGCACTGGGTTGGCATCAGAGGTCAAAAGTCTTGGGGTTTATTGGTTTCTTTTCTTAGCTTTACAGCTGTTCAAGTGTGCCTTTCATGTTCGCTACGGTGGCACTATATGAGTTGTTTTTGCTCTTGTTTAAGCGTTTACGGTTTCTAACTTTTTGGCTATTTATCTGGTGTGGTTTCTTTAGTGCTGAGATATTTCCGTCAAAGCTTGGTCTCTTTGACGCTGCTGTTCAAGTCCGAAGCCCAAATCCTTTGCTAATTTGAATGCGGTGAAAAAGGGCAGTTAAGCATGTTTTTCTTCTAGCTAACTTACGTTTTGAAGTTAGTTTTCAGTTTGGCAGTTGTCTGTTTGGTTTCAGTGTTTTCAGCCTTAAATTTCGTGCTATATTTCAATATCTTGGCGTATATCAAAGACTTTAATGGCAGCGTGCTAACAAACTGCTCAAGAGGGATTCGCAACGCGTGGCATTTTTACTATGCGTTTAATTTAGTGATTAAGGTGGTTTGCGGCGGCTTGGGTATTGCGTTGCTCACCCCTTAGCAGGGCGTTATACATATGGAGGTAAAGTGGAAACTTTCGGAACAATTTATGCTAAAGCAATTGACGATTTGTCTTCGAAAATATTCATCCCTGTGTTTATTAGTGCTCTATTTTCTGAGTTTTCACCGTTATTGCATCCAAAGATGGGCTTCTGGGAAATTTATGTTCCGCTTTTTGTGGTTGGTATAATGTTAGCATCATTGGTCTTGTTGTCGATTTCCTTTGCTGAGGTCTATGTAAGTGAGTTTCGAACCTACGTGGGTATGTTTTGTATGCCACTTGGAGCTATAGGGTTACTGCCACAATATTTCGATGCCATATCAGTTCCGTATACACAGGTAACCGGTTTTTCTCTGCTAGTATGGTCATTTGTTTTAGCTAATCCTTTGAGGTTTGTTCAGCAGTTATTGGATTACTAGCGACATAAAATATATGTATAACAAAGCGTTTAAGACAGATTTGCAACGCGTGGTACTTTCAGTTCAAATTGAGTTGTGTGTTTACGGTGCAATTAATTAGGTTGGGTGTAGGCGTCGCTCACTACTTAACGCGGCGTTATGCGTATTCACTCGTGTAAGGGAATAGGATTGAATAAAAACGAAATCGAGGGTATTACGCAGGTGGTTTTTCCGAAACACCAAGATGAGTTCCAACATGCAGAAGTACTTGTTGTTCTTGGTAGTTACAAAGCAACCCAATACAAGATGCCAACTGCTGTACAACTGTACAAAGAGAAAAAAGTTTCCAAGCTTCTGTTGTCAGGTGGCAACTTGGCAATAGATCGAAAGCCCGAATTTGAGTCGATGAGAGAGTATGCTTTGACTAATGGTGTTTCAGAATCGGATATTATCTTAGAGCCACATGCAAAAAATACAGTAGAGAATGCACAATTTTCCGCAGAGATTATCGTAGAAAGTGAAGTCGCGAAAAAATCAGTGGCAATACTGACAACGGCTTTCCACATAAAACGGGCAAAGCACCTATTTAAAAACGTCTTACCGCAAAGCTTGGAACTTTATGGTTGCTTTGTAAACGATAGAAGCTCTCGCAGGGATAATTGGTGGCTGACAGAGAGCGCGGTCTCACGTGTAATGCACAGTCATGAAGTAATAAAGAGTTTAGGCGTTAAACCATACGCATAACAAATTGTTCAAGAGTGATTCGGCACGCATGGCATTTTTGCTATGCGTTGGTTTTAGTGGTTAAGGTGGTATGCGGAAGCTTTGGTGTTGCGTGCCTCACACCTTAACAGGGCGTTAGTTTGCAAGAGGAAAAACGTAGCTATATCGCAAGATCTAGCGGTAAAAGCTCATGTCGTATCGGCATTTAATTTCAGTGTTAATCAGCGTGGTAAAAAAACAAAATTGGCATCGTTTCAGCGGTTGATTTGTTCTTTGGTGCTGTGACTTTTTGGGTAACTGAGTCGAACTTTTTTGCTGAAACTCTGCTCTGTGAGTTTGTTGGTACAAAAGCCGATTTACTCGCTGCAAGTTTACTCGCTGCAAGGACGTTTTCTCTGGTGTGGTAAGTTCACGTGGTTTCAGTGACTTTGTTGAAAGTCCGCATTGTGAGATTGGTTTTCCAAAAGTGCTTTTTGGTGTTGTGAGTTCGTTTTCTGCGGCGTTGTTTGTTCCAAGTGGTTTCATTGACTAGCCGCTTTGATACTACGCCTGACTTAAGTGCATCAACGTACATAAAGTTTGTTGTTCGCAAAGTTTAAAACAACGTAAAATCAACCCTTTGGGTCTGCAAACTAACAAACTGCTCAAGAGGGATTCACAACGCGTGGCATTTTTACTATGCGTTGATTTTAGTGATTAAGGTGGTTTGCAGCGGCTTCGGTATTGCGTTGTTCACCCCTTAGCAGGGCGTTAGCACTGGGTTGGCATCAAAGGTTAAAAGTTTCTGTGTTTATTGGTTTCTTTTCCTAGCTTTACACCTGATCAAATGTGCCTTTCATGTTCGCTCCGGTGGCACTATATGCCAAGTTTTCGCTTTGACCTCATCGTTTACGGTTTCTAACTTTTGGGTGATTTCTCTGGTGTGGTTTCTTTAACGCTGAGATATTTTCGTCAAAGTTAGGTTTCTTTGAAGCTGCTGTTAAAGTCCGACGCCCGTATCCTTTGCTAATTGGAAACTGGTGAAAAAGGGCAGTTAAGCATGTTTTTCTTCTAGCCAACTTACGTCTTGAAGCTAATTTTAAGTTTGGCAGATTTCCGTTTAGCTTCAGTGTTTTTAGCCAACATTTTCGTGTTATATTTCAATATCTTGGCGTATATCAAAAGCTTTAAGGGCAGCGTGCTAACAAACAGTTCAAGAGGGATTCAGCACGCGTGGCATTTTTGGTATGCGGTTGGTTTAATGTTGAAGTGCCATGCAGTAACTTAGTTATTGCGTGCTTCACCCCTTAACTGGGCGTTATGTTTCCGAGGATATGTATGGCGTTACCAAAATTTGTGATTGAAACGATGTATAACCAAATCCCGCTCAAAATTAATTGGGTTCAATTTGAGCTTAGGCTTATTAACAGTGGGGTTTCTAGAAGGGTTTCGTCGTATCTAGTAGAGAGTATTAAAGACTGTAGTAATACGACTAAGATCAATATTCAAAACTTAATAGAATTTATTGATTTGTTTTGTTATGACAAAGATATTTCTTGCGGAGATACTTGTTCTTTGATTAACAGGCTGTTTCGAGAATCTATATTGTTAGAAAAAAATCTAACCTTACTTCTAGCGAGGTATAGCTCAGACCCTGTTGGTATAGCCAACTTGTTAGATTGGTTCCAATTGGATAAGGAACAAGCTAATGAAATGGTTAAGCTTATGTATACGTATTAAGTGAAAACATAACAATAAATTTAAGAGTGATTCACAACGCTCGGCGCTTTCACTTCAAGCCAGTTTAGTGATTATGGCACAATGGTTTAGGTAAGGTGGTAGCGTTGTTCACACCTTAATTTGGCGTTATGTTCTTGGAGGTTTATGGAAAACTTCAAAATTAGCAGAATCCACACGAAGTTAGGTATTTTCCGACTATCTGTAATCCTCAACAATGAAAGTGGTATTAAAAATATCAGCTATATTTCTGCTGAATATATGGGAACTGATGGCTGGTGCGAACTTAATTTACAGTCGGAGCATACTCAAAACTTATTGAGAGACATTCAAATTGAAGTGTTGCAGCACCTAGCTTGAGCAAGTCTGTTGCATCGACCAGACGTAGTTTTGTAAATGTCAGTGGCTTCAAATAGCTACGAACATAACAAAGCGTTCAAGAGGGATTCTCAACGCTTGGCAATTTTGGTTCTAAGTTTAGCTTTTTGTGTTTATGGCACAATAATTAAGGTTTGGTGGCTTGCGTTGTTCACCCCTTAACGCGGCGTTATTTCCGCAACGGATCTCTCAGGCTGAATGTACGTGATTGTAGCCTAAGAGTGAAAGTGGCGGGGTAATAGGGTGGAAAAGCGGCGAAAAGGGCGAATATTGGTCATTTCCATGCTAGCCTTAAAGCGCTTTAAGCGCACCTTAATATGGCGCAGCAATTAAAGAGTGACGCTAAAGCGATTTAAGGTAGTGAGCTGCCAAATACTTCGGCTTCGATTTTTGCCTGCATACCGAAAATTTCTCGTCATATCAAAAGATTAGGCGTAAACATAGCCGACTTTAGTTGCGGAATAACAAGACGTTCAAGGCGATTCGAAACGCATTGGGGTTTTAGTGCCCAAATAGGCACGGATTTATCAGAGTTTATTTTAGGTTAGGGTGCATGTGCGTCTCTCACACCTTAACTGCGCGTTATATAGCTTTATGACTTTTGGTGTTTATATCCAGTCGTCTTTAGCCAACGGCGCGTAGACGGTTCTTTTGGCGCAAGGTGTGGCGAGCATTATGTTATCGAAACGTCTGTATGCAATGTCGGTTCCGTTCGTTAGGTTTTCCCTACACAAAAGCGATCTTTGTCTCTGGTAGATTTGAATCCCAGGGCGCTGGTCTTTTTGTCTACCCAATTTCGTGAACCATTTCAGGTAATTTGGCTGCGGCAAGATTCGCAGCTTGTTCAGCTTTTCTTGGGTGGTAAATTGAATCCGAAAGACAGGCTACATAACAAAGCGTTCAAGCGGGACTTGGCTCGCGTGGCATTTTTGGTTTGCAGTTTGTTTAGTGATTAAGGCGTAATGCGGTTACGTTTGTAGTGCGTGCCTACGCCCCTTAACGCGGCGTTATATGCAATAGGAGGCTTGAGTGTCAAATTTATATTGGCCGATATACAAAAATCTAGAAAAAGAAGTTGTTGAGCTTTCAAATTGGGTTCACTTCGATGATAAACAATTATTCGTGTATTCAGTTAAGATCTCAGAGTTGTTGATTCGCTGCTCTGTAGAAATCGAGTCGATTTCAAAGGATCTTTACCTCGAGAATGGTGGGGTGTTACCAGAGGAGGGCGACCTTTATTTTGATACAGACTGTCTTAAGTTTTTGGACGAAAAATGGAAACTGAGTAAGAAAGTTGTTGTTCCAAGTTCTTCAAATTTTCATTTTGAAAATGAGAGTAATAAGTTACTAACACCGTTACATAAATCTTTTAAGCGTGGTTCAAGTGGCGCGGACTGGAAAAAAGCATATCAAGCGGTTAAGCATGAACGCGTAAAAAGTTTAAGTAAAGGTAATCTAGGAAATCTACTAAGAGCTTTAGCTGCTCTGTTTATCTTGAATCTTTATTATAAAAAAGAGATCTTTTTATTAGGTAAAGATAGCAGCGGAAATACGTTTTCAGAAAGTTGTGGTTCAGATATATTTTCAGTATTAGTGCATAAACGGGCTGGTCATGATGGTAATGGAAACTACATAAAAAAAGAAGAATTTGATCAATCAATCTACTATGTTAATTGGACTAACGAAACTGGCTTGGAATTCCAAAAATCTGTATCTGAAATGAATCAGCGTGTTAGTCAGTTATTTTTGCAACATCCTAAGATTCTTGAATATATTTCACAAAATGATGCGTCAAACTATCAAGGGAATTTGGCGTGGGACGTATTAGGTCAAGATGAGTACATTCGTATATTACAACAAGCCCAAAGGGATGTTCCATTGAAGTCAGAACAATTGGAATATGAGGCAAGAGTCAATCTACAAGACGTGTAAAATTGCATATAACAAACTGTTTAAGAGTGATTCGCAACGCGTGGCATTTTCACTATGCGTTGCGTTTAGTGTTTAAGGTGGTATGCGTCGGCATCAGTATTGCGTTGCTCACACCTTAACAGGGCGTTATGGCTTAGAGGGAAATATGAAAACATCGATAGTACCAGAAGAATTTAGGCATTACTTTGATGATTGGCATTTTTCGCCAGTAATTGAAACTGATGGCACTGTATATTTGTCAGGCGTTACAGCTGCTCGCAAGGATAAGCAAATAAGTACGAACCCAGAAGAACAGTTCCATGATGCTTTTTACAAGCTCGGGGTTTACCTTAATGCGGTAGGGTTAACTTACGACGATATCCTCGAGATGACGACATTCCACATTGACTTAAAAAAGCACATAGATGTGTTTTCAAAAGTAAAAGATGAATATGTTAAAAAGCCTTATCCTGCTTGGTCAGCTATTGGAGTGTCAGAATTTATCCCAGAGAACGCACTTGTTGAAATGAGAATAGTGGCTAAACGTTAGTATCGCCATAACAAAGCGTTTAAGAGCGATTCCGCAACGCGTGCCAGTTTCGCTTCGCTCAAGTTTGGCACGCATTACGTCACACCTTAACGCGGCGTTAGCACAGGGGTGGCATCAGCGGTCAAAAGTTTTGGTGTTTATTGGTTTCTTTTCCTCGCTTTACACCTGACCAAATGTGCCTTTCAGGTTCGCTCCGGTGGCACTAGATGTGAAGTTTTCTCTTTGAGTTTATCGTTTACGGTTTCTAACTTTCGGGCTATTTCTCTGGCGTGGTTTCTTTGGAACTGAGAGATTTTCGGCAAAACAAGCGTTTCTTTGACGCTGTTGTTCAAGTTCGAAGTCCGTATTCTTTGCTAATTTGGAAGCGGTGAAGAAGGGCAGTTAAGCATGTTTTTTTTCTAGCTAACTTACGTCTTGATGTTTGTTTTTAGTTTGGCAGTTGTCTGTTTTGCTCTCGTGTTTTAAACCATATTTTCGTGCTATATTTCAATATGTTGGCATGTACCAAAGGCTTTAATGGCAGCGTGCTAACAAACAATTCAAGAGGGATTCGTAACGCGTGGCATTTTTGTTATGCGGCAATTTTAGTGATTAAGGCGGTTTGCAGCGGCATCGGTGTTGCGTTACTCACCCCTTAATTGGGCGTTATGTGCTTTCTCGGAAAATCATAAAATAGCGTACAATCAGCGTTTTGAAATAGCGGAAATTGTCATGTCTAAAACTGTTCAGCAGCAAATTGGAAACATCGCTCTAGTCGTTGAAAATTACGACGATGCTATTGAGTTCTATACTCAAAAACTTCAATTCACATTGGTTGAAGATACTGACTTAGGTGGTGGTAAACGCTGGGTTCAAGTTTCTCCTCCAAATTCCAGTGGTACGAACCTGCTTTTGGCTCAAGCGAGTACACCAGAACAAATGCAAGCAGTAGGGAATCAAACGGGTGGTCGTGTGTTCTTGTTCTTACAAACTAACGATTTCTGGCGAGACTACGAATTAATGAAGACAAATGGCATTGTATTTAATGAAGAGCCACGAGTTGAAGAATACGGGACAGTGGTGGTATTCCAAGATCTCTATGGTAACAAATGGGATTTACTGCAACTGAACAGAGCAACCAAGTAGCATGCACATAACAAAGCGTTCAAGAGGGATTCTCAACGCTTGGCGGTTTTGGCTCAAAGTTTAGTTTTTGTGTTTATGGCACAATGGTTTAAGTTGGGTGGTATAGCGTTGTTCACCCCTTAACGCGGCGTTATACAAACGGAGGTAACTGTGAGTTTAGAAGAACTTAATCTTGAAAATCTTCCCCTTCAAAATGAACTGGTTAGATCTGCTTGTTCTGCGTTTATTTCCGAAGACAATGTGGTTGCCGCAGTGTTATTAGGCTCATTGGCTGCAGGTAAGGGTGACCGAGTATCTGACGCTGACATTTTGATTCTTACCCAAAATGAATTTCATAAGTCCACACAAGAGTGCTTCTTGGCTTTTGAGCGTGGTAAAGAAATTTTCTATCGTAATCAAGGCTTTCATAACGAGAATGCTTACTTTACAAAGTACATTTTTACGGATTTAACCAGCACAGAGATTCATTGCCTAGATCTAAGCGAACCTTTTGATATCTCTAGACCTTTCAAAGTGCTATTTGATAAAGCAGGTGCGGTGGAGTCACGATTAACCGATGCTCCAGCGCCAAAGCATGAAGACTTTCCTGCATATACAAATGGTGACCAAGGCTTAATCTGGGAACTTTTGGAGTGTATAAAGTGGTTAAGCCGGGGTAAAAATGAACTAGCCAAATCTTACCTTAAGAAGTTGGCGGATAAGCTGTAACAGTTTGTATAACAAAGCGTTTAAGACGGATTCACAACGCTTGGCATTTTCAGTTTGATTCAACTTTAGTGTTTACGGCACAATGGTTAGGTTTGGTGGGCGCGTTGTTCACCACTTAACGCGGCGTTATGTAACTTCATGATTAGTCAGTTTCAAAACTATATAATTTCAATCATAAAGTTTTCTTCTCTTTTTTACATGAGGTCGAATCAGCGGCACATTATCTATCCTAAGATATTTACTAAGGATTGAGGTGAAAATGAAGTTGCCAACATGGGAAAAACTTCGTGCCAATTACCCTGCGTTACCAGCTAATGTGGTTTTTGAAAAAATTGGTGGTAAAGTAGGTTTGAACTACGAACTAGGTATATTTTCAAACGCTTGTGCTATTAGAGTTTCCAAAGCTCTTAATGGTAGCGGTGTAGAACACAAAATTCCTCGTTACAACGCGATTGGGCCGGAAGGAAAAATGAGTCTTCAAGTCTCTTCGGGACAAAATAAATTTTGGTATATTTTTCGAGTCAAAATTCTTATCAAATACCTATCAGAAAAATACTTTAGCCCTGAAGAGCTAACTCCCGAAGAGCACCTAGAGAAAATTAAAGGGCGTAAGGGCATTATTGTCTATCAAGTTGACGGATGGAGTGATGCGACAGGGCATGCTGACCTATGGGATGGGAATAAATGTGTATACCAAGGGTATGCATCAGTCACTCACAAAGTTCTGTTCTGGGAGTGCACATGATCAAGGTTATGACTTTCATACTTTTGCTGATGTCATTATCTGTAAAAGCTAATACTGGTCCCCAATCTAATATCGATGAACAATTAATACAATTCGCGAGAGCGAATTGTTTATATCAGTACTTTCAACATAAAAACTACGACTTAGGTGATATTAGAAATATCTCTGCAGGTATAGTGCAAATGAGTTCTATATCACCAGACACTTTCGTTGAAGTATCTAGGCTAGTAAAAAAATATGAGCCCGCAATTAATTATAAGAATGAGACGTCTCCTTTACTCGCGAAGTGTTTTACTTTGGAAAACGATCCTGTTTTTCTAGAAAATCTGAGCTTGTTGACTCAGGTTGAGTAAAGTTACATAACAAACTGTTTAAGAGTGATTCGCAACGCGTGGCATTTTTGCTATGCGTTGCGTTTAGTGGTTAAGATGGTATGCGGCGGCATCGGTATTGCGTTGCTCACACCTTAACAGGGCGTTAGTACGGGTTTGGCATTAAATGTCATAAGTTTTGGTGTGTATCTGTTTTGGCGCTCGCCTTTACACCTTTCAGTTAGTGCCTTTCACGTTCTTTCCGGTGGCACTATATACGGAGTGTTCGCTTTGATTTCACCGTTTACGGTTTCTAACTCTTAGCCTATTTCTTTGGAGCTTCTTCATTTTCGTGGTGGCTTTTGAGAGAACCTTGATTATTTTTGGTGTGGCTGTTGAAGTACGAGGAAAGAATCCTTTTCTAATTTGAAGCCAGTGAAAGTAGGGCTGTTCAGTGCGTTTTTCTTCTAGCCAACTTTCGTCTTTCATCTGGGGTAAAGTTTTGTAGCTGCCCGTCTCACTTCAGTGTTCAAAGCCTTTCATATCATGCCACTTTTCAATATCTTGGAGCGCATAAATAGAAGTAGCGCATGTACTAACAAATTGCTTAAGAGTGATTCGTAACGCGTGGCATTTTTACTTTGCGGTGGCTTATGTGATTAAGGCGCTGTGCGGTAGCTTTTGTATTGCGTTACTCACACCTTAGCAAGCCGTTAGCACTGGGTTGGAATCAAAGGGCAAAAGTCTTGATGTTTATTGGTCTCTTTTCCCAGATTTACACCTGATCAAATGTTCCTTTCACGTTCGCTCCGGTGGCACTAGATGTGAAGTTTTCGCTTTGAGTTTATCGTTTACGGTTTCTAACTTTCGGGCTATTTCTCTGGCGTGGTTTCTTTGGCGCTGAGAAATTTTCGGCAAAACAAGCGTTTCTTTGTTGCTGTTGTTCAAGTTCGAAGCTCGTATTCTTTGCTAATTTGAAAGCGTCGAAAAAGGGCAGTTAAGCATGTTTTTCTTCTAGCCAACTTACTTCTTGAAGTTTGTTTTTAGTTTGGCAGCTGTCCGTTTGGTTTTGGTGTTTTAAGCCATGAATTTCGTGCTATATTTCAATATTTTGGCGTGTACCAAAGGCTTAAAGGGCAGCGTGCTAACAAACAGTTCAAGAGGGATTCAGCACGCGTGGCATTTTTGGTATGCGTTGGTTTTTGTGTTGAAGTACCATGCAGTAACATCGGTATTGCGTGCTTCACCCCTTAACTGGGCGTTATGTGCTTGGAGGAAATATGCAATATATCGAAGTCAAAAGTAGCGAAATTCCACTAGATTTATTGCTTGAAGCTGATCCTTCTGAAGCTAGTATCGCTTCGTATTTACCTGGTTCATGGTGTTTTGCTGCATTTGACAACGGACGAGTTTTTGCTGCTTGTATAGTTAAAGCGCAGACCAACAGCCTTGCTGAGATATTTAATGTATCGGTATCTCCAGAGCTGCAAGGTCAGGGTATTGGTACTAAGTTACTAAAGCTTGTTCTATCTCAGCTACCAAGTAAAGGAATCAATCGTGTCGAGCTTGGTACGGGTACATTTGGTTATCAACTGACTTATTATCAGCGTTTAGGTTTTCGAGTAGACTCAATCATCAAAGATCATTTTTTGCTAAACTATCCGGAGCCAATCTATGAAAATGGTATTCAACACAAAGACATGCTGAGATTGTACGTAAATATTTAGTACGCACATAACAAGAAATTTAAGAGTGATTCACAACGCTCGGCGTTTTCACTTCAAGCAAGTTTAGTGTTTATGGCACAATGCTTTAGCTAAGGTGTTAGCGTTGTTCACACCTTAATTTGGCGTTATGTGACTCCCCAATAGTGACACAACTCAGAATACAATAATTAAAATAAGTCTATGCTTATATTTTGCAACAGAGACAGGTGGTTGGCGTATGGGAAATGTTATTTCAACACTTTTTAGTTGGGTCATTATGAGTATGTGGCTTCTATTGCCACTAGGTTGGGTCTACTGGCTTTGGGTTGCAGTAAAAATTGGCGGTTTTGCAATGTTTGCATTGGCGTTGTTCCCGATTACTTCACCAATAGCAGCGATTTTGGGCGGTTGGTCATTTTTATTCGGACTGCCTGATTGGGTGGTTAGTGTCTTCATATCGTAGTTTCGAACAGCATCACATAACAAAGCGTTCAAGAGGGACTTGGCACGCGTGGCATTTTCAATTTGCGTTGTGTTTAGTGGTTAAGGTGTTATACGGTCACTTTTGTATTGCGTGCCTGCGCCCCTTAACGCGGCGTTAGCTGTATTATGGAGTAAGCACGATGATTACAATTAGAAATTACAGCGTAGAAGATGCCAAAGCACTATGGGATATTCACTTTTATACAATTCGGAATATTAATATTCGTGACTATTCTCAAGCTCAAGTCGAAGCTTGGGCTCCAGAACGTCTAGAACCGTCAGTCTGGGAAAAACGGATGAAAGGGTTATCTCCATTTGTTGCTGAAATAGACGGTGTCATTGTTGGCTACACAGATTTGCAAGCTAGTGGGCTTATAGACCATTTCTTTTGTCACCATGAGTATCAAGGCAAAGGTGTAGGTAAAGCTCTAATGAATCATGTTTTTAAGGTTGGCAATTCACGCGGTATAAAACGTTATTTTTCTGAAGTCAGTATCACTGCTCGTCCATTTTACGAACACTTCGGTTTTAAAGTAGTTCAAGCCCAAGAAATGGAAGTCCGCGGTCAAAAACTAAGAAATTTTGTAATGGAAAAATACAGCTAACAAATTGTTCAAGAGGGATTCAGCACGCGTGGCATTTTTACTATGCGTTGGTTTTAGTGATTAAGGCGGTATGCGGTAGCATCGGTGTTGCGTGCTTCACCCCTTAACAAGGCGTTAGGTTTTTGGGGAGTAATTTGAATAATCTAATTCGAGATAATATGGCAACTATTGTTGCTGTTTTGATTACAGGTATAAGTCTAGGTGCTTTTTTTATACAGTTTCACTCAGGTCTCTCAAATGAGCAGAGTGACTGGGGAAGCTTTGGTAGTTATATTGGTGGAGTTCTTGGTCCTTTGTTTGCATTTTTGGCGTTTCGTGCTGGTCTAGAGAATTTAAAGTTTATTAAAAATCAACAAATTAGCTCTGAGACACTAATCGCTATTCGAGCTTATGAGAAAGATCTTAAAAGTTTGTATGAGATGGTTGTAACTTGTGATGACCCATGGCTTTGGACGCACGATATGGGAGGAGAGTATGCAGGGTTGAAAGAACTTCCATTGAGTACTCTTTTAAAAAGTGACTCACTAGACTGGGAACATCACTTGTCAGTACTTAAAGAGAGTCCCAAGTTACGACGCCAACCCGATGGTTCTTTGTTTCAAGATAATGAAATATGGTTACAAGCACTAAATGCGTCCAACGGGCTGTTTCGGTACATCGACTTATATCAGAAACAAGGCGGCGATCAGTCAATAATTGATTATTATACCAGTGCTTATGAGGTTCCTTACAATCGGCTTATACATAGTGAGATAGTAAAAACCTAACAAACAATTTAAGAGTGATTCAGCACGCTTGGCATTTTTGGCTTGAGTTTAGTTTAGTGTTTACGGTGGTCAAATTGGGTGTGGTAGTAGCGTGCTTCACACCTTAATTGGGCGTTATTTCCGCAACGGATCTCTCAGGCTGAATGTACGTGATTGTAGCCTAAGAGTGAAAGTGGCGGGGTAATAGGGTGGAAAAGCGGCGAAAAGGGCGAATATTGGTCATTTCCATGCTAGCCTTAAAGCGCTTTAAGCGCACCTTAATATGGCGCAGCAATTAAAGAGTGACGCTAAAGCGATTTAAGGTAGTGAGCTGCCAAATACTTCGGCTTCGATTTTTGCCTGCATACCGAAAATTTCTCGTCATATCAAAAGATTAGGCGTAAACATAGCCGACTTTAGTTGCGGAATAACAAGACGTTCAAGGCGATTCGAAACGCATTGGGGTTTTAGTGCCCAAATAGGCACGGATTTATCAGAGTTTATTTTAGGTTAGGGTGCATGTGCGTCTCTCACACCTTAACTGCGCGTTAGTTGCCAACGAGGAAAATGCAGCATAAACAGAATGTTTAGAGCTAAAGTCAGTGTGTTTTTGGTGGGGTTTCGTACTTCAATTTTGAATCGTTCGAGTTTGTGAAAATCGTTCTCAGGTTTCTTTTGTGGTTGGATTCTCTGTTTCAGAAACCGATTTACTTATTGAAAGTCAGCTTTGTAATATTGTCTTCTCAAAAGATCTTTTTGGTGTTGTTAGTCCGCTTTCTACGGCGCTATCTGTTCCAAGTGGTTTCAGTGACAGGCGCTTTGGATCTGCGCCTGATTTTAGTTTTTCAACGTACGTAAAGTTAGTGTTGGCAAAGCGGCAATCAACTTCAAATCAAAGCTTTAAGTTTGGCAACTAACAAAGCATTCAAGAGGGATTCACAACGCTTGGCAGTTTTGGTTTGAATTAGCTTTAGTGTTTACGGCACAATGGTTTAAGTTAGGTGGTTAGCGTTGCTCACCCCTTAATGCGGCGTTAGTTGCCAACGAGAAAATCACAGCTAAAACAGAGTGTTTAGGTCTAATCGTTCGTGTGCTTTGCTCGATTCTGCACTTCGAACTTCGGGATCTTGGCTCGCGGAAATGAGTTTCGATCTTTTCCTAGCTTGGTTTGCTGTTTCAGAATCCGATTTACTTGTTGAAAGTCAGCTTTGTGGCACTGTTTCTCCAAAAGGTCTTTTTGGTGTTGTCAGTTAGTTTTCTACGGCGTTGCGTGTTCCAAGTGGTTTCAGTGACAGGCGCTTTGAAACTGCGCCTGAACTGAGTTTTTCAAAGCACGTAACAACAGTGTAGGCAAAGCGGTAATAAACTCCAAACCTAAGCCTTGGGTATGGCGACTAACAAAGCATTCAAGAGGGATTCACAACGCTTGGCAGTTTTAGTTTGAATCGGCTTTAGTGTTTACGGCACAATGGTTTAGTTTGGGTGGAATGCGTTGTTCACCCCTTAATGCGGCGTTAGTTGCCAACGAGAAAATCGCAGCTAAAACAGAGTGTTTAGGTCTAATCGTTCGTGTGCTTTGCTTGATTCTGCACTTCGAACTTCGGGATCTTGGTTCGCGGAAATTGAGCTTCGATCTTTTCCTAGTTTGGTTTGCCGTTTCAGAAGCAGATTTACTTGTTGAAAGTCAGCTTTGTGGCACTGTTTCTCCAAAAGGTCTTTTTGGTGTTGTCAGTTCGTTTTCTACGGCGTTGCGTGTTCCAAGTGGTTTCAGTGACAGGCGCTTTAAAACTGCGCCTGATTTGAGTTTTTCAAAGCACATAAAACTAGTGTTGGCAAAACGGCAATCGACTTCAAATCAAAGCTTTAGGTTTGGCAACTAACAAAGCATTCAAGAGGGATTCACAACGCTTGGCAGTTTTGGTTTGCAGTGGTTTTGGGTGTTTACGGCACAATGGTTTAGTTAGGTGGTGACGTTGTTCACCCCTTAATGCGGCGTTAGCACTGGGTTGGCATCAAAGGCTAAAAGTTTCTGTTTTTATTGGTTTCTTTTCCTCGCTTTACACCTAATTAAATGTGCCTTTCAGGTTCGCTCCGGTGGCACTAGATGTGAAGTTTTCTCTGTGAGTTTATCGTTTACGGTTTCTAACTTTCGGGCTATTTCTCTGGCGTGGTTTCTTTGGTGCTGACAAATTTTCGGCAAAACAAGCGTTTCTTTGTCGCTGTTGTTCAAGTTCGAAGCCCGTATTCTTTGTTAATTTGAAAGTGGTGAAAAAGGGCAGGTAAGCATGTTTTTCTTCTAGCCAACTTACGTCTTGAAGTGTGTTTTTAGTTTGGCAGCTGTCCGTTTGGTTTTAGTGTTTTAAATCATAAATTTCGTTCAATATTTCAACATCTTGGCGTGTGCCAAAGGCTTTAAGGGCAGCGTGCTAACAAACAATTCAAGAGGGATTCGTAACGCGTGGTATTTTTACTATGCGTTAATTTTGGTGATTAAGGTGGTTTGCGGTAGCATCGGTGTTGCGTTACTCACCCCTTAATTGGGCGTTAGGCAGCCTTACAAAGATAGGGAGAGGTTTACCCCTCCCTCTAAAATAACTATGCCCCTAGCATAGCTTGCCAAGAGTAATATGAGCTTATCGCACCAAAGGCGACAGTTAACAAGCTTTTAAAGAAGAACCTTTTGTAGAATCGGTCGTAGCCCTTTTTAGCCATTATATTGTTATCTATTAAAGTTGAAATAGATAATGCTAGCACGACTAAAGCCCAAATGATGGTGCCCGCAGCACCTAGTATATCGTTGAAGATTACAGCCCCTCGATAGATGACTAAACCTGCGTAGAAAAGAGCCAGTAACAGTCCAAATGCTGTCAGTGCATCTACCCAGTGTGACCTCTTCGCATTGCTTTGGTTGGGAATTGATAAGTCGATGCCTTTGAAAAGGGTGGATTTATAAGTGTTGCATATTTTCTTAAAGATATTTTCTGATTTTTTCATTATGTTTATATGTGGAATGAATAGACGAGTAGAGATGATTATTTCATATAGTTGTCTGCCTAACAAACTGTTTAAGAGTGATTCGCAACACGTGGCATTTTTACTATGCGTTGGTTTTAGTGTTTAAGGTGGTATGCGGAAGCATCGGTATTGCGTTGCTCACACCTTAACAGGGCGTTAGGACTCTTGAACTAGCTTCAATTACAAATGCGTGTAAAATTGCATCCCAAGAATAGTAATGATCAGGAAATGAGTTAAAGAATGAATAACTATGGTATACCAATCACCGTGTCAACCAATGGACTGGAAGTTATTTCTTCAGGCATCGTTCATCTGACAACCCCTGAACTAACTTTCAAAATTGATAATTTAACTCTCAAATTTGAATTTAAAGAGGATGACAAGGGTGGGAGATATGAAGGTAAGGTAGAAGACAACATACTTAAAATGACTCTATTCAACTTCAAAAATTCACTGGGAGAGGGGAATCCTGACCCAATCCCTATCGCTTCGGTAAAAGGGAAGCAGCTTTATATTACTTACTACGTGAACAGTTTCAACGGTGGAGAAATGAGGGAGTTTCACTATACATTTATGCTTGGAGCAATTAATGGCTGATGAACAAAGTAAGATTACCTTTCAACCTAGTATTGATACTAATCAAAAAGAAAAGGTTAAAGCTACAGAACGTCACCTCGTAGGTAAAATAGCACAGCATATTGGTACTGGTCAGAATGCAAAAGACTCTTTCATTTGGATGACAATTACTTGGAGCTTTTGTATTGCGTCAGGAATTAGTGTTGCGTTTTTCTTAGTTGACTTGTGTTCTGATGGCAATAGCTCAGATACCATGGATAGTATTAAAAATACATGGGCTATTTTTACGCCAATTATTACTCTTGCTCTTGGTTATGCTTTTGGTAAAGGGCAATAAAAAAGAGCCCTAACAAACTGTTTAAGAGTGATTCGCAACGCGTGGCATTTTTGCTATGCGTTGCGTTTAGTGCTTAAGGTGGTATGCGGAAGCATCGGTATTGCGTTGCTCACACCTTAACAGGGCGTTATATTAATTGGAGATATTCGAAAAATTGAGTCAATGCATAGAATGTAAAAGTGAGTTGAAAGCTGGTGCGAAAAAGTGTGCCCAATGCGGGGCGGTGCAAAATTGGAGGAGATACGTCAGCCCAGTGGTAATAACCGCAGGTTTTATTCTTACTTGGCTTTCCATATGGACAGCACCGCCAATTAAAGAACTTTTTGTTGAATATAAAGCTGAAATGAAAATTTCAATTTTGGAAGGAGATCATACTCAACTCACTTTCATGTTGTCCAATGTTGGTAATAGCCCGGCTGCATTATCTAGGATTAATATTTACAATGTTGAACAGTCAGGTATTAGCACCACAGCGTATCTACAAAGCAAGTTAGACAATCAATTGCTGAACCCAAATGAAGCTCATGTTGTTACTGCTTCTAATAGGTCAGCTATACCTTCAGCAATTCCTCATGAAATTATCGCTGCATATACTGAAAGGTATGGAGTTATCGAAAAAAACTGTCATCTAATACTAGAATACGTGCAACTAAATGGAACCAAAGAGCATTTATATTTCCCGTTTGCTTGCTATCCAACTAGGCAAGTAAGAGATAACAGTACTTTGTTGAACGAAAATTAATATAACAAAGCATTTAAGAGTGATTCCCAACGCTTGGCATTTTTCATTCAATCGTTGGGTTTTGTGTTTACGGTGGTAAGGTTAAGTTTCGTGGTAGCGTTGCTCACACCTTAATGCGGCGTTATGTGGCTGGAGAAAAATGAAGTTTAAAGCACCAATTTTCTTTTTAATTGCACCACCAGTCCTTTTCGGACTGATTTGGGCATATGAAGCTTTTGAAACTGGTCAAACGATCAACCAAATTTTCATGTTGCGTACCGATAATAACAGCCTGCTGGTATGGATAGGGAAAATGTCCATAGCAGGTTTTCTTAATAGCTTTGCTTTAGAGAATTTTTACCCTAACTATCAAAATAAAAGTGTGTCGGTTCAGAGGCTTATTAACATTATAGGTTTTGCACTTTTTTTAGCCGTAGTTAGCACAATAATTTGGGTACTATTTCCAGGCGTGCAGCTATAAAGCCACATAACAAATTGTTCAAGAGTGATTCGGCACGCGTGGCATTTTTACTATGCGTTAGGTTTAGTGGGTAAGGTGGTATACGGGCGCATCGGTATTGCGTGCCTCACACCTTAACAAGGCGTTAGTTGCCAACGAGAAAAACGCAGCTAAAACAAAATATTTAGGGCTAAGGTCCGTATGTTTTTGGCTCGGTTTTCGTATTTCAACTTCTAGTTATTTGGGTTTGTAAAATCGTGCGTTGGTTTCTTTTGTGGTTGGACTCTATATTTCAGAAACCGGTTTATATGTTGAAAGTTAGCTCTGTAACATTGTTTGTCCAAAGGCGCTTTTTGGTGTTGTTAATCCGTTTTCTACGGCGCTTTGTGTCCCAAGTGGTTTCAGTGACAGGCGCTTTGAAACTACGCCTGATTTGAGTTTTTCAAAATACGTAAAGCAAGTGTTGGCAAAACGGCAATCGACTTCAAATCAAAGCTTTAGGTCTGGCAACTAACAAGGCATTCAAGAGGGATTCACAACGCTTGGCAGTTTTGGTTTGAATCAGCTTTAGTGTTTACGGCACAATGGTTTAGTCTGGGTGGAATGCGTTGTTCACCCCTTAATGCGGCGTTAGTTGCCAACGAGAAAAACGCAGCTAAAACAAAATATTTAGGGCTAAGGTCCGTGTGTTTTTGGCTCAGTTTTCGTATTTCAATTTCTAGTTATTTAGGTTTGTAAAATTGTGCGTTGGTTTCTTTTGTGGTTGTATTCTCTATTTCAGAAACCGATTTATATGTTGAAAGTTAGCTCTGTAACATTGTTTATCCAAAGGCGCTTTTTGGTGTTGTTGGCGCGTTTTCTACGGCGTTGTATATTCCAAGTGGTTTCAGTGACAGGCGCTTTGAAACTGCGCCTGATTTGAGTTTTCCAAAATACGCAAAGACAGTGTTGGCAAAGCGGCAATTAACATCAAATCAAAGCAAAGCTTTAGGTTTGGCAACTAACAAAGCATTCAAGAGGGATTCACAACGCTTGGCAGTTTTGGTTTGAATTGGCTTTAGTGTTTACGGCACAATGGTTTAGGTTAGGTGGTGGCGTTGTTCACCCCTTAATGCGGCGTTATGTGAAAATTCTCCTGAAGCCGTTGTTAGCTCTAAGTAAAGGTATTAGATAGTGAAAGATATAATGCTCAAATTAGCGTACTTCACGCAGCATATAACTTTGAATAAAAATGATTACGAATACATAGGGGAAGACGAGCTTAGCGTTGTCTTTCGCTACAATAATAGTGTCCTTTGCCGCCCCTATATTTATTTTCGACCAGTAAATATTAGTAGTGCTTTGAACGAACATGAATTTACAGAGGCTATATTCGAATGCTATGAGGGGAATGTTGAAATTGTCTCTCAAACTTTTACCGAGTTTGAAGACAGATTTCAGATAGTTACACGCTATGGTATGGTTCTTGGCGATACTAATGGTGAGTTTTCGGGGTGTGAGTTTACTTATAGGCAAGATAACGACAACATTTTTAAGTACCAAGTCGAAAACTCCATAGCGCCTGAAGATGAATGTTGCACACCTTTGAACCCTCTAAAACTCTCAGTAAATGGAACGTTAGAGTGTGAGGTTGTGGAAGAGCCTTTAGTAGGTTCTTTTCTCTGCCCAAATTAATTTTCACATAACAAACTGCTCAAGAGGGATTCGCAACGCGTGGCATTTTTACTATGCGTTGAATTTCGTGATTAAGGTGTTATGCAGCGGCTTTGGTATTGCGTTGCTCACCCCTTAGCAGGGCGTTATGCGGGCAAACGTTAATCATAAAAAAGGACTTTAGACGTGAAATTAGAAGATGTTGTTCCTTGGGGGCGAACGCTCAAAGAATATGAGCTAATGTTTAACATACTTGAAGAAGATAAAGAGAAAAGAATCCTTGGATGCGGTGATGGTCCTGCAAGTTTTAATGCAGAATTGACCCAAAGTGGGCGCTATGTAGTTTCAATTGACCCTATTTATCAGTTTTCTAAAGAGCAAATAAGCCGTAGGATCGATGAAGTCCGCCCGATAATAATGCAGCAGCTAACGAAAAATTTGGATGGTTATGTCTGGGATGTAATAGGTTCTCCGCAGGCGTTAGAGAACACTAGAATGATGGCAATGAACCACTTTTTAGCCGATTATGAAGATGGTAAAAATTCGCAAAGGTACGTTAGTGGCTCACTGCCTCAACTTCCATTTGACGACAAAGAATTTGATCTAGCATTGTGTTCTCACTTTTTGTTTCTTTATGACGAGCATGTATCTGAACGAGAGCATATTCAAGCTATTACCGAGCTTGTTCGCGTATCACACGAGGTTAGGATATACCCTTTGATTTCGTTAAATGGTAAACCCTCAAGTTATTTATCTGGGGTGGTTAGGCATTTAGAGAGTCTTGGTATTTCTGTAAGCCTAAAAAGTGTTGAATATGAGTTTCAAAAAGGCGCAACCCAGATGCTTGTGGTAAAAGCCGCATAACAAAGCGTTTAAGGCAGATTCGCAACGCGTGGCATTCTAAGTTCAAATTGGCTTTAGTGTTTACGGGGCAATCGTTTAGGTTAGGTGGTATCGTTGCTCACTACTTAACGCGGCGTTATAACTTGTCTGTCCAATCATGATTATTGGGGTGAACCATGTACTCTTACAAAATGTCTAACATGGTTAGATATTCAAATATTGAGGCTCCGATGAAATTTCTCCGTAAGTATAAAATAAGCGTTCTTTTCTGTATCAGCGGTATTTTGTGTTTAATTGCTTATAACACCATCGGTTCATACGTAGATGAGAATGGCTTCTTAGTTGAGCCATTTGGGTTCATTCCTTTATTTTGGCTTTTTCAGCTACTGGCGTTAGTGGCTTTGGTTGTTACCTTCGTTAAACATAGAAAGGTTCAGTAAACGGGTTAGTTAAGCCACAAGCGCACTAAGAAGCTTCGTTATAACAAAGCATTTAAGAGTGATTCCCAACGCTTGGCATTTTTTATTCCATCGTTGGGTTTTGTGTTTACGGTACAATGGTTTAGTCTTGGTGGTTGCGTTGCTCACACCTTAATGCGGCGTTAGCTTAAATCATTAACAAGGATGTGTAATGAGAAACAAAAAATGGATATTTGTAGCAATTATACTCATTGGTGGACCTTCACTATTGCCATTTAGCTTGGAAGTGATCTCTCTAATTGAGTTATTTGGCTTTTTGGGCTTATGGACAATTTATTCATCCTACGCAGAATATTTGGTTAATCATCCTCGATTCAAACGAGGTTGTCGTTTAGCTACTAGTTGGGATTTTCAACCTCAAATGCTGTTTTCTCCAAGTGAGCTAAAAGCATGCCCCCAGTTAGTTTTTCATATGTTCCCAGTTCAAAGCATAATGGTTTGGACACTAAATATTCTGTTTTGGGGTGGCGTGGTTTGGTGCTACATAATTTAAGCTAACAAACTGCTCAAGAGGGATTCGCAACGCGTGGCATTTTTACTATGCGTTGATTTTAGTGATAAAAGTGGTGTGCGGAAGCATCGGTATTTGCGTTGCTCACCCCTTAGCAGGGCGTTAGCCATCAAGGAGGAAACCTAGTTGTATCAGTTACGATATTGGAATTTACTGAAAGAACTTAAAGCGCAAATTGCATACCTTCACGGGTACGCGGCAAAGGATGAATGGACAGATAAAGCTTTGAGTATATTCATGGCTATTGCGTCATCAGCAAGTATTGCTACCTGGGCTCTTTGGAAAGAGCATCAAATGGTATGGGCTTGCATAATTGCTTTGTCACAGGTGATCACTGCAATTAAACCATTTTTGCCGTATCGAAAACGCTTAAAAGCAGTGTCTGAGCTAAATAATCAAGTTCAAGCTATCTTCCTAGAAGCTGAGACTATTTGGTACAAAGTATCAGAGGGCTTGTTAACTGAAGAAGAAATTCATGAAGAAACAGTTCGTTTAAAAGGTCGTATCTTATCGGCTGAAAGGGCAAGTTTGAATGGTATTGTTTTACCGCGAAAGAACAAACTAAAAGCAGCCGCTGAAAATGCAGCAGATGAATATTTCACTGAAAACTATCTTGGAGCGTAAACATGTCAGATAAACCTCAAGGTAAAGGTCGAGTCATTGTACCAAATACAGGACGTAATCTACCTAATATGAAAGTTGGAACACCAATGCCCCCTGTAAAACCGCCCAAGTCATCCGGAGGTGGTAAGAAAGATGGCTAACAAACTGTTTAAGAGTGATTCGCAACGCGTGGCATTTTTGCTATGCGTTGCGTTTAGTGTTTAAGGTGGTATGCGGGGGCTTCGGTATTGCGTTGCTCACACCTTAACAGGGCGTTAGTTGCCAACGAGGAAAATCGCGGCTAAAACAGAGTGTTTAGGTCTAATCGTTCGTGTGCTTTGCTCGATTCTGCACTTCGAACTTCGGAATCTTGGTTCGCGGAAATTGAGCTTCGTTCTTTTCCTAGTTTGGTTTGCCGTTTCAGAAGTCGATTTACTTGTTGAAAGTCAGCTCGGTGACATTGTCTGTCTAAAAGAGCTTTTTGGTGTTGTTGGTTCGTTTTCTGCGGCGCTTTGAGTTCCAAGTGGTTTCAGTGACAGGCGCTTTGAAGCTGCGCCTGATTTGAGTCTATCAATACACATAAAGCTAGTGTTGGCAAAACGGCAATCAACTTCAAATCAAAGCTTTAGGTTTGGCAACTAACAAAGCATTCAAGAGGGATTCACAACGCTTGGCAGTTTTGGTTTGAATCAGTTTTAGTGTTTACGGCACAATGGTTTAGGTTGGTCGGTGGCGTTGTTCACCCCTTAATGCGGCGTTAGCTTACAGAGAGTAATCTGATATTTATTAAAAGGAAGAAGAAATGATACCTATCATTATTGGTGCTGCGGCTTTAGTCGCTGCAGCTTACGGTGGCAAGAAGTATTACGATTATACTGAAGAAGAAAAGGAAAAAGCAGAAGCAGAAGAGGTACGAAAGCAAGCTCAAGAAAAAGCTGATGAGGCTCGACGTCACCAAGAAGCTTTAAGCAGGGCTAACTTGTTTATTAAAAGTTTTGAGAGTCAGTGGGATGAGAGGCTTAGTGACTTAGTGGTGATTGATTCAAATATTTGGATGAACTATGACTATGATGACCTATTTAATTCATTAGAGTCATATTTAAGTAAATCGAACAATGTAATCAAAATCCCACAGGTGCAGTTTGATGAGATTGTGAATTTGAAAAACCTGCCTTACGGTAATGTTAAGAGCAAGTTGGCAAGGTGTGCTCTCAGCCGAATTGAAAGGTTACAAAACTCTAATGTCATCAAAATCATTCCGTTAGGATTTGACGCTGAAAAAGAAGCTTATGCTGACCCAGAGATTATAAAATTACTAATAAAAGCAACTGATGAGTACAATAACTTACTATTGATCACAGATGATCGTGAGTTGAGAATTCGTGCAAACCAACTAGTTTCTGATGCTAATCAAAATACACAATTTAAGTCTATTGACGGATTGGCTGTCCAAAAAGAATTCAAAGAATACAACGACAAGGTTAAGTTTGTAAGCTAACAATCTGTTTAAGAGTGATTCGCAACGCGTGGCATTTTTGCTGTGCGTTGCGTTTAGTGTTTAAGGTGGTATGCTGTGGCATCGGTATTGCGTTGCTCACACCTTAACAGGGCGTTATGTGCTTATGAGGAAAATCGACATGGAAGTGGTTGAGGCCAATCCTGATTTGGCTCCAATATCAGTGAGTTATGCGAAAGAATGCTTAGATTCGGGTATCCCAAAATATTCGGGTGTAGAGCAAAATCCAACAGCTTATTTGTCAGGTTTGATCGAACGTTCTAAGGCAACTTCCGAGTTACCAAACGGATATTTACCCAGCACAACTTACTACTGTGTATCGAACTCTGAAATTTTAGGCGCAATCCGAGTTCGCAAAGGTACTAATGCCAACGTAGAAAATGTCATTGGTCATGTCGGCTACGAAACTAGACCGTCAGCTCCTGGTAAGGGTGTAGCCTCATTTCTGCTTGCTTGGGTGCGAGATCACGTTGTCTCTGACTCAGTCATTGTTACTTGCTCAATTGACAATCCCGCATCTCAAAAGGTCATCGAAAACTGTGGTGGTGAATATCTCGGTAACTACACAGATGACAGTGAGGGTACGGTAAGGCGTTACCGTCTAGCACGCACATAACAAAGCGTTTAAGAGGGATTCTCAACGCTTGGCAGTTTTGGTTTAAAGTTTAGCTTTTGTGTTTATGGCACAATAGTTTAAGTTGAGTGGCATTGCGTTGTTCACCCCTTAACGCGGCGTTAACTGGCGCAGAAAATACGAAAGCACATTGATACTGTTTCTAGGTCCAGAGGTCTAGCGTGTTCGGTTGGTTTCCTTAATTTAGCTAATGCGACTAATTTAAATTTGGTACTTAAGTTTACTGATGTGAAAGGCGGCACAAAGCCTTCTAATAATATAAGGCATTCGCGATTAGTTCGGCGAACTTACATCGCCGAAGTATGGTGTTGTGAGACACATTTCAAACTAAAGATAAACTGTAATCTTTTGGTTAAACACATATTTGAGTTAGCTTTACTAATCATTAATTAGTGAAACCAGCTTTGGCTACAGTGGCTGTAAGCTCGGCGAAAACTGAAGGGCGCTCAGTTAACAAACTGTTCAAGAGGGATTCGCAACGCGTGGCATTTTTACTATGCGTTGATTTTAGTGTTTAAGGTGGTTTGCGGCGGCTTCGGTATTGCGTTGCTCACCCCTTAACAGGGCGTTATGTGCTTGGAGGAAAAATGGAATATTTTCAGTACTATGGAATCGACTGGGTTGCAATGGTACTTACGTTTCTTGCAATTTGGCAAATTGGAAATAAGAACAAAATCGGTTTCATTTTAATGATGTGCGGTAACACTAGTTGGGTAGCAGTTGGTTATCTTACTGGCAGTGTGGCAATGATAATTGCAAATATCATCTTTTTCTCAATGAACCTTAGAGCAATCATCAAATGGTCGACGCCAGAGAAAGAGCCTAAAGTTAGTGTTGCTGAGCAGTCATCTACAAGCTAGAAGTTCGCACATAACAAACTGTTCAAGAGGGATTCGCAACGCGTGGCATTTTCACAATGCGTTGGTTTTCGTGTTTAAGGTGGTCTGCGGCGGCTTTGGTATTGCGTTGCTCACCCCTTAACAGAGCGTTAGGCATAGAGTGGAAAATGAAACTACAGCAGATAAATAAGAAACAGCTGAATCAATTGATTACTGGAACAACAGGGAAAGAAATTGAGTTTTGTAATGGTTCTATTCCACCTAATCATGTACTCAATCGTTCATTGCAACAAGCTCAAAAGGCTGGGGCTGAAATATGGTCACTGCCTTATATGATGTTATTTCAAGATAATGTTGTTGGCTTTTGTGGCTTTAAATATGAGCCCAAAGCTGGTGAGGTGGAAATTGGATACAATGTTGCACCTAAGCAACAAGGTCGTGGGTTGGCAAAGTCTGCAGTTAACCAACTTTGCGATTTAGCGTTTGGAACAGGTGTGGTTGAAAACGTAGTTGCTTTGATTTCTTCAATCAATGTAGCTTCACTTAATGTTGTAAAAGCTAACAATTTCGTTTTTACAGGCATTGTCGTTGATGATGACAACGAAGAACTGGAAAAATGGGTGCTAAACAAAGCGTCCTATGCCTAACAAAGCGTTCAAGAGGGACAGTCAACGCTTGGCGAGTTTGGCTCAAATCTTGGCATCTGTGTTTACGGTGGTAAATTGAAGTTTGTGGTAGCGCGTTGCTGCCCCTTAACGCGGCGTTAGGTGCTTGAAGGAAAAGGTAAGTATGGAAATTACTTTTCGGCAGATAAACATTGATGATTTCGAATTATGCGTTGCTGCAAGAAAAGATGCATACTTTTGTAGTTTTGGGCATTACGATGGTTTCGATGACTTCATCAGTGGTTATCGTGAACGAGTATTAGACCGGTTAGCAACATCAGGATGGTTCTATATCCATATATTTGTGGATGGTCAGTTTGCAGGGCAGTTAGAGTTTCGTAGCTTTTCACCCGAGCCGGGGACTGGCTATGTACATCTCATTTACTTAAAGCCGAATTTTCGTGGTTCAGGACTCGCTGCAAAATTGCAGGATTATATTGTAAGCACTTTGAGTAAAGCGGGTTGTTTGCGTGCTGTACTTTCAGTAAGCCGAACTAACCATCGAGCTCTTACATTCTATAAGCGTCATGGTTGGGAGTTCGTGCGCAAGAATCCCAAGCACGATGAAACAGACTTTTACCAACTTTGGCTACGCACCTAACAAACTGTTCAAGAGGGATTCGCAACGCGTGGCATTTTCACTATGCGTTGATTTTAGTGATTAAGGTGGTTTGCGGCGGCTTCGGTATTGCGTTGCTCACCCCTTAACAGAGCGTTAGGCAAACTCCCTCAATAGTAACTATATTCGCTTGAACATACTTACTCATCGATATTCTCATCCAGTTTTTTACTAAAGTTTCTTATCATGGATAAGTAATGCTCTTCGTTAATTGTTTCGTTATTCCCGCCTTTAAAAACCTTTTCGGAGTCTGAAGAAGCAAGTTCCTTTTTAAACTTTGAAATGTCATTTTGTAAGTGTTCAATTTTTTCTTCAAATTCAGATATTCTACTTCTTTCTACTTTTAGTTCCGATAATAGTTTTTCTGTGTCATTTTTCAAATTTTCCAGTTCAGATATCTCATCTAGAACGGACTTTTCTTTTTCACTTAGATTTTTCAAAGTTGTAGACGCGGACTTGGTTTCACTTTCTAAGCTATCAATTAAGCTTTTGGCTTTTTCTAAGTAATGATTTTTTGTATCGTCAACACCTTTAATAACATCTGATTTTGCTTCTTGCACGCCTTTTACTACTTCAGCCCGGGCATGTGTACCAGCGTTTACATAGGAAAAATACCCTGAAATAACAGATAGTAGGCTTATTATGCCGATAAAGCCCAACCCAAAGTCACGCATGTCGTCTAATCGAGTGTTATTTGCATCCAATGCTGTTTTTAGTTCAAGTATTTCTTTTTCTTTTTCAGTGAGCGCAGTTTTATAAGCGATTAATTCTGCTTTTGTCGCTCCTAATGCATCAACATTCTCAATTCGGCTATGAATTCTAACAAGGTCATTCATTAGCCAAGTAGGTAGGTCTTCTGGAAGGTTGTATTTTTTAATAGCTTCTTCCTGGGTAATTTCTATGTAATTTATTTTTAAACTACTTCTATCTACAAAGTCACTAGATGCATATTGTGCGTTTGAATAATTAGTTAAAAACAAACAAACCAAAACTAAATATTTTAAATGATTCATGTGTATATACTACTTTTTTATATTAGCCTTAGTTATGTCAAATCTCCCTGAAAGATAGTTGCCACTAATATCATTAATATCTATGCTCCCTTCTGCCATTCTATCGACAAGTTTCGTCATATTACTACCACAATCTTCCTTCTCAGCAATCCAAATAGCATCTTTAGGAAGTATATCCATAAGTAATACTTGGTGGGTGGTAAATATTAATTGGGCATTATTAGAGTTGAATTTAAGAAATAGCTCTAGTAATTTATTAACAATTTGAGGGTGAAGGTGAGATTCAAGCTCATCAATAACTAGCACTCCACCAACAGCACTAACGAATAAAACTAGAGGTAAAATCCCATATAATCGTTTGATTGCACTTGACTCCTGGTCTAAAGACACAGCAAATTCTTGATTGCCACTTTTATGGTAGAAGACAGGATAAAATTGTTCTCTATCTTTAAATTCTCGTTTATTTAGTTCGATTCTCTTTAAAGATGGGTCAAATTGCGTCAGTAGCTTTTCTGTCAAGCCAAATGAAAATTTATCTTTAGCTAGACGTCTCGAAATATTGTAGACACTTGTGTTGTCAATATTAAATGAATTATGGTAAACGTTTGACTCGATACAATAAAAGAATTTCGAAACAGAGTTTATATAATTGTATTCACCGTCCAAGTTTCGCTCAGCATGCCTAATAGCAGATAGATCTCTAGGCACCGGCATCTCTATCGACTTATGGTTAGTATCGACAAGGTTTATTTTTGTTCCTTCTCTCTTCATTACCAACTTATCTTCAACCCACAAAGACTCAGATACCGATGAGCTTGAATCGACTACTAGTTTGTAGTTGAACAGTTGTTCATCCTCGAAGAATTCGACTTCAAATTTGGTTGGGTCACTATTAAACAGAAACGTCTTGATAGAATCGATAGTGTTATTGGAACTTCTCCCACCACAAAACCCTCTAAGAAAGTTCAGACTTTTTAGAAAGTTAGTTTTTCCTGATGCATTTTTTCCAAATATTGCTGTTACTGGTGCCACATTGCCAAATTTAGTTTTCTGAAAGTTAGCTCCATCTTTGGATGTAAAGTCCAATTCAACTTTGTTTTTGAAACTGTGGAAGTTTTCGACTGAAATCTTTAGTAGCATTATGAATTCAACTCAATTCACTTGTGGTGCCCTACAACCAGGGCGCACGTGTGTTGTCAATGTAAGGGAAGTTTACAATAACACAGCTCAAGTGAACATTGATATCATTGCTAAACAACCAAAATTGGTTGAATCTAGATAGCAACTTTGCACATTGGAATCACATTGATATGAAAAAACTCAAATACATGACCGCACACACGCGTTTGCCTAACAAACTGTTTAAGAGTGATTCGCAACGCGTGGCATTTTTACTATGCGTTGAGTTTAGTGTTTAAGATGGTATACGGCGGCTTTTGTATTGCGTTGCTCACACCTTAACAGGGCGTTAGCCCTTTTCGAGGAAACGATATGGAAATCGTACAAGAAATAGATGTTTCAGAATTGCATCATAAGGCAATCGAAGCATTAAGAAACCAAGCTTTTCCAGACAGCCAAGTAAGTCGTTCTTACTTTAAGCAGCTACCTCATATGCGTGCCCTTCATTTTCAAGGTGAACAGTTGGTTGGCTATCTTGGACTGGACTATCGCGTTGTTAGCGTCGGTGGGGAAATACATAAGGTTCTGGGCATAATCGACTTCTGTGTTGATGAACGTTATCGAGGGCAAGGTATTGGCTCTTTCATGTTGTCAGAAGTATCGGCATTTGCCGAAACTAAAGACGTTGATTTCATAATCCTCATATCTGAGTTACATGATTTCTACTCATCAAATGGCTTTAACAAAGTTCAATGTATGCAGTCTTGGTTAAGGCTTCACGAGCACACCAACTTTGGAGTTGCTGTAGAGCATATTGATGAACTGTATGTGAAACCACTCAGAGATAAGGCGTGGGGTGTTGGACATTTTGATTGGCTAGGTTATATGTACTAGTCAACCACAGGGCTAACAAAGCATTTAAGAGTGATTCGCAACGCTTGGCAGTTTCGCTTCGCTCAAGTATAGCCAAGCGTCGCTCACACCTTAATGCGGCGTTATGTGCTAAGGTAAAGCAAGTTATAACGTTCTCACAGTGTTTATTTTAAAAGGATTTATTATGCACGCGATTTATTTACCTCTACTGATCTTTATTGTTTATGCAGTGGTCAACTCAATAATTGGATTCTTTTTAGGTGAAAGGAAGCTGAATAAAGGTGTAGCAGGGGCAATTTTTGGATTTATATTCGCATTTATCCCGCCATTAAATTTCATTTTCTTAGCCTTGTTGTACTTTAAAAAAACGCCGTTGAATGCACACAATTGATCTTTTTGTGCGCAACACAAGGTTAGGCCCTTAACTGTTAATGTATTGAATACGCTGTACAAGCGCACATAACAAACTGTTCAAGAGTGATTCGCAACGCGTGGCATTTTTACTATGCGTTGATTTTAGTGTTTAAGGTAGTATGCGGCGGCATCGGTAATGCGTTGCTCACACCTTAACAGGGCGTTATAAGCTTATCCGTAGTTGTAGGTTTGGAGAGTTAGGTGTACGAAACCCGTAAAGCTGAAAATAGTGACTATGAGTTCCTATTCGAACTTAAGAAATCAGCAGAATTTGAACCAATCAAAGCTGTATTTGGTTGGGACGAAAGTGTTCAAAGAGAAATTCATCACAATGAGTGGGTCGAAGAAAAGCCAACCATAATCGAAGTCGATGGAACCGCAGTGGGCAGTTACTTGGTGCAGTATCATTCTGAGCATCTGTACTTTGGTCGCTTTTTCCTATTACCAGAATATCAGGGTAAAGGAATTGGTAGCCAAGTATTAAAAGCGGTCATTGAGCTTGCTGAACAAAAGTCGTTACCGATAACGCTTTGCTACTTACAAGGAAACCGAGTAGGGCAACTTTACAAAAGGTTTGGCTTTGAGGTTACAGGGCAGGATGAACAGTTCGTGCACATGCTCAAACCACGCTTATAACAAGCAATTTAAGAGGGATTCACAACGCTTGGCATTTTTGCTTCTACTTCAAATTTAGTGTTTATGGCACAATACTTTAGGTTTGGGTGGAGGCGTTGTTCACCCCTTAATTGGGCGTTATGCCTTTTGGGAGAAATACATGTCAATTCCAAAACATTCTGAGTTGTTTGATTATGCCGAAGGGGCTTATTTCGCTGATAGCTTTTCACGCGAAATCCCTAACAATAACCAAACCGCGCTCGATGTCTATCTTGAAATCGCGAAACAAACGCCAGCGTGGGTTTCATTCTTAATGGCAACGAGAAATCGCATCGTATCAATGCTTGGTTTAAAGCACTTAGGTCGACTTCAGGATGCTATGTCAGCGGGAAATGTAGCAAACATTAGCGTTGGTGAGAGAATCGGTATTTTCACGTTACACAGCAATAGTGATACTGAAATTGTCTTAGAGGACAGTGACAAACATCTTGATGTAAGAGTGTCGTTTTTACTGGACGTAGTTGGCGATAAAATCACAGTACACGCCACTACGGTGGTGCATGTACATAACATGTTTGGCAAAGTGTACATGTTTTTTGTTGCTCCAGTTCACAAGCTCATCGTCCCTAGTTCTTTGAAAACGTTGGCACAGGCATAACAAAGCGTTTAAGAGTGATTCTCAACGCTCGGCATTTTCGGTTTGTATCGGCTTTAGTGTTTTCGGCACAATGGTTTAGGTTAGGTGGTCGCGTTGTTCACACCTTAACGCGGCGTTAGCACTCAGAATCATGCAACAAGGAGGTTTTATGTTTCCATTAGAGGTGTTTGTTACTTACACATTAGCTTGTTTACTTTTGGTGATCTCGCCGGGTCCGGATAACTTGCTCGCTATAGGTCGCGGTTTAAGCCAAGGTCGACTGGCGGCAGTAATGTCAGGTATATCTTCTGGTGCTGGTATCTTATTTCACGTAGTCGCAGCAACATTCGGACTAACCCTTTTAATTCAAACCTCTGAATTGGCGTTTTATGTTGTAAAACTGGTTGGTGCTGCTTACCTAATTTGGTTAGGTGTGAAAGTACTTCGTACGAGAAACCTGTTCTCACTGGAACCAGCGAAAAAACAGTCTCTGAAAGTTATCTTTTCTACTGGGTTTCTATCAGCAGCACTTAATCCGAAGCCAGGTATGTTTGTTCTTGCTTTTGTACCTCAATTTGTAAACCCAAGCTTAGGCTCAGTGACAACTCAAATGATTGGCTACGGGGTGTGGTTTGCAGCATTAACTGCAATTGGCTTTAGCTTAATGGGTGTGTTTTCTTCTCAACTGTCTGAGTGGTTTAGAAACAAGCCTAAACTAGTGTCAGGGTTAAATATTGGTGCAGGTATCACATTCGTGTCTTCTGGGTTAGCAGTAGCGTTTATGAAGCAGCGATAATCGAAGTGCTAACAAACTGTTTAAGAGGGATTCACAACGCGTGGCATTTTTACTTTGCGTTGTTTTTAGTGTTTAAGGTGGTATGCGGCGGCTTCGGTATTGCGTTGCTCACCCCTTAACAGGGCGTTAGCACTCAGAATCATTCAACAAGGAGGTTTTATGTTTCCATTAGAGGTATTTGTTACTTATACATTAGCTTGTTTACTTTTGGTGATCTCGCCGGGTCCGGATAACTTGCTCGCTATAGGTAGAGGTTTAAGCCAAGGTCGACTGGCGGCAGTAATGTCAGGCATGTCTTCTGGTGCTGGTATTTTATTTCATGTAGTCGCAGCAACATTCGGGCTAACCCTTTTAATTCAAACCTCTGAAGTGGCGTTTTATGTTGTAAAACTGGTTGGCGCTGCTTACCTAATATGGTTAGGTGTGAAAGTACTCCGTACGAGAAACCTGTTCTCACTGGAACCAGCGAAAAAACAGTCTCTGAAACTTATCTTTTCTACTGGGTTTCTATCAGCAGCACTTAATCCGAAGCCAGGTATGTTTGTTCTTGCTTTTGTACCTCAATTTGTAAACCCAAGTTTAGGCTCAGTGACAACTCAAATGATTGGCTACGGTGTGTGGTTTGCAGCATTAACAGCAATTGGCTTTAGCTTAATGGGTGTGTTTTCTTCTCAATTGTCTGAGTGGTTTAGAAACAAGCCTAAACTAGTGTCAGGGTTAAATATTGGTGCAGGTATCACATTCGTGTCTTCTGGGTTAGCAATAGCGTTTATGAAGCAGCGATGATCTAAGTGCTAACAAACTGTTTAAGAGTGATTCGCAACGCGTGGCATTTTTACTATGCGTTGGTTTTAGTGTTTAAGGTGGTATACGGCGGCTTTGGTATTGCGTTGCTCACACCTTAACAGGGCGTTAGCATACTTTGATAGGAGTTCAGGTGGCTACGATAGTCGAACAAATTGTTAATCGTGAAATTGACTCGGTCATCGTGTACGAATCTGACCAAGTTATAGCTTTTGCAGATCATGATCCAATCAACTTTGGGCATATTTTAATTTGTCCTAAGACTCAATACCGTACATTCATTGATCTGCCTGAGTCTGTGTTTTTTGAGATCACCGACGTTGCAAGAGATTTGTATAAACGTATAGAAGCTAAGTTCAATCCCAATGGTATCGGCTTTATGCAAAACAATGGAGAGGCACCTCATTTCAACGAGCTCGATCACTACCATTTGCATATTTTCCTTAGGTTTCATGGAGACCAGTACGGTTGGGTTAGTAGTGAACTTGGAATTCAAACTATGGATAAACTAAGAGAATCACTTAAAGATCTATGAGCATTGAAAAAGTATGCTAACAAATTGTTCAAGAGTGATTCGGCACGCGTGGCATTTTTACTATGCGTTGGTTTTGGTGGTTAAGGTGTTATGCGGAAGCTTTGGTATTGCGTGCCTCACACCTTAACAAGGCGTTAGCACTGGGTTGGGTTCAAAGGTCAGAAGTCTTGATGTTTCTTAGTTTCTTTTCCCAGATTTACACCTGACCAATGTGCCTCTCACGTTCGCTCCGGTGGCACTAGATGTGAAGTTTTCGCTTTGCTTGCAGCGTTTACGGTTTCTAACTTATGGGCTATTTCTCTGGTGTGGTTTCTTTAGCGCTGAGATGTTTTCGTCAAAGCTAGGTTTCTTTGAAGCTGCTGTTAAAGTCCGAAGTCAGTATTCTTTGCTAATTGGAAACTGGTGACAAAAAGGGCAGTTAAGCATGTTTTTCTTCTAGCCAACTCACGTCTTGAAGCTAGTTTTAAGTTTGGTAGCTTTCCGTTTAGCTTCAGTGTTTTTAGCCAACAGTTTCGTGCTATATTTCAATGTCTTGGCGTATATCAAAGGCTTTAAGGGCAGCGTGCTAACAAACAGTTCAAGAGGGATTCAGCACGCGTGGCATTTTTAGTATGCGTTGGTTTCGGTGTTGAAGTGCTATGCGGTAACATCGGTATTGCGTGCTTCACCCCTTAACTGGGCGTTATGTAATTTGCTAGCCTAAGCTACTTTAAGGCACTGTTCTAAAATGATATTCTTTTCCTTTATTATATTGTGGTTAAGGTTATGACCAAGAAAGTTTTTATTAGCTATGCCCATGAGTCTGAAGAGTTGTCTGACTCTGTTCTCCAGTTCTCGAACTATCTTCGTAGCCAAGGAATTGACTCAGAAATTGACCAATATGAAGAGTCTCCACCTGAGGGGTGGCCAAAATGGATGATGAGGCAAGTTCAAGAGGCTGACTATGTCCTAGTTGTTTGTTCTCGACTATTTTATGAACGTGCTAATGACTTCTCTGGTAGTAGTCAAGGCGGTGGCGTGAAATGGGAAACCAACTTAATTTTACAGCAACTCTATAACCTAAATACCAATAATACTAAATTTATCCCAATCGTTTTTGAACGAGCGTCGTTAGACTATATACCACTGCCACTTCAGCCCTATACGCATTACTGCGTCTCTGAAGAGCAGGTCAAGTTAAAGCTAAAAGATCGCATTCTTGGTTTGTCTAAGTCAATTCGTCCAGCTCTGGGTGAACCAGTGACTCAAACTGTTCAACCTGAACCATTAGAGCCTAAAGAACGTAAATCTATGTTCATCAGCACGATCATTGATTTGGATTTATGGAATCAAGCTGGTTGGAAAGCAATGTCGACAATTATTGACCCTTCGTTTCAGTCCCCACCCGTGCTTGGATTTGTGTTTAATGACAATCAGGTTGGCGAGAAAATTTTTCATCGCCTCAAAAAACAGTTTGGGTACTCAGATCATAAGAATGAAATTCGGGTTAGTATTATCCATGGTATTTCAAAATCTAGACCACAAGATTATAAAGTTCATTTCGGTTCAAATTGGGAGTCTATGGTTGAAAAGCTTAAAGCTGCTGGCTTAGAGCCAGATGAATCGATGATTATGTCATTGAGTCGCGTTCATGAAATGAATCCAAACAATGACACTAGTATGGCAATGTTTAAGAGTTCATTTGAGTATTTTAGAGAGTTCTATATTACAAACGTCGCAATGGATAAGAAAAACGGGTTGAAACCGTCATCCCAAAATATGATTAAAATGACAAATATCCTCTTCCGTACGAAAGAGGAAGTTTTGGCAGATGAGAATGACCCTGATGCAGTAGTGTTTAGTACGAGGGAATAAATTACATAACAAACTGTTTAAGAGTGATTCGCAACGCTTGGCATTTTTACCATGCGTTGCGTTTTGTGTTTAAGGTGGTATGCGGGAGCTTCGGCATTGCGTTGCTCACACCTTAACAGGGCGTTATACGTTGCGCATAAAATTAAGCAATTAGAAGGATTTAAAGCTTATGATTACTTGCTATGTCAGGTACGTGATTGACCCGAAAAAGGTCAAAGAATTTGAAGAATACGCAAGAATGTGGATTCCACTTGTTGAGAAGTTCGGTGGTCAACACAATGGCTATTTCCTACCGTCAGAAGGTGCGAATAATATAGCTCTAGCTTTGTTAACATTTGAAAGCTTATCAGCATATGAAGAGTATCGTCTTAAATCTTTAAATGATCCTGAGTGTATTAAAGCTTTTGAGTTTGCAGATAAAGTAGACTGCATTATTAGCTATGAACGTAGCTTTTTCAGACCAGTGCTCGGGTAAGGAAGCAACGTATAACAAACAATTTAAGAGGGATTCCCAACGCTTGGCATTTTTGCTTCTACTTCAATTTTAGTGGTTACGGTACAATGCTTTAGGTTGGGTGGTAGCGTTGCTCACCCCTTAATTGGGCGTTAGGTGTTTAAAGGAAATTATGATACACAACGAACAAGATTTCTGCGATTGGTTGGATACTCAGTTGTCAGAGGCTATTCCTGAACGGATAATTGCGTTTAATATAAACATTTACGAGTCCCCATTTCTGGTCGAAATTGTCGGTTCTGAAGAGTTTGATTTGGACAATGAGGATTGGGCTTGCAATGAAGATTGGCTACCAAACAAACGGCAAATTAAAGTCAGTGAATCACTATTCGGTAGTTCTTGGCAAACGGCAGAGCAAAATCTACTTCAGTTTACAAAGCAGTACGTAAACTCGTGTGGTTCTATTCGCCAAAAAGCTTTGTCCAACAAAAGTTTAAGTATTGGGTTTGTAGACGGCAACCTAAATATAGTGAAACACACCTAACAAACGCTTTAAGACGGATTCGCAACGCTCGGCGATTTTGGTTTGAATTAACTGTTGTGTTTACGGTGCAATAGTTGCGTTTCGTGGTAGCGTTGCTCACCACTTAAGCGGGCGTTAGTTGCCAACGAGGAAAAATGTACCCACAGCAGAATGTTTAGGGCTAATGTCCATGTTTTTTGGCTAGGTTTAGCAATTCGGTTTTGAGTCATTTGGGTTTGCAAAAATCGCGCTTTGGTTTCTTTGGCTGTTAACTTTTCTGTTTCAGACGCTGATTAGCTTGTTGAAAGTCTGCTCTGCTGCATTGTCGTTCCAAAAGGTTTGTTTGGTGTTCAAAGTCCGTTTTCTACGGCGTTGTAAATTCCAAGTGGTTTCAGTGACAGGCGCTTTGAAACTGCGCCTGATTTGAGTTTTACAAAATACGTAAAGGTCGTCTTGGCAAAGTGCTCATAAACTTCAAATTAAAGCCTTGGATCTGGCAACTAACAAACTGTTCAAGCGGGATTCCCAACGCTTGGCGGTTTAATGCTAAATTTGGTAAAAGTGTTTACGGTATAAATTTTAGGTTGGGTGGCTAGCGTTGCTCACCCCTTAACAGGGCGTTATTTCCGCAACGGATCTCTCAGGCTGAATGTACGTGGTTGTAGCCTAAGAGTGAAAGTGGCGGGGTAATAGGGTGGAAAAGCGGCGAAAAGGGCGAATATTGGTCATTTCCATGCTAGCCTTAAAGCGCTTTAAGCGCACCTTAATATGGCGCAGCAATTAAAGAGTGACGCTAAAGCGATTTAAGGTAGTGAGCTGCCAAATACTTCGGCTTCGATTTTTGCCTGCATACCGAAAATTTCTCGTCATATCAAAAGATTAGGCGTAAACATAGCCGACTTTAGTTGCGGAATAACAAGACGTTCAAGGCGATTCGAAACGCATTGGGGTTTTAGTGCCCAAATAGGCACGGATTTATCAGAGTTTATTTTAGGTTAGGGTGCATGTGTGTCTCTCACACCTTAACTGCGCGTTAGCACTGGGTTGGCATCAAAGGTTAAAAGTTTCTGTTTTTATTGGTTTCTTTTCCTCGCTTTACACCGGATCAAATGTGCCTTTCATGTTCGCTCTGGTGGCACTATATGAGATGTTTTCGCTTTGATTTTACCGTTTACTGTTTCTAACTTTCGGGCTATTTCTCTGGCGCGGTTTCTTTGATGCGGTCGATTTCTTACCTTAAATTAGGCTCTTTGCCGTGTTTGTTCAAGTCCGAAGTCCGAATCCTTTGCTAATTTGAAAGCGGTGAAAAAGGGCAGTTAAGCATGTTTTTCTTCTAGCTAACTTACGTCTTGAAGTTAGTTTTCAGTTTAGCAGCTGCCCGTTTGGTTTCAGTGTTTTTAGTTATAAATTTTGTGCTATATTTCAATATCTTGGCGTGTGCCAAAGGCTTAAAGGGCAGCGTGCTAACAAACAGTTCAAGTGGGATTCAGCACGCGTGGCATTTTTGGTATGCGTTGGTTTCGGTGTTGAAGTGCCATGCAGAAACTTGGTCATTGCGTGCTTCACCCCTTAACAGGGCGTTATATTTTTTGGAGAGTTTTGTGGAAATAGTAAAAGATTGGATTATGCCTATTTTAAGTATTGTCTTGTCTGTGGGCAGTATTCTTTTAGCTGTTTGGTTTTCAGCTAGTGCTAAAAAAGACTCAGATAACGCACAGGCGACGCTAAGTCAGGTTAATGCTGCAATCCAAGGTTGGCAAAAACAAATCATGGAATCAACCGTTAGTATTTTGGATTCAACTCCACAAGTAATAGAGGGTAAAGCCGCGCTTGCCAAAGTTGAAGCAGCTCAAGCTTTGGTTGAAAGTTTGAAAACATCAATCAATGAAATTGCAGCTAATCCTCAACCGGGTGCGGCTGGTCACACTCAACAAGAGAACTTAAAAATAGTTACAGAGCAACTAAATACGCTTTTAAGCTCAATGTCCGAGGTTAAAACTAAAATATAACAAACAGTTCAAGAGGGATTCAGCACGCGTGGCATTTTTGATATGCGTTTGATTTTATTGTTGAAGTGCCATGCAGTAACATCGGTATTGCGTGCTTCACCCCTTAACTGGGCGTTATGCTTAATCAAATAAAATCAGTGGTTTATGGTTTTTCTTTGTTCCCTTGGCTGATTGGTTTTGTGCTTGTCGGCAAGTTGATTTCATTGGGCGCTATTTTTCGGACACTATTCTTTGGCGCTGAAAATTCAGAGAGTTGCCTCAATCAATTTTCAGGTAAGTGCGAGGTTAAGGTGACTGGCTCAATCAGCAATTTGATCTTTGGTTTTTGAGTTTTAGCGGCCAAATTTCAAAGTCCGATATTTAAAACTATGAGTCTTTTCGGTTTTCTACGTTTTGTCTTTTGTTTGTAAATCAAAGTCGAGTTAATCTTGTTTCTAGTAAAACGTAACCCATTGAAGCTTAAGCATAACAAGGCGTTCAAGAGGGATTCATGCCGCGTGGCATTTTTGGTATGCGGTTGGTTTTTGGTGGTGAAAGTGGTCTGCGGGAAGTCGGTTTGTGCGGCATTCACCCCTTAACGCGGCGTTATACGCTTATCAGGGCAATCAAAAAGGAGCAAGGAAATGAATCAGCATGAAAAACTTAATTATGTTGAGTTTGGCGCAAAAGACTTAGAGTCGACAAAATCATTCTTCTCTTCAGTTTTCGGTTGGGAGTTTGTCGACTACGGACCTGAATATACAGCTTTTTCAAATCAGGGATTAGACGGTGGTTTCTTCAAAGCTGATTGCTGCAGCCAAACTAATACCGGTGGGGCACTTTTAGTATTCTACAGCTCTGACATTGAAAGTACTCTAAATAAAGTCGTTCAAAGTGGTGGTGAAATCATTCGCCCTATATTCGAATTTCCTGGTGGTTGCCGTTTTCATTTTCTAGAACCAAGTGGTAATGAGTTCGCAGTTTGGTCGAAAGCCCGCGTATAACAAAGCATTTAAGAGGGATTTACAACGCTTGGCAGTTTTGGTTTGAATTGGCTTTAGTGTTTACGGCACAATGGTTTAGGTTAGGTGGTGCGTTGTTCACCCCTTAATGCGGCGTTAGCTATATGTTCAAGTATCTTTTATCAATTCTAATTTTGGGAGTTTCATTCATGGCGTGGTCAGAGGAAACATGGTCTGTTGGTGAAGCCACAATTCAAGGAAAGCCTGTCGTTTATAAGTTTATGAATGAATTTCCTGATAATAGCACTCGTTCAAAAATGGAGTGGCTGACCGTAGTTTCATGGAAATATGATGGCTCTTCTAATAACGGAATGCCACCAAAGCATGTGAATGAACTCATGATCAAGCTTGAAGATGGCCTTGAAACTATCAAAGGTCGTGAAGAACTTTATTTCGACGTATACTCAGCGACTGGAAACGATCTCAAGGAATTTGTGTTTTATATCGCAAATAGGGAGGTATTCATGAAGCATTTTAATGAAGCCTTATCTGGTCATGATGTTTATCCTATTGACGTTAATTTCTATCAAGATAAGGAATGGAGCGACCTTAAAAAGCTTCAGACTGATTTCGGCATATAGCTAACAAAGCATTTAAGAGTGATTCGCAACGCTTGGCGTTTTCGCTTCGCTCAAGTATAGCCAAGCGTCGCTCACACCTTAATGCGGCGTTATGTTCTTGGAGGTTTATGGAAAACTTCAAAATTAGCAGAATCCACACAAAATTAGGTATTTTCCGACTATCTGGAATCCTCAACAATGAAAGTGGTATTAAAAGTATCAGCTATATTTCTGCTGAATATATGGGAACTGATGGCTGGTGTGAACTTAATTTACAGTCGGAGCATACTCAAAACTTACTGAGAGACATTCAAATTGAAGTGTTGCAGCACTTAGCTTGAGCAAGTTTGTTGCATCGTTCAGACCTAGTTTTGTAAATATCAGTGGTTTCAAATAGCTACGAACATAACAAAGCGTTCAAGAGGGATTCTCAACGCTTGGCAATTTTAGTTCTAAGTTTAGCTTTTGTGTTTATGGCACAATAATTTAGGTTTGGTGGCTTGCGTTGTTCACCCCTTAACGCGGCGTTAGGCGCAGTGAGAAATTTCGTGGGTCATATCTCTAATTTCTCTCCGGCCATTCGCTCCAGTTTTTCGGCAATCTGGCTTTATCTTCCCAAGTTCTTGAATCACTCAATCCGTAAAACATGCCAAGTTTCGCAGGTTGCCTCATTCGGTTTTCTGGTCGGTTTGTTGTCAGTTTCTTTGGCTCAAATCGCTTTAAGTTTGTCTGCCTTCGAAACAGGTTTATTGGCTGGAATTTCGTTCCGATAGTCAGCCTTTCCAAATTCCATTTCTATGTGTTGAATTGCCAATTTCTTTGGTGTTTTGGTTGCAGTGGTTTTCAGAAACTTAGTCGCTTTAGCCTTTGGGTCTTAACCAAATTCAGTGGGTTACGTGCGTTCTTTTTTCCAAAAGGTGGTTTTCTAAATCCCATTTTAACTATTTGCGTGAAGCGCCTAACAAAGCATTTAAGAGTGACTCACAACGCTTGGCGATCTCAGTTTAAACTTGGTTTTAGTGTTTAAGGTGCAATGGTTTGGGTTAGGTATTTAGCGTTGTTCGCACCTTAATGCGGCGTTATGTTTACTAGAAATTCAAAGGCTTAAAGGTCTTAGGCTCTAGTTCTTTGTCCCGCTGGTAATTCGTCCCTAGTAGACTCAGCAAATCCGCATTGTCGGTCTAAGTTCTTGAATTTCTCAGCCCGTAAAACATGCCAATGTTCGCGGGTTGCTTCATTGTCAGGTCGTGGCGGTTGGCTTCGGGTTTAACTGGCTTAAAGTCGCTTTCAGGTTCACAACCAAGCAGTATTTCGGCTTGGCAGTTGCCTCGGCAATTTGCCATTGTCTTACGCTTTGGTTGGAAAGATAGGGCGCTTGTTGTTACTTGGTCGGGTTGCCTCATTGGACAGGGAAGTGGAATGACTCGTTTCTAGTTGGTCGCCTTTGGTGGCCAAGTTGGTTTCAGCCTTGTGGTTTGCTTCAGAAAACTAGTTAGAAATATCAGTTCTTTCTCAAGTAAATCATGTGTTTGTGGTAAAACATAACAAGCAATTTAAGAGGGATTCACAACGCTTGGCACTTTCGCTTCTGCTTCAAATTTAGTGTTTATGGCACTATGCGTTAGGTTGGGTGGAGGCGTTGTTCACCCCTTAATTGGGCGTTATGTGCTTGGAGAAAATATGCAATATATCGAAGTCAAAAGTAGCGATATTCCACTAGATTTGTTGCTTGAAGCTGATCCTTCTGAAGTTAACATCGCTTCATATTTATCTGATTCATGGTGCTTTGCTGCATCAGATCATGGGCAAATTTTAGCGGCTTGTATCGTTAAAGCGCAGACTAACTGCTTTGCTGAGATATTTAATGTATCAGTTTCTCCAGAACTCCAAGGTCAAGGTATTGGCTCTAAGCTGCTAAAGTTCGTTCTATCTCAGTTACCAAGTAAGGGAATTAATCGTGTAGAGCTTGGTACGGGTACATTTGGTTATCAACTGACTTATTATCAGCGTTTAGGCTTTCGAGTAGACTCAATCATCAAAGACCATTTTTTGTTAAACTACCCCGAGCCAATCTATGAAAATGGTATTCAACACAAAGACATGCTGAGATTGTACGTTAATGTTTAGTACGCACATAACAAGCAATTTAAGAGGGATTCACAACGCTTGGCACTTTTACTTCTACTTCAGTTTTAGTGTTTATGGCACAATGCTTTAGGTTTGGGTGGAGGCGTTGTTCACCCCTTAATTGGGCGTTAGGTGTTACATAGCGTTAGTGCTAGAGGAAATATTATGGAAATGATTAAAGCGTTAGAAATTATCTCAGCGTTATCAGACGGAGTTAACCCTGAAACTGGTGAAGATTTATCGGATGAAAGTTGTTTCAACCAACCACAAATAATTCGAGCTTTGTGTGTGGCAAAGCAGAATCTCGAAGCATCAATTGCTGCTGAGAAGCGCAAATCCGATTTACCCGAGAATGCTGGTAAACCATGGAAGTCAGACGAAGATGAAATGCTGTCTAAAGGGTTTGACTCGGGTTTAAGTATTGATGAACTATCTAAATCTCATAAAAGGACAAAAGGCTCTATTGCTTCTAGGCTAGTCCGTTTAGGTAAAGTTAATGAGCGCTCAGATGTTTATGTCAGAGAGTCAACGGCATAAAAACACCTAACAAACTGTTCAAGAGGGATTCGCAACGCGTGGCATTTTTACTATGCGTTGGCTTAAGTGTTTAAGGTGGCATGCGGTAGCTTAGGTATTGCGTTGCTCACCCCTTAACAGGGCGTTATGTGAAAAGGTCGAAATATGTACAAGTTTCCGGAAATATTACCAGAACATTCAGCTCCAGAAGTCTGGAAGCTACAACAGTTCTTACTTCAAGAAGCTGAAAGCTTATTGGGACGAATCGAACAAGATAAGAAAGTATATCAACCTACGTTTTCAGAAAATACTACGAGTGGTCCATGTATTATGAATAGCGTTAACTTTGATGGGGCTTGGGCTAAGTTGAGTCATAATTCTAAAGGTTATTGGCCCTGTGCTTTATATGAACTAGCGCATGAAACAATTCATTTGTTAAATCCAGTCGCTGGTTATACAAACTTTCTTGAAGAGGGTGTTGCGGTGGCATTTTCTGTCGATATGTCCAGTAAGTATACTCAGCATCCAATGTCGCCTTCTGATAAATTTTATTCTAGAGCGCATGAATTGGTACAAAAGCTACCAGGTGGAGTTTATGAAAGTGCAAAGAAAATAAGGGAGCGTTGTGGTTCTCTTGGTGACGCTTCAGTAGATGCTCTTGCTGAACTGTTTCCAGAATTGGACGCTAAAATTATAGAAGAATTATGTTCAGAGTGTAATTTCACATAACAAAGCGTTTAACACAGATTCCCAACGCATGGCATTTTTCGTTCCATCGTTGGGTTTTGTGTTTACGGTGGTATGGTTAGGTTTCGTGGTGGCGTTGCTCACTACTTAACGCGGCGTTAGCTTACTATGGACGTCATACTATAAATTGCAGATAATAGGCAATCAGTTTGGTACTAAAGTTTATAGGAGTTTAAGTTGGAACAACTGGCTTTAATCCCTCGAGTTGAAGAGGGAGAAATTATTCCACAACGCGTTGGTGATGGGTATATTAGTGCTACGGCGCTATGTCAATCCGTTGGTAAGCAATTCTCAAATTATCATTCTTTAAAAAGCACGCAAGAGTTCATCGGGGAATTATCAGCGCAAACCGGTGTGCCGAAAGAGCAACTTATCCACGTTATTCGCGGTGGGGATCCTAAGTTACAAGGAACTTGGGTTCACCCTTATTTGGCAATCAACCTAGCACAGTGGTTATCTGCTAAATTTGCAGTAAAAGTTTCTCAATGGGTAACAGAATGGCAACAAGGGAGTGCTAAAGCCGTTCTTCCTGCTCACTTGGAACGCTATATGCAAAATCGTTCCAAAGTTCCTTACACACATTTTTCGATGTTAAATGAGTTGACTCTAAACCTAATTGCTCCTCTTGAGCAGGCAGGTTATACGCTTCCGGATACATTAGTTCCCGACATTTCTGAGGGACGTATGTTTTGCAAGTGGCTACGAGACAATAAGGGTATTGAACCTAATTCATTTCCAACTTACAAACATGAATATCCTGATGGTCGAGAAGTTGATGCAAAACTTTATCCAATTGAGTTGTATGAAGATTTTCGTCGCCACTTTAATGAGGTGTGGATTCCAATTCAGGCGCCAAAATATTTTAAACAACGTAGTCCACAGGCTTTGTCTTTAATTCAAACATTAATGTTGGAAGCAAAGTAAGCTAACAAACTGTTTAAGAGTGATTCGCAACGCGTGGCATTTTTGCTATGCGTTGCGTTTCGTGTTTAAGGTGGTGTGCGGGAGCTTCGGTATTGCGTTGCTCACACCTTAACAGGGCGTTATGTTTCTACGGGGAAAATATGGGTATTCAATCTTGTTTCGCCAAGTATGGTGCGAAACTCAAAAATGTAAATTGGTCAGTCTCGGCGCTAAATGAAAAAGGTGAACTAGTTTGTAGCCTTTGGAATCAATTCTTTCAGAAAGGGACTGAGCCTAAAACGATAGTGTACGCTGATCGAGTGTCTAGATGGTCAGGTCATGGTAATAATGAGTTTCGAGTCCATATCGAAGACGCTTTTAAAAACAAACGGATAATCCGTGCAGTTATAGCTCGCACCAATGATGAAAAAGCAGTCAGTGACGGTAAAGATGCAAGTAAGCTAAAAAATAAATTTCACACTAGAGAAGATTGGTTTGGTGTTGTCTCTCTTTGGGATGGTGATAATTTTGAAATTACCTTTAAGCCCGAAACATAACAAAATGTTCAAGAGGGATTCGCAACGCGTGGCATTTTCACTATGCCTTGGTTTTAGTGATTAAGGTGGTTTACAGCAACTTAGGTATTGCGTTGCTCACCCCTTAACATGGCGTTAGCATACTTTGATAGGAGTTTAGATGACTACGATAGTCGAACAAATTGTTAATCGTGAAATTGACTCGGTCATCGTGTACGAATCTGACCAAGTTATAGCTTTTGCAGACCATGACCCAATCAACTTTGGACATATTTTAATTTGTCCCAAGACTCAATACCGCACTTTCATCGACTTGCCCGAGTCTGTGTTTTTAGAGATCACCGACGTCGCAAGAGATTTATATAAGCGTATAGAAGCTAAGTTCAATCCCGATGGTATCGGCTTTATGCAAAACAACGGAGAGGCACCTCATTTCAACGAGCTCGACCATTACCATTTGCATATTTTCCCTCGGTTCCATGGCGACCAGTATGGTTGGATTAGTAGTGAACTTGGGATTCAAAGTATGGATAAACTTAGAGAATCACTTAAAGATCTATGAGCGTTGAAAAAGTATGCTAACAAATTGTTCAAGAGTGATTCGGCACGCGTGGCATTTTGACAATGCGTTGGTTTTAGCGGTTAAGGTGGTATGCAGAAGCTTCGGTATTGCGTGCCTCACACCTTAACAAGGCGTTATAACGATTCGGAGATGTTAAAGTTTGAAATATCGAAGTAAATGGGAAATATGCTTCAATGCTTATAAAAGAGATTGTACTAGGATTGTGATTTTCAAAGAAAGTCTCAAGTTTATAAGCTTTAAATTCAAAGTATTGATTTTGGGTTCCATCATTCTTTTCGGAGTTTTTCTGACTTTAGCGATGTTTGCTGCATTCGATGACAACCGAAATATGTACTATATATATCTTGTTTCATTCTTGATTTTTGAAGCTTCTAGTTTGATTTCAGTGTTTAAAGCCCAGAGTAAATATACAAAAGAAGAGTACTCAGATTACGAATTATCTCAAGCACCTCCTGAGGATTATAAAGATCAAAAGGCTCGATATTTGAAATTCCGTAGAGCTCTTCGGCTAAATGATATCCAACAATCTCATATTAGCGATATACTGGAAATCCTCGACTCTAGGATAGCTGTATGTGAAAACAGTGGTGTTAGCGTACAAAAAATAGTGGGCTTTTCGGTTACGTTTGCAATGTCAATCTTAGTTGCAACAATGAAAAATTTGAATATTCAAACCATAGCCCAGATAGGGGTCGTTGGCATATCTTTAATCGCTTTTTTATATATTCTGCATAAATTGACTCCCAATACGAGGGAGCAGTTATATGAACTAAAGTACTTTTTAACGATGTTTAGCTATGAAGAGCGGGAAAAATCGTTATAACAAACTGTTTAAAAGTGATTCGCAACGCGTGGCATTTTTACTATGCGTTGTTTTTAGTGTTTAAGGTGTTATGCGGTGGCTTCGGTATTGTGTTGCTCACACCTTAACAGGGCGTTAGACAAATAAAAGGAAAACATATGACACTTGGGTGGTTAATTCTTCTTTCATTTCTACACATTGCAGTTTGTCTTTTTAGTCCTTTTGTGTTTTTCATTGTAGTATTTCAACTGCGTGAATTTGAACTTTCTAAACATCACTCAGATATCTGTATGGCTTTAGGTGGAGCATATGTCATTTCGACAATTGTGAGTGTAATTATAGTTTTTAATTACTACCTTGCTGATAGCCAGGAACCATACTATTGGTGGTTTGCAATGCCTTGGGCACTATTAGTCGCTATTATTGTGTACATATTGAAAGTAGCGAAGGTAAAATTTGCCTAACAAACTGTTTAAGAGTGATTCGCAACGCGTGGCATTTTTACTATGCGTTGGTTTCGGTGATTAAGGTGTTATGCGGCGGCATCGGTATTGCGTTGCTCACACCTTAACAGGGCGTTATGCCACAAGACGTTCAACATGGAGGAAAGGAAATGGATTTAAACTCAATATTACTATTTGTAGTCGCTTGTCTGGCTATCAATATGATACCTGGACCAGACGTAATCTACATCGTTTCAAACACAATGAAAGGTAAGCTGGCAACTGGGTTTAAAGCTGCAATTGGTCTTGGTGTTGGCTACTTTGTTCATACATTAGCTGCGTGTTTAGGTTTGTCCGCGATAATCCTCAGCTCTGCTGTAGCTTTTAGTGCGGTAAAATGGTTGGGTGCCGCTTACTTAGTATATTTAGGTGTTCAGTCTCTACTTTCTATGTGGCGTGGAGACAGTAAAATAGTGGTTAGTGAAAGTGTTGAAACCAACAAAAATGTATTTGTACAAGGCGTTATTGTTAGTGTTTTGAACCCGAAGGTAGCGCTATTCTTCCTTTCATTCTTACCTCAGTTTGTCGATACATCTACAGGCTCCGCATCAATGCAATTATTAGTGCTTGGTTTGCTCTTCAGCGCATTAGCTACGCTGTGTAACGTTCTATATGCCTCAGTCGGTAGTTGGGTTTTCAGTCGATCAAATTCTCAGCGTTATTCGCGAGCTCTTGAGGGCGTTTCGGGAGTTCTGCTTATTGGGCTAGCAGGCAAAGTCGCAATCAGTGAGCGCTAGTGGCATAACAAACTGTTCAAGAGGGATTCACAACGCGTGGCATTTTTACTATGCGTTAGTTTTAGTGTTTAAGGCGGTTTGCAACGGCCTAGGTATTGCGTTGTTCACCCCTTAACAGTGGGAATGGGCAAAAGCCTCCAGTAAACAACAATGAACAAGAATGAGCTAATACTCGCATAAAAACATGTACTTATGTGTATGTTGTTTGTGCTTTGTTGTTCATGGATATGTGTGTATGTACAATTATTCTGCTACATATATGCTACACAAAGGACTTGTGCATGCCCATTAAGAAGAAGATAACCAACACCTCAATCAAGGCGCTAACTGTCGAACAGGGACGGCTCAACGACACTGAAATCAGCGGGTTTCATGCTCGCATTTCACCTAAAGGCGCAATCAAGTATTACTTTTACTACCGTTTAAATGGCAAACAACGAAATTACTTCATCGGCTCGGCGGATTCACTCACACCCGCTCAAGCGAGAGATTTAGTCAAAGAGAAAGCTGGATTAGTGGCGAGCGGGGTGGATATCCAAGAATCTCGTCATGAAGCTAAAAAGACAGAGATGCGCAAAAACCTGACGCTTGGCCGTTTTCTCTCTGAGCACTATAAAGACTACCTTATCTCAATGAACCCCAAGCGGGCGGATCAGGCTTATGCTTGCATCGCTCATTCGTTTGTTCACCTCCTAGACAGACCGTTAGAGGAGATAAAAGCGTGGGATGTTCAGCAGTGGATCACGGAGCGTCGCAAATTAGGGCGTGCCCCAGCAACGATAGAGTATTGTGTGAACCGACTTCGAGCCGCTTTAAATCGTGCGGTAGAGTGGGAATTCATCGATAGCCACAACTTAAGCAGTGTTAAACTCATCAAGCAAGATAACACTCGAATACGGTATCTCTCTAAGGAAGAAGAGAAGCGCTTACTCGATACCCTTGAAGGCCGAAATCAACGCGTTCGAAAGTCCAATAACAAGATAGAGCATCTTCAGTTCGTTGATTTCTTCGAGCCGTTAGTGATCACCGCAATGAATACAGGAATGCGTAAAGGAGAGCTATTAAGCCTTCGATGGGAATACGTTTCACTGCCTAATCGTTACTTAACTATTCTTTCTGAAAATGCTAAGTCGAAGAAGACGCGAACGATACCGCTCAATGACACGGTATTAAAGCTTTTTGAACGCTGGCGAGCACAGAATCCTGATGCTGACTATGTCTTTATATCGAATAACCAGCCCGTTGAGTTCTTTCAATATCCGTGGCAATCATTATTGAAAGAGGCAGCTATCGAGAATTTTAGGTTCCACGATTTGCGGCATCACTTCGCAAGCAAGTTAGTGATGGCGGGCGTTGATTTGAATATCGTGCGTGAGTTGCTTGGGCATGCTGACCTCAAGATGACGCTGCGTTATGCACACTTAGCTCCAGAGCACAAAGCGGCGGCGGTGAATCTGATTGGTTAAGTTGCAAGATAAATCGAGACATCACTCGAAGCATTAAAGGTATGGTTTTATATACAGTGGTCTTGGTGCTGTAATTCGTTGTTGAAATCGTTAACTCAACAAGGGATTGAAGTGAGCCAGTTTAAACGCCGTTATATAAGGCTTGAGGAAGCCTGTGATAAAACTCATTTAACTAAGTGGGATATACTGGATGCCATTGAAGGTGAGCGGTTATGTTTGTTTGCCGATATTTCTGCTTCGAGTCTTGGGGCTATTCATCCACCAAGTCAATGTGTCGCGGCCATCTTCGACTATCAAGGTATTGTCCAACTCACTGAAAGCTCATCCAAGCGGTTTGCGCGTTCATTAGAATCTATAAAGGTTCAACACGTCATCATCGTTGAGATGCATGGTATCAACCGTTGGCGTGCGGTTACTGAAACGTTTGACCATGTATTGCAAGCGCACTTTAAATACACACCTAATGCACTCTCCCCACCGAACAAAGCGTTTGTTGCTTATGCATCGGTTAATGCCTCTCTAACCACTGAGAGCGTGGTTGGGGAATTCATCACTAAAGCATCCGCCATTTTCTCTAATGACGGAACGCATCAACTTACTGAGCAATACCCAAGTCAACGTGGTCAACGCCTTTCAACCGATGCGTTAACGGTTAAACCCAGTCAAATACGCGTTGATATGGAACAGGTCATTGATGTTTTTGGTAAAGCAGTACTATTGAATCGTGGTTGCCAAGCGGTTGATACGGTTAAGGCAACACTAGGCTCAACGGTTAGCCAGACTGCTGGTCAGTGTATTGAGTCGGTTAATGCGCCTACTGAACTCGGGTTGGATTCGGTTATCCAACCGATGCCAATCCACCCCATTGCACAAATTGCTCATCGAGTATTAACACTCAACCCTCAAGCCAGAGCGGATAAGGTTTGGAACATGATAAGGCAGGACGTGAGAGCGAACGAGTTTAACCGTCAATTTGATGTTGATGCGTTGATTGAAAGCATTACTCAGGACTCGGTGACGTGGTTTGGTCGTGGGGATAATGAAAACACCATGTCTTATAACTCATTCAGAAAGAATGTATTGGTCGACGTAAGGAGGCAAATTAGGCCGTCAAAATAAAACGTCGTCGTCATCGTCGTTGATAACGTCATATGACGTTTGTGGTCGTTAAGTTGAAACCTCAATGAACAAGAGGGAACAACAACATGACTCAAACCACACTTGATAAACGTGTATACACAGAACAAGAAACGGCGCTTTACATTGGTATGAGCCGTTCATTTTTACGCCAAGCTCGTATGGAAGGGCAGCGCAAGAACCGAACTGCTGCGCCTCCTTTCATTAAAATTGGTCGTGCTGTCCGTTATCTTAAAGAAGACTTAGACCAGTGGTTAGATAGTCATGTCAAACGTGACCACTTGCTACAAGGGGAGGGCTTCCATGCTTAACGATAGCAATGCACCAGAATTTCCCCATGTCAGATACAAGGAGTCAGGCCAACAAATCGTATTGAACACGGCCGATAACTTGAAAGCATTACTTAAGAGTACGGGTTACCAAGCTAAACTCAACAAGATGACCTTAGAGCCTGATATATTCAAAGGTAAGGTTTGTATGGGTTCGCCAGATATCGTCAGAAGTGAGCTTGTATCGTTGGCGTCAATTTACACATTGCCCAAATCCGCGATTGATGACCATTTTAACGCCGTGGCACATGAAAATAGTTACCATCCAATCGCTGATTGGCTTGATGGCGAGTGGGATAGAAAGCCCCGTGTGGAAGCAGTACTTAATTGCTTAGAGACTAAGAATCCCGCGCTCTCTAATATCGTGTTACTACACTGGCTGGTGGGCTGTGTAGCATGTCTTTTTGTGGGTAGCTTTAAATCCAAGCTCGTGCCTGTTTTACAAGGTGAGCAATCCTTTAAAAAGACCGCCTTTGTTGAACGAATTGCCAATGTGATGCCGAGTGCGTTTCTTGAAGGAGCAGAGCTCAACCCTGATAACAAAGACAGTGTGCTGACCGTTATTCGCTCATGGATAGTGGAATTGGGTGAACTAGAACGCTCAACCAAAAACTGCCAAGGGGCATTGAAAGCGTTCGTGACAAGAGCTTGCGATACGGTGCGTCCTCCTTATGCACGCAATGACATTAAGAAAGACCGACAAACCAACCTCATTGCGACGGTAAACGGCACGGACTTTCTAAAAGACGAAACCGGAAATACCCGCTACGCCGTCATTGAGCTGGTGGGCGAGACGGACATGGATGCGCTCAATAACATATTGGGTTGGGACTACAAACCAACAGGTGAGCTAACGCTGAACCAACCAGAGAATCTGCGCCAATTCTGGTTAGAGGTGAAACACAAATTCATGGTTGAACATCATCCTTGGATGTTGTCGTCTGACATTCAAGCGCAAGTGTCGCAAGAGTCATCCAAATACGTAGATAAAGGCAACTGGTATAACTTGCTAAACGACCACCTAGAAGAATGTACAGGTAAAGCGAGAGAGTGGTTATCAACCAAACAGATATGTGAAGTTATCAACGCTGACACATCAAAAGGAAATGTGATTGGTAAAGCGCTCAACCAACTGACTAAAGACGGTAAGTTAGAAAAGAAAATGCTCAATGGCTCAAACCGCTACTGTTTCCCTACCGTTCGTCCTCAAACGTCATTTTGCTAAGTACTTAAACTTACCCCACTTACTCCACTTGAATCGATATTAAGTGGGGTAGGTGGGGTAAGTTGTTCTACTTTCAGAAAACGACACATCATTCTCGGCATGTAATAGATAAAACATTCAGCTTTAAGGTCCCTAGTTGCGTATTGAGGAATTGGCTTTACCCTAACCGGTATCGGCCTCCCAAAAAGAGAGCTTAAAAAAGATAGCGTATCGCTTTGCTATGCGAGTGCTGTACAATTCGAGCTAAAGACATGATTTGTCACTCAGGGAATGCTGCTCTCTGTCTATCGATATCGCGGACGTTGTAATATCAATAAAACAACCCAAAGTGCACTTTTTTATAGTGATATTAACTTTTTCGTCACCATTACATTAATAAAAGCCATTAAAAACAGTATGGTACAATTAATTTTTTAAAGTGGTAGGAAAAGTAAATGGCATCTTTGGGGTATTGTGATGTAAAAGATATGGCTCTTAGTCATAAAAGTAAGGGAGCTATAGGAGATATAAAAAGCATCATGGAAAGTGGCAATCTTTTGTCAGGTGTACTAGCGGCAACTCCTTTTTATGCTGTTTTTGGAACACCCAGTGTCACCTCCAGTCCATTCGAAAAACTGGTCACCATTCGAGAGTATGACTGGGAAACGTTTGGTGATGCAATGTTGGCCACAAGCGCCGTTACTCGTAGTCGAATTTATCAGGTTGCTGAGCCTATGACTTGGCAAACCAGCGGTGAAGAACAAAAGTTTTGGAAGTGTGTATCTAATGCGTCATTATAAATTTATTGGATTGTTATCCCTTGTTCTCTTTAGTAGCTCCAATGCTGTAGCGGAATCCATAAATATGGATTGGGTAACAAAATTCCATATGGATAAACAGACTAAAGAGGCGACTCTTAACTGGATTATTCAGAGAGAGAAATGCATCGCTAAAGAAAAGCAAAGCAAAGAGTTGTTTCCTCGTAACGAATGGTTTGACTCGTTATCTAAAGAGGACAAGGTAAAGGTTGTTCTCTATATTAACAACTTGAAGCTACAAGCGTGCTCTGAGCAAGAGTCGTTAGAGCTAGAACGTTTGGTCGATAAAGGAAAACATGCAAAACTGAATGAGACACTTACCGTGTTGGGCGCTTTTAACTGGCCTGATGAAGGTGAGCTAGAAGGTATCGATAAGCACAAAGTAAATCAAATCTCAGAACAAGTTGATATGTTCAACATCCAAGTTGTTGGAGAACAACTCAAGTTTAGAGACTAACCGCAATACAGGTTGATTGTCGTAATATCATAGCCAACCTGACTGCCCTAGCTTCAATTTAGATAATAATATTACATGAAAGTAGGGATGTCTGGGTTCAGATATAACAGGTTACTCTAGCTCATTTATACCCCAAACTGCGCTAACGCGGGTCCTCTTAGTATTTCTACTGGCTTGTCTTTGACTGAACTAATTTTATGCATTTAACATCTTGAATGCGCACATCAGGTGTAATGGTAAATTAAAACAAAAGTGCCGATTGCAATCTGTCTATTGCTTAGGTAGGAGTTAGTGATGGGTCTGAGCTTAAACACTTTCGATATTGTTAAATTTTCCAATAAAATTGAATAACATTGTTACCTAAAAAGCCACCTTGGTAGGTGGCTTTGTTGACAGCTATAAGCCAGAAACTGGATCATTTTAAGACTCGTCAACAGTTACTGAGTCTGCGTTATTCTTAACAGAGGCGATACCATTTTCTGCCCCTTGCTTTGAAGCGTACATTTCACTGGTCGCAATCACTTGCCCGTTGTCTGCTTTAAGTACAAAGTAGTATGGTTGAACGGTATCCTTTGTAGATTTCTTAATTACATACTTGCCCATTTGTTTACTCCTTTGGGGTAAATGTAAGTTATGAGAACGATTTCTCACACAGATATATTTATTGATCTTATTGCATATCAACTCAAGTGCATTTTGCGTGTTTTGTGAGCAAATTATGATTTGTCTCGGTTTCAATGAATTCGAAAGTGTAGTGGAAAGATGAATTTGGTCAGTAAACTAGAGGAGCACTGTATTTGACTCAATTGATATCATGCTAAATTAGCAAAGTCACTGGCACGTTTCTGCCCCAAAACTGTTTAGAGTAAGTATCCTAAAGTATCCTAAAGTATCCTAAAGTATCCAATTTAGGTACATTTTCCCTACCCAAATTTATCTGAGTTTAGTTCAACTGGAAATCAGTCGCAGAATATTGTCGCTTATCCATAAATTGGAACATGAAGCACAGTAGCTAAACTTAATATCAAAAATTATGGTGAGAGAATGCCTGTTACATCCCGATCAAAATCAAATTAGAAGTAATGAATAGCCAGTATTTCCGATACTGGCTATTTAACAACTGGCTCTCAGAAGCTTAGATTAACCAACCACTAAATAAATTGTACTATCATATTATTTTTTGCGTTTAGGAAGCATGTACCTTAAGTATGAATGTCCTGTCATGCGGCTCATCATAATCACGGCGCATACATGAATACAAACACAAATGAAAGTGATATTCACAGCTCCATTGTGAACCAGTTCGACCCAATCTTCTCCCCAATATTGATCTGTCTCCATCATGAAGCCTGAAACACCAGAGATAATGAGACCGCTCCACATACCCCAAATCATAATAGCGCCAGCGGGGTTGTGGCCTGAATGAGAATCCGTATTTGTCTTTATGACCTCTTTGATATGCTTAATTGCGTTAGGTATTGAAGGCAAAAATGATGTCAATCGTGCTGGAGGGGGGGCAATGCACCCCCAAACCAGTCGGATAATAATGATGCCCACCAAGGTATATCCAATGTACTGATGAACATCACTCCCTGCCTTGGTCACGAAAAAATTCAACAAAAACAGAATCGCTGCGGCCCAATGGGTCACTTTTACTACAGGATCCCAATAGGCTAATTTAGTCTTCATCATTCTCCTCAACTACTGACATGTCTACAGGGTTATAATAAATTTCAGCTCGCTTACCATCTTTGTCATACCCATAAAGCTCATAACAGCCTGAGCTCGTTTTTTTTAATTTCTTCACTTTATATCCTTGTGACTTAACCACTTCTTTTGCAGCATCTATTGGCATCCATTTGGTTGGTGATTCTGTTGTACAGATGGGATCAGCCAATGCATTGAAAGAAATGACGCCAGTTACTGCGAATGTTGTAACGAAAAATAAATTAATATTCATATAGCATATCCTATTCAAATCAGTGATATTCAACATTAAGCATTATGTTAGTGTTGAATACTTAAGATAAACTTAAGAAAACTGATTAGAGTAGAATTCTGTATGCAAGTACTTTGGATCTAATTCGCTCTGAAGATAGTTATCGTGACTCTACTTGCTGGGTGTATTTGATTTTAGTTCCAGAATTTTCAAATCAATACATCTACACATTTATATCGTCATGATAACATTTGAAATTATATGGAAATAATATAAACCTCTCCACGGCTAGGACTCATGAAAAACAATCCATTCATCAAAAGACTTCATCAATCTTTCCAAATCGAAATATATGTTGTGACTTATATCACGATAATTGCTGCATACTTTGCCATAGTTTTAAACTTTCCTGTTACCAGCAAAATTTTCGAGTTGGCAGCAGAAGATTCCCTCAGTTTTGCTTTGAGCAGCCCTTTACTACTATTCTTCTGCTTCATCATTATTTTTACACTCTTCTCATTTCCATTTTTATTGAAGCCTTTATCAATCATATTGGTATTACTGTCATCAATGGCGCTTTATGCTGCCGTTAAGTACAACGTTATGTTTGACTATGGCATGATAGAAAATATTTTCGAAACTCACTCTAGCGAAGCCACGTCTTATCTAAGCCCGAGTTCTGTTTTATATTTTGTCGTTTTTGGTTTAGCGCCCGCAGTCGTTTTGGGCTTTGTGAAAATAAAGAAATCTAGTTCAGTATTGAAAGGCTTGATGAGCCGAATTGTTGCTGTTCTCGTTGCAGCAATAGGTATCGTGCTTATTGCGCTACTTTTTTACAAAGACTATGCCTCTGTTGGACGAAATAACCGTTATCTGAATAAGATGATCAACCCAGCATTTGCATATAACACGGTCAAATATGTCCGAAATAATTACTTCACGACACCGCTTGTCTACCAACCCCTTGGAGAAGACGCCAAACTTGAACCTGCTCTTAATGGGAAACCGAATTTAGTTGTGTTGGTTGTTGGTGAAACGGCGCGTTCAATGAACTACTACTATAATGGTTACAGTCGAAATACTAACCCGTACACAGAAGATATGGGACTGATATCATTCAAGAATGTATCATCTTGTGGTACAGCGACAGCAGTTTCTTTACCTTGTATGTTCTCAGATTTAAGTAGGAATAATTACGATAAGGCACACGCGATAAGTCGTGATAATGCGATGGATATTATTGGTCGTGCAGGCGTGAATTTGTCTTGGATTGAAAATGATGGTGGTGATAAAGGGATCAGCAAAAATTTCCAATTAATAGAAATTGACCACGCTGCGAATTCTGACTTGTGCAACAATGGTGTTTGTTACGATGAAGTCATGGTGCCGATGTTGGATCAACAGGTTCAAGCGACACAAGGAGACAAACTGATTGCTTTTCATGTGATAGGAAGTCATGGCCCTACTTATTACAAGCGTTACCCTAAAGAAAAGGCTCATTTTCAGCCAGACTGCCCTCGCAGCGATATCGAGCACTGCACCGACGAAGAAATCGTAAACACCTATGACAATACAATTGCATATACCGATTTTGTTCTTGCTGAATTTATCAATAAATTAAAGACCTACCAAGATAGATATAACGTTGCTCTTATGTACATCTCTGACCACGGTGAGTCTCTGGGTGAAAACGGGATGTATCTACATGGCACACCTTATTCCATCGCGCCTAAAGAGCAAACTCAAGTACCATGGTTGATATGGTTGCCTAGTCAATATTCTGAACAGAGAAAAATTGATCGAGCCTGTTTATCAACAAGTGCAGAAACAGGTGAGTTTTCTCACGATAACTTCTTCCATACTCTAATCGGTTTCTTTGGTGTTATCACGAAAGACAAAAATGACGATATGGATATTATCAATCATTGCCACATATCGAAGAGCTAATCCTTATGACACAATCACAGACTATTCAAAAGCGAACAGGGTTGAATCGCATCATTTTTACCTTTGCTAACAGCTACCGTGGTATTCGCTGGATGATTCAGAATGAAGCCGCATTTCAACAAGAACTCATGTTATTCGTCCCTCTGACAGCAGTTGCTGTATGGCTGCCGATATCGGTTTTACTTAAAGCCCTACTTATTTGTAGCTTATTGTTTATATTGTTTTCGGAAATGGCTAACACCGCGATTGAAGCCACTGTTGATCGAATTGGCACCGATTTTCATCCACTTTCAGGCCTAGCGAAAGACATTGGCTCTGCTTGTGTTTTGATCAGTTTCATAATCGCTACGATCATATGGATAGCCGTGATTCTATCGATTAGCTGAGCTGTTTTAAAAGAGGCGTAGATAACTTTCCTTCGTATAAGTTTTCTACGCCAGTCATCGTGAACGCTAAACTCTGTTAGTTTGTGATACCTGATGTAATCTATGCTTTGCCAACGAGAAAAACGCATAAAACGTTTATGTCCAAATGTGAGTTAGCAGAGCTTTATGGCTGTTTACTTCGATAGCTACACATGTGCTACATATCCTTTTGAGTTATATCTATTTTGCTTTCTAAGTTGTTGTATTTTGTGGGTTTTATGTTTATTTTATTATCCCTTAACAGGGCGTTATTTTCGCAACGGATCTCTCAGGCTGAATGTACGTGGTTGTAGCCTAAGAGTGAAAGTGGCGGGGTAATAGGGTGGAAAAGCGGCGAAAAGGGCGAATATTGGTCATTTCCATGCTAGCCTTAAAGCGCTTTAAGCGCACCTTAATATGGCGCAGCAATTAAAGAGTGACGCTAAAGCGATTTAAGGTAGTGAGCTGCCAAATACTTCGGCTTCGATTTTTGCCTGCATACCGAAAATTTCTCGTCATATCAAAAGATTAGGCGTAAACATAGCCGACTTTAGTTGCGGAATAACAAGACGTTCAAGGCGATTCGAAACGCATTGGGGTTTTAGTGCCCAAATAGGCACGGATTTATCAGAGTTTATTTTAGGTTAGGGTGCATGTGCGTCTCTCACACCTTAACTGCGCGTTATAGCGCATAAACAAACAGATACAATGTGCCTGAAAAACAATATGAGAAAATAAAAATGAAAAAAATTATGGTGTTGTCTTTAGCTTCTCTTACACTAGTTGGTTGTGGGGCTCCCAGATATATGGGCACCCCTGTTCCTGAGACTAATATTAAGTCGGAAATAGTTGTTGTTAAAGATAATGAAACTCGCTCTGGGTTCCAAAATACAATTGAGTCTTGGCTACAAGAACATAACTATTCTTATGTTGTCGTACCTGATAATTCTAAGCACGACCTGAACAAATTGACTCTTGAATATGAAGGTCACTGGGGGTGGGATCTGGCGTTATATTTGAAAAACGCGGAGATAACAGCTTATCAAGGCGGGCAAAGAGTTGGGGAAGTGAAATTTAAAGTTCCTTATACCGCTAATCCTAATAAATTTGGTGATGCAAGTAAGAGAATTGGTTTTATGATGGACACGCTTTTTGGCCAAATGACACCAGAACAAGCAACTCAAGCAGCAAACGCGTCTTCATCAACTACGCCAAACTAGCGCTATAACAAACTGTTTAAGAGTGATTCGCAACGCGTGGCATTTTTACTATGCGTTGGTTTTAGTGTTTAAGGTGGTATGCGGTAGCATCGGTATTGCGTTGCTCATACCTTAACAGGGCGTTAGGTGCTTGAAGGAGAAGGTAAGTATGGAAATTGCTTTTCGGCAGATAAACATTGATGATTTCGAATTATGCGTTGCTGCGAGAAAAGATGCATACTTTTGTAGTTTTGGGCATTACGATGGTTTCGACGACTTCATCAGTGGTTATCGTGAACGCGTCTTAGACCGGTTAGCAACATCAGGATGGTTCTATATCCATATATTTGTGGATAGTCAGTTTGCAGGGCAGTTAGAGTTTCGTAGCTTTTCACCCGAGCCGGAGACTGGTTATGTGCATCTCATTTACTTAAAGCCGAATTTTCGTGGTTCAGGACTCGCTCCAAAAGTGCAGGATTATATTGTAAGCACTTTGAGTAAAGCGGGTTGTTTGCGTGCTGTACTTTCAGTAAGCCGAACTAACCATCGAGCTCTCACATTCTATAAGCGCCATGGTTGGGAGTTCGTGCGCAAGAATCCCAAGCACGATGAAACAGACTTTTACCAACTTTGGCTACGCACCTAACAAACTGTTCAAGAGGGATTCGCAACGCGTGGCATTTTTACTATGCGTTGATTTTAGTGATTAAGGTGGTGTGCGGTGGCTTCGGTATTGCGTTGCTCACCCCTTAACAGGGCGTTAGGTGCTTGGAGAAAATCATGAATTCAAAGGAAGTCGTCCTAGCTTTTTGGGATGCGATGAAAACAAATGACTTTGCCAAAGCAAGCGAGTGGCTTAGCCCAGACTTTGAGGGTTTCTGGCCGCAGTCTGGTGAACTTATTATTGGCCGAGACAACTTTACGTCTATCAATTCCTATTACCCAGCGAATGGTATTTGGGAGTTTACAGTTCACTCTGTAGTTTGCGACGGTGAAACAGTTGTCACTGATGTATCAATTACAGATAGTGTCCAAAAAGCACGAGCTATAACTTTTCTTACCGTTGAAAATGGCTTAATAAGTAAGCAAAAAGAGTTCTGGCCAGACCCAATGGAAGCACAGGCATGGCGGGCAAAATGGGTCAGATTAGTGCAAGATTAAGCTACGCACCTAACAAACAATTTAAGAGTGATTCGGCACGCGTGGCATTTTTCGTATGCATTGGCTTTAGTAGTTAAGGTGGTATGCGGCAACATCGGTATTGCGTGCCTCACACCTTAATTGGGCGTTATGCTTTTTGGTGACTTAAGGATTAGTTAAGAGAGTAAATATGCCATTTACACCTTTGCATATGGGGTCAGCGTTAGTTTTGAAATCGGCGGCTAGTGCAAGTTTTTCATTAACTGTTTTTGGTTGGTCTCAAATAGTTATGGATATTCAACCTTTAGTTGTGATGTTGACTGACTCAGGAGAGTTACATGGCTGGAGTCACACGATTCTAGGAGCTACTTTGCTAGGTCTGTTATCAGCAATAACGGGTAAGTATCTGAGTGAAAGTGGATTGTTTATTATTCGGTGGCAGCGCTTTCTTCCAATAAAGTGGAAAACTGCTTATCTAAGTTCCTTTCTAGGTACATACAGCCATGTTTTTATTGACGCCATAATGCATGTAGATGTTTTACCTTTTTCTCCCTTATTCGATGGCAATCCGTTTCATGGGATGGTCAGCATAGTCGTGCTTCAACAAATTTTCATAGCGAGCGCTGTTATTGGTGGGATTCTTTGTGTTGCTCGAGATAGTAAATCAAAAAAAGCATAACAAAGCGTTAAAGAGGGACTTGGCACGCGTGGCATTTTCAATTTGCGGTAAGTTTAGTGGTTACGGCGTGATGCGGTCACTTTTGTAGTGCGTGCCGGCGCCCCTTAACGCGGCGTTATGTAACTAGGAGGAAAAATGAAGATCAGTGAAATAAACGGCTTTGAGGCTACGGGTTTCGTCATTCGCACAACTAATGCGGGTGAAGTAAATCCATCGACTGCAAAAATTGGAGAGCTTTGGGCAAAGTTTTACTCAAATGCTGCTCCAAAATTGAATGAAAAATCAAAAGTTTTTGGCATTTACACAAATTATGAGTCTGATTTCACGGGGGCTTTTGACGTTATCGCTTGTTCGGATACTTTGTCACCAGAAATATTATCAGACTCAGTAAAAGTTAACGTTACTTCTGGCAAATACGTAACTTTTGCTGCAAGCGGTGAAATGCCACAAGCAGTTATAGATCTTTGGGGTAAAGTCTGGAGTTACTTTAGTTCTGAAAACTGCCTTTACAAACGCGCATACACAACAGACTTTGAATACTATAAAAGTGCTCATGAAGTCGAGATCTCTATTGCTGTTAGATAGTTACATAACAAACTGTTTAAGAGTGATTCGCAACGCGTGGCATTTTTACTATGCGTTGGCTTTAGTGTTTAAGGTGGTATGCGGTAGCATCGGTATTGCGTTGCTCACACCTTAACAGGGCGTTATGTTTAATCAAGTAAAATCAGTAGCTTGTGTCTTTTCTTTGCTCTCTAAGTCATTCTGTTTTGGTCTTTTAGCAAATTGGCATGGTTTGACGCTATTTTCCGAACAATTTCCCAATCTTTAAATTAGAACTTCAGTTTTTGTGTTTTCTCTTTTCAAAGTTCAATTTTGTCAAATTTATGATTTAATTCAGTTTTTTAGCTTCTGGTTTTGTTTACAAAAGTAAGTCGGGTTAAACTTTCGTATAGCTGAACGTAAGGTATTGAATCTTAAACATAACAAACAGTTCAAGAGGGACTCACAACGCGTGGCATTTTTACTATGCGTTGATTTTAGTGTTTAAGGGGGTATGCAGCGGCTTCGGTATTGCGTTGTTCACCCCTTAACTGGGCGTTAGGCATCAATGTGATTATCAATAGGAACAGGTGAAATGGAACTCAATGAAGAAATAGTAAAAGAATACTTTTGTTCGGTGAAAAAGTGCTTCATTCAAGAAAATGTTCTTTACAAAGTTACCACCAAGAGAGAAGGGAATAAGAAAGGTGGTGGGTGGAGCGATATAGACTTGCTAGCTTACTCTCCATTAGATAACAGAATATTAGATATTGAGGTTAAATACCGAGAAAAAGCGCCATTTCATCGTGGAACGGATAGGGCATCAAATCTGGATAAAGTAATAAATAACTTTTTTCTAGAGTCAAGAATCGAAAAAATTGATGAACTAAACCCTCAATTACTATTGGTTGAACATATCTTTGTTACAAATAGGAAAGCATTTACTGAAAAAACAAGATCTGAATATGAAAGCTTGCTTGTAAAAAATAATATTACTCTTATTTATTTTGAAGATATTTTCAAAGAGTTGCAAAACCACTTTAAAGAAAATTCCAACAAAATGACGAGTGTTATTGGGCAGATGTTGAGGATGTTAAATAATCAAAATGAGTCGTAAAGATGCCTAACAAACTGTTTAAGAGTGATTCGCAACGCGTGGCATTTTTACTATGCGTTGCACTTAGTGTTTAAGGTGTTATGCGGGAGCTTCGGTGTTGCGTTGCTCACACCTTAACAGGGCGTTAGCTAGTAGAGGATATCTAAATGGACAGCGGTAATCTTGAAGTGAAATTTGATGACGCGATGATGGCGATATATAAGCGTGCCCTATCGGAAGTTAATTATAAAGCAACTGTTTTCTTGAGGATGCTCCTTGAACATAAGGGGCTCGAAACAGCTAAACTTCTAATTCATTCTCCCAAAGTTTCTGACGGTTATACTTCTCTATGGCAACTAGGTCGCCTAGATTTAACAGTCGAAGCATTAATAATTGATAATCCAATTTGGCATGATCTTTTTAATGAAGAAGAGCTCGCTATTTGCAAGAAAAGGTTGAAAGACTATCGATATAAGCGGCTTACTAGCTAACAAACTGTTTAAGAGGGATTCGCAACGCGTGGCATTTTTACTATGCGTTGAATTTAGTGATTAAGGCGGTATGCGGCGACTTCGGTATTACGTTGGCTCACCCCTTAACAGAGCGTTAGTACTGGATTGGCATCAACGGTAAATTTTTCGGGGTTTATCGGGTTCTTTTCCTAGCTTTACACCTGGTCAAATGTACCTTTCACGTTCTTTCCGGTGGCACTATATGAGTTGTGTTCGCGTTGATTTTATCGTTTACGGTTTCTAACTTTCGGGGCTATTTCTTTGGTGTTGAGATATTTTCGTCAAAGAACGAGCTTCTTTGGCGCGGTCGTTTAGTTCTATAGCCCGTATCCTTTGCTAATTTGAAACCGGTGAAAAAAGGCAGTTTTGCATATTTTTCTTCTCGCCAACTTGCGTTTTGATAGTGAGTTCTAGTTTGGCAGTTGTCCCTTTAGCTTCAGCGTTTTAAGCCACAAGTTTCGTGCTATATTTCAATATGTTGGCGTGTGCCAAAGGCTTTAAGAGCAGCGTACTAACAAACAATTCAAGAGGGATTCGTAACGCGTGGCATTTTTGCTATGCGTCAGTTTTAGTGATTAAGGCGGTTTGCGGCGGCATCGGTGTTGCGTTACTCACCCCTTAATTGGGCGTTATACGATTAAGGAGAAAAATGAAGCCTGATTTACACGGAAGTAGGGTTGTTTTAAGGTCAATTCAAATGGATGATTCTGATGACTTGTTTGAAATTTATGGAGATATTCAAACAATGGAATTTGCCTCAGAACCGGTTTTTCCATCGAAAGATACGATATTTCAGATGCTAGAAAGCGTCGTCCAATTAGAAAAGTCGGGTGAATCGTTGGAATGGGCAGTCTTAGAACAATCAACCAACAAAGTTATCGGAACTTGCGGTTTACATAGTTTTAGTGATTGCGGTCATTCATGCGAGGTTGGATGCTTACTTAATTCATCATATTGGCGACAAGGTTATATGTTTGAAGCTCTCAGTTTATTATTTTCTCATGCAAAATCTGTGGGCATTGAAAAATTGTATGCAGACATTGATGAAGGTAACTTTCGGTCTAAAGCTCTGTTTGAAAAATTAGGTTTCAAAGCTCAAAATGGTCAGTTTGAGCGCTCGTTGTGAGAAATTGTATAACAAAGCGTTTAAGGCAGATTCGCAACGCGTGGCATTTTTGGTTTTATTCAGCTTTAGTGTTTACGGCGCAATAATTTAGGTTCAGTGGTAGTGTTGCTCACTACTTAACGCGGCGTTATGTTCTAGGGAGAAATCAAGTGGTTGATCGGGTTAATTACGAAAGCTTACCTCAAATCGCAGGACCTTATGTCCATGCAACAAAACACAATAAAACGCTTTATATATCAGGGCTTACAGCTTACGGTACTGATGCTCAAGTCCTTAGTTTGACAGAACAGGCCAAAGAAATTCTCGCTCAAATTTCAACGGTTCTCAAAGCGGAAGGCTGTACAAAAAGCAACTTGGTAAAGCTAACCATTTTTGTTCGTGATATATCTAACTTAGCGAGTATCCGAGAGCTACTATTTCATTTCTATGATGGTCATTTGCCAGCCTGTTCTCTAGTTGAAGTTTCTAAGCTCATTCATCCGGACTTACAAATTGAAATTGAGGCAGTAGTAGCGCTTTGAGTACGAACATAACAAAGCATTTAAGAGGGATTCACAACGCTTGGCAGTTTTGGCTCTAGGTCAAATTTAGTGTTTATGGCACAATGCGTTAGGTTGGGTGGAGGCGTTGTTCACCCCTTAATGCGGCGTTAGTAGGGGTTTGACATCAAAGGTCATAAGTTTTGGTGTTTATCTGTTTTGGCGCTCGTCTTTACACCTTTCAGTTTGTACCTTTCACGTTCTTTCCGGTGGCACTATATGCGGAGTGTTCGCTTTGATTTCACCGTTTACGGTTTCTAACTCTTAGCCGATCTCTTTGGCGCTTCTTCATTTTCGTGGTGGCTTTTGAGATAACTTTGATTACTTTTGGTGTGGCTGTTGAAGTACGAGGAAAGAACCCTTTTCTAATTTGAAGCAAGTGAAAGTAGGGCAGTTCAGTGCGTTTTTCTTCTAACCAACTTTCGTCTCTCAATGCGGTAAAGTTTTGTAGCTGCCCGTCTCACTTCAGTGTTCAAAGCCTTTCATATCATGCCAGTTTTCAATATCTTGGAGCGCATAAATAGAAGCAGCGCATGTACTAACAAATTGCTTAAGAGTGATTCGTAACGCGTGGCATTTTTACTTTGTGGTGGCTTATGTGATTAAGGCGCTGTGCGGTAGCTTTTGTATTGCGTTACTCACACCTTAGCAAGGCGTTAGTTGCCAACGAGAAAAACGCAGCTAAAGCAGAATGTTTAGAGTTAAAATCAGTGTGTTTTTGGTGGGGTTTCGTACTTCAATTTTGAATCGCTCGGGTTTGTGAAAATCGTTCTCAGGTTTCTTTTGTGGTTGGATTTTCCGTTTCAGAAACCGGTTTATATGTTGAAAGTTAGCTCTGTAACATTGTTTGTCCAAAGGCGCTTTTTGGTGTTGTTAATCCGTTTTCTACTGCGCTTTGTGTCCCAAGTGGTTTCAGTGACAGGCGCTTTGAAACTACGCCTGATTTGAGTTTTTCAAAGCACGTAAAAACAGTGTTGGCAAAGCGGCAATCAACTTCAAATCAAAGCTTTAGGCTTGGCAACTAACAAAGCATTTAAGAGGGATTCACAACGCTTGGCAGTTTTGGTTTGAATTAACTTTAGTGTTTACGGCACAATGGTTTAGGTTAGGTGGTGGCGTTGTTCACCCCTTAATTGGGCGTTAGTTGCCAAGGCGAAAAAGGCAGCTAAAGCGGAGCATTTAGGGCTAATGGTCTGTGCTGTTTTTGCCTGATTCTGTGTTTAGGTGTAAGTTTGCTGAAGTTGCGTTCGATGTTTATTAGTGTGGTTTTGGTTTGCCGTTTCAGAAGCCGATTCACTTGTTGAGAGTCAGCTCTGTGGCATTGCCTTTTCAAATGAGCTTTTTGGTGTTGTTAGTCTGTTTTCTACGGCGCTGCATATTCCAAGTGGTTTCAGTGACAGGCGCTTTGAAACGCGCCTGATTTTAGTCAACCAAAACACATAAAGCTAGTGTTGGCAAAACGGCAATCGACTTCAAATCAAAGCTTTAGGTTTGGCAACTAACAAAGCATTCAAGAGGGATTCACAACGCTTGGCAGTTTTGGTTTGAATTAGCTTAAGTGTTTACGGCACAATGGCTTAGGCTAGGTGGTGGCGTTGTTCACCCCTTAATGCGGCGTTAGCATACTTTGATAGGAGTTTAGATGACTACGATAGTCGAACAAATTGTTAATCGTGAAATTGACTCGGTCATCGTGTACGAATCTGACCAAGTTATAGCTTTTGCAGACCATGACCCAATCAACTTTGGACATATTTTAATTTGTCCCAAGACTCAATACCGCACTTTCATCGACTTGCCCGAGTCTGTGTTTTTAGAGATCACCGACGTCGCAAGAGATTTATATAAGCGTATAGAAGCTAAGTTCAATCCCGATGGTATCGGCTTTATGCAAAACAACGGAGAGGCACCTCATTTCAACGAGCTCGACCATTACCATTTGCATATTTTCCCTCGGTTCCATGGCGACCAGTATGGTTGGATTAGTAGTGAACTTGGGATTCAAAGTATGGATAAACTTAGAGAATCACTTAAAGATCTATGAGCGTTGAAAAAGTATGCTAACAAATTGTTCAAGAGTGATTCGGCACGCGTGGCATTTTGACAATGCGTTGGTTTTAGCGGTTAAGGTGGTATGCAGAAGCTTCGGTATTGCGTGCCTCACACCTTAACAAGGCGTTAGGTGCTTGAAGGAAAAGGTAAGTATGGAAATTGCTTTTCGGCAGATAAACATTGATGATTTCGAATTATGCGTTGCTGCGAGAAAAGATGCATACTTTTGTAGTTTTGGGCATTGCGATGGTATCGACGACTTCATCAGTGGTTATCGTGAACGAGTCTTAGGCCGGTTAGCAACATCAGGATGGTTCTATATCCATATATTTGTGGATGGTCAGTTTGCAGGGCAATTAGAGTTTCGTAGTTTTTCACCCGAGCCGGAGACTGGCTATGTGCATCTCATTTACTTAAAGCCGAATTTTCGTGGTTCAGGACTCGCCCCAAAAGTGCAGGATTATATTGTAAGCACTTTGAGTAAAGCGGGTTGTTTTCGTGCTGTACTTTCAGTAAGCCGAACTAACCATCGCGCGCTCTCATTCTATAAGCGCCATGGTTGGGAGTTCGTGCGCAAGAATCCCAAGCACGATGAAACAGACTTTTACCAACTTTGGTTACGCACCTAACAAACTGTTCAAGAGGGATTCGCAACGCGTGGCATTTTCACTATGCGTTGGTTTTAGTGTTTAAGGTTGCATGCGGCGGCTTCGGTATTGCGTTGCTCACCCCTTAACAGGGCGTTAGCTTAAAACAATTAAAATCAATTGGTTGTGGTCTTTTCTTTCTTCCTTTGGCAATTCGTTTCGGTTTATCGGCAAATCAGCATTGTTTGCCAACGCGAGTTTTGAGCCGTTGCCTCAATTGAGTTTTGGGGTTGCGCGAGGTTAGCCAGTCTGGTGCAAAGTCGCTTTGTAAGTTTTGTTTTCGCTTTGATTTTTCCGAAAATGTGCTATCAGATTTACTGGTTTCATAGCAAGTGAACCGCCACAAAGTTTGAGTCAATTCGGGTTTTAAAACTCAAGCGGTTTGCCGGTTTCCCAAATCGGGTTAATCTCAATTTTGGTAAATCTAAAGTGTTGAAATTTAAGCTAACAAACTGCTTAAGAGGGATTCGCAATGCGTGGCATTTTTGGTATGCGGTGGGTTTTGTGATTAAGGTGGTGCGCGGTAACTTTAGCAGTGCATTGCTCACCCCTTAGCAGGGCGTTAGCACTGGGTAGGCATCAAAGGTTAAAAGTTTCTGTGTTTATTGGTTTCTTTTCCTAGCTTTACACCTGATCAAATGTGCCTTTCATGTTCGCTCCGGTGGCACTATATGCGAAGTTTTCGCTTTGATTTTACCGTTTACGGTTGCTAACTTTCGGGCGATTTCTCTGGTGTGGTTTCTTTGGCGCTGAGAAATTTGCGGCAAAACCTAGTTTCTCTGAAGCTGCTGTTAAAGTATGAAGCCCGAATCCTTTGCTAATTTGAAAACGGTGAAAAAGGGCAGTTAAGCATGTTTTTCTTCTATCTAACTTACATCTTGAAGTTAGTTTTCAGTTTGGCAGCTGTCCGTTTGGTTTTAGTGTTTTAAACCATAAATTTCGTGCAATATTTCAGCATCTTGGCGTGTGCCAAAGGCTTTAAGGGCAGCGTGCTAACAAACAATTCAAGAGGGATTCGTAACGCGTGGCATTTTTACTATGCGTTAATTTTGGTGATTAAGGTGGTTTGCGGTAGCATCGGTGTTGCGTTACTCACCCCTTAATTGGGCGTTAGCACTGGGTTGGCATCAAAGGTTAAAAGTTTCTGTGTTTATTGGTTTCTTTTCCTAGCTTTACACCGGATAAAATGTACCTTTCATGTTCGCTCCGGTGGCACTATATGAGTTATTTTCGCTTTGATTTCACCGTTTACGGTTTCCAACTTTTGGGCTAATTCTCTGGCGCGGTTTCTTTGATGCCGTCGATTTCTTACCTTAAATTTGGCTCTTTGCCGTGGCTGTTCAAGTTCGAAGCCCGAATCCTTTGCTAATTTGAAAACGGTGAAAAAGGGCAGTTAAGCATGTTTTTCTTCTATCTAACTTACATCTTGAAGTTAGTTTTCAGTTTGGCAGCTGCCCGTTTGGTTTTAGTGTTTTAAACCATAAGTTTCGTGCAATATTTCAGCATCTTGGCGTGTGCCAAAGGCTCTAAGGGGCGTGCTAACAAACAATTCAAGAGGGATTCGTAACGCGTGGCATTTTTACTATGCGTTAATTTTGGTGATTAAGGTGGTTTTCGGTAGCATCGGTGTTGCGTTACTCACCCCTTAATTGGGCGTTAGCACTGGGTTGGCATCAAAGGTTAAAAGTTTCTGTGTTTATTGGTCTCTTTTCCTAGCTTTACACCTGATCAAATATGCCTTTCATGTTCGCTCCGGTGGCACTAGATGCGAAGTTTTCGTTTTGAGTTCATCGTTTACGGTTTCTAACTTTCGGGCTATTTCTCTGGTGTTGTTTCTTTAGTGGTGCGGAATTTAGGTAAAAAAGCGTTTCTTTTTCGCTGCTGTTCAAGTCCGAAGCCAGTATCCTTTGCTAATTTGAAAGCGGTGGAAAAGGGCAGTTAAGCATCTTTTTCTTCTAGCTAACTTACGTCTTGAAGTTTGTTTTTAGTTTGGCAGCTGTCCGTTTAGTTTTGGTGTTTTAAGCCATGAATTTCGTGCTATATTTCAATGCCTTGGTGTGTTCCAAAGGCTTTAAGGGCAGCGTGCTAACAAACAATTCAAGAGGGATTCGTAACGCGTGGCATTTTTACTATGCGTTAATTTTGGTGATTAAGGTGGTTTGCAGTAGCATCGGTGTTGCGTTACTCACCCCTTAATTGGGCGTTAGGTGCTTGGAGAAAATCATGAATTCAAAGGAAGTCGTCCTAGCTTTTTGGGATGCGATGAAAACAAATGACTTTGCCAAAGCAAGCGAGTGGCTTAGCCCAGACTTTGAGGGTTTCTGGCCGCAGTCTGGTGAACTTATTATTGGCCGAGACAACTTTACGTCTATCAATTCCTATTACCCAGCGAATGGTATTTGGGAGTTTACAGTTCACTCTGTAGTTTGCGACGGTGAAACAGTTGTCACTGATGTATCAATTACAGATAGTGTCCAAAAAGCACGAGCTATAACTTTTCATACCGTTGAAAATGGCTTAATAAGTAAGCAAAAAGAGTTCTGGCCAGACCCAATGGAGGCACAGGCATGGCGGGCAAAATGGGTCAGATTAGTGCAAGATTAAGCTACGCACCTAACAAACAATTTAAGAGTGATTCGGCACGCGTGGCATTTTTCGTATGCATTGGCTTTAGTGGTTAAGGTGGTATGCGGCAACATCGGTATTGCGTGCCTCACACCTTAATTGGGCGTTAGGCAAATGGAGATAGGCGTGAGTTTAAGGATAATTGAAGTCGTAGATTTTCAGTCGTCGTGGGCTGATGATTTTAACCGAGAGAAAGCGTTAATCTGTAATGCGTTAAGCCAAGAAAATGTGGTGGAAGTTCACCACATCGGTAGCACTTCAGTTGAAGGTTTATGTGCGAAACCAATTATAGATATTCTGCTCGAAGTTAAATGTCTCAGTGAACTGGATGAGCAAAGTTACTTGATGGAATCGTTGGGCTATCTTGCTAAAGGTGAGTTTGGTATCCCGGGTAGGCGTTACTTTCAAAAAGGTGGGGTTCAACGAACTCATCAAGTCCACGCTTTTCTAACAGGTTCACATGAAGCACAAAGACACATCGCTTTTAAAGAGTATCTTATCGCTTTTCCTGAAGTGGCCGATGAGTATGGTGTGTTAAAGAAAACTGGAGCAGCAATCTGCAACAATGACATAGATGTATATTGCCGTCATAAAGATAGCTTTATTAAAGAGCATGAGGCTAAGGCTCTCAACTGGAAATTTGCCTAACAAAGCGTTCAAGAGGGACTTGGCACGCGTGGCATTTTCAATTTGCGTTGTGTTTAGTGGTTAAGGTGTTATGCGGTCACTTTTGTATTGCGTGCCTGCGCCCCTTAACGCGGCGTTAGTACGGGTTTGACATCAAAGGTCATAAGTTTTGGTGTTAATCTGTTTTGGCGCTCGTATTTACACCTTTCAGTTAGTGCCTTTCACGTTCTTTCCGGTGGCACTATATGCGAAGTGTTCGCTTTGATTTCATCGTTTACGGCTTCTAACTCTTAGCCTATTTCTTTGGTGCTTCTTCATTTTCGTGGTGGCTTTTGAGAGAACCTTGATTACTTTTGTTGTTGCGGTTGAAGTACGAGGAAAGAATCCTTTTCTAATTTGAAGCAAGTGAAAGTAGGGCAGTTCAGTGCGTTTTTCTTCTAGCCAACTTTCGTCTTTCAATCGGGGTAAAGTTTTGTAGCTGCCCGTCTCACTTCAGTGTTCAAAGCCTTTCATATCATCGCAGTTTTCAATATCTTGGAGCGCATAAATAGAAGTAGCGCATGTACTAACAAATTGCTTAAGAGCGATTCGTAACGCGTGGCATTTTTACTTTGCGGTGGCTTATGTGATTAAGGCGCTGTGCGGTAGCTTTTGTATTGCGTTACTCACACCTTAGCAAGGCGTTAGTTGCCAACGAGGAAAAATGTACCTAAAGCAGAATATTTAGGGCTAATGTCCATGTGTTTTTGGCTGGGTTTTCGTATTTCAATTTCTAGTTGTTTGGGTTTGTGAAAATCGATCGTTGGTTTCTTTTGTGGTTGGATTTCCTATTTCAGAAACCGATTTATATGTTGAAAGTCTGCTCTGCTGCATTGTCGTTCAAAAAGGTTTGTTTGGTGTTCAAAGTCCGTTTTCTACGGCGTTGTAACTTCCAAGTGGTTTCAGTGACAGGCGCTTTGAAACTGCGCCTGATTTGATTTTACAAAATACGTAAAGGTCGTGTTGGCAAAGTGCTCATAAACTTCAAATTAAAGCCTTGGAACTGGCAACTAACAAACTGTTCAAGAGGGATTCCCAACGCTTGGCGGTTTAATGCTAAATTTGGTAAAAGTGTTTACGGTGTAAATTTTAGGTTGGGTGGCTAGCGTTGCTCACCCCTTAACAGGGCGTTATACAAATGGAGTAATAAATGAACTCGTGGCTGGACTTTGAGCATAGATTTCGAACATTAGCACCTGTACTTCAATATCATCGATTGGATGCTCAAACTGGAGCAGCAGGAGAGTGGTGGCGTGTCGCTGGTCAACCTTGCAAATCAGTCGAGGAGTTTGAGTTACTCTGTGAGTTAGCAGGTGAGCAGTTAATCGAGTTACTAAAGTCGGAAAGTGAATATGGAAATATCATTTCTGGTGAGAGACCTCAATGGGCATGGTACAGAATGCTTAAAAAGCATACTTCATCATATGAAATTGGCACGTCTGGGTACGAAATAGACGAAAATGGCTCTAAGAATTGGATACATACAGGCACGCTCTACCATATCGGGGAGTCTTCGGCTAATTTAGCGTTGTGGTTAAATACTAAATATCCCATACCATTAAAAGTTAAAGATGTTTGGTACAAGCGTTTGTACCGCGATTACGGTAAGGAAATCCTTATTGGATTAATTGTCGCGATATTAGGTAGCTTTTTTGCGCTGTAATCATTTGTATAACAAAGCATTTAAGAGTGATTCGCAACGCTTGGCAGTTTCGCTTCGCTCAAGTATAGCCAATCGTCGCTCACACCTTAATGCGGCGTTAGTTGCCAACGAGGAAAACGCAGCTTAAACAGAATGTTTAGAGTTAAAGTCAGTGTGTTTTTGGTGGGGTTTCGTTATTCAATTTTGAATCGTTCGGGTTTGCGAAAAACGTCCTCAGGTTTCTTTTGTGGTTGGATTTTCTGTTTCAGAAACCGATTTATTTGTTGAAAGTCAGCTCGGTGACATTGTCTGTCTAAAAGAGCTTTTTGGTGTTGTTGGTTCGTTTTCTGCGGCGCTTTGAGTTCCAAGTGGTTTCAGTGACAGTCGCTTTGAAACTACGCCTGATTTTAGTTTTTCAAAACACATAAAAACATAGTTGGCAAAGCAGTCATTGGCTTCAAATCAAAGCTTTAGGCTTGGCAACTAACAAAGCATTCAAGAGGGATTCACAACGCTTGGCAGTTTTGGTTTGAATTAGCTTAAGTGTTTACGGCACAATGGTTTAGGTTGGGTGGTTTGCGTTGTTCACCCCTTAATGCGGCGTTAGCTTAAATCATTAACAAGGATGTGTAATGAGAAATAGAAAATGGATATTTGCAGCTATTTTGCTCATTGGTGGACCTTCACTATTGCCATTTAGTTTGGAAGTGATATCCCTAATTGAGTTACTAGGCTTTTTGGGGTTATGGACAATTTATTCATCCTACGCTGAATACTTGGTGAATCATCCTAGATTCAAAAGAGGTCTGCGTTTAGCTACTAGTTGGGATTTTCAGCCGCAAATGCTGTTCTCTCCTAGTGAACTTAAGGCATGTCCCCAGTTAGTTTTTCATATGCTTCCAGTTCAGAGTGTAATGGTCTGGACTTTGAATATTCTGTTTTGGGGTGCTCTGGCTTGGTGCTACATAATTTAAGCTAACAAATTGTTCAAGAGGGATTCGCAACGCGTGGCATTTTTACTATGCGTTGCTTTTAGTGATTAAGGTGGCATGCGGTAGCATCGGTATTGCGTTGCTCACACCTTAACAGGGCGTTATGTTTAATCAAGTAAAATCAGTAGCTTGTGTCTTTTCTTTGCTCCCTAAGTCATTCTGTTTTGGTCTTTTAGCAAATTGGCATGGTTTGACGCTATTTTCCGAACAATTTCCCAATCTTTAAATTAGAACTTCAGTTTTTGTGTTTTCTCTTTTCAAAGTTCAATTTTGTCAAATTTATGATTTAATTCAGTTTTTTAGCTTCTGGTTTTGTTTACAAAAGTAAGTCGGGTTAAACTTTCGTATAGCTGAACGTAAGGTATTGAATCTTAAACATAACAAACAGTTCAAGAGGGACTCACAACGCGTGGCATTTTTACTATGCGTTGATTTTAGTGTTTAAGGTGGTATGCAGCGGCTTCGGTATTGCGTTGTTCACCCCTTAACTGGGCGTTATAGCGATTGTTGAGTTAGGAGTACAGAATTACAGTATTTTGATTTATCCGAATTAAGTAATAATTTGCTAGAGAAACTAGGTGTCGAAGATTTAAAGAAGATTCCTGTTCAACCCGAACCGAGTGCCAAGCCTCTTAATTGTCTAAACAATGTCACTGCTTACATTGAAAAATATGGCGGTAGTGTGCAATTTGGCTGGATTTTTTGGTGTTTAGGGAATATTTCAATCAAAATGACAGCTCATGCTGTCGTCAAAATGCCTGACAATTCATTAGTCTGCGTAACACCGAATGAGTATAGGACGGGGCTATTGAAGTTTGCTCCTGACAGTTCGGTCGAAACTCTCGCTAAGCATAACTTTCTTCCGACAAAATTTGTGCCTTTGATAAGTGACCAATCATTATCTGAGTACATTGCTATAGAAGTTGAGCAAGACAAATTACGTTTGGATAATCAAGGTATTGTTGCTCAATCTGATCTGAATCAGTTCCAAATGAGAGCATCGCTACTTTATCCTGCTATCTTGTCTCTCGCTAAAAAGTACACTGGAAGAAACGATCAGTGTTACTGTGGTTCAGGAAAAAAGAACAAGAAGTGTTGTGGCTAAATCGCTATAACAAAGCGTTTAAGACAGATTCCCAACGCATGGCATTTTTCATTTCATCGTTGGGTTTAGTGTTTACGGTGGTCTGGTTAAGTTTCGTGGCTGCGTTGCTCACTACTTAACGCGGCGTTATATTCATTTCAACGTATGAGAAATCTATGAAAAAATTTGATTTAATTCATCCAACAGAGAGCAACAGATATAGTTTGTTCACATCTGATTTGGAGGACGATTCTAAGATTCTGTTTCATGCCACACCTACGGAAAATTTGAACTCTATTAAAAACAAAGGCTTTTTATCCTCTCATGAATTGTACGGAAGCGGACTTGAATCTGTATCGTATGCATTTCGAAGTAGTTCATGTCTAGCTCACTTAAATGGAAAGTTTGACAAAGGGTATGTAGTGTTTGTCGTTAGGTTTGAAAGCTTGGAAGTAAAGGAGATTGTTGTAAACCCATCAGATATTCATGTTTACCGAAGATTTCAACCGACGGAAATTATTGGATATTGCGAAATACCACTAAATTTCAGCTACACGTAAACTTGAATATAACAAACGCTTTAAGACGGATTCGCAACGCTTAGCGGTTTTGGTTTGATTTGGCTTTTGCGTTTACGGTGTAATAATTGATTATCGTGGTAGCGTTGCTCACCACTTAAGCGGGCGTTAGGTGAATTAAGGATGAGTGGAAGTAAGTGAAGACTAATAAAATTTGTATTATTTGGCTTTGGGCTATATTTATTCTTGGTTGTGATTCTGATCGATGGTCTGAGTTAAAACAAGACAATGGCTTAACTTGCTTTGATGAAGTTGTGAATTCAACTTATGATTTAAACAACTTACCTCCTGACATTGAATCACAAATCGTAGACTATCTATCTCTGGAACACCAAGAACAGTTTGATTCAAACATGCTAAGTTATATTGGCGAGTTCACCGCATGTGGTAAGCCAGTTAAATTTTGGGGGTACGAATGTTCTTCAGAATGCTATGTAACTATTCAAGGTTGGCGCGACGGCTTTTTTAAAAGCATGTCATACCAGGAACCCAATTGAGTTATCACCTAACAAAGCGTTTAAGGCGGATTCTCAACGCTTGGCATTTTCGGTTTGAATCGGTTTTAGTGTTTACGGCACAATGGTTTAGTAGGGTGGTCTGCGTTGCTCACCACTTAACGCGGCGTTATACCGCAATCAGTCATCTAACCTTTTCATGGCTTTACGGTAAACATCGCTACGTTCGCGCTTTCCAACTGCTAGGACGGTTACAATGATGACATCGTCTTCAACTTTGTAGACGAGACGGTAGCCCGATTGACGCAACTTAATTTTATACATGTTGTCAGCTCCAGATAGTTTTGAAGCCGGAACATGTGGGTTATCTAAGCGCTCGATTAGCTTTTTCTTAAATTGTTGTTGCAGAGTAGAACCAAGCTTTTTCCACTCTTTGAGGGCGCTCTTTTTAAAGTCGAGTTTATAGGTCATCAATATTTACCGAAATGCTCTCTTCAGATTCACGCTCTTTAGCGATAGCGAGTAGTTCAAGATCTTCGAGTCTGTCCATCATCATTTCGTAGGCTTCGGCAGGTACGCAATAAAATGCTGGTTCATTTCGGTTTAATACAGCAACAGGTTCGCCGTAAGCACTAGTTGCAACTTTCATAGGGTTAGCTTTCAACTCAGTAATGCTTGCAGCAACATCGGCTAAAATTCTAGTGGTCATATAATAGGTCTCTTAAGTGGTCTTTATGTTGGTCATTTTAGCCTCAACCAAGCGGTATAACAAGTTGCTTAAGAGTGATTCGCAACGCGTGGCATTTTTACTATGCGTCGGTTTATGTGTTTAAGGTATTATGCGGAGGCTAAGGTATTGCGTTGCTCACACCTTAGCAAGGCGTTATTTCCGCAACGGATCTCTCAGGCTGAATGTACGTGATTGTAGCCTAAGAGTGAAAGTGGCGGGGTAATAGGGTGGAAAAGCGGCGAAAAGGGCGAATATTGGTCATTTCCATGCTAGCCTTAAAGCGTACCTTAATATGGCGCAGCAATTAAAGAGTGACGCTAAAGCGATTTAAGGTAGTGAGCTGCCAAATACTTCGGCTTCGATTTTTGCCTGCATACCGAAAATTTCTCGTCATATCAAAAGATTAGGCGTAAACATAGCCGACTTTAGTTGCGGAATAACAAGACGTTCAAGGCGATTCGAAACGCATTGGGGTTTTAGTGCCCAAATAGGCACGGATTTATCAGAGTTTATTTTAGGTTAGGGTGCATGTGCGTCTCTCACACCTTAACTGCGCGTTATGTGGTTGGAGAAAAATTATGAATCCATCAGCGGTTCTTGTTCATGTCTCAGATGTAACGAAAGGGCTTGAATGGTACAAGAAAGCTTTTCCAGAAGCCGTTCCGGTTTATCATCCTGACTTTGACTTCACAGCGCTTGATATAAATGGTTTCTCCCTAGAAATAGTCCAAGCAGATAAAAAGGTTGGTGCTGGTAAAAGTGGCACAGTTGTTTACTGGTCAGTAGATAACTTATGTGTTGCACTGGCTCATTTTCAAAAACTAGGTGCGCGCCTTTATCGCGGACCAATGGAAATTGAAGATGGTCTTTCAATGTGCCAAGTTGAGGATCCATTTGGAAACTTAATAGGACTACGTGGGAAAACCACATAACAAACTGTTCAAGAGGGATTCGCAACGCGTGGCATTTTTACTATGCGTTGATTTTAGTGTTTAAGGTGGTTTGCGGCGGTTTCGGTATTGCGTTGCTCACCCCTTAACAGGGCGTTAGTTCCCCAGAGGAAGCAATCAATCCGTAGGGAATTTTTGTTTCTGGTGTAGTACACGCATAACTCGGATGATATCGCCCTCGACCCAGTAAGACACAATCATCGAAATATCAGGAATAATGAGCAATCGTCCGCGGATGCCATCTCGTTGTACACCCATTAAAGGTTGTTCAAGCAAGTTTTCTACTTTTGCTTCAATGAGGTTGTCAGTTTTCTCTGCCGCATCAGGGTTAAAGTCATAGAGAAACTCGAAGATCTTTTCACGATCATCAAGTGACTCTTCTTCCCATAAAATCATTGCTTACCTCGATTACGGATTCTGGCTTTGCGCTCTTCCATTCGAGATTTAGCAGTTTGGTGCTCAACGAAAACGGACTTTCCTGAGTCAAACTTCTCAAATGCTAGGTTTACTTGTTCAGTTAGCCATGCATCGTGAGATAATGTTTTTCTTTGTTGTTCAGCGAGTTGTTCAGTAAGTTCACGGCATGCGTCACTCAGAGTGCGACCTTGGCTCTCAGCCATTTGTTGAGCTAGGCGTTTTGTTTCTTCATCAACACGAAATTGAATTCTAGTGTCCATGATGTATTCCTTTGTTGGTGTGTGTACAAATGTTAGCACTAGGCTTTGAGATGGGCAACTAACAAACAATTTAAGAGTGATTCGGCACGCGTGGCATTTTTACTATGCGTTGGTTTAAGTGATTAAGGTGGTATGCGGGAGTATCGTATTGCGCGCCTCACACCTTAACAAGGCGTTATGGCTCACAAGGTAACCAATCTCAGAAATGAAGGTTGTTCGCATCAAATTTACGGTATCATACACAATTGACTAAACTGTAGTTACTTATGCTTATACCAACTAATACACCTTCTTCTTCAAATGTATCTTGCTCAAACTGCCAAGCTTGCTGCTGCCGTCTTGAAGTTATGATTATCTCGGATACTGGAGTGCCAGAAGAATTCATCGTACGCGATCAGTATGGCGGTGAAACAATGATGCGATTAAATGATGGTTGGTGTGCTGCTTTAGACAGAGACACTCTAATGTGCACAATTTATGAAAATCGTCCTTGGATATGCCGCGAATTCGAAATGGGCTCCAATGAGTGCTTAGATGAGCGTGTTAAGTTTCTATAAAACAATAGATTACTTCCTTTGTTTATTCGTGGGTTGTTAGCCATAACAAAGCGTTTAAGGCAGATTCGCAACGCGTGGCATTCTCAGTTCAAATTGAGTTTTGTGTTTAAGGTGTAATGGTTTAGGTTAGGTGCAGGCGTCTCTCACTACTTAACGCGGTGTTAGTTGGCAAGAGGATAAACGCAGCAATATCGCAAGATCTAGCGGTAAAAGCGCAAAGTTAAATTTGTCATATCGGCGTTCGGTCTCACCGTTAACTAGCTCAGCAAAAATCGCATTGCACTCGTTGACTTGTTCTTTGGCGCTGGGACTTTTGGGGCAACTGAGTCGTACTTTCTTGCTGAAACCTTGCTCTTTGAATTTGTCGTTTTAAAAGCTGATTTGCTTGCTGAAAGGATGCTTTCTCTGGTGTGGTAAGTTTTACGTGGTTTCAGTGACTTTGTTGAAAGTCCGCATTGTGAGATTGGTTTTCCAAACGGGCTTTTTGGTATTGTGAGTTCGTTTTTTGCGACGTTGGTTGTTCCAAGTGGTTTCATTGAGTAGTCGCTTTGAGACTACGCCTGATTTGAGTGTATGAATGTACATAAAGCTTGGTGTTTTCAAAGTGATCCGCACCACCAGTTTTGGACACCGAGTTAAGTGAGTACAATCACTAACGAGGTGAACCATGACAAACAAAAAGAAACGTATTATCCATTCTCCTGAATTTAAAGCCGAAGCCCTGAAGCTAGCAGAGAAAGTGGGAGTGGTTGCGGCAGCAAGACAGCTCTCCTTGCATGAATCTCAGATCTACGGTTGGCGTAAGGCTGTAAAGAAAGACACCACGACCAGTCAGCGAGAGCAAGAGCTAGCCTCTGAAGTAGCCAAGCTCAAAAGGCAGTTAGCAGAACAAGCAGAAGAGCTAGATATCGTAAAAAAGGCCGCCACCTACTTCGCGAAAAATCTAAAATAGATTGCTATGAATTTATGCTCGAACACCTGCTGTGCTTCAGTGTTGTCCGTATGGCTAAGGTGTTCAGGGTTTCTCGAAGTGGGTTTTATTATTGGATTAAGCATCGTCACAAGGCCGTCCAGCGCGAGACAATTCGTCAAGAGCTTGATACAAAGGTCAAAGATGCTTTTGACAACAGTAAAGGTCGAGATGGTTCAAGACGTATCCAGAAAGAACTCGCTGAGAACGGTAATAGCCATAATGTTAAAACCATTGCAGCCAGCATGAAGCGTCAGGATTTAACGCCGAAAGCGGCACGCAAGTTTAAGTGTACAACGGACAGCAAGCGTAAGATGCCTGTAGCTCCGAACTTGCTAGCTCAGGACTTTACTGCAACGGCTCCGAATCAAAAATGGGCGGGCGATATCACGTATCTTGCCACAAGTGAAGGTTGGTTGTATTTGGCTGTGATCATTGACCTTTACTCACGGCAAGTAATTGGTTGGTCAATGGATACGAAGATGATGGCAACACTGGTCTGCGATGCATTATCAATGGCTTTGTTCCGTCGAGGGTTCCCTGAGCAGGTTATTCTTCATAGAGATAGAGGTAGCCAGTATTGCTCGAAAGATTATCGAGACCTCATAACTGCTTATAATCTAAAGCAAAGTATGACTAGAAAAGGAAACTGCTGGGATAATGCGTGTGTTGAGAGCTTCTTCCATTCGATGAAGGTTGAAGCGATCCAGTACGAACCGATCATGACCAGAGATGAGATGCGCCAAACAGTCTTCGAGTACATTGAGGTTGATTATAATCGGACGAGAAGGCACAGTGCTCTTGGGTATCTAAGCCCAGTTAACTTTGAACAGAAAAATGTCGCTTAATGAAGTGTCCAGTCTGGCTGGAGCAGATCACTCGGGGAATAATCGAATAGATGGCCTTAAAAATATTATCAGTAACCCAAAAGTAGGGCTGTTGTTGATGGTTAATGGTATTGATGAAGTAGTTCGCATCAAAGGAACAGCGAGTATTCATACTGACTCCAACTTGTTATCAAAATAGTGATAGAAAGTATGTATTTTCACTGTGCTAAAGCAGTGATGGGAGGGAAGCTTTGGTCTGATGACTATAAAGTAAATCGTTCAATTCATTCTTCTTTGGCGCAAATCTTTAAAGATCAACAAAACTTAGAAAGTAACGCGATTAGCCAAGACGAAATGGTTAAGTATTACGAGTCAAGCCTTTAGAGCGTGTATAACAAGGCATTTAAGAGTGATTCTCAACGCTTGGCATTTTTCATTTCATCGTTGGGTTTTGTGTTTATGGTGGTATGGTTAAGTTTTGTGGTAGCGTTGCTCACACCTTAATGCGGCGTTAGAACAAAATGGTAATTATCATGGAACAAAATATAAGCAACTACCAGAGTCTATTTCAGTTGCTGACGGTGATATACCTAGTCGCTGAATGGGTAAGTCTTGAAAAATAGGCTCCTACTATCAAACTTTATCCTTTTGAGTCAGTTACAATTTCCCTTGAAGTGCACAACTCCAATGATGGGGTGAGGCATGTCATATCGGTGCTTTATACAACTTAGCGATTTAACCAGCGCATAGCTCACGTAAGATCTGCTTCTGTAAAGTTAGTTTTAAATGTGAAAGCAAAGGGCGTATCTCCGTTATCGCGCAAATGTTGAAGGCGGAATAAAGCTTCTTGTGGTGTTGGTATATGGCCATCTTCAACCCACCATAGAACATAGCTATCTTCTGTTAATCGATGAAACCATTCGCTTTTTCGGCGCATGAAATCTCTATGGTCAGTACGGAACATAAAGTTTTTGAGTGCGTCAGTACTTTCCCAGACAGACATGTTTACAATCATGTTTGGGTCTTCAAACAATTTAATGCTGGTGGCATCACCGGAGTCGTCTTTTAAACGCCAAACAAAGCCTTCACTCTCTTCAGCAATACCATTAACTAAGTCTAAATTGTCTACAAATTCTCTAATTTCAGGTGCATCCAGAGGATATTTGGCAAGCGCAATATTTAACTGTGCTAATTTCATTTCAGACCCTCCTTGGTCGGTAAGTTAGTGCAATAGCGGTAAGCGGCTTCTTATAATGCAATGTATTGCTTATGCCTTCAAAGGTAAATTAGAAAGTTAGTGATTTTGACTGCCAATTACGTTGTAAAAATCGGTTTGGTACATTGGTCTTGTTGAGTTCAAGACGGTACCGATAACGAGAGATTTCTTAGAGACAAACCATCCCATTTGTGCGAGAGTATTTTTAGTCGATTTGACTATCTATTTGATTTTTAATTTATATTTCGAGTTACTATGAATTAACTGTACAAGTATCACTCGGCGTGTTCAGTTCAAGACGAGCAATACTTAAAGGAGTCGCTATGTATTTTTGGGATGTACAAAGTCTGAAGAACGATATTCGAGCCAACAAACTGTCGGAAAAAGATAAGTTCTTGTATATGTTTTTAAGCATAGCGTTTGTGACTATTGGTATTGAGCTTATTTCCATCTCGCCACTCGAACCACAAAATGTATGGGATGCTGTCGAATCTGTGTCTTATATTCTGATTGTCTTGTTTGGTACGTACTGGGCGTATAAGGCCAATGGTTCCGAACATGGTACGGATTTCCTTGGGCGTTACTTTAGTATTAGCTTTGTTGTGTCAGTGCGGTTTTGTACGTTATTGATTCCGATATCTGTATTTTTGCTTGCCTACTACATGACGGTGATGCCTGAGGATGGCATTGTGGTGAGCTCGTCCGTCGATGTTCTGCCATTCATCGTTTGGTATGCCTTACTTTACGCCAGTATCATCAAGCATATTAAAGCGGTGCAGGTTTAGTTGAGATTCTGCCTGTTTCCACTTCGGATGTTTCGCCAAACTAAAAAGCCCTGCTCATTGGTGAGCAGGGCTTTGCTTTTAGGGCTAATCTTAACCGATGATGAAGAAGAAAATCGCGGTTGCAACAATACCAATCAGCGCATAAGGGAACTGTGTCGTCGCGTGTTGCATGGATGTACAACCAGAGCCTTGTGCAGACAACACGGTAGAGTCACTAAAGAAACAAGAGTGGCTACCGGCCGCTGATGCCGAAAGTAGAGCCGCAACGGTTAAGTGTAGTGGCACGCCAAGCTGTTCACCCAAAGGCAGAACGATTGGCATCGCTACCGCGAATGTTCCCCAAGAAGATGCAGTAGCAAAGACCAACGCACCAGTAATCATAAAGATAATCGCAGGGAAGTAAGACGCCGATAAGTAAGGGCTTACGGTCTCAATCACGTATTGCGTGACACCTAGCGAGTCATTGACGGATTTCAGCATGAAGCCGCCAATTACGGTTGCAAGCGGCAGTAGCATGACTTTAATGCCATCATAAACAGCTTCGAACATATCGTTCATCGAAATCAGTTTTTGTGCGCCGTAGAAGCTAATGGTGAAGATCAGCGCGACGAAAACCCCCGCCAGTAGGTCGATACCAAAGTACCAGCTGGCAGCAACGAGGACGATCATCGGTAAAAGGAAGTTGATCAGACCCATTGTCGGATTGGTGTGCGCAGAAACTTCAGAACCAAAGTCCACATCGGTTGCGCCGTCTGGACGAACTTGACCATTCTTCGCTCGCTCTTCTGCTTTTTTCATTGCGCCGAGGTCAGGAATTTTTTCCATCGCAACCAGCAGAACAATCACCAAAGTTACCCAGCCGTAAGCCATGTAAGGAATTGCTTGCATGTACGTCTGAATACCTTGGCCTGCTTCTGCGACGCCGTTTGCTTCTAGCAGCGAGCTAAAGAAAATCGCCCAAGTGGAAATTGGCACAAGGATACAGATAGGCGCAGCAGTAGAGTCGACTAAGTAAGAAAGTTTTTCACGAGAGATTTGATAGCCGTCAGTGACTTTTTTCATCGATGATGAAATTGCAATTGCGTTTAAGTAGTCATCAATAAAGATCAGGATACCCAGAGCAAATGTCATCAACATCGATTGCTTGCGGCTTTTAACCTTGGTGACAAGCATATCGGAGAAGCTCAAAATACTGCCGCCTTTCTCCAATACGGCAATCAAACCGCCCATCAAACCACATACGAGAATGATCCATGCGATGGTTTCATCCATCATTACACTCATCGAAATATCAACAATTTGCTCGACCGCTTCGGTTGGATTAAGCAAAAGTACCCCAGCAATTGCGCCACTAAAAAGGGCTTCCACAGTTCGGTGTGTCGTGAGGGCAAAGACCAAAACCAACGCGGTTGGCAGAAGACTCATCCATCCGTAGGCTTCGCCTTCCTCATGATTTAATCCGATTGTGGTAAAAAAGATAAACGTCGCAACTGAGATTAAAGAAACAATAATATGTTGAGTATTGATTTTAAGCGGCGCATCCAGCGCCTTGGTTTGCGTTGTCATAAAGTGCATTTCCTTTGTTTATGCCGAGTGCAACATCCAGTCGATTTCCAATGGAGTAATCGCTCGCTCAAATTCTGCGAGTTCACTCCGCTTGCAAGCTAGATACAAGTCAATAAAGTCTTGTGAGATGTATTGAGCTAACTCGCTGTGCTCCAGTCGCTCTAGCGCTTCTGACATACGCAGCGGCAGTTCAACAGCATCGTCACTTAAGGTTGGCGGACATTGGTCTTTGGTGTAGTTATCACTCGCTAATACTGCGGAAAGTACTACTGCAGCGAGAATGTAAGGGTTAACGTCAGCGCCAGCGATACGATGCTCAATACGACGGTTTTTACTGTCGCTAATCGGCACGCGCAGCGCCACGCCTCGGTGGTTTTCTCCCCAGTCAGCTTTTGTTGGCACATATGCACCCGGTAAAAAGCGGCGGAAGGAGTTAACGTTCGGACAAATCAAACCCATGGCATCGGAGGTTTGTGACAACATGGCTGCCATGGTTTGATAGAAGAAGGGGCTAGCTTGACCATCGGTTTGACTAAAGTGGTTGTTACCATCTTTATCAACCAAGCTGAGGTGAATGTGCATGCCATTACCCGCTTGTTCACCAAAAGGTTTCGCCATAAATGTTGCATCAAACCCGTGCTGGTGAGCCACTTGGCGAATCAAACGTTTTGCAATGATGATTTCATCACACGCTCGCAGTACGTCTTTGGAATGGTTGAAGTTGATTTCGAACTGTCCCGGTGCAGACTCAGAAAGAGCGCCGGACGTATTCAAACCTTGTTCTAATGCGATTCGATTAAGATCGGTCAAGAAATCCGCGTAGTCATCTAATCCATCAAGGTCGTAAACCTCGGTGTCTTTTTCTCGTGTTTTCTTCGTTGGATTAATTGCCGTTAATGGTTCGCCATTTTCCCCACGAGTTTTGTCGATTAAATAGAATTCTAGCTCTAGCGCGACACATGGGTACTGATCTTTGGTATGCAGCGTTTGCAACATAGACGCGAGAATGTTGCGGATGAACAGTGGGTTAGGGTGTTGCCCGGTTTCATCCATCATACTAAGCAGTAGTTGGCCAACTTGTTCCTTTGCCGTTGGCATCAAGGTTCCGCTGATTGGGTAACAGAGGTGATCTGGCTCTCCGAGATCTTCGCCCAAGCCCGCAGTTTCAACGACGTTACCTTTAGTATCGAGGGTGATGGTCGAGAGGGGGAGTGCTACCCCTTTATCAAGCTTCTCTAGTGCGTCTATCGGGATGCGCTTTCCTCTTGGAGTGGCATTGATATCGGTAAAGATAAGGTCGATAAACTCTATATTGGGCCATTTTTGTTTAAAATTTTGTACTTCCTGTAGATACGATTCCATTTTCTTCTCCAAATAGCCTGACGAGTAGAAATTAGAAACAACCAAATTAACAAATAAATTACAGCGTTTTAATTAAATTGTTTGTTTTTCAGGTTATTTTTAATTTAAACATGCACTTATACTGTGCTTTTGGTGTTTAACGGCTGGTTTTTATGTCTTTTTGTTAACTATTTTGTAACAGTTGGTTTTGTTTTGTTCAATATAATGAGCATAAATATTCAATTTAGTGGCCTAAATAGTGCGTTAGATCACGTTGTGACGATAATAACGAATATCCGTGTTGATAATTTTGTACATGGTTTGTAGGGTGAATGTTAAATAAATCGAACACGGAAATATCATGTCAGGAACACGCAAACCCATCATTGGTGTGGTTAGCTGCACTAAAGAGTTAGGTGGCTATCAGATACAAGCGGTCAACGACTTTTACTTACGCGCCGTTAAGGATTTTGGAGGGCTACCGATTATGTTAGCTCCAGAAATGTCGGGAGACGACGTAGCCACCATATTAGACATGTGTGATGGCTTCCTATTTCCTGGTAGTCATTCGAATGTTGCTCCGCATCGATACAATGCAACACATGAAGAAAGCCATAAAGATGAAGCGCGTGATGAACTATCACTGACGTTAATTCGTCACGCGGTAGACCAAAACATTCCGTGCCTTGGTATCTGTCGCGGTTTCCAAGAGATGAATGTTGCACTAGGCGGCTCATTAAACCCAGCCGTTCACGACTCAGGCTTTAATGATCATCGCGAAGCGACTGTTGAAGATTTCGAACAAAAATACGCGCCCGCTCATGCGGTATTAGTGCAAAAGCAGAGTTTGTTTGAACAATGGTTGGTACAAAATTACTGGGAAAATACCACCTTTTTTGAAGTGAACACGCTGCACAATCAAGGCGTCGATCAGCTTGCTCCTGAACTGCAAGTTGAAGCTAAAGCCCCGGATGGCCTAGTAGAAGCATTTAGTCTTCCGCAACAAAAATTTTTCGTTGGCGTGCAGTGGCACCCAGAATGGAAAGCAAAAAACAATCATTTCTCTCAAATTTTATTCAATGAATTTATGATGGCAGCCTCTCGTTAAACGTTTGGAGCTGCATGAATGGACAATCATGAGATTGGTAAAAATATTGTTCAGTTACGTAAAAAACATGGATTGTCACAAAGGGAATTAGCCGAACGCGCTGGTATTACCCACAGTGCAATCTCGTCCATTGAAAATGGCAAAGTGAGCCCGTCGGTCAGCTCACTACAAAAAATCGTCAATGTATTTTCTTTATCACTGTCGGAGTTTTTCATTTTTGAACAATCTTCGAATGATGAAGTGAAAGTGGTCTTCAAACCGTCAGATCTGGTGGAAATTGGGAGCGAGACGGTATCCATGAAACTAGTGACGAATGGCGACAAAGATCAAGTTATTGGATTCTTGATCGAAGAATACGCACCACATGGAACAACAGGTGCGGCGGAAATCAGACACGAAGGCGAAGAGGTCGGCACGATTTTAGAGGGAGAAATCACTCTAGAGTACAAAGGCCACTCCTACGTCCTCACAGCCGGCGAGTCGTACATTATTGATACGACGAAGCCACATCGATTTACGAATCACACAGACAAGGCTTGTCGATTGATAAGTGCGCATACGCCAACCACATTTTAGTGGGGGCTTGCCTTGTGTGATCACAAGGAGAGCGTATGAAAACCCAAGAGCAATGGATTGAGCTAAAAAACAATCTAAACATCGAAAACAGGGCGTACATTAACGGTGAATACAGTGCCGCTTTAACAGGGCAAACCATCCCGGTAGTTAACCCAGCTACAGACGAGATATTCACCGAAATCGCCCGTTGCCAAAGTGAAGATGTCGACCTCGCGGTATCATACGCTCGCCAAGCATTTCAATCAGGTCAGTGGAGCGAGAGCAGCCCAGCTCATCGCAAAGCAGTGCTTAAACAGTTTGCTGAGCTGATTGAGCAACACCAAGAAGAGTTAGCACTGCTAGAAACTCTTGATACTGGTAAACCTATCTCTCACAGCTTCTCGACCGATATTCCTGGCGCGGCGAGTTCTTTGCGCTGGTACGCCGAAGCGATCGACAAAGTGTACGGTGAAGTTGCCCCAACAGAAAAAGACGTACATGCCTATATTTCTCATCAGCCAATTGGCGTGGTTGCCGCGGTTGTGCCGTGGAACTTCCCACTTTGGCTCGCGTGTTGGAAGCTTGGCCCTGCTTTAGCGGCTGGTAACAGCGTGATTCTAAAACCGTCAGAAAAATCTTCTCTCACTGCGATATTCCTAGGTCAACTTGCTTCTCAAGCGGGCTTGCCAACAGGCGTTTTCCAAGTCGTGACGGGTTTTGGTCATGAAGCTGGCGACGCGTTGGCGAAACACCAAGACGTAGACTGCATCGCCTTCACAGGCTCGACGCGCATTGCAGGTCAACTGATGGTCAGCTCGGGTGAGAGCAACCTAAAGCGCGTGTTTGCAGAAGCGGGCGGCAAGAACGCGAACATCGTGTTTGAAGATTGTGATGATTTAGACCGCGCAGCAGAAGAAACCGCTGCAGGGTGTTTCTACAATCAAGGTGAGGTGTGCGTCGCGGCAACCCGCTTGCTTGTTCACGAAAGCATCAAAGAACAGTTCATAGAAAAAGTTATTCAAGCGTCGAAAGCGTTCACGCCAAAAGACCCAATGGACCCAAGTTCATCCATGGGCGCGCTTATCGATCAAGATCATAAATCAAAAGTGTTGGAATACATCTCGTTAGGTGAATCAGAAGGTGCAAACGTACGTTGTGGCGGCGATGTCGATGGGCAGGGCGCATTTGTTTTTCCAACCATTTTAGACAACGTCGACAACAAGATGCGTGTCGCCCAAGAGGAAATTTTTGGTCCAGTGCTATGTGTCATTCCATTCAAAGACGAAGCGCAAGCAATTGAGATCGCTAACGATTCGAAGTACGGCTTAGGTGCTGCACTTTGGAGTAGCAATATCAACCGCGTTCATCGCGTAGCAAAACGACTGCAAGCTGGCTCGGTTTGGGTCAACAACTACAACGAAGGTGACATGACGGTCCCATTTGGTGGATTCAAAATGAGCGGAAATGGTCGAGATAAGTCTCTCCACGCGATTGAAAAATTCACCGAAACCAAAACCACTTGGATTCGCCTACATCCTTAAGCCTGCTGACGATTACGATAAATAAAGGAATAGTTCTATGAACAAGCATACGGATTCGTTTTACGCGCACTCTGTGCCAAACATGCCGGAATACCCACAACTGCAAGACAACATCGAGTGCGATGTGTGTGTAGTCGGTGCGGGATTTTCTGGTCTTTCTTCTGCGCTGCACCTTGCAGAAAAAGGTTTTAAAGTCGTTGTGTTAGAAAGCGCAAAAGTGGGCTTTGGAGCAACTGGTCGTAACGGTGGCCAAATCGTTAACAGCTACAGCCGAGATGTCGACGTGATTGAAAGCCGTTACGACCAAAACCAAGCTAAAGCTCTGTGCGATATGATTTTTGAAGGCGGCGATATCATCCGTGGCCTGATCGACAAATACGACATCAACTGTGATTACAAGCAAGGTGGCTTGTTCACGGCACTGAACAGTAAACAACTCAAAGGGCTAGAAGAACATAAGAAGAACTGGGAGCGTTACGGAAACGACCAAATGACTCTGCTTGACGCAGGAGAGGTAGAACAAGCGGTAGGTACGAAAGTGTACACTGGCGGTTTGCTGGATATGCGCGGTGGTCATATTCACCCGCTGAAACTGGCATTAGGTGAAGCCGCTGCGTTCATTTCTCTAGGTGGTCAAATCTTTGAGCAGTCGGCGGTCGTGTCGATTGATAAAGGGATGAACCCAGTAGTTAAAACTGCGCAAGGCAGCGTGAAGAGCAAGTACGTGGTACTGGCAGGTAACGCCTACCTTGGTGGTTTGGCACCAAACATCAGCAACAAAGCGATCCCGTGCGGCACACAAGTGGTGGCGACTCAGCCTTTGAGTGATGAGCAGTTAAAACAAGTGCTAACCAGTGACTACTGCGTTGAAGACTGTAACTACTTGCTTGACTACTTCCGCTTAACCGCCGACAAGCGTTTGTTATTCGGAGGTGGCGTGGTTTATGGCGCACGTGACCCAGAAAACATTGAAGCATTGATTCGTCCGAAGATGGAGAAAGTCTTCCCACAATTGAAAGGCATCAAGATTGATTACACCTGGACGGGTAACTTCTTGCTGACTTACTCACGCATGCCGCAATTTGGCTCGTTTGCAGACAACATTTACTACCTACAAGGCTACAGCGGTCACGGTGTAACGTGTACTCACCTAGCAGGCAAGTTGCTGGCTGAAACCTTGACTGGACACGCAGAACGCTTTGACGCGTTTGCGGCTCTAAAACATTACTCCTTCCCGGGTGGCCGCCACTTCCAAATTCCGTTTACGGCAATGGGCGCGGCTTACTACAACCTACGTGACAAACTGGCGATTTAAGAGATAAGGAATATCCAATGAGCAAAGTAGTGAAATTTGCAGCCCTTCAACTGACGAAAAGCTGGGATCTGGAAGATAACTTAGCCAAAGCAAAAAAGGCGATTCGTGAAGCAGCACAAAACGGTGCGAACGTGATTCTTCCTCAAGAGCTGTTCGCCGCGCCTTACTTCTGCAAAAAACAAGAAGCGAAGTATTTCGAGCTCGCAGAAGAGACGGCAAATAGCCACCTTATTCAGGAAATGAGCGCACTGGCGAAAGAACTCGGCGTGGTTATTCCTATTAGCTACTTTGAAAAAGCGGGCAACACGTTTTTTAACTCGCTAGTGATGATAGATGCCGATGGCACGGTACTAGATAACTACCGCAAGTCACACATTCCTGACGGTCCGGGCTACAGTGAAAAGTACTACTTTAGCCCTGGCGATACCGGTTTCAAAGTGTGGCAAACCAAGTTCGGTAAGTTCGGTGCTGGCATTTGCTGGGACCAATGGTTTCCAGAGCTTGCGCGTAGCTTGGCTCTGCACGGCGCGGAAGCGATTTTCTATCCAACTGCAATCGGTTCTGAGCCTCAAGATCCAACGTTGGACTCGCGTGATCACTGGCAACGTACAATGCAAGGTCACTCGGCAGCAAACCTCGTTCCAGTAATTGCATCAAACCGAGTGGGCACTGAATTCGATGATGGCATCGAGACCACGTTCTACGGCTCTTCTTTTATCACTGACCACACTGGTGCAAAAATTGCCGAAGCACCACGTGAAGGTGAAACCATCATTTACGCAGAAATCGACCTCGCTGCGACAGCGAAAGCGCGCCACGCGTGGGGTTTGTTCCGCGACCGTCGTCCAGACCTTTACACCAGCGTTGGCAAACTAGCTGTTTAAAGAGGCGTTAAAATGAAATTATCGACAACACCAGCGCAAGATGGCTTCTATTTTCCGGCTGAGTTTCAGCCGGTTAGTGAAGTTTGGTTAGCGTGGCCAGAAAGGAAAGACAACTGGCGTGATGACGCATTACCCGCGCAAGAAACCTTTGCCAGAATCGCGAACTTAATCGCGGAAGTGACCAAGGTGTGCGTGGCGGTATGCTCGCACAACTTTGACCGAGCGCGTCAAATGCTCCACTCAGATGTACGTTTGGTGGAAATCCCATTTAACGATGCGTGGATGCGCGATATTGGACCGACCGTGCTCGTGAATCAGGCGGGTGAGCGCCGTGGGATTAGTTGGCAATTTAACGCGTGGGGCGGCGAGTACAATGGGCTTTACGATAACTGGCAGCAGGACGATCTTGTCGCTGGCTCGGTGTGCGACATCATCGGTATAGATTATTACCGCGCACCGTTTGTACTTGAAGGTGGGGCGATTCACACCGATGGTGAAGGCACCCTTTACACCACAGAAGAGTGTTTACTTAGTCCGGGGCGGAATCCGCAATTGAGCAAAGCGCAAATCGAAGAGCAGTTAAAGGCGTATCTCGGCATCGAAAAAATCATTTGGTTGCCAAATGGTTTATTCAATGACGAAACAGACGGCCATGTTGACAACCTGATGCACGTGATCGCACCGGGTAAGGTGATACTGAGTTGGACCGATGACTCAAGTGATCCGCAATACGCGTTGTCTCGTCAAGCAGAGCAAGTGCTGAAATCGCAGCACGATGCGAAAGGGCGCGAGATTGAAATTGTCCGTTTGCCACTACCGGGTCCGTTGCATTATAGCGAGCGCGAAGCCAATGGCATTGACGCCAGTTCAGGAATGAGTCGACAAGCTGGCGAACGTCTAAGTGCCTCTTATGCGAACTTTCTTATCGTCAACGGACATGTGTTCTTACCGATGTTGGATGAAGACACCGACGCCATTGCGATCGATATTTTGCAAAACGCGATGCCGGAATACCAAATCATCGCGATACCGTCGAGAGAGGTTCTACTCGGCGGAGGGAACATTCACTGCATTACGCAGCAGATCCCCGCTTAAACACAAGCTCGCCGCTGACTCAGCGGTAATGATGAGTTGTCAAAAGGAATGACCATGCAACAGATACAAAACCAAAGCCTTGTTTCGTTTATGGTAGCGAACCCACAACAGGGCATTGCAGTGACTAATCCGGCGACCGGAGAGCTTCTTGGGTACGCACCAGTCTCAACTGAGAACGATATTTTAAATAGCATTGAACGTGCCCATGTCGCGCAGAAAGAATGGGCGGCACTGCCAGCAAAAACGCGCGCTGGTATGCTCAATCGTTGGTTCCAACTCCTGCTAGAAAACAAAGCCGACCTTGGCCGTTTGATGACGTTGGAGCAAGGTAAGCCGCTGGCTGAAGCTCAAGGTGAAGTGCTTTACGGCGCGAGCTTTATCGAATGGTTTGCTGAAGAAGCGAAACGTATCTACGGTGAGACGATTCCTGCGCCAAGTGCAGACAAGCGTTTGGTGACCATCAAACAGCCAATTGGTGTTGCCTGTGCGATTACACCTTGGAACTTCCCAATTGCGATGATCACGCGCAAAGCAGGGCCAGCTTTAGCGGCAGGCTGTAGCTTTGTCGTAAAGCCATCTGAGTCCACGCCGTTGTCTGCTTTTGCGGTTGCAGAGCTCGCCTACCAAGTAGGCATCCCGCGCGATGTGCTGCAAGTGGTTCTGGGTGAAAACTCGCGTCAGGTAGGTGCTATCTTCACTTCACACCCGTTGATTCGTAAGTTGTCTTTCACTGGCTCTACTCAAGTCGGTAGCGTGCTGATGCAGCAAAGCGCGGCTGACATCAAACGTACCTCAATGGAGTTAGGTGGCAACGCGCCGTTTATCGTATTCGATGATGCGGATATTGATGCAGCTGTGGCAGGCGCGATGGCGTCGAAATTCCGTAACGCAGGTCAAACGTGTGTGTGTGCGAACCGTTTCTACGTACACAGCAAAGTGTATGACGAGTTCGTTGCTAAGTTCGACGCTGCGGTTCAGCAGCTCAACGTCGGTAACGGCTTAGAAGAGGGCGTAAACATCGGTCCTGTGATCAGCGAATCGGCAAAGCAAGGCATTCAAGCGCTTATCGACGGTGCTATTGAACAAGGTGCTAAGCCAGTTACAGAACTTAAAAAGCTGGATGGTCTATTTATGCAGCCAGTGGTTCTCAAAGACGTTACTCATGACATGAAGATTGTCTCCGAGGAAATCTTTGGCCCTGTCGCGCCAGTGATTCGCTTTGACAGTGACGCACAGCTGATCGAAATGGCGAACGACACCATTTACGGTCTTGCGTCGTACTTCTACAGCCAAAACATCCACCGTGTTTGGAAAATCGCAGAAGCGCTCGAATACGGCATGGTCGGCATTAACGAAGGCATGATTTCTACTGAAGTCGCTCCTTTCGGTGGTGTTAAGCAGTCCGGCATCGGACGCGAAGGAGCAAAACAAGGTATCGATGAATATATGGACGTGAAATATCTCTGCTTTGGCGGCAACTAATTAAGGACAAAACAATGACAAACCAACAACTGCACGAAAGAAGAAGCCAAGTTATCGCTCAAGGCATGGGCGCACTGTACCCACTTTACGTAGAGAAAGCAGAAAACGCTTACGTATGGGATATCGAAGGTAACAAATACATCGACTTTGCAGCGGGCATTGCGGTGACCAATACCGGGCATTCTCACAAGCGCATTAGCGAAGCGGTAAAAGCTCAGCTGGATAACTTCTCGCACACGTGTGCGATGGTTACGCCGTATGCGTCATTCGTTGAGCTGGCTGAAAAGCTGACAGAACTTGCACCAGGTGAGACTAAGAAGAAAGCGATCTTTCTAACCACTGGCGCCGAGGCGGTCGAAAACGCCGTGAAAGTAGCGCGCGCTCATACTGGTCGTAGCGGCGTGATAGCGTTCAAAGGCGGCTTTCACGGTCGCACAAATATGACGATGGGGTTAACTGGTAAAGTTGCGCCGTACAAAGCGGGCTTTGGTCCTTTCCCGAACGAAATCTACCACGCGCCGTACCCAAATGCGTTCCACGGCATCAGTGTGGAGCAAAGCTTACAAGCGATCGACGATCTATTTGCTTGCGATATCGAACCTTCACGCGTTGCGGCGATCATCTTCGAGCCAGTGCAAGGTGAGGGCGGCTTCTACAAAGCACCGGAAGCGTTTGCACAAGGCTTGCGTCAGCTGTGTGATAAGCACGGTATCATGCTGATTGCCGATGAAATCCAAACAGGGTTTGCTCGTACCGGTAAAATGTTTGCCACAGAATACCTAGGCATTGAACCAGACCTAATGACAATGGCGAAAGGCATTGCCGGTGGTTTCCCAATCTCAGCGGTGGTGGGGAAAGCGGATGTGATGGACTCTGCACTACCCGGTGGTTTAGGTGGTACATATGCGGGTTCGCCACTTGGTTGTGTTGCTGGTCTTGAAGTGCTGAAAATCATCGAAGAAGAAGATTTGTGTGCTAAAGCGATAGGCATCGGTGAAGTGGTCAATGCTCGTATGACGAAACTGCAACAGTCAGTACCTGCTATCGGTGAAATCCGCACTACTGGTGCAATGATGGCGATTGAGTTTACTGACCCAGAATCAGGCAAACCACTGCAAGAGATGACCAAAGCGGTGATTTCTAAAGCGCAAGAAAACGGCCTTATCCTGCTTTCTTGTGGAGTAAAAGCGAACGTGATTCGCTTGTTGCCGCCGCTGACCATTGAGCCTGAAGTGCTTAGTGAAGGCTTAGATAAGTTGGAAAAAGTGATTCTTGAAGTGGCGTAATTCACGCGCTTTTAAATAGCAATAACAAGTAAAGGAAACGGTTGGCACCAATCGTTTCCTTTTTGTTTTTGGAAAATCGTCTTTCGCTTGTCTAAACGTCCTGTTTAAGTTGTAAGCGGAATCGATAAAAAAGTGTGTATCGACTCGAAAAACGTTTGCGATTCCAAGAATATCGGGTGAATTGGTAACTCGAAAAAATTACATTTGAATCAATGGTCTATGCAGTACCAATAGTAACTTACCACTCACCATTAAGGACTCAAATGAAACGTTCACTACTTGGATTAACCATGATTGCCTCTTTCAGCTGTTTGGCTGAGGGCGCTTTGGATCTCACCACGCTTTCAAACAATAATACCGACAACCTCGTATGGGTTGGACATTTGAGCCCAGACACCGATAGTGCCGTTTCCGTTATCCTTGCGTCACACATCTACGGCGGAGAAGCAGCGCTAACAGGCGAAGCGAACCCAGAAAGTAAGTTTGTGTTTGAATTTTGTGGCATGGACGCGCCAAAAGTGAAGGCGGATTTCTCTTCTCACCACATTGGTTTGGTGGATTTCAACCAATCGACTCAACTTGCAAAATCGGTTGATCCAACTTCCATCGTGGCAATCATCGACCACCACGCGATGGGCAGTTCGCCAATCAGCATGCCGCAAATCGTCACGATGGACATTCGTGCTTGGGGTTCTGCAGCAACAATTCTTACGGCAAATGCCGAGAAGTTAAACGTTAAACTGCCTAAGAATATTGCGTGTGCAGGTTTAGGGGCTATTTTGTCGGACACGGTTGTGTTCCAATCTTCGACTACCACTGAATATGACAAACAGTACGCGCAAAAGCTGGCGGACATTGCAGGCATCAAAGACATCAAAGGTTTTGGTGAACAAATGTTGTTGGCGAAATCGGATCTGAGCCATTTCTCAGCAGAGACGATTTTGACGATGGACTACAAGAACTTTGAATTCGCGGGTAAAAAGGTAGGCATCGGCGTAGCAGAAACGCTCAATGCGCAGCAGTTGATTGACCGCAAACAGGACTTCAACGAAGCCATTCAAGCGTATAAGAAAGCTCAGAATCTTGATTACTTGTTCTTCTCGATCACAGATACCAAGCACAAACGTGCAAACATGCTTTGGGCGGATGACGCAGATAAGAAAGTGCTATCAAAAGCTTTTGATGTGAAAATTGACAATGACATGTTGGTATTGGATGGCGTGACGTCTCGCAAGCGTCAAATTGGTCCTGCAATTCAACAAGCGATTGAATCACTCTAGTGACTAAGCCACACTGAAAATAATGAAAAAACCACCGTTAAAGGTGGTTTTTTCGTTTTTGGCAAGACAGAGTCGGAAATTTAGATTCAACGCAAAAGAGCAGAAGAAAACAGTCTCCCGCTTGCGATAAGCCATTGCGTATATAATAAAGGTCAATTGCTATCATTATTAGCTCATAATCTCATGCGAGAGAGTTGTAAAAGCCAATGTGCAGCAGTAGTCTCAGCAAATAATTGCCGCTCAATCACTTATTCTTTGCGATTGAGAGTCCATCCCCACTTTTCCACTTATTAAAGTGAGATAGTGAACCAGCTTACTGAAAATTGTTCGTGGCAGAACATTAGGAGGAGTTTTGGCTAATAAGACAATAAGAAATGCCATATTAATAGGGCTAGTCCCCATCATTATTTTTGCTGTCGCTTTTAATGCTTTGTCAAATTTATATGTTGGGCATATCAAAGAGGCGAAAATCGAAACGTTGGTTGAATACTTAAATCAAAGATCCACGTTTTTAGAGAGTGCCATTACCAAACAGATCGCCCAGCTCGACTTCAACTGTCAATCTGATGATATGAAAGTGTTGCGTGATCCTCGTTACTACAACCGCTACATTCGGTTTATTGGCATGACCACGGAAGATGGCGACTCGTGTTCAAGCATAGGGATGCCTGTCTCCAAAATTACGTCATCCAAACGGGTTCCAGTAGATACCAACTTCTATGTTTCCTTGATTTTGCCGGAATACAAAGACCAAGCAGAATGGATGGTAATTTATGACAATCAGCACGTTGAGGTGTTTTGGGTTCTCGATAACAGTTGGGTAAAACAGCTTATTGCTGAGCCGTGTGAAGAGTGCTTATTCGTAAAATTTGAATATCACGAACCTATGTTTGGTGACCTTTCAATCAGTCGCGGCATGCCTAACATTATTGATGAAGACAATGCGCTATCGAGCGAGTTTTTCTTCTCTGACGAATCTCAGGCCAACATGCTCATCAAGATTTACAGCGGTGAAGCCTTGGCTGCGTACGCGAATCAGCGTCTTTTCGTGTGGGGTGTGCCCGCTACTTTGATTCTTGGGATTGTGTTTGCGCTGTTTTATATCTCAAGTAAAAGCCTAAGAAAGTCTATCAAAGGGCTGATTCAAAACGGTATCAATAACGGCGAATTTATCCCTTACTATCAAGCTATTGTGGATAGCAGAGATGGCCAAACTGTAGGTTATGAAGCGTTGGTGCGTTGGTCAAGACGCGATGGTTTGGTGCCACCTAATATGTTTATTGGCGCTGCAGAAGAGAGCGGATTGATTGTTCCGATGACGAACCAGATGATTCGCAAAATCATCCAAGACCTTGAGTCACTGCCTGAGTCGATTTGGGTGAGTGTCAATATTGTCTCTTCTCATTTAGAAACCGGTTCGCTAACCAAACTTCTAGCAGATTTGAATTGGCCGTGTGCAAACCGAATTCATTTTGAGCTAACAGAAAGAATTCCGGTTAAAGACGTAGAAGCCGCGAAAAAAGAGATTCTCTACCTCACCAACAAAGGTTACAAGTTCAAAATTGATGACTTTGGAACAGGGTATGGTGGCTTTTCTTACTTGCAGGACTTGGGTATTCGCTGCTTGAAAGTGGACAAAATGTTCGTTGATCCAATTGGCTCAGACGACCAAAAACTCAAAGTATTGGATTCTATTGTGTCTGCGGCGATGAAAGCGGAATGTGAAATGATTGCCGAAGGTGTAGAAAACAGAAAACAGATTGAGTATTTGGCTACGCACAATATCTATTTGATCCAAGGTTATGTGTACGCAAAGCCAGAGCCAATCGAGAATATTGCTGAACCAAATCTGGAGGCGTAACTTCTGTTCGTTGATTTTAAAGGTGTCCAATGTGGCACCTTTTTTCTTGCCTATTGTTTACCAGAAAATAGGGAAGTCATTAAAAGTGACTCCCAACTTTAAATCGAAAACTTGAGCTGATTTTTATATCACGATGAGACGATTTTGATATTCGGCATATTGTCGAACTAAGCACTTCCCATTACATTTTTTGCCATCTCATAGATGGTCGTCGAAGTAAATAAACAGAATGTAATTTCTAAATTTATGTATTGTGAGAATCACGATGAGTGAACATGAGTTCGTGTGCTCGTTTGACGAGCAATTAGCGATGGCCAAAAGTGAATTAATTTCAGCAATTACCCGTTATCGAGAAAACATATTGATGAGAGATACTAAAAACAGAGCAGAGTTGGAGGTTGAATTAGAGAAAAAGTTTCATACATACGAAGCGCTAACCAGTCAGCGGTATTGCTGAGTTGTTTGTATTCATAATTTGAATTTTTAATGTTGTCTAATAATAAAAGTTTGAATGTTTGACTCTATGATAAGCAAAAATACTTTTAATAAGATCGCAATGCTATTACTCGTCACGAGTTTGTTTGGTTGTAATAGCGACAGTGGAAGCAGCACTAGCCAACCACCAATGAGCTTGCCAGAAGAAGTATTACCTGACGAGCCAGAAATTGAAGCGCCAATACCGGAACTGCCAGTGCCTGAGTTTCCTGATATTTCCAAACCGGAAGTTCCTGAAACGCCAGAGGTGACGCCGCCGGAGCCTTCTGAACCCGTTATTCCGGAGCCGCCAGTACCAGACAAAGTGGTGTCTCGTATTGCACTAAACCAAAGCCGTGTGTCGCTTGCAGAGGGTGAGCTGGCGCAGGTGAAAGTCATCGGCTTTTATAACGATGGCACTCAAGACGACCTTACATCACAAGTTGTTTGGAACGTTGAAAATGCTGACATTGTTAACATCGACGAACGCGGTGTGATTACAGCGCTTAAAACAGGTGTTTCGGTCATTCGCGCAGACCTAGATGAGTTCAGTAGCGAAATGACCGTACAGGTTGTGGACGCGAAGTTGACCAACATTTACTTCGATCTGCCACATAAGGCGATTGCCAAAGGGCTAAGCTTTCAAGCGAAAGCTTACGGTGAATATACTGACAAACAAACCCGTGATATTAGCCATCTCGTAGAGTGGGATTCCACAGATTGTAGCGTTGTCATGCCAGGCACAAATGGCATTTTCACCGCACAAGATGAGGGTGACGCGGATATCTATGCCGAACTTGATGGCTTAACCAGTACGCATGGTTCTATTACTGTCACGCCTGCGGTATTAGTGAGTATGGACATTTCGTCAACCGCACTGGAAATGCCGTTGGGCACACATAAGCCTTTGGTGGTCATGGGAACGTTGAGCGATGGTGAACAAGTCGACCTCACCCGAGGTATCACTTGGCACGTCGATAACGATGTGGTTGAGATTGTCGACAACGTTGTGAAAGCCAAACATAAAGGAACAGCGTTGGTGACGGCTGCGTTAGATGGTGTGCAAAGCGAGCCAATACAAGTGCAGGTAACCGATGCAATCCTAACAAATATTGAAGTGACAACGAATGCGTCGAGCGTGGCAAAAGGCAACTCGACCCAGCTGTCTGCACAAGGAGTTTATAGCGATGAAAGCCGCGTTGAGTTGACCGAACAGGTTGCTTGGTGGGTTGATAATCAAGATGTCCTACAACTAGAAGGCGCTCGCGTTAAAGGTCTTGCGGTAGGGCAGGCAATGGTTTACGCCACCAAAGATGCGATCACCAGTGCACCATTGCAAATTCAAGTAACGAATGCGGTGTTAGAAAAAATCCATGTTCATCCTAGTGAAATCACTCTAGAGGAAAAGAACGTCCAGCGATTTTATGCCTACGGTGAATATAGCGATGAAACCACTCAGGATGTAACGCATCGAGTGACATGGCGAAGCAGTAATAAAGCGGTTTTAGATTTGATTGCTGGTGGGCTCTCAAATAGTGCTCAGCTTGGTTCGGTCAGCATTTCAGCTTCCCTTGGGGAGTTAAAAGGCACCTCTGAGGTCAAGGTTGTTGAGGCGGAAGAAAAAGAGTCTGCCATCTCTATTTGCCCACAGCCTCGTTCAGGAGAAGGAAGCGCGGAAGCGTGTTTGATGGTAGCGAGTGATGAAGATGGTCGCCTATTTACCGCACCACCATCAGTGAAGCTCATGAACAAACTAGGCTATGAGCTTGTTAAACCTTTGAGCTACGACGCGACAAAACCGAAAACTTACGTTGGCATCAAAACGGAAGACGGTACACGCGGCCCTGTGGGTGACTTTGCGATGTTCAACCAATACGGACGTGATCGTGCAGGCTTAACCAGCCAATACGCAAACTGGTGTCATGATTTGTCTGTAAGAAACTTTGCTGGCCGTGACAACTGGCGCCGTGCCACACGCAATGAGTTGTTTAGCTTGTATCGTGCATCACGAGGCAGTGTTTGGGACGGGACTGAAAGTATCTATGAAGAAGACAAAGATGGCGGAGGTTTTGGTTGGCCAGCGAGTTCGGAGTATTGGTCTACCTCTCTAATGGATTTACCGCATCACGAGGGCGTCGTGTATGACATCATTAACCTGCATCGAGGTCGAGCGCAGTTGGTGATGGATGCCCGAGACCCGGCTTATGCTTCCTGCGTGTCTGACGCGCCTGGCGTTCCTCTTAAGTAATTGAAAGTTAGTGAAAGTAAGTGAATAGGCTCCTTCGGGAGCTTATTTTTATCTCATCAGCATCGCTTGACTTCACTTATTAGCCGCGTAGCATCGATGTATGTCAATATTATGTGCAAAGGAAGGCCATATGACCGTCAAGGTATTTTGGAAAAACCCTTACCAAACAGAACTCACCTCCACGGTAACTCGAATTTCGGACAATGAAGTCGAGTTATCCCACACTATTTTTTATGCTGAATCCGGCGGACAAGAGAGCGATGCAGGTACGATCGACGGGATTCCTGTCGTCGGTGCAATTAAGTCTGGCTCACGCATTGTTTACACTCTAAAACGTCAACCCACGTTTCGAGTTGGCGACCAAGTGATCACTCAAATTGACTGGCAAAGGCGTTATGCGTTGATGAAGCTCCACTTTGCGGCGGAAGTCATACTTGAACTGTTCACGCAAAAATTTGCAAACATTCAGAAGGTTGGCGCACATATCTCCGCAGATAAAAGCCGAATTGATTTTGAATGGCCTGAAAGCATCACGCCACTGCTGGCGGAGTTTCAACAACAAGCTCAGGCAGTTATCGATTCGGACGCTGAGATTGAGAGCGCATTCTCTGATGAAGGCCAAGAAAGGCGCTATTGGAAAGTGGAAGGCTTCGCTCAAGTGCCTTGCGGTGGTACACATCTTAAACGCACCTCTGAAGTCGGCCGCATTGCCTTAAAACGTAAAAACGTTGGTAAAGGAAAAGAAAGAGTCGAAATTACGCTGGTTAACTAACCGATTTCAGTGTTCAGTATTTCTGAACGCTGATTAAAAAATATCAAATTGACTCTCTGACCGCGAGAACTAACATTCACGCACTTTGTTCATATCGTTTCAAGATAGCGTTGACACTCATTTTGGAAATGTAAATGAAGGCTTTGATTGAGGTTCTTGACGGGCAGGTGCAACACTGTCCGATAAATCAAAAGTTTGATATTAGCTCGACGGATTTTTACATTGTCTTAAACCATAACTGTGCTTTGGAGTTATGTGATTCCAAAGGCATTAAACAGTTTATTGAACCACCTTGTTTGGTCGCTATTGGCGCGGATTTCAAAGGGCAAATCGCCATCAATTCGTTCGTAGAAAATGCCAATATTTCGGGTTTCAGACTGGCTGCGTGTTTCATTGAAAAACTCAATCAACAGTTGAACTTCCGCGAGCTTTGCGATGGCGTGTTCTCGGGGAATGTGGCGGTGAGTTTCACTTTACGTCCGGGAATCGTGGATATTTACTCGGCATTAAAAGCAATGGTGAAAAAGGGCTGTGGTAACCGTTCAAATGATGAATTGCTCGATATCAACAGCATGCTTTTGTATTTGTTGATGCACTTTGAGCAGAGCGCCAGTCAGGCAGAAACTCGTTCATATTCTTCGTTGTCTTCACGTATTCGCGCGCTTATTTCTAAAGATCTAACGAAGCCGTGGACGCTCAAAGAAATTGCGAAACTGGTTTACATGAGTGAGTCGACGGTAAAAAGAAAGTTGAACAAGGAAGGGACGACGTTTACTGACGTGCTGCAGGCTGCACGACTAGATACAGCACAAAAAATGGTGTGCAATAGCGATGCGAGTGTCAGTGCAATAGCTGAGCTATGTGGTTTTAAGCATGCCTCTTATTTTGGTGCCTGTTTCAGAAAAGAATATGGTGTCACACCGCTTGCTTATCGAAAACAAGCCCAGCTCAGAGCGAATTGAATAACAAAACGCCCGATACAAAATCGGGCGTTCTCTTGAATATGATGGGGGATGATTACTTAAACCGTTATTACTTCTTTTCTTGCGCGCAACGACGTTAAAATTTGAGGCAGTAAAGACATCACAATCATGCCCACCATCAAGCTGTATTGGAGTGGAGTAAAGTTTTCACCCAACAGCAATAACCCAGAGACGATCCCTGCAATCGGGTTGGCAATGCCACCAAACGTAAAGTCGACCACAGACATGCGTTGCAACAACCACACATACATGCCGTAGCCTAGCGCGGTGTTGAGCACAATGACCCACAGCAGCCCTAGTGTGTTGGTCATATCGATATTCTGTACGGCATGCACATAAGGCTGCGGATTGATGGTAGCTAACACAGCCGCGGCGATAGACAGCAATACACCACCCAAAATCAACTGCCACGTGAGTACCGTCCACCAATGCATTTTTGTGCCGAGTGATTTGGTTACGCTACTGCCAATCACGATGCACATGATGGCCGCCAGCATCGCCCCTAAACCGATAGGGTTGAGCGAGATTGAGCTTGGATCGAACAAGAACCACGCTAACGCAATCAATACTGCGCCGCTAATGCCTTGTATTGCGCTAGGCTGACGTTTGTAAGCCGCCCAACCAAACAGCATGGCAAAGACGGGGACAGAAATCATGCCGACACCGGAAATTGCAGAAGGTAGGGTCAACGCCATCACAAAAATGAGGCCAAAGAAGAAAGCGATGTTAATCGTGCCCAATACCAATAACACTTTCCATTCGTGCTTTTTAGGCAGCGAAGGTTTGATTGCCAGTAGCAGTAGTCCGGCTGGCAGTGCCCGCAGCGCTCCCAGCAACACAGGCGGCCAGTCTGGAAGAGTGAACTGCGTAACGGCATAAGTTGTGCCCCAGAAAAATGCGGGGATCATTGCGAGTAATATGTTCATGTAAAATATCTTTACGTTGAGATAATTAATTGTAAAGGTACGCGCTAGATTGCTTTTTGTAAAGTATCTTTATGTTAAAATAAATCGTCAGACCGAATTCGTATTGGAGAAAGAAAACTCGTGGACGCAATTGATAGAGTAGTAACGCAGTGGGCGAAGGAAAAACCAGATCTTGATACCGAACCAATGGCTATCATGGGTAGGCTAATGCGCATTGCTAAGCATATGGAGTGTCGAGTCGCTGATCTGCACAAACAATATGACCTGAAAATGGGCGAATTTGATGTGTTAGCCACGCTGCGCCGTGCCGGAGCGCCTTACCGTCTCACCCCATCAGAGTTGATTGCGTCGATGATGCTCACGTCCGGAGCGATGACCAACCGCTTAGACAAGCTAGAAAAGAAAGGCTTTATTGCCAGAGAGCACAGTAAAGAAGACCGACGCAGTGTTACTGTTGAGCTAACGGCTGAAGGTTTGGCATTGATTGAGTCGTTGATCCAAGAGCATGTGGATGTACAACATAGTTTGATTAGTGGATTGTCGGCGGATGAAAAGTCACAAGTGAATCAGGCGTTAAAGTTACTACTGCCTCAATTTGAATAGCGAATCTCGTTGCAAAAAAACAAGGAATGAGCATGAATATCAAAGAATTGGAATCGTATTTAGAGACATTTATGTGCGCCGAAAGTGACTTCCCTTTCGGCCCTGACGCACTTGTGTTCATAGTAAAAGGCAAAATGTTCGCGATAATCGCGGAGCGTGGTGGTCGAGAATACGTCAGTGTTAAAGTGAAACCGGAAGATGGAGAAGTGCTAACGTCCCAGTTTACCGACATCACACCGGGCTACCACCTTAACAAACGCCATTGGGTCACAGTGTATTTCAATGGTGATGCCGAAGATGGTCTCATTCAAGACTTGTGCGAGCGCTCCTACGATTTGGTTGTAGCGAAACTGCCCAAAGCGCAACGTACATTGCTTGGACACTGAAGCCAAATAGCATTTCAGGAAAGCGTTTAGGCAATAACGAAAACCATCAATTGCTCGCTGAAAAACTCGCACCTTTTTTGAGCTCGGACTATATAAAAAGAAGTTGCGTAAAAAGGGAAGTGATATGCGAGCACTATCTGACTGGTTAGAAGCCTACGGTGAAAGCCATCAAAACCCAATCAATCAAAAAATTCACAAAGTTGCCGTACCGGGTATTTATCTTTCTGTGGTAGGGCTTATTTGGTCCATTCCTCAACTTTCAATCTTAGGTTTTCAGCTCAACTGGGTTTGGTTCGCTGTCATTCCGGTTTGGGTCTTTTACTTCCGTTTATCTCTCAGTGTGTTCATGATGATGCTCGGTTACACGTTAGCGTGCATTGGTTTGATTTGGTCGTTGGAGATTCTACAGCTACCCGTCTTACACATTTCTATGCTGTTGTTTGGCGCTTTGTGGATTCTTCAGTTCATTGGGCACAAAATCGAGGGCAAAAAGCCATCCTTTTTTGAGGACCTACAGTTCTTATTAATCGGCCCAATCTGGGTGTTTCGAAAGCACTAAATGCGCAAGCTGAGTGTATTGCTACAACACGATTAAGATTTTGAGTGTAGTATTCGGCTCCTTTCGAAGTTTATGTAGTAGAGGCGAGTGGTGAGTGACGCGCATTTCCAAGGGCAGTTTGAAGTCGAGTTAAAGTATCGAGTAAAAAATCATGATGCATTTTTAAACACGCTCAAACAGATTGAGCATGAAGTCATGTTCGAAAACAACCAAGAGTCAGATTGGTTTTACGATACCCCACAACGCACGCTGACTCAGCAGGGGAAGAGTTTAGTGCTCAGAGAAATTCGGCCTGCCGGCATCAAACTGTGGATTGTAAAAGGGCCAGAAGCTGACCGTTGTGAAGCAACAAATATCACTAAGTTAGATTCTGCTCAAAGTATGCTCGAAAACATGGGCTACGAAGTGATTCAACGCAGCAAGAAAATCAGAAGTATCTTCTTTGTCGGCGAGTTCCATATCACCTTAGATTTTCTCGATGGTTTTGGTCACTTTGCGGAGTTCGCTATTATGACCGACGACGAAACAGCATTGGCTCGCTATCGCGAGCGGTTAGTCGCACTTGCGCAGCAGTTTCATCTGAGCGAAGCGGATAGAGAGCATCGCTCATACAAAGAGATTTTATCAGCATAGTCGCTATTTCTTTCCTTTCTAAAACGCGAAGCGAATTCTTCTCAAAACACAATGTCATTTTTGTGTTCTTCTCATTGGTTTGACAGGCAACTCCTAGTAAACAGCACTATGATTACCATAGTGCTGATGCACTGAACCCACACTATCATTTAATGAGTGACGCTGTCACTTTGTGGAGGAGTAATGTATAACCGAGAACATAAGTATGTTTATTGGCGAGAGGAGAGAAAGAAAGGAAAATGGCACTACATCATGAAATCGTTTTTTATGATTTGTTGTGCGTTGTTGGTGGGTAAAATTATCGGTTTGTTCATCTTTGGAGAGCTTCACACTTTTCAGGACGTGACGGAGCAGTTTCCGGCAGATTTCTTCATCATGATGTTAGTTGGTTTCCCGATTAGTGTTGTGGGCTGGTATCACGAAGAGTCCAAGTTCTTCCGTGCTCTAAAACGTAAAGATAAGCAGCTAAAGATGAAGCGAGAAAAAGCAAAGCAAAACAATTCATCAGTGAGTTAATTTCATTTTGTGCGATGGCGCAACTTCCTGTTTTTCGTGCAGTAATCCGCAAGGTTTTCATGATTTTTTGCAAATTTTGTTCATGCAAGGTCTGCTAGTTTCTACAAGACATACTCCGGTCAGTCACTGTGATTGGTTATTGTAAGACCGAAGGTAATAGAACGTTAAATGAGATGGATACATGGACCGACAATCAATGCTGCATAGTCAGAAGATTTATTTTTGTACTGACGAAGAACTCGCAAAACAGCAAACGCAATGCCTAGAGATTCTCTATGACTACAACCAAACGCGACCTTCAGAGGGCGAAAAACGTGGTGAAATCCTTCAGCGTTTACTTGGGTCTGTGGGCGATAACTGTTATTTAGAGCCACCGCTTCGAGCAAACTGGGGGCGTCACACTTATCTGGGTGATAATGTGTACGCCAACTTCAATCTTACACTTGTCGATGACACCTATATTTATATCGGCAATTCCGTGATGATTGGCCCGAATGTGACGATTGCGACAGCAGGACATCCTATAGAGCCAGATTTACGTCGGGAAGTTGCTCAGTTCAATATTCCTGTTCATATCGAAGACAATGTTTGGATTGGCGCAAACTCAGTGGTGTTACCGGGTGTGACGATTGGTGAAAACTCGGTTATTGGTGCAGGGAGCGTTGTGACTAAAGATATTCCAAGTAATGTCGTTGCGGTGGGGAACCCTTGTCGTGTGCTACGTGAAATCGGCGAGCATGACCGAGAGTTTTACTTCAAGGATCGTAAAGTCGAGGGCAATGTCTATAGCGACCAAGAAGAGGCTTAACGCTGGGCACATGAAGCGATAGATAGAAACAAGAAAAGGCAGATGGACCATCCAATCTGCCTTTGTTTGTATTGAGTAGCTAAAAGACGAAATTCAACATTACCGTGTAGAGGTTGGCATTGGTATCGGCTGGTGGGAGAGAAAACGCGCCGGAGTCGTTGTTGAAGGCTTTAAAGTGTTGCCATTCGGCATTCACTGACACGTTGTAATCCACGTCAAACCTTAACCCTGTAAGGACGCTGTCACCGGTCTTCTTTTCGTTGTCGTCAAACTGCTGGCCATAAACCACGTAAGGGGTGAACTTGTTTAGGTTGTAGCTGGTAGCGGCGTACCACGAGGTCGAGATATCGCTGGTTTGTCCTTCGGCTGTGACGGTTATACGGTCAAACTCATATTTTGCACCCAGTGAAAACAGCTGGATGTGTTGGTCTTCATCTTTCAGCCGTATTGTTCCCGCTGCGCTGCCTTGGCCAGGTATGGGCTGCATGGCGTTAGAAAGTACGGTGGTTTGATCGTACTCGGCATTCAAATACGCAAAGTTCCAACGGTAGTTATCACCGCTTAACGTCAAGTTAAGCCCTGCTGAATAGTTGGTGTCTATACTAATGTCCGTATCTTCACTGATGGTAACGTCGCTGCTGTAACCGTAGCCCACAAACGGCATTGCAGTGATCATCACATTCTCATTCAGGTCGTAATTCCACCTAAAGGATAGGCCATCATACGCCGTGATCCCGAGAATGCTGTCATACACTTCGTTCGGCGGTCTGGCGGTGGTAAACGCTTGTCCCACATAGTTGTATTCAGAAATAAGGAATACAGGCAAACGCAATCGACCACCACGAATTTCGACGTTGTTATAGGTGTAAGCGAGGTAAGCCCATTCTACTTTGGGTTCACTCCAATGATCTTGCGGTCGCTTGACGACTTGAACAGAAGCACGAAAAGCTTGATAGAAGTAATCAAGTTGGAGACCGAACGTAGTGTCGCAATCGAAACAGCTGTCATCATCAATAAATCGATTCACGAGCAATGAAGTTTCGTTGTCGGACTGAGCCCAAGCAATGGAGCCAAACCCGCTAAGCGATAAGTTATCGGTCAGTTCTACTGTTGCTAAGCTCGGAAAAGCGACACTGCTAATAAGTACTGCGAGGAGCGATCTCTTCATTTCATTTCTCCGAACTGACGACATAAAGAACATGAGCATCCGACGGCAACGAGTCGACGGGGGCATAGCCAATGCGATTAGGTTGTTCCCGCATCCAAGCTAACAAGATTTCAATACTGGGTTGATCAATTACTTTGGGTGGACGCGCCTTGCCTGAAAACGAAAGGCTGGCCCAATGCGCATTCATTTGAGCCAAGTTTTTATTAAGCAGGTAGCGATAGAACTCCGTTCGTTCAACGGACGTCTCTGGCCAATCAGAGAGTTCAATTCGTTGGCCTTGTAATAGTCTGGTTTTGCCTCGGTAGAGCTTCCTCGCTTTATTAATGGTCAACGCGTCAAACTGAGCGTTAAGTGAGAAAATGGCGTAACTTTCTGCGGCAAATGCCTGATGGCTCCAAGGCAACGAAAATATAAGCAGCAAACAAGCGGAGGCCAGTAGTCGCAGCGCTCGTTGATTATGAGGGGGGAGAATCATGCTCATGTGTGGCTCGCCTATATTACGTTTTCGATTTGATGCAACAGTTTCTCCTTTCTCACTGGTTTTGGCACATAAGCGTCCATTCCAGAGTCAAAACAGCGTTGAATATCGTCGTCGACCACACTGGCTGTTAGCGCGATGATCGGCGTTTTTTCGAGTCCTAAGCTTGCTTCATAAGCGCGGATCTGTTTCGTTGCTTCGAAACCATCCATCACTGGCATCATGCAGTCCATTAAAATGATGTCGAAGCCACCATCGCGCTGGAACATCTCCACTGCGATCTGGCCATTTTCCGCGACTTCAAATTGATAGCCAGCCTTGCTTAACAGTAAAGAAGCAACTTTTTGATTCACTCGGTTATCTTCCACCAATAAAATCCGTTCACGTCGCATTGGCGCAGCACTTAACGTCTCACCAACGCGTTGTTTAAATTCGGGTTCTTCAAAAGCGGACAAGCTTGATTGGTTGAGCTTTGTCGATGCAGTTACGGGAAGTCGCAACCCAACGGCTTTATCAAGTTTCTCTTTGAGCAAATCCGCCTTAAACGGTTTTGGTACGTAGTCGTCCATGCCGACGTCAAAACACTTTTGAATATCGTCATCAACAACGCTTGCTGTTAACGCGATGATAGGAATGCGGAACGTTCGATTTTCTTTCTGCTCTATTTGTCGGATTTGTTTAGTTGCCTCAAACCCATCCATCACCGGCATCATGCAGTCCATCAAAATCAGACAGTATTGGGATGTCCTGAACATGTCGACCGCTTCCTCACCATTCGCAGCGACATCAAAACTAAAACCTGCTTTGGTGACATGCAACCCTGCAATTTTTTGGTTCACAGTATTGTCGTCTACAACGAGCACTTTGGGTAATTTTTCAAGTCGGGTTGCAGGCTGAACGACGGAAATAGATTGAGTAAATCGTTCAGCACAGCTTTCAAGCGCTTTGAGTAGACGTTGTCCTAGCAAAGGTTGAGTAATGATCGCTGCGACACGGTGACCGAAATCAAGCTGTTGGCTGTGTAGATGTTTGATTAGGCAAACTTGCACATGTTGATGTTCCAAATTTCGCATCAAATCTGTGTTCTTCACTGCGGCATCTGGCGTCGTTTCAACATAAAGAATGATGATGCGTTCTTTGTCGTTAATCCATGTCGGAAGAGCACTAAGATCATGAACAGATTGATGCACTTGAATTTGATAGAAGCTCAACTCATTGCGCAGTTTTGTTTCTAGGTCACTGTCGTCACAGACGAGCCAGATTTGGTTATTCACGGTATGTCGAGCACGAAAATGGGCTTGAGAAATCGGCGCTGTGAGTTGGAAGTAGAAACGGCTTCCGCGGCCTTTTTCAGATTCAAGTTGTATGCTTCCGCCCATGAGTTCGACAAGTTGCGTACTGATGGCAAGACCTAAACCTGTTCCTCCAAATTGGCGGGTGGTGGAATCGTCCTCCTGAGCGAATGGTGCGAAGATTCGTTTCTGTTGCTGCTCATCGATGCCGATACCTGAGTCTTGCACGGAAAACTCGATGATGGCTTCCGATTCAGTACTTTCAAGCGTGGTAATCGAAAGCTCTACACTGCCTCGTTCCGTAAATTTAACGGCATTGGACATGAAGTTCATGATCACCTGACGCAAGCGGTGATCGTCAATGACGATGTGATAAGGCGTGTTCGGGCTAATGCTGACGGTTAATTCGATGCCTTTCTCTTTTGCTTTTGGGGACACGATTGAGGCGATGTCATAAATTGATTCTCGCACGCAGGTTGAATGAGGACTTATCAGCAACATGCCGGACTCAATTTTGGAAAAATCTAACACGTCGTTAATCAGGCTGAGCAGCAATTGGGAAGACGTCTCTATTGTGTCGACGTAATCTCGCTGTGTAGCGGTCAACGGGGTGTCTGCCAGCACTTCAGAAATACCTATTACACCGTTGAGCGGAGTACGAATCTCGTGCGACATGTTCGCTAGGAAGCTACTTTTCGCTTTGCTGGCTTCAATCGCGTCGTCTTTGGCGCGCTCGGCATCTTCTTTGGCTTTGGTGAGTTTCTGCTTTGCTTGTTCTCTCTCATGACTGAGTTTTTCCACTTCTTGAGCAAACTTGCTTAACTCATCTTTGCCTTTGATGAGCTCAGAAAGTGGTGAGTCTTCGCTGTAATTTTCGCGGCTTAAAAACTCAAGAACAAGATGCAGGTTGTTGGTCACTTTACGCACCAAGCGAATGGTTAAGCTGATAACAAGAATCGTCACCAACGACATGAGAACAATGAATACCAACCGCTGTTGCGTGGTTGCTTTAATGGTTTGTGCGAGCTTCGTTTGCAGCTCATGTTCCATCGTATCGTCGATGTCATGAAGTAGCGCCAGCCGCGTGTTCAGCGCAGCAAGTCCAGCTCCCGTTTTAAGAGGAGATAACGCTTGTAGTTCCTCTTGGTTAAGTAACTGATCACGAAATTCTTGGCTAGTTTGAAATACCTTGTTGCTAAAGGTTTCTATCAGCAACTGGACTTGGTTCTGGTTGGCATTGAGCGCGACGAAGCGCTCTACAAGCAGTTGTTGGTTTTGAATCAGAGACTGAATCTCATCACGAACAGCGTCGTCGTAATGAAGACGCTTATTGGCTGAATAAATGAGATATTCACTCAATCGACGCTCTTCCGTCGACCAAAACATTAACCATTCCAATTGCATTAAGGAGGAAAGATGGCGATCGGTTTCGTAACTGACGTTACTAAAATAGACCTTGTCGAGATTAAGTAGGATTTGCTCAAAAGTATCTGCTCGCCATTCTGCAATATCTAGTTTTTCTTCGATAACGATTGCTGTGAACATCGAGAGGCTGGCTTCTTCAAAACTCGCAAGTAGAGGCAAAACCTCAGAATTGTCGCCAAAAACGCGGGGGGTCGTTTCTTTTAGTTCTTGAATGAGCTGCGCTGTTTTGTCAGCTTTATTCGGGATGGATGGGTTATTGGGTAAATTAAACAGGTAAGAGACTTTGTCGATGTAAACAGAGAATAATTGAGCTTTTTGTAAATCTTGAGCTTGAGTCGAAAGATTATGAACGTGTTGTCCCGCCAGAAAAAACAACAAAATGATTGGCAGTAAGACAAGGCCAAACAGTTTGTGTTTAACTGACAGGTTATTCCACGAAAAAATTCCGACCACAGCGCATTTCCATATCCAAAGGGTTGATATGAAAAGTGTAGTTTATCTATTTGGGTTGTTAGCGCTGTGAGTGCAATCGGGTTTAAAAGGGGATAAAAATGTGACGTGTTTTGCAGAAAGCTTCTCATAACGCCAAGCAAGAAGCAGAGCGTCATGAGCTTTTCATGCCAGTTTTTAACCTACGATGGAAGAGGCATTGTGCTTCATTACTTGGCAGGTATTTTCAAGTTCTAGGAGCTGCGCCGCTGGAACAGGCTTGCCTAAGAAAAAGCCTTGTGCCACATCGCAATTTAGACGCTCGATCAGCGCCAGTTGTGTTTGGGTTTCTATACCTTCTGCCACAACTTTCATTCCGAGGTTGTGAGCCATTGAAATGATGGCGCGTACCAGAGAGTCATCTTTGTTGTCTTGCTGGGTTTGTGCGATAAACGAGCGATCGATTTTAAGCCCATCAAAGTTAACTTGTTGAAGATAGGACAGGGCAGAATAGCCAGTACCAAAATCATCTAACCAGACTTCAATACCAGTGGCTTGCAGTTTGCGCAAAACGAAGTGGGCTTTTTCTATGTCGTCCATCAAAAGTGACTCCGTCACTTCTACGTGAATGTCTTTGGCGGATACATTGTATTGCGATAAAAAGTGCTCAAATATGAGGCTAAGATCCTGACGGTAGATTTGTCGTGGGGACAAGTTCAACGCGATATGAAAATCATGGTCAAATGCTTCTGCCCATTCCGATCTTTGCTTGATCGCGGTTTCGATCAAATGCTCACCAAGATCGAGAATCAAGTCGTTTTGTTCTGCAATCGGAATAAACTGTTCAGGGCCAATGTAACCTTTCTCGGGATGATTCCATCGCACTAATGCTTCAACCCCAACCAACTGGTAGGTCTTAAGGTCAAATTTAGGTTGATACCAAAGCTCAAACTGAGATAAGTCGTGGATGGAGCGACTCAGTTCTCTTTCGATATAGAGTCGTTGTTTCACCGTCGCATCGAATGCGGGATCGTAAACGGACATAATGTCTTTGCCGCGACGTTTTGATTCTTGTGCGGCAAGGGATGAAAGTTGCAGCAGCGAATCTGCGTTACAACCAAACTCTGGATATACCGCGACACCAAGGCTGGTGGTTAAGCGGATATTGTGACTGTCGAGCCTCAATGGCGATAGCACTTGTCTATGAATTTGGTTGGCAATCTCGCGCGCTTCTAAGCTGTTGTTGCAAGGGAATACAACGACAAACTCATCCGCCCCAACGCGGCTTGCGAGTATCCATGGTCGATAATCTGGTTCGATATAAATTGGCAGTTCATTCCTTAATAACGCGGAAAGGTGCACCAGTAATTTGTCTCCAATATTGTGGCCGTAGTTATCGTTGATGTGCTTAAAATCATCCAAATCGACAAACAGGACGGCAAGCGCTGGCGCTCTCTTGGTGCTGATTTGTTCTTGAAGATCAATCAGCAACTTTTCACGATTAGAAAGCGAAGTCAGAATGTCGTGATAGGCCATGAACTCAACACGGGTTGTGTAGGTGTTTACCTTGTTAGACATCTTGTTATAGGCAGTAATCAGCTCACCAATTTCATCTTTGCGTTGAATATCGGTAACTGGAAGTGCTTGGGTATCAAATTCCGAAAACTGTTCACTCAACTGTTTGATTGGTTTCACCAACGATCGACCTACGGCAAACGCGAATAAGCTACCCATGAAGATAGAAATAATGCTGATTGCCAGCAGCAAAATAAACATGTTGTGTTTATCTTTAGACGTTATCGCTGCAACTTGTGCAATGTTTTGCTCTTTTTCTTCTAATAAATGGGCAAGGTTAAGCTCCAAATATACGGCTCCAAGCGTCACATCTGATTGGTGAATAGGCGCGGCAATTTCCAGTTGTTCTCTAGATAGAGCGACTTGGACACGTTCTTGTTCAATTGCCTTAAGAATAAAGTCTGAGCGGTAGTGGGGCTGAGCAAACATGGCAAGCTGAGGTGTACCGTCGTGGAATACAAGTCCATCGTTATCTACAACATGGATTTTTGATACGTCCGGTTGGCTTAAGGTTGCCGTAATCTGTCCATAGACTTGGCTGATGTTATCGTTGTAAAGCGGATCAAACAGCTGCTTAGACAACAACTCCGCGTACACTAATCCTTTTTGTTTGACGTAGGATTCCGTCTTATCTTGAGAATTTTGCGTAATCTGCTGCGCGAGATTGTTTGAGTATGTGTCGTAGCCATGCATGTAAAGTACAAGGTTGACCACAACCACCAAAACAACGACGGAGATGGTCGCGAAAATGTATTTGGTTTCTAGCGAAAGTTTGTTCAGCATCAGTTTGCCTTTGGTAGCAAGTTAACAGACTTTCGAACCGTGTCGAGAGACGTTGCCATATCTGGCGTGAGTGCTGATATGCGCTTGGTATTTTGGAATACATCCAAGGCATGCAAACCTTCTGGTGAGGCATCCATTTTCAATAAAATCGATGTAATTTCATTTTTGGTCGATTGGCTCAAAGTTGGTGACGCTAAAACCAAATCACGCGGGATCTCAACCGAGTTATGGAAAATGGTCAGTTTTTCCTTCATGTTTTCTGGCAAATCTTTTGGGTTGTTCCAGTTGAAATTACTGAACGCCCCGGCGGCAACGCGCTGTTTATACACCCAAACGGATAGGTTGATTTCGTTGGATTGTTCCAAATGTTCATCCAAAAACAAATAGCCGATACGGCCTTTCGTTGGGTGATCATCTATAGAACGAAGGTATTCTAATTTTTCGCCTTGGTTGAGCAATGTAATGGCAGGTAAGTAAAAGCTGCTGGTGGAGTTGCGACTCTCGAAAATGAGCGTTTTGCCGCGCAGATCGGCCAAGGAATGAATGCCACTGTCTTGATGGGTGAAAAATACAGAGTGGTATTTTTCGAGTCCCTTTTTCCACCTTACGGCGAGCACTTGGCTGTTAGATTCTCGTTCTAGGGTTACGGCGTTAAACGGTGTGGCTGTTGCAATTTGAACGCTGCCATTTTTGAGAGCAACTGCAAGTTGTCCATAGTTGTTGAAGACTTGTACCGACCCAGAGGTATAACCGAGGTGATTCAGCCTTCCGGACACATATTGAGCAAAGGGTGTCGCCTTTTTGATTTTACTTTTTGCTTTGTCGGAAACGATACCTACGGTAAATACGAGGTCATTGACGGGTTGAGCACTAGCAAGAAAGGGGGAGCTTAAAGAAGCAAGCAGTAAGAGTGTGCAGGCAGGTTTCATCCGGCGTCAACATCCTTGGGTATGTGTTCTTGAACGACAAGATTCATAATAAAAGCAAATTGCACTTCAACGAAGCGCACAATCATTCAGTAATTATTGAGTTAGAACTCAAAAAGTGACTCGGTCACGTATCTTTCAAATAGTACCGATTTTGAATGTTAAGTACAGGAGTAATGTCGCTCTTTCAGTGACTGAAACACAAGTGAAACAGGGGATTTGTCGGCGTTCTGAGAAACAAGGCTCACTTAACTTGAACGGTGTAAGTGAGCCTAAAAATAAAATGAGAGGTTAAGCAAAGACTTATGCTGTTTGGGCTATCAGTGTGGCTAGTTATGACATGCGTTCTAACTGTTTTACGTATTTTTGCTCTAGCGCTTCATTTCCTGCCGCACGTTCTAACTCGATCATAAGTTGCAGTGACGGTTTTTTTACACCGTACATTTGATTAAATCGCATCAGTCGAATTCTTGCATCGGTAAAGTTGCCACTTTCTATTTCGAGTTTAGCAAGTTGGAGAATCGATTTTGGGCGGTGTGGGTCGTGATCGATAGCTCGCGTAAAGTAGTATTTTGCTTTGTCTTTATCTTGTGATTTCAATGCGCAGAAAGCGGCGTTTTCGTAGCTTGCAGGGATGAGGTAGTAATAAGGTTGTTCAATTGCGCGGTTAAACATTTGGTCGGCTTGTTGGAAATCACCTCGTTTACATAGAAATGTTCCGTAGTTATTGAGCACGTTGCCGTTTTTGGTGTGTTGGCGTAAAGAGCGTTTGTACATGTCTTCTGCTTTCGCATCTTCACCAACAGTTTCGTAGTAGTGTGCCATAGAAAGCTGTGCGCGATAGTATTGTGGGGCGTGGCTCAATGCTTGTTGCAAATTGTCGTGCGCTCGGATCATATTGCCACCTTCGAGATAACCAAGCCCAAGAGCGATGCGAGATTCTGCCATAGCAACAGGATCGGCCTTCACGATAGGAGCGCCGTTTTCTTTTACGGTAACACAGCCTACGAGTGCAAACTGAGTCATCAACATTAGTGCACTGAGCGTTACGGTTTTCATTCTTCTTCCCCACATCCCTGAATCTGACAGCATGATATGAATTACGTAGCAAAAGCCCATTGAGGAAAAAGCACTATGCGATCAGGTTTGCAAACTGATATGAAAAAGCCGCCAGATGGCGGCTCGGTTCACAAACTTAATTCGTTGATTTAATCGTCTTTAGTGAAAGCATCTTCGCTGAAGTGATCCAGATCGTAAGGCGTTTGTTGGTATACGCAGTAGTTGAGCCAGTTCAAGAACAGCAAGTGTCCGTGGCTTCGCCAACTCGCAATGGGAGGGTTATCTGGGTTGTTGTTCGGGTAGTAATTGACCGGAATTGCTGGCTCCATCCCTTCACCCAAATCCCGAATGTACTCATTGTGAAGAGTGTGTGAGTCATATTCTGGATGGCCGGTAACAAACACGTTTCGCTTGTCTTTGGTCGTTGCCAGATATACGCCCGCCACATCGGATGTGGCGAGAATATCTAAGTCGGTATGTTCTTCTAAAAAGTGTGGCGAAAAATCGGCATAACGCGAATGGGGCGCTAAAAACGTATCATCAAACCCACGTAAAATAGGGTGGAATGGATTATGAATTTGGTGATGATATACACCGGAAAGCTTTTCTTTACGCGTTTTTTTCGGCAAGTCATACAACAACTTTAAGCCTGCTTGCGCCGCCCAACACACATACAACGTCGAGGTAACATGGTCTTTTGCCCATTCCATGATGGTTTTTAAATGATCCCAATAGATCACATCTTCAAATTGCACCAGACCAAGTGGCGCACCAGTGATGATAAGACCGTCGAAATTCTTCCCTTTTACCATCTCAAACTGACGGTAAAACGTATCTAAATGCTCGGTTGGTGTGTTTTTGCTTGGTCGATTATCGATGCGCAGTAGCTCGACGTTTACTTGCAATGGACTGTTTGAAAGAAGGCGAAGAAACTGCGTTTCTGTTTCGATTTTCTTGGGCATCAAATTCAGAATCAGTACTCGCAAAGGACGTATCTCTTGACTCGCGGCACGAGTTTCGCTCATTACAAAGATGTTCTCTGTCCTAAGTACATCTGAAGCAGGTAGTTGATCTGGAATTCTAATTGGCACGACTTTCTCTCCCTAAGCTTAGTCAATCTAGACGTCTATACTTCTAAAGCTAACTTAAATTAAAATGGATGTCGATATGAAATGTGACTTTAGCCAAGGTTATTTCAAAACACTGATAGCAGAAGATAGCGACGCCTATTAGATAGTATGGGAAAGGCACAGCAAAGCAGCCAGCAATTGTGATTAAAACAGGGTTTCTGATGAGACGAGGTTGAAACGAGGTGACTATTATTTGATGCGCATTATGCGATCAAGTTAGTATACAAACGTGACTTGAATGTAACTTAGTCTTTAAATCGTGAGCCATACTAAAAACTATTCGCTCGCTCAACCCACGTTGTGTGTGGTATTTGGAGACATCGTCAGTGGAGGACATTATGTTCGGTATTTTTAAGAAAAAAACGAAAATTCAGAGCATTGCTCAAGAGGTTCCAAGCGTGTTGTTGCGTTCGTTTGGCGATAAAAACACTTACGTTCCCGATGAAATTGATCAGGCACTTCAAGAGCTTGGCTATGACAAACAAAAAGATCTAAATCATCATTATTACGCGTATGGCATGTTCGCAAGCGAATCATGTTACGAGCAACTAGGCCTAACCGATGAGCTTGGGAACTACGGCCATTTTCAGCGTGAAGTCGGCAAAATGCTTTTGAACACACCTGAGCCAATAGACATGCATATCTACTTCGAAATTTCTCAACAGTACCAAAAAGAAGGCAAACGAAATACCCACTAGAGCGCGTGGGGTTGCAAGAATGCTTTGCATGACTTTTAGACAAAATATGTAAAAATAAAAAGCCGCGACAGGTAACTGCCGCGGCTTTAATCTATTGCGTATTTCGGAAAAATTAGCTTGCTAAAGCTTCGATTAGTTGAGCTTGAGAGCGAACTTTTCGATTGCGATACATCACCGCCGCGATAGCTGGCAAACTGAATGCGATGAACCCCAATACGAGTGCATACGCGCCCGTTTCTGCGCTGATACCTGCTGGTACGTCGAACGACACCACGATAGTGATCATACAGCTAATTAATCCTAAACCTGCCACCAAGCTCATTCCCACTTTGCCGCCAGGGACACGAAATGGTCGTTCGATGTTTGCGTGTTTGCGTCGTGACACCAAAAAGCTAACAAAGATACACACGTACATCACCATGTATAACTGAGTCATTAAGATGTTCAGCAGCCACATACCTTGGTTAACGTTTGGAACCAGAATAAATACTAAGGACAACACGCTAACGATAGCCCCTTGTAATAAGAGTAGGGCGACAGGTGCTTGGTTTTGATTTTCTTTCGACAGTGCGATTGGCATAAACTGGTCTTTCGCCGCCACATGCAGGCTCTTTGTCGGTGCAATAATCCAGTTGTTCAAGCTTGCTAGCGTGCCAAACACAATCGCCAAAGCTATCACAGGCAGCATGAACGAGAGGTTCAAATCATCAAAGAAGGTTTTGAACGCCAAGATCACACCTTCGCTTAAGCTGGCGTGATCGCTTGATACCACCGATGAAATTGACAGCGAGCAAGCTGTTAAAGAAACCAAAATCAGCGCCGTAGAAGCCAAGAGTGCTTTTGGATACGCCTTTTGTGGATTTTCTACTTCACTCGCATATGAGGTGGTAATTTCTAAACCAGTCAATGAAAGCACGACTGCGGTGAAACCTGCCCCAATTCCATCTTGAGAGAAATCGGGTAGCCAGTCAGAGACATGACTAAGGGAGATATGAGACTCACCCGGATTGGTATATGCCCAGTAACCACCCAAGCCAATGATCAGCAAAATTGGGAAAATGAGCCCTAGAGTGCCAAACACGTTTGTGATCATCGATGACAAACGTAAGCCGAATATATTTACCAATGTTAGCGCCCAAAAAATCACGTTAATCATGATTAACATGAAAATATTATTCTGCGCCAGTTCAGGGAAAAATGGGTAGGCACCTGTAGCGACAATGAAAGAGATCAGCGGCGGGTAATAAACGATATTTTCCGCATATTGATACCAAACGGTCGCAAAGCCGAAGTTAGGTCCAATCGTTTCTTTTCCCCAAAGATAGACGCCACCCTGTTGAGGGTAAGTCGTGCTTAGCTCGGCACACACTAAAGCCGTGGGAACGAAAAAGCATAAACCAGCAAGTAAAAAGAAAGAGATGGCATGACTACCAAATAAGGCGGCACCCGGTATGTTTCTGATGCTATCAACGGATGTAACCGTAATCATGATCACAGAGAAAACACTGAGTTTAACAGCGGACTTGGCGATATTGCTCATTCGATACCTTTAATAAACGAGCCACGAATTCATGGTTGGAAAACCCGCGTGCTACAAGTAAGACGCGCGTATTGTAGGGTTGTTATAAACGGCGGGTATATAGCGAAAAATGGTATGTATTTACCCAAAAATGAACCGAAAACTCAGTGATTTATTTATAAGCAATATAAACGTTTGCGTTAGTGTATTGGCGCGCAAAAAGTAAAAGAGACACAACAAACTGCCACAGGTTGACCTTCACCCAAGGGTAAGCGTTAAGTTGAAGGGAACGAAAACAGTTAAGGAGAAGACAAATGGGGTGTTGTAATCAAGCGCCAAAAGGTGGAACAGGCAAACTATCATACTTAATTTTAGTTATCGCTGGATTGTTTGCGGCTATTTTTCTGATCGCCGCTCTTTGGGGGTAATACGCAATCCAAGGTATTGTAAATACACGGTTATGTTTATCCAAACTTTATGAAAGGCGGGTGGATTCATTTCATCAGTAGATGGTAATGTCCGAGCTCGTCTTTGGTGTTTTTGCACGCCCAACATATTCTTGTAAAGTTCTTATTGTGTAGTGTGTCGAAGAACCATAGAATCCGCGCGCTTTAATTTATGTTATTAGCGTTATCAATGATAAAAGTGCTTTTTATTATCATTGTTTCTCCCACTTATAGATGCCCGCATCTGACATTTCACACATGAATAAATACAAAAAGCCTGAATTTAAGGCTAAATTTCTTTTACCTCGTTATTGGGGTACGTTAATTCTCATCGGCGTGATGTACTCATTGAGCCTTCTTCCTTTTAATGTTCAATTAGCGCTAGGACGCGGTATTGGCCGTTTAGCCATGCGAATAATGAAAAAGCGTCAAGTGACGATACGGCGCAATCTTGAGCTTTGTTTTCCTCACATGGGCGAATATCAACGCGAGGCGATTTTAAAAGATAATATCGACAACTCCGGTATCGCGCTCTTCGAAACAGCGATGGCATGGTTTTGGTCAGATAAAAGAGTCAGTAAGCACGTTACGATTAAAGGAATGGAGCATTTAGAAGCGTTAGAAAAGTCCGGTAAAGGTGCCTTAATGTTGGCCGTCCATTCAATGAACTTGGAATTAGGTGCTCGCGCATTTGGCATTCAAAAATCTGGGACGGGTGTCTATCGACCAAACAACAATCCGTGTTTCGACTATTTCCAATACAAAGGTCGTTCTCGTTCTAACCGTACGTTGATCGATCGTAAAAATGTCAAAGCCATGCTTGAAGCGCTCAACTCTGGCGAGCGTGTTTGGTATGCGCCGGATCATGATTACGGAAACAGACGTTCGACGTTTGCTCCGTTGTTCGCGGTTAAAAATGCCTGTACAACAACGGGCACTAGCTTGCTAGTCGATAATACAAATTGCGCAATTGTCCCATTTACGATGGTCAGAGGCGAAGATGGGCATTATACCTTGACGATTGATGCGCCAGTGGATGGTTTTCCAAAAGACGATCCCGATAGTGCTGCGGCTTTCGTTAATAAAATCGTTGAAACATCTATCATGGCAAGTCCAAGCCAATACATGTGGCTCCACCGACGTTTTAAAACCAGGCCAGAAGGGGAAGACTGCTTGTATAAACCAAGACTTGTCCCTGCAATGGATATCAGTATTTAAAAAGAAAAATGCCCAAGGAGGTTCCTTGGGCATTTACTTTCTTGAGTCTTAACTCGTGGGTCTTAACGTTTTATTAAGTTCAGCAGTTATAGGTAACGACTTTTTAAGTGGGCTTGGAAGTGTTGAGCATTAAGCGTTTCACCTGTCGCTTGTTTTACGAGCTCATCGGTCGTTAACAAACTGCCTTTGCTCCAGATATTGTCTGATAACCAAGTAAAGATGGGTGAAAGGTCACCACTTTGAATTACGCCATCAACGTCGATAGTCTTCTTCATCGCTGCCATAAATTGTGCCGCGTACATGGCTCCTAGTGTGTACGATGGGAAATAACCAAAAGAGCCGTCAGTCCAATGGATGTCTTGCATACAACCATTTTTGAAGTTGCCCTCTGTAGATAGACCCAGATACGCTTTCATTTTCTCGTTCCACAATTCAGGGACGTCAGTGTGTTTAATCACACCGTTCATGAGATCTCGTTCAATCTCGTAGCGAAGGATAACGTGCGCAGGGTAGGTCAGTTCATCTGCATCAACTCGGATGAAGCCTTTTTCTACTCGCGTGTATATCTTCGCTAGATTGTCCTTCGCGAACTCGTTACCAGAGAAATGATTTGAAGCCAAGCGAGCAAGATGATCGATAAAGGCGTTGTTGCGGCCAATTTGCATCTCGAAGAATAGAGATTGTGACTCATGAATGCCCATCGAGCGCGCTTCATCCGCTGGTGTGCCAGCCAATTCCTTAGGTAAGCCTTGTTCATAACGAGCGTGACCAGTTTCGTGCACGATTCCCATTAATGATTGCATAAACTCACTCTCATCGTAACGAGTTGTGATACGCACATCGGTAGGAACGCCGCCACAGAACGGGTGGACACTCTCATCGAGTCGACCATGCTTGAAATCGAACTGGAGCAGCTTCATCACTTGCAAGCCCAGTGCTTTTTGTTTTTCAGCAGGGTAATGGCCGTTAGGAAGCAGAATGTTATTTGATTTTTGCTTTTCAATTGCTTCGTCAATTAAAGAAGGCAACCATGTTTTGACGTCAGAAAACAGTGTATCTAAAGAAGCCGACGTCGTGCCTGGCTCGTAAACATTCAGCATCGCATCGTATGGCGTTGTGCCATTTGCGTCTGCACGAATTTGAGCCTCTTCTTGGGATAGCTTTACAACTTCTGCCCAGTTCTTCTCAAAACCGGCCCAGTCATTATTAGAACGCTGTGTGCGCCAAGCGTGCTCACACTTCGAACCGGCAAGAGAACTTGCTTGAACTAATGATTCTGGAAGAAGGTTTGCAAGCTGCCATTCGCGTTTCATTTCACGTAACATGGCTCGCTCTTGCGTGGCGAGGGTTTCTTCTTCTGCTTGTGCAAATAGATCCTCAAGATGCGGCTGAGTCATGAGTGAGTGGATGTGTACTTCAAGTTCAGCCATTGCGTTGGAGCGTGCTTCAGCACCGCCTGATGGCATCACAGCAGCTTGATCCCAGCCTACAATTTCTAATAAATGGCCAAAGTTGGCGACTTTTTTTGAATGTTCGACGAGTTTTGTAAATGCATTCATTGTGACTACTCTTATTTTTGTTCTTTCCCTAAACACCCGAAAAGGGTCCTTCACATCAAGTCGCGCTAAGCAACTGAAGTTAATTTACTAATAATTAACATTTAATGACGTCTCATTGTCCACAAATTCATCCGGTTGTATAGCGCTCTTAAAAAAGAAGCTTGCGAATCGAGTTGATTGGCGGTATTGATGATGCATTACCCATTAATTATCACAACAATATGGACATACTAAATTTTGAAGCGTTTCTTATCGCTATCACGATTTTAACGCTGACGCCGGGGCTGGATACCGCATTAGTTCTTCGTAATACAAGTCGTTCGGGCTTAAAAGATGGGTGTACAACAAGTTTAGGCATTTGTTTTGGCTTGTTTGTACATGCGTTTTTCTCTGCCGTGGGCATTTCTGCCATCCTTGCACAATCCGCTGAGCTATTCCAAATCGTTAAAATGATTGGAGCCGCGTACCTCATTTGGCTTGGTATCAGCAGTTTGAAAGCGCTAATGGCTTCAGACGGAGGCATTACTGTCGCTGAACAAATTCAGCAGGTATACAGTGGAAAACGTTCGTTTAGAGAGGGCTTTCTCTCAAATGTATTAAACCCAAAAACGGCAGTGTTTTACTTGGCATTTTTACCGCAATTCGTTAATCCGGAAGGCTCACCATTGTTGCAATCTATGACGATGGCCGCTATCCATTTTGTTATCGCAATGGTTTGGCAATGTGGCTTGGCGGGGGCTTTAAACTCAGCAAAGAACTTGCTCAAAAATGCCAGCTTTATGAAATGGATGGAAGGAGTAACAGGTGCTGTGCTTGTTGCGCTAGGAATTAAGTTACTGATTGAAGAACCACTTTAAATGCGCAATTTATACCGACTTGCTTTAATGTTGACGCTGTTTTTGTTGGGGTTTGCGAGTGCTGTTGCTTGGATGACATTACCACAAATCAAGTTTTCACCTCGGGGGATGGAGTGGGGGTGGCACTGGGCGCACTTTGAGCCGTTTTCTAATGGTATCCAAAAGGCGCGAACGCACGACACCAAACAGCTATTGTTAAGACGAGTTTACCTTGACGATGCGATCGTCGTTTTTGTATCTACGACGTTAGACAACAAGTTTGAAATCGATGTTGTGCAGGAGAAAACTTGCAAACCGAACACCACAACTTGGGCATCCGTATCAGTGAATCGCCAGCGAATGGCGCATGTGCCAATGGTGTGTGATAGAGTCGGACAGAGTTATTTTTACCGTTACATAGGTAAGCATTTAGATTCGCTGGAATTTGGTGTTGATGAGTCTTTCATTACGGAAGATTTTGCCCATTGGCCAATCGCGGATATTAAAGTTGATCAGTTCAAACAGCAAAACGCTAAGTTTTTTGAACAGCGTGGAGAGAAGGTTGAACATCAGTGGTTACGTGATTAACGCTGTCATCTGAATCTAGATAAAAATAAAGCCCGCTAAACATGAGCGGGCTTTGTGTTTTAAGGTTTCTAACTCGTTTAAGTGCAGGCTTAACGGTTCTTTGTAGAGCTATGCTTTTACCGCATCAAGATCATCAGATTGAACTGAAGGGTTAAAGAACAATTTAGTTTCTGCTAGTACAACATGACGAAGCGCAATCAAACCAATAAGGTTAGGGATCGCCATCAAACCGTTTACGATATCTGCCAGAATCCAAATCATGTCTAGATGCAGGAACGCGCCTGAAGCCACTAGAGCAAGGAAGATAATCTTGTAAGGCAGAACCGCTTTTGTGCCCATTAGGAACACCACACAACGCTCACCGTAGTAGTTCCAACCAAGGATCGTTGTAAACGCAAAGAACATCAGACCGATAGACACCAGCATTGGGCCAAATGTTTCTGTGTTGAGACCAACAGCAAAGGCATGTGTTGTCATCGCGGCACCTGACAAGTCACTTTGCCAAGCGCCAGTTAGGATCAGGGCTAGACCTGTCATGGTACAAATGATGATGGTATCGAAGAAGGTACCTGTCATCGAAATCAAACCTTGTTTAACACAAGAGTCTGTTTTCGCTGCTGCTGCGGCCATTGGCGCGCTACCCAAACCCGATTCGTTGGAGAATACACCACGCGCAATACCAGATTGGATTGCCAACATGATGCTAGCACCTAGGAAACCGCCCGTTGCTGCGGTAGACGTGAAAGCAGATACCAACACAAGTTCAACAGCATTTAGTAGTTGATCTGCGTTCATGATGATCACGCTAAGACACGCCAACACATAAAACAGCGCCATTGCTGGAACCACTTTACCTGCGACACTTGCGATAGATTTGATGCCACCTAGAGTTACAAATGCAACCAAAAGCGTCAGGATGAAAGCTGCAAGCTCACGGTTTACACCTAGAGAGATTTCACTTGCATCAAGAATCGCATTTACTTGCGGGAACGTACCGATACCAAAACAAGCAACCCCAAGTGAGAATACCGCAAACATGATGGCTAGTGCTTTAGAGCCAACACCATATTGTAGGTAGTACATTGGGCCACCAATCATTTGGCCATTGTCGTCAACGCGTCGGTATTTAACAGCAAGCAGACACTCAGCGTATTTCGTCGCCATTCCGAATAGGGCAGCAAGCCACATCCAGAATAGGGCGCCAGGGCCACCAAGTTTGATTGCGGTTGCAACGCCGACAATGTTACCAGTACCGATAGTTGCAGAAAGTGCAGTACAAAGTGCTGCGAAGCTAGAAACGTCACCCTGTTTATCAGATGACTTATCTTTACTGAATACCACCGCTAACGCGGTTGGTAGGTGCTTAAACTGGATCAAGCCTAGGCTAAAAGTGAAGTAAACACCGGTTCCCACAAGCAAAATAAGCAGTGGTGGACCCCAGACAAAGTTATCAATGGTTTGTAGTAAAGATTGTAGGTCGTTCATGATTTCCCCTTAATAAAACAACTAATAAGGAGAAGAGGGAAAGGACGAGATCAAGGATCTCTAATAGAACTAAGCTATTTAAAGAAGGCGGGAACGCCAAATAGTTAGGTTGTAACTTTCCACTCCTCTGTCCTTTTGCCTGAGAGTTTCACCCCGCACACATGTGCAGGACTTGCTCCTTCGGCGACCGATTTAACGGTTCTCTCCAGAGGTTCCTCCAACTACAGTCCCCGCTACCAAGGTAGCACCTGAAATAGTTAATTCTTCGGCGAGTTAATCTAACCAAATGTTAAAGTTTGGTTAATAACCACTCTCCTGCAGTCTTCATCGGAACATTTACTCAATCAAATGAGTAAAGGTTAGTTAATGATGCTGGTCACCATTAACGTGTGAACTCTATCATGTTTCTTGACCATTTCAACACCCTTGGACGATTTATTTTCAACACATTTTTGAACAAAAGGTATTTTTATGGCGTACTGGATATAGGTTTGTTGAGTAGCGTAGGGAATTGATACTATTTCTATTGGTAATATTCTCACTTACCAACATAATCTTTGGTAATGCATCGCCAGTGGGCCTTAGGTAAGTTATTCAATTAAGAGCACAAAATTGATCCAATCTAGCGCACGCGGATGAAAATCTACGCTAAGTTGACCTTGCGTAACGTAGAAATGAGTTACAATAAACTTTTGTGAAACTGTCTCAGGAGTTAGTCAGTTTTACGCGATTGGACAAGGAGGCTGTATGACCAGATTGTTAGCCATTGCGGTATTGATAGTTGTAGCGTTTGTGCTATTCCGTTATCGAACCAATGAAAAAGTCCAAAAAGCGACCGTCATAACATTGATTGGCGCATTCCTGATTTATACCGCATCCATTGTGATTGCGGAACTGATTCGCTAGCAAGATAGAAGAGTCCTTGGAGTAATATACGGTGACTTCTCAAAAAAATATTGAAGAACAAGATGAAGTGGTTGTCATTGAGGAACGTGACAAACGCACACACATATATATCGCAATTGCAGCGGTACTAGGCTTGGCATTTGGGGGCTTGGCTGGCTCTGTTTTGACGGCGAATAAATGGGAATCTACTTACCAAGTTTTAGAAGATAAATATCAAGCGCTTGCGCAAGATAAAACCGCGTTAGTTTCTCAAGTTAAAACTCGTGAAGAGTCGCTAGACAAAGAAATCCAAGAGAAAGTGGATGCACTGCTCGCAGAAAAGGACGCCGCACATCAGAAAGCGCTGAAAAAATTACAAGCTCAGCTTACCGAGGTCGAGAAGGTTAACTTGTCGTTGGAATCTCAAGTGAAGCAACAGAATGACAAGTTGAGCTCGAGCAAGACAGAGAATGAAAAGCTCACTCGCCAAGCGGATATGCAAGCAACCATGTTTGAACGCTCTCGTGAAGTGTTCCAGAAAGAACTCAAAATCTCGCAAGATCTAGACGCGTTAGAGAAAGAGCGCGAGAAGCTACTGCCGAAAATCGACAAGCTGAAGAAAGAATGTGATGTGTTCTTAGAAGGGAAGTCGTGGGATGTAAAATCCGATGCTTGCGATAAGCACGATGAAGCAAATTCTCGACTTAGCCAAATCGATCAACTAATTGAAGTCTACAAAATGGATCTCAAACAGATCAAAGAAATCACATCGGATATGGGTTTATAAGCTCAACAATACACTCGATTGTTCATATAAAAAGGAGCTCACTGAGCTCCTTTTCCTTTACCTATGTCAAGCTAAAACTCGTTAGATACGAGAGGCATCATAACCTGATGCAAGCAAAAGTTCTCGTTCATACCTAATGAGTTGAGCGCGATCTTCAATTAATTCGTTCAAAGCTTGAGATGGCTTTCCTGCGAGAGTTTTGAAAGCAGCAAACGTTTCTGCACTGTCGATCTCATCAATCATACTGCTAATGACATTGCGCGCTTCACACGGATTGTTATCTGTAGTGAAGTATTCTACTTGTTTAGCTGCAGCTTTCATTTCTGTTAATAGCTCAAGCGGGCTTGTGTCTTTTGCTACCGCCATGTAGTTGTCTAACACGCGCTTTGCATAAAGCAGTTCTTTTAGTGGGATATCACGTCCACTTTCAATTAGGGATTCGCTAAGGATCATACTTGAGCTCATGGGCATTCCTTTAGTTATATACAACGCAGCTTATAAATGTCCCCTGAGTCTAATTTATTGAAGTCTAGTTGGGAATGGTAAAAAGCATTTTTAACGCATTTTTATTCACTAATGAACACGCGAATGCGATGCTTATCAGGATCGGTCGCTACAAAATTTAACCCATACACCGAGGTTATTGGTGGCTGAATAAAGTCTACGCCCATCTCTTTCCACTTGTTGTAAACCAGTTCCAGTTGATGGCCGTCTGCTACAGACAGCGATAACTCGGTTCCTCCACCTTTCATCGTGCTGACTGGAGTAAGCGCATTACTTTGTTTGAGCGTAAGTTTGACGCCATGGGAAAGTGGCATAGAAGCAAATGTAGGAGATAAAAGCGTGACCTCGCAATCAAACAGTCTCGAGTAAAATGTTTGGCTCACGTGAATGTTTTCTACATAGAGAACGAATGAATTGATAGTCAGCATGGATTATTCCTCAACTTTGTTAAATAGATGAGGCTGAATTTACCGAAAGAGCATGACAGGTGTTGTCAGTAGTGAATTTTCACGTTAAAAATCTAGTCGCTCTAAAACAAAGAAAAGGAGCCATTTGGCTCCTTTTTTCCTAACTGAATCAGCGGATATTAGTTGGTACGTTTCGAAGAGTACCAGTTGTTTTGATACGCTTTAGATGCAAACAGCGCGTTTGCTTTTGCTCGGTCAATAACGGATTCATCGACCTCTAGCGGTTTCATCGTTTGGCTTTCAAAGTCGTATTCCATGGTCGACACTTTTTCGCCAGGAGAAAGTACAACCAAGTTATCTCGGGTTAAGTAACCGAAGTTTTTGTCGTACTGCATCATTGCGCGTTCATCTTCGTGAGCCAGTGGCTTAGTTAAGTCACGGCCAATCATCGGTGTTTTTGCGTCCACACCAATAAGAGACAGCAGCGTTGGCGGCATATCAATGTTGTTGGCGATGCGGTCATCTTTACGTGGTTGAATGTCTTTACCAATGATCAAAGCAGGGATGTGGAAGTGCTTAACAGGAACAAGGTTTGCACCAAATACACGAGCATCGTGGTCCGCAATTACGATGAAAATCGTGTCATCCCAGTATGATGATTTTTTCGCTTTGTCGAAGAACGTTCCCAAAGCGTAATCTGAGTATTTCACCGCGTTGTTACGCGTCATGTGCTCAGAATCGTATTGTTCGATTTTACCTTCTGGGTACTCATAAGGACTGTGGTTGCTTGATGTGAACACAAGGCTGAAGAAAGGTTTGTCGCCTTTTGAAAGGCGCTCAAACTCTTCATCTGCTTTATTGTAAAGATCTTCGTCACTCACTCCCCAAGAGCCAACAAAGCCTGGGTTCGTATAGTTTTTCTCTTCAACAATTTGGTCGAAGCCATTGCCGAAGAAGAAGGTCTTCATGTTATCGAAGTTTGCTTCACCGCCGTAAATGAACTGTGTGTGGTAGCCTTGTTCTTTCAGCAAATCAGCAATAGTAAAGAAACCCGTTTGGCTCTTACTCAGTTTTACAACCGCGCGAGAAGGCGATGGCGGGAAGCCTGTTGTTACCGCTTCGATACCACGAACTGAACGAGTGCCCGTTGCGTACATTTGTGTGAACTGCCAGCCTTCTTGCATTAGTTCATCAAGGTTTGGTGTAAGAGGCAGACCACCCAAAGAGCCCACAAACTGTGCGCCCAAGCTCTCTTGTAACAAGATAACCAAGTTTTTACGCTTGCCTTGGTACGTCGCTGGGTTGCTGTTCATGGTTGGTAGCAATGTAGGATCAAAGTCGACCTTCGTTGATGAAGCGCGAACGAGATCCAACATTTTTTGATTGTCCATCTTGCCGTAGAACTGCTCAGCGCTCTTTTCTGACTTCATATTGTTGACAGCAAATAGCAATGAGTAAGACGAATTCAGTGCTAAGTCGTTAAGCAGTGGATCGTTCGAAAACGCCACCATAGCAGGGTTCAGTGGACGGTGACCCAAAGACGAACGAGCGCCTGCAACACAAAGAAGCACAACGAAAATCGCCAAAAGAGGGCGCCACTTCCAATTGATTTGTTGCGCGCTATCGGTCAGTTTTTTGCTCCATTTCCAGCCTAAAACTAGCGTCAAAGCGGTGCCGATTGCACCAATAAACAGTTCTAGTTTGTAGCCAGTCCAAAGCATGCTCATCACTTCTTTCGGGTAGATGAGGTATTCAACAAACAGGCGGTTTGGACGCAGGTCATATTCTTGAATGAATGGCGCCGTTGCCAATTCCATGTACACAAGAATCCATAGCCCTGCGACCATCCAAAGGCGCAATACCCATTTCCAGCATTCTCCGACCTTGCCTTTTAGTGGCATGAAAGAAGAAAGCAGAGCAGGGAGGATGAACAACCAGCATAACGTTGCGATATCAACACGCACGCCTTGGCCTAGGATGTAAAGGAAGTCGTTGAAGGATTCAATACGATCAAACTGCCAAAAGGCGAGTAAAATGCGTGATATGGACAAAAATGCAAGTGAAAACAAAGAAAAAACAGCGAGAGGCTGCAATGGCCCAAACATGGGTCTCTTAGACGAACTTTTCATATTTATTTTGTGATGGACTTAGTCGTGATGTTGTGTCGTTTCTAGCAAAGCGAGCGTGAAATAAACGTGAATTATAATGAAAATCTATGGACTAAATTGTAAGTATTCGTATGTCTATGTAAGAGTGGGAGGCGTCTCATGCTTGGTGCGAAACAAGGCGATAGAAGTGTGCTCCATATCGCCTTTTTAGTCGTCTTTTTTCGCTAGTACTTTGGGAATGCGACGACAAACGTGTTCTTGCTATTTTCTCTCGGAATCAGCTCTATCGTTGCGCTGTGTAGCGTGGCGATATCTTTGCAAATAGACATTCCCAACCCCGCACCATCGCCTTTTTCTGAGTGACCTCGGTAGAATTGTTCAAAGATCCTTTCTCGCGTTTCTTGTGGAATTTCGGGGCCAGTGTCGGAAACCAAGAGTTTGATGGCATTTCTATTTTCTTGCACATTAACTTGGATTTCGCTGTGTGCGCCTGAATAGCGAATGGCGTTGTCTACAAGGTTACGGAACAATACCTCTAACAACATTTTGTCGCCAGAAAGCGAGACTTCCGCTGGTGAGAGGCTGATGTCTTGATCTTGTCTTAAAGCAAGTGGCGCTAAATCGGCGACGACGGTTTGCAGCAATGGGGTTAGTTCGACGTTGTCAAAGACGCGTTCAGATAAACTGTCTACTTTAGCAAGTGTAAGCAGTTGGTGGATGAGACGGTCGGTTCTTTCAATGCCTTGAAGGATGTTGTGTAAGTCTCCGCGTAACTGCTCTGGGTCATTACTTTCAAGAGCGTTTTCTACGTTTAGGCGCAGGATTGTCAGCGGTGTTTTGAGCTCGTGTGCGGCGGCTCGCGTAAAGCGCTTCTCTCTCTGCCACGCTTGTTCAAGTTCAGAAAGCAATGAATTGAGTGCTTCCACCAACGGAGCAAGCTCGGTTGTGTTGTCGGTAACATGAATGCGGTCTAAGCGGTGCACGTTTCGTTGCGTGATTGCCGTGCGTAGATCGTTAATCGGTCTGAAATACCTGTCTATCAGCCAGAACAGCAACAGCAGCAAAGTCGGCAATAGTAGTAACTGTTCGATGGACGTCGACAGAGCGATTTCGTGGATGATCTCTTTCCGTATCTTTTGCTTTTCAGCAACGACCACGTATTCGTTCTCATGCTCAGTTTGTGGTAATGAGAGTTGGAAAGTGCGCCACTGCACGCCGTCTTTGGTAATGTCGGCGTAGCCGTTGTTGTCAAAAGAAGAAGAAAGAGAGCGCAGATTCGGAGTGGAACTCCAGATTAACTTGTTGTCACGGTAGAATTGAAAAACGAGATTCTGCTCGTAGGGGTGACCAAACTTGGTGGCTTTGTCTTCGTCGCTTTTTGCCAAAGAATCGATGTTCTTCATCCACTGGTTGAATAGCTCTCTGTGGTTGGCGAGAGTGTCCGTTTCGGTTGAAATGGACAGCGTCAGCAGCATCAGCTTAGCGGATTGCCCAAGTCTAGCGTCATAAACTTCTTCGACTTCGTGTTTGGCTGATTGAAAGCTGAAGTACAAAGAAATAAGCAAAAGCGCACTGACTAACAAGCCAACCGAGAGCGTCAGTTGGCGTTTAATGGAGTAAGGTTTTTTATTTTTCAAGAATGTACCCCACACCACGAATGTTCTTGATGGCGACGTTGGGGGCTTTTTTACGCAGGTTATGAATGTGAACTTCTATCGCGTTGTCGCTTGAACCTTCATCCCAGCCGTGTAGTGATTGTTGCAATTGTTCCTTACTTTGCACGCGTCCGGCGTTCGTCATCAAACTGGTGAGAATTTTAAATTCATTGCGAGTGAGTTTAAGCGGCGCGTCATCGTAGCAAATGCTTTGTTCCGATAAGGATAGAGATAACTGACCAACTTGAATGATTTCTTCTGCACTACCGGATTGACGGCGAATCAACACACGCAAGCGAGCGAGCAACTCTTCGAGTGCAAACGGTTTTCCGAGGTAATCATCTGCGCCGCCATCAAGGCCTTGAACGCGATCGCGAATGTCATCTCGTGCGGTAAGTATCATCACTGGGAGCTTAAATCCGCCTTTGCGAATATTACGCAGAACTTCCAATCCATCGATATCGGGTAGAGTGAGATCCAAAATTACGGCAGTGAACGCTTCTGTTTTGAGTGCGCTAGTCACGCCAGACCCTTTTTCCACCCAATCTACGGTGTACCCATGGCGACTTAATGAAGTCACCATGGATTGACCGAGTAGTTTGTCATCTTCTACGAGTAATAAGCGCATAGATTATTTCAATCTCCCAAGAGTCGCTTCAATTTCCAGTTTTCGGCCTTTGTCCGCCAATGGTCGGTCAGGGCGAGGTGACGCCTGCATTGCGCGAGTCAAATACACTTTCGCTTCTTTGTCTCGACCTTCTTCTGCAAGGAAGTCTCCATAAAAATAGTTCGGATCGATGCCTTTTGGATTGATCTCTAACGCTTTTTTCAACATTTTTTCGGCTTTATCGTCATCACCAAAGCCAATTGGCCACCCCGGAACTTTGTAATACAAAGAACCTAAACTGGTGTATGCAGAGCCATCAAGCGTTTGCGGTGACGTTGCAATTACCCCTTCGAGTAAAGATTTGGCTTCTTTGGCTAGTGATAGGGCACCTAAGCCACCTTGAGCACCAGCCAGCGATGCTTTATTGATTGCCAGCCAAACAGTGAGTTCGGGATTGCCGGGTTCTCTGTCGAGATAAATACTGGTTTTGGCAATCGCACGATGGAAGCATTGTTCCTTTTCGTCACCATCGGGCGTGCTGTACTGACATTCCGCCCATTTCTTTTGAATCTGTTGCAGTGGATCATTACCTGCCAACGCAGCGGTCGAAGCTAACGTTGAACAAACCGTTAAAGCGCAAAGTAGTTGTTTGGTATTCATCGTCCATGTCCTCTTCAATGACTGACTCGGTTTACGTATTGGTGAATGGTTTCTTGTTGCTTACGAATCGCAGAAGAAACCACGCTTGGAAGCAGTTGATTGATGCGTGCAAAAAGCTTTTCTGGCCAACCAATCCATTTCGCGGAAATTTCTTTTTCCAACATGGTGACAACGTGATCGGCTACAACTTGCGGCGAGTCCGTTTTGTTACCCAGCTGTCGATTCATTTCATTGACGGCATCGCTATTGAGTGAGGTTTCTGTCGCTCTTGGTGCCAAATACAGCGCACGGATTCCGGTTGCGAACAGCTCTCTGTCGAGCGATTCGGTGAAACGGTGCAACCCCGCTTTTGCCGCGCAATAGGAGGTATAGCCTGGGTAGCCAATTGAGCCGAATGTTGAACCTATATTGAGAATCACCCCAGGCTGTTTTAACCACGTTAACGCCGACTGGCATAGCAGCATCGGCGCAACGAGATTGAGTTGGATTTCGTCTGCAATCTGCGTTGGTCGTTTGTGGCTTAACAACGAGAAATCGTTGCTGCCCGCATTGTTAATCAGGGCGTCCACTTTTTGATGTTGGCGCGCTCGATCTTTAATCGCTGTTAATCCTTCTGATGAGGTGATGTCTGCAACGACTACGTCATGACGTTCTGGATTTGACAGTTCACGCTGTAGTGTTTGCAAGCTCTCTTCGTTTCGCCCAACAAGAATGAGGCTAGCACCGCGTTTTGCTAACTCTTGCGCGATGGCTTGCCCAATTCCGCCCGTTGCGCCTGTCAGGAGAATGGTGCTGTTGTTAATGATCATGCTTCACCTCACGCCGCTTGTTGGGTTGAGAAGGAAGGCAAAGAGCGCAGCATTTGTCCGTACAATGCGAACACCATTTTTGCGGAGTCGATGATGACTTGTTGATCTTCCACTTTGGTGATTTTGTTCATCAGTGATTCAAAAAATTGCAGATGATCTTGGTCTAACACGCTGTGTGAAACTAGGTAAGTCATTGCTGAAGGCGGTAGGCTTAGCGTTGACTGGATTTTTTCTGCCATTTGGCCACCAATACCGACGCTGGTGCCTTCTAATACCCACACCATGCCAAACAGCGCGAGTGGGTTGTGGCGGTCAATGTTGTGGTAAAGGTAGGAAACCATCAATTCAATCGGCGCACCGACTTGACCTACATCTTTGTTGTTGCGCACTGCTTCGGCATCACCGCCACATGCTTTAATGTCATTTAAAATCCATTCTTGATGGCCTTTCTCTTCCTCGATGTATTCGGCAATGGCGTCTCGTACCCATTCGTATTCGCCAGATAGTCGGCCTCCACACGCCATCAGCAAGGGAACGGTGTGCTTAACGTGATGGTAAGCTTGGGTTAGAAAGGCGATATACATATCTTTGGAAATGTTGCCTTGTTGAACGTCTGCGATGACTGGCGCAGTTAACATCGCTTGTTGAGCAGCGGCAGTGCTTTTTTTGAGTTGTTCGAAAAATAAAGTCATAACCTTCTCCTTAAGAAGCCGTTAACTAAGATGCAGTTTGGAAAGACGTAATGTGTTGCTGAAAGGGCAAATCGATGCGTTGGATCTTTTGCGCTTGCAGCGTTAATTCAGGCGTTGTGCACGCTAATAACTGAGCCACATCATGTTCAATTTGATTTCGTTTGAGCTTGCCGTTATCCGTGTACCAACCAGAGATGGCTCGTGGGTTGTCCAGCAGCAATAAGGTTCGGATTTGAGCATAATCGGGTAGGGTTCGGTTTAATGCATGAACCTTTGCTTCGACGTCTTCGCTATTGGCAATGACTGCACATAATGTTTGTTGGCTATCACCTGTAACGATCAGTGGCGTCATCGGCAAAAACGCCAACGCTTCTGATTCAATCCACTCCGGTGAGACATTTCTGCCGTATGCGGTGACGATAAGGTTCTTCTTGCGTCCTGAGAGAGTGACAAAACCTTGCGCGTCAATTTGGGCTAAGTCGCCAGTCGCTAACCATTCTTGAGTAAACGGCTCATTCAAATAGCCAAGAGCAACGTTGCCTTTGACGAGCAGTTCACCATCTTCTGCGATACGAATCTGAGCGTGGGGAAGTGGTTTGCCACACGTTCCTGCTTTAAATGTGGCTGGTGTATTCAAACAAACGACGGATCCACATTCAGACAAGCCATAACCTTCAAACGCAGGGATGTTCAGCGCATGCGCGGTATTAATCAGTTGCGACGACACTCTTGCGCCGCCAACGGCGACAAATTTTAGAGAACCCACAAGAGAGGGCTGCTGTTTCGCGATATGAATGAGCGAAAGCAATAAAGCCGGTGTTAGCACTAAGCTTTCTGGTTTGATGGTCGCTAATGCTTGTGCAAACAGACGCGGTTCGAATTGGCTTGAACCGAGTAAGCCAGTTTGCTCTCCGGGTAAAATATATGACGTCACGCCCAACATGAGTGGAACATAAACGCCGGTTATGTTCTCGAGAAGCGTCGATAACGGAAGCAGCACTAAGTGTGAGTGCGCCGTGCCGTTTACTGCGTCGGCGAGCGATTTCGCCACCAAACACAAATGATCATTGCTTAAACACACGCCTTTAGGCTGACCAGTCGAGCCCGACGTAAATGTGATTTTTCCGGTTTCTGGTAGATAAGCTACCTGTGTATCTTCATCTCCCAACTGGTTACGACGCAGCAAAGGCAAATTTGCAATGGAAAACGGATGGTCTTGCTGGTTAAAGCTTTGCTTAGGATGAGAAGCCAACCATGCTTGCCAATCGCCAACTAAAGCATCGACGCCTGATTGCTCTAATGTATGTTCAACTTGTGCATCAGAGAAAAAAGTCGGAATAGGCACGACGACTATGTCTGCCGTCATCGCCGCCAAATCAACAATGGCCCAATCAATGCTGTTTTCTGCGCGTAGCGCGAGTGCTTTGATGTTCTGTGTAATAAGCTCGGCGGCAACGAGTTCGATCTTGTTTAACAATTCAGAGTAAGTCAGTTCAACCGTTTGATTCGCTTCGTAGCCGACAAGTGCTACTCGATCTGGTGTCGTTTTTGCCCATTTTGTAATGGCATCGAGGAGAATATTCATACATCACCTATATTCTGGCGTTGTGTTTAACCAAGTTGTTCTGGTTGTGTTTGCGGTTTTAACGACGTTTACTTTTCTATCTAGGCTTGTTTGCGTTTTCTTTCTTGGACTAATCGAAGACGCTCTAGTCCTTTTTGCAAATTGCCAGCTAACACACGCGGTTGATGTTCGTAGTATGACCCCCAAGTGGACTCGGCATCGGGGACTTTGTTTTGATCGGCCTGCGCGATGATATGAGGCTCCAATCCTAAGCGCGCCATCATGGCGTGAAGTGGGTCTGTCGCGGTGAAGATGCACCATTCAAAACCGAGGTTGACCAGCATTTCTGCGATGAGGTAGAAGTGAAGAGATGACATGCCCTTAGCGAAAGATGCCAAGTGACCGAATTCCACTAAGTTCGAACGTTTTACGTCGCAGTTAAATACGTTAGAAACCAGCTTTTGGGCGTCGTCTTCTAAATACTGTTCAAGGAACAAGGGCTCATCTTCGGCGATGCGAAAGCCGCATACGGAAATAATTTGGCCGCCTTCAATGAGGGTTAAATACGCCGGCATAAATTGTTTTAGCTCGGCAAAGAATGCTTCTTGATAACGCTGAGAAACATGCTCGATAACTTGGCTCCAAAGCGGATGCATTGGATAAACGATGTCTAAAGTAAAGCCATCTGCAGAAGTTTGTGCATGGTGTTTCATGAGCGCTTCCTTTGTTTGAGTAGTTATCAACAAAATAAAACGCGAAACTTAAGAAATTCTTAAGGAATGAAATTTTGATAAATTATTTAACGACAGGAAGGCTTAAATGGCAGTGCCTTTTGGGGTTTTGTGCTGGTATGTGGTTGATATTAATACGATGTTTTCTTGAGTAATCTAAATAAAAAAGCCAGTCTAAATAATCGACTGGCTTTTCATTTTCTCACTGAGGAACCAAAGATACGCTAAAGCTTTAGCGGTTTCTTAAGGTTTTTGGGCGTTACATTGCCGCTTTCTTCGCTTCTTCAATCCAACCATCAAAGGTTGTTTGGTTGGCTTTAATCCAGCCATTTACGTGCGCTTCGATGTCTGCCGCGCTATTTTTACCTTGGCTCATCATCATGTTTTGAGCGCTGACATCATTGATATTCAGTTTGATGATTTCGAACAGTTTCGCTGCCGATGGGTTCTTCTCTGTGAACTCTTTGTTCGCGACGATGCGCATAGAGTTCATTTCAAAACCGTAGTTTTTGCCGTTTTTCAGTGTGGTGTCGATGTCTTTACGTTCACCAGGAAGAGACGAGAATGGCACCTCTAGCCAAACGACGTCTTTACCCGGAACAAGTACGCCACTTACCCAATACGGTGTCCATGTGTAGTAAAGAATTGGGTCGCCTTTTTTGTAGCGGGAGATTGTATCAGCAATGATTGCGGCGTAGTTACCTTGGTTGTGAGTGACAGTGTCACGAAGTTTGAACGCGTCCAACTGATGCTCTACCACCATTTCACACCCCCAACCTGGGTTACAGCCGGTAAGATCGGCTTTGCCATCGCCATTTGCGTCGAATAACTTCGCCAATTTTGGATCTTTTAACTGACCAATGTTCGTAATGCCGTATTTCTCGGCGGTTTTCTTATCGATGAGGTAGCCTTGCGCTGCGCCACTGACGTATTGGCCTTCTCGGAAAAACTTATCATCACCACCTGACATGGTGTATTTGTCTGCATGGAGCGGGAACCAGCCAACCGCTAAGAACGTTGCATCACCTTTTGCTATCGAGGTGTAACCGACGTTGTAATCCACTTCTTTGGTTGGTTGGACATCGTAACCCAAAGCTTCCAGAGCACGATTTACGATCAACGTTTGGAACGTCTCTTCAGCGACAGTGGACTGTACAGGTTGAACCGTGACGCCTTCACCCGGTAACTCTCCGGCAAAGCCGTAAGTCGAAAATGCGATTGCGCTTAGCGCGCCGACAGACAGCGCTTTCTTCCATGAATTATTCATTCGTATTTCTCCTAAGTTTTAGGTCGTTTTGGTTCTTGTTGGTTTTAAATTTGAGCAGATAAGAGATAGGGCCGGTATGGTACCAGCGAAGTTTGGTATTGCCGGCGTTGACGCCAAGCTCTTGTGTAATGCGATCCAACAAAATAGCGAGGATCACAATGCCTAAACCGCCGACAGCGGCCAGACCCATGTCCAGTCGTCCGATGCCTCGTAACACCATCTGACCCAAACCGCCCACGGCGATCATCGAGGCGATAACCACCATCGACAGAGAAAGCATTAAGGTTTGGTTGACGCCCGCCATGATCGTTGGCAGCGCAAGTGGCAATTGAATGCGATACAGCATTTGCTTTTTGTTTGCGCCAAAAGAGTGACCTGCTTCGATAAGCTCTTCCGGTACTTGTTGAATCCCAAGAATGGTCAATCGAACCACTGGCGGTAGCGCGAAAATGATCGTCACGACAACGCCCGGTACGTTACCAATACCAAACAGCATCACGATAGGAACAAGATAGACGAACGCCGGGGTGGTCTGCATCGCATCCAATATTGGTCTTACAAACTTGGCGGCGGTTTGGCTTCTGGCTAGCCAGATCCCCATGGGTAAGCCAATCAACAAGCAGAAAAACACCGAAGTGAGCACCAAAGCGAGCGTGGTCATGGCTTGAGACCAAGCGCCGATCAAGCCAATGAACACTAGCGATACTAGCGTTGATAAACCAAGTTTGAAGTTAGAAAACTGCCACGCGAGTAAAAATAGGATCAGCACCATAATCGGTGACGGCGTAGAGACTAACGCGGTTTCGAATGAGGACAAGATAAAATCGATCGGAACTCGTATGGCTTGAAAAACAGGGCGACCATGTTCAACGAGCCAATTCAACCCAGATTCTACCCAATTATCGAGTGGGAGAACGGCATCTTGAAATGGGTTCATGATATCGAAAGGTGTCTCTTGCACGGCTTCGCTGTTCAACCAATCGTTGTTAGTTGCGGCCTCACTACCTTGTGACCACGGGTCTTCTTGTGTTGGTGCGGTTTGCGACCAAGGATCGTTATTTGTTTGCTCTGTAGACATCGTTTAATCCTTATCGAGTGTTTGCAGAAGACGCGACTTCGTCACGACACCAAAATAGGTTCCTTGCTCATCGACTACTGGCACAGCATAAGGAACGCTCGCTACGATGCCGAGAATGTCATTCACAGACTGGTCGGGCTGAAGGGTCACGTCATCTTCTAATTGTGCGCTGGCCAAGGAGCGATTTTCCTTGTGGGCTAAGCGTAAGGAGTCGAGAGAAACGATGCCGGAATATCGGCTAGATTTATCTACGACGATGCCGTAATCACGGTCGTGATCCATCAAGATTTGCATGGCAGAGCCAGGGCCGTCGTGTTCGGATTTCTTGAATACCGCAGCGGGCTTCTTGCGCGCAATATCTTTGACGGTTAGCACGCTGGCGACATTAACGCCGCGGAAAAACGCCTCGACATAATCATTGGCGGGGTTATGAAGAATTTCATCTGGTGTGCCGACTTGCACAACTTCGCCGTTTTGCATGATGGCAATTCGGTCACCGATGCGCATGGCTTCGTCCAAGTCGTGCGAAATGAATACGATGGTGCGTTTATCGTCATTTTGCAGACGAATCAATTCATCCTGCATTTCAGAACGAATCAAAGGATCGAGCGCTGAGAACGCTTCATCCATCAGCAAAATATCGGGGTCGCAAGCTAGGGCGCGGGCAAGACCGACACGCTGCTTCATACCACCTGATAGTTCATCAGGAAACGATTCAGCGTAGGTATCTAATCCAACTCTCTGCAACGCTGATAATGCACTTTCGTGGCGAGCAGTCACATCGACGCCTGCGAGTTCCAGGCCGAAAGCGGCATTTTCTATCACCGACATGTGGGGCATGAGCGCAAAATTTTGAAAAACCATTGAAATGTTGTTCCGACGAACTTCGCGCAGTTCTTCTTCGGAGATGTGAGCAATGTCTTTCCCTTTGAGGTAAACACTGCCTTTGGTGGGTTCAATGAGTCGATTGAGAAGTCGAACGAGAGTGGATTTTCCTGAGCCAGAGAGACCCATAATGACAAAAATCTCGCCTTCATTGATGGTCAGAGATACATCGTTGACGCCAACGGTTAAGCCAGTTTGTTCAAAAATATCGTCTTTATCAACGCCTTTTTCGATGAGTGAGAATGCTCGCTCCGGAGCTTCTCCAAACACTTTATAAAGTCCCTTAACTTCCAGTATGGGATCCATGTTAATTGTCCTTTGTTATGTGTTTATCACGAGTTAACGTTTTGTACTCTAATTAAATTGATAAAAGTTTTCAAATGATTGGCTTGGCTTATTGGTGTTCTGTGGTCATATTTTTCGTAGTAATGAACTTTCGTTGTTTTATTGATAAATCTTTTTAAAACATTTAGTTATGAGTGTGTTCATTTGTGTTTTTAGGCGATAAATACGACGTTGAATTTATTTTTAAGTTTTTAATACATGTCAGCACAGTAGGGTTGCATATTTATTGCTCAGTATTTAGAGGCAGAAAGAACAGTGAAATGATTAGAGTTCAAATTTGTGTTTGGAAGAAGCAAACATAACATGATGAGGTAAGCAGAAGTCTTAGCGTTATCTGTTGCTTATGCTAAATCGAGATGATATTGATCTGGTTACTTTAGGCAACGCATGGAATAAAGAATGGAAGCCGAGCAGTTAGAAGTACTCAATTTCATTAGCCAACATCCTCCTTTCGATGAACTGCCAGAAGAGCAGTTAAAAAAAATCGCCATTCATGCAGAAGTGGCGTATTTCCGTCAAGGTACCGACATCCTCAAATTTGGCGATACGATTCGCGACTTGTATATGGTACGCAGTGGAGCGGTAGAGATTTATCGACGCAAAGGTGAACTTTATAACCGTATTGATGCTGGTGGCCTGTTCGGGCAAATGGGGTTGCTCATGAACAACCGAGTTCGTATGCCAGCAAAAGCGATAGAAGACACCTTGGTGTATTGCATTCCTGAGAACATCTTCAACGAACTTTGCGACGAGTTTGAAAACTTCGCGGATTTTATGGAGCTCGAAGATAGCGCTCGGCTTCGCAATGCGATCTCTAGTCGCTCCGATGGCAATGATTTAACAACCGCAAAAGCGCGTAAAATCCTGACTCGTGACCCTGTGACACTCGAAGCGACCGCTTCTATTCAAGAAGCTGCAAGCCTAATGGCAGAAGAGAACGTCACCGCCTTGCTCATCGTCCGCCCAACTGAAGAACTGACCGAAGAGGATGATGACCAACTGCTTGGCATTCTTACTGACCGCGATTTATGTATACGGGTTTTGGCGCAGGGGATTGATACCAATATCTCGGTGAGCGAGGTCATGAGTTACGACGTGGTATCGCTTGATTACAACGCGTATGTGTTTGAAGCGATGCTGACCATGCTTCGCTACAACGTGCATCATCTGCCGATTCTCAAAGACAAAAAGCCAATAGGCATCATCGGTATGACGGACATTGTCCGTTACGAATCTCAAAACAGCTTGTTGCTGGTGAGCTCGATTTTCCAACAGACCAGTGTGGAGGATCTCAAACAAGTTTCCCTACAAGTGAAAGATTGTTTTGTTCGCATGGTCAATGAAGACGCCAACGCACACATGATTGGACGAGCAATGTCGGTGATTGGCAGCAGCTTTAAGCAACGATTAGCGGAAATCGCCGAGCAAGAGCTTGGTCCTGCTCCAATTCCATACTGTCTGGTTGCGATGGGATCGATGGCGCGAGATGAGCAGCTCATTGTCACTGACCAAGATAACGCGCTGATTCTTGATGACAGTTACGATCCTGACAAGCACGGCGAATATTTCGCGCAGTTTGCGAAATTTGTATGTGATGGATTGGCGGCATGCGGCTATACCTATTGTTCGGGCGACATTATGGCTACCAATCCTGAATGGCGAAAAACCAAATCGCAATGGGAAGAGTGCTTTGGCGATTGGATCGATCATCCGACGCCAGAGAGGTTGCTAAACAGTAATATTTTCTTCGATTTGCTAGGGATTCATGGCCGGGTGAAATGGGCAGAGCAACTGAGCAGCTTTATCGTCAGACGAGCCAAAAAGAACAATCGATTTTTGGCTTGTATGGCTTACAACGCAATTCGAAGAACCCCGCCGTTAGGATTTTTTAAAGATTTCGTGATGGAGAAAGATGGGCGTCATCGAAATTCGATCAACCTTAAACGACGCGGTACCGCGCCGCTGGCAGATTTGATTCGAGTGCATGCGTTGGCGATTGGTTCGCGCTCGCAAAACTCGTTTGATCGATTAGACGATATCAATGACGCCGGGATTCTGCCAAAAGGGCGAGGAATGGACTTGCGAGATGCGATGGAGCTTATCTACATGGTTCGAATCCGTCACCAAGCCTTGGATATTGAAAATGGCGACGAGCCAGATAACAACATCGAGCCAGAAAACATGTCCGATTTCGAACGTCGTAATCTGAAAGCGGCATTCCAAATTCTAAGCAATGCGCAGAACTTCATTAAGTTCCGCTACCAAAGAAGCAGTAAATGATGTGGTTGGCAAAAAGTAAGGCGAGTACACCGCTGCTCGATACTTCGCAAACGCCGGAGTGGTCAGTATTGTTTGAGCAGTTGGCAAAGCAAGCGCAAGATCAACGGTTGAAGCGTTACTATTCGACCCCGATGGTGAATGGGGATACGCCATTAAAAGAGGTGCCGTTTGTCTCGGTAGATTTTGAAACGACGGGCTTAAATGCAGAAGAGGATGCCATTCTTACCATTGGTCTTGTGCCGTTTACGATTGACCGAGTGCAGTGCAGTGGTTCAGCGCATTGGATTGTAAATCCGAACCGAGAGCTTAATGAGGAGTCTGTCGTTATTCATGGCATTACGGATTCTGAAGTGAAAAACGCGCCCCAATTAACGCAAATACTAGGTGAGATTTTGGATGCACTCGCTGGCAAGGTGGTGCTGGTGCACTACAAGAATATCGAGCGGCAGTTTTTTTATAATGCGCTTTTAAACACCATTGGCGAAGGGATTCAGTTTCCCGTCGTCGATACATTGGATATCGAGTACGCACTTCAACGCCGAGAATGTTCAGGCATTTGGAATAAGTTAAAAGGTAAGAAGCCAGGGTCAGTGAGGTTAGGGCATGCTCGGGAACGATATGGTCTGCCTGCTTATCAACCGCATCACGCATTAACGGATGCATTGGCGACGGCAGAGTTGTTTCAAGCTCAGTTGCAATATCACTTTAACCGAGACATGCCAATTTCTGCTATTTGGCAATAAAGGTTATTTACCTTAAACACAAAAACATCAAATGATCGATGGAGGTGTTTCCTTTTAAGATGCTAATGAGAGCTACTACTTTAAGAAAATACATATACTTAAACTTGTGCTTGGTGATGTGAACTAATCATCACTCAAACTCCTACAAAGTATTTAAATTTGGTCACGTATTGTTAAGGAGATTATTCGTGAGCACCGACAATAATGGTGGGATTAAACGTCCCGATGGAAAGGTAAACGCGATAGATACTGACTATCAGATTGGTCAGGATAACGTTGCGTTAAAAGTCGGCCCATTCGGCTTAGACATTCACAACCGAGTTTTCGCAATTTCTGGGATGGCTATCGTCCTCTTTGTTGTGGCAACGCTAACTTTTCGCCAACAAGTTGAACCCTTTTTCGCTGGCTTACGTGCTTGGCTAGTATCCAATCTTGACTGGTTCTTTCTTGCTTCTGGCAACGTATTTGTCATTGTCTGCTTGGTCTTGATTGTGACACCGCTTGGTCGAGTTCGAATTGGTGGTACTGAAGCGACACCAGATTACTCTTATGCAGGCTGGCTAGCGATGTTGTTCGCAGCCGGTATGGGCATCGGATTAGTGTTCTTTGGTGTGTCTGAGCCAATGTCGCACTTCAGCTCTGCACTTGGCGGCGTGAACATTGAAAATGGTGTGCGCACCGACTGGGCACCACTTGGTGGTGCGGTTGGTGATACAGATGCAGCATCCGCGCTTGGTATGGCTGCGACCATTTACCACTGGGCACTTCACCCTTGGTCTATTTATGCGTTGTTGGCCCTTGGCTTAGCGATTTTTTCGTTCAACAAAGGGTTGCCACTGACCATGCGTTCCATCTTCTACCCGCTGTTTGGCGAACGAGTTTGGGGCTGGGTAGGGCACATCATTGATATTCTTGCGGTTGTTGCGACGGTATTTGGTCTGGCGACATCGCTCGGCTATGGCGCTTCACAAGCAGCAACAGGTTTGAACTTCTTGTTTGGTGTGCCAATGACCGACACAACTCAAGTCGTGTTGATTGTAGTGATCACGGCATTGGCGCTGATCTCGGTGGTTGCAGGCCTTGATAGTGGGGTAAAACGTCTGTCTGAAATCAACATGATTCTGGCGGCGATGTTGCTGTTCTTTGTGATCATCGTTGGCCCAACAATGGCGATTCTGACGGGCTTTTTCGACAACATTGCGTCTTACATCACTAACATTCCTGCATTGTCTATGCCGTTTGAACGTGAAGACGTAAATTACTCTCAAGGTTGGACGGCATTCTACTGGGCTTGGTGGATTTCTTGGTCACCATTCGTGGGCATGTTTATCGCACGTGTTTCACGTGGACGTTCGGTTCGTGAATTTATCATCTGCGTTATTTTGATTCCTTCGACGGTTTGTGTGCTTTGGATGACCGCTTTTGGTGGCACAGCGATCAGCCAGTACGTGAATGACGGTTACGAAGCCGTATTCAATGCTGAGCTGCCGCTTAAACTGTTCGCCATGTTAGACGTAATGCCGTTTGCAGAAATCACATCGGTAGTAGGTATCATTCTGGTGGTTGTGTTCTTTATCACGTCGTCGGATTCAGGCTCTCTTGTGATCGATACGATTGCAGCTGGTGGTAAAGTCGATGCGCCAACACCACAACGTGTTTTCTGGTGTACGTTTGAAGGCTTAGTCGCCATCGCACTGATGCTCGGTGGCGGACTGGCAGCGGCTCAAGCGATGGCAGTAACTACAGGCTTACCATTTACCATCGTATTGCTTGTTGCGACAGTTTCTTTGATTAAAGGTCTAATGGATGAGCCTCGTCCAAGTACCAAGGTAGTCAAAAAAGATAAATAGCCACGACGACAAAACTAACCTTAAAACGGCATGCGAAAGTGTGCCGTTTTTTTATGTAAAAGACCTTAAGTCCTCTCTTTGAAACCCCGCTGCATTCTGACTCATGTTGAGTTGTTTCGTATTAAATGATGCTTTAATAAATTAGAGTTCAAACTATTTTAATTTTAGGTTAAATGTTGTTTTTGTGTGATTTTGGTCACATAAATCCAGATTAAAACGCCAATTATTTGATTTTCAACCGTAAAGAATGTCCATAATAAATACGAAATTTAATTAGACGTCAAAGGATATGTATTTCAAAATGATCACATCAGCACCTTGGGTGCTTTATCCTGAAATTGGAGAAGACCCAAGCAAAAAATGGATTTTTCGTGAACCTAAAATCTCTGATGGTGACGGCATTTACAGCTTAATTGCAGATTGTCCTCCGTTGGACATGAATTCTTCTTACTGCAATTTTCTACAGTCAACGCATTTCAGCAAAACCAGTATTTTGGTTGAGCACAAAGGCGACATCGCTGGCTTCATCTCGGGTTATCAGAAGCCTGATGAACAAGACGTATTATTCATTTGGCAAGTCGCTGTATCACCTCGATTCAGAGGTAACGGTTTAGCATTTCGTATGCTCAAGGAGCTTCTCGAAAGGGAAGTGCTGAGCGAGGTTAAATCGGTAGAAACGACCATCACGGAAGACAACCAAGCCTCTTGGGCGTTGTTCAAAAAGTTAGATGCGATGAACGGCAATCATGGCCAAGTCAGCACCTTTTTGGATGAAAAAGCCCATTTTAAAGGCAAGCACGATACAGAGTTTTTGTATCGCATTCCTCTCAAATAATCCTCAAACAATAGGAATCAAAAACGGTCTCATCATGGATATTTTCAAAAAGCAGGAATCCAACGTACGCTCATATTCAAACCATTTTCCAGTGGTATTTCGCAAAGCGAAAGGTTGCTGGCTAGAAACAGAACAAGGTGAACGCTACTTAGACTTCCTCGCTGGAGCGGGATCCCTAAATTATGGCCATAACAATCCTGTATTGAAGCAAGCACTGCTTGAATACATCGAAATGGATGGCATCACTCACGGTTTGGATATGCATTCAGAAGCGAAAGCGGGCTTTCTCGCCGCACTGGATAACTACATCTTAAAACCAAGAAAACTGGACTACAAAGTTCAATTCACCGGCCCAACTGGTACGAATGCGGTGGAAGCGGCACTCAAGTTGGCGAAAAAAGTGAAAGGCAGAAGCAGCGTTGTTGCATTCACTAACGGTTTCCACGGTTGTACCGCAGGCGCGCTGGCGGCTACAGGTAATCAGCATCATCGACAAGGTAACGGCTCAAGCCTTACAAACGTAACGCGCATTCCGTTCGAAGGTTACGCTGGCGTTGATGGTTTGGCGCTGTTCGAAACTATGCTGAATGACAACTCTGCAGGTATGGACAAACCAGCAGCCGTATTGCTGGAAACGGTACAAGGCGAGGGTGGTTTAAACGCCGCCTCCAATGAGTGGCTACAGCGCTTGAGTAAAATATGTAAAGCCAACGACATTCTATTGATTGTCGATGACATTCAAGCTGGTTGTGGCCGAACTGGGACATTCTTCAGTTTTGAGCCATCAGGTATTGAACCCGATATTGTGACGCTATCGAAATCGATCGGTGGTTACGGTCTGCCAATGGCGGTTGTACTGCTGAAACCAGAACTTGACCAATGGAAACCAGGCGAGCACAACGGCACGTTCCGTGGTAACAACCACGCATTTATTACTGCGGCAAAAGCACTAGAAATCTACTGGTCAAATGACGATTTCGAAACGCACATTAAGCAATGTTCGCAAAATGTGAGTGAAGTGATTGATCGCTGCGTGCGTCGTTTCCCGCAAATGTTTGTTCAGAAAAAGGGACGCGGCATGATGATTGGCATCGAGTGTATTCACGGTGACTTGGCAGCAGAAATCGCTAAAGCATGTTTTGACGACGGCATGGTGATTGAAACCGCAGGCCCAGACGATGAGGTGGTGAAGTTCTTCTGTCCATTGACCATCAGTGAATCTGAGCTGAACCAAGGATTAAGCATCTTTGAACGTGCAGTGGAAACGATTGCTGCAAAACACTTCAAACAAGCATCTTAATAAGGATTATCAATTATGATCGTAAGAACACTTGACGAGTGTCGAAATAGTGAACGTCGCGTAGTCGCGGATAACTGGGAAAGCGTACGTATGTTGTTGAAAGATGACAACATGGGATTTTCTTTCCACATCACCACGATTTATGAAGGAACGGAAACGCATATTCATTACCAAAATCACCTAGAGTCCGTTTTCTGCATGAGCGGCGAAGGTGAAATCGAAGTGGTGGGGGGCGAAACTTACCCAATCAAACCGGGCACATTGTACATTCTGGACAAGCACGACGAGCATTACCTAAGAGCATACAAAAACAAAGAAATGGTCATGGCGTGCGTTTTCAATCCCCCAATCACAGGTGCCGAAGTGCACGATGAAAACGGCGTTTACCCGCTCGTTGACTAAAAGCTAAGTGTGAGGCGCACGTCGCCTCACATTTCTACGCGCTTTCTTTTTCTCTATTTCACTTAACGTTACCAATCAAAAAAGGCTTATCATGACTTTTACCGTAGAAAAAATCGGCGGTACTTCAATGACAGCATTTGATGCTGTTCTCGACAATATTATTCTTCGTCCTAAAACGCCATACAACCGCATTTTTGTTGTGTCAGCATACGGTGGCATGACCGACGCGCTATTAGAATGTAAAAAAACCAGCAAAGCAGGCGTCTATCAGTTAATTGCTAAACGTGACGATCAGTGGCAAGACGCCTTAGCGTATGTGGAAAGCCGCATGCTGCTTACTAACGAAAACATCTTTGCGGATCCAATGAACCGCATTCGAGCGGATAAGTTCATTCGTTCACGCATTGCAGAGGCGAAAAATTGTATCGCTAATATTCTAGAAACCTGCCAATACGGACAGTTTTCTCTGCGTCACTATCTGCCACAAATTCGCGAGTTTCTATCGTCGATTGGTGAAGCGCACAGTGCGTATAATACAGCGCTTAAGCTGAAAAACATGGGCATCAATGCGAGGTTTGTGGATCTCTCTGGTTGGGATAATCAGGAACCAAGAAGTCTCGATGATTCCATTCGCGACGCGTTTGCTGATATCGATGTGACCAAAGAACTGCCTATCGTCACGGGTTATGCATACTGCAAAGAAGGTTTGATGCACACTTATGACCGAGGCTACAGTGAAATGACGTTCAGTCGTATTGCCGCTATCACCAAAGCAGACCTAGCCATCATCCATAAAGAATACCATTTGAGCTCAGCGGACCCGCGCGTGGTCGGCCCAGAGAAAGTGTTGCCAATTGGAAGCACGAACTACGATGTAGCGGATCAACTTGCTAACTTGGGCATGGAGGCGATTCATCCCAATGCTGCCGCTGGTTTGCGCGAAAGTGGGATTGAGCTGCAAATCAAAAACACGTTTGAGCCAGAACATGAAGGTACGTTGATATCTTCAGGGTATCGCCCAGAAGAAGACAAAGTGGAAATCATCGCTGGTAAAGAAAAGGTCTTCGCACTGCACTTGTTCGATCAAGCGATAGTCGGCAAGGTTGACAACGTGAGCTACGAATTGATGGAAATCATCTCTGATGCACGTGTCAGCTTGATCGGTAAAGAGATGAACGCTAACTCGATTACGTATTACCTTGGCGGTAGCTCGGACAGCTTAAACAAAGTGTTATACAAGGCCGAAAAACGTTACCCGAATGCCTCCATTAAAGGGCGAATGGTTGCGCTAATTTCAGCCATCGGTTCACACATCGACACTAACAAAACGTTAGCGAAAGGCGTACTTTCTCTCATGAACAGTGGTGTCACACCGGTGGCGTTGCACTCGTCACTGCGTAATGTAAACGTGCAATTTGTCGTCAGTGACAAAGAATATCAACGCGCCATTTGTGCATTACACGATGAGTTTTTTACGCCTGTCGAAGGCTCGAACGCAATGGAGCATGTGGCTTAATTGATTCATCGATTTAGACGTTACAAAAGGAGCCCTTCGGCTCCTTTGTTCTGTTTAGTGCCAACTAAATTTTAAATATTTGGCCTTGCGGTTTCATGAGTTGATGGTGGTAAGTGAGGCAAGGTGACTTGTGGTTGCTCGCCTGTCAGAGAACGTAAGAATTCAGTGATTTTGGTGGACTCTTCTTTCGTTAGCTTTTGACCAAGTTGCAGATCGGCCATCATTTCTACCGCTTCTTGAAGATCCCAAACAGACCCGTCATGGAAGTACGGGTAGGTTAATTCTACGTTACGTAAGGTTGGGACTTTGAAGACGAACTTATCGAAATCACTTCCGGTAATGGCTTTGCGGCCAACATCTGGGTTGTCTGTCGCAAATGGCTTCACTAACCCCATTTTTTGATACATTTGTCCGCCCGCTAATGGCCCGCTGTGACAAGCAGTACAGCCTTTGTCTTTAAACAGTTGATAGCCTTCCACTTGTGCAGTAGTGAGTGCGTCGTCGTTACCTTTCAACCATAAATCGAATGGAGAGTTTGGCGTACGCAGCGTTTGTTCAAATGTTGCGATAGCATCGGTCACGTTATCAATGGTGATGTTGTCGCTGCCATAAGCTTGTAGAAACCACTCGCGGTATTGAGGGATAGATTGAAGAGTGTCGACCGCGAGTTGGTGGGTAAATGCCATTTCCAATGGGTTTTCGATAGGGCCTGCGGCTTGCTCTTGCAGATCTTTCGCTCGCCCATTCCAAAATTGAACGAAATTCAAATCTGAATTAAACACCGTAGGTGAGTTGATTGGACCAATTGACCATTTGTGACCAATTGAGCTTGGTAAGTTATCAACGCCACCTTTAGCGATGTTATGGCAAGAATTACAAGAAATGGTGTTCGACGCCGACAGTCTCGGTTCAAACCACAGCGTTTTACCCAATTCAATCTTTTTACTGTCGAGCCCAGAAATGGGTTCGATGACCTTGATGGGTTCGTTGGATTGACGTTCAGCATGGGCACCGAAAGACAATATAGATAAAACACTCACTGCGATAAGAGTTTTCATAATAACTTCCTTTTGACGTGATTTTCGACTCTCACTAGAGCGGCGCACTTCTTGTGAAACCGCTGATAAAACAGTCGTTGGTGCGCTCGAAAATTACGGTATAGGAAAGGTGTTATTCGATAAAATGCAAAAATTCGATGGTTTTTATGGCAAAAAACGATGTTAAAAGTGATGAATTTTTGTACGTCAAGCTGGAGCAGGCTATTGTGAGTGTTGGTTACAAATTTGTCACAAATGTTTAAAGTTATTTATCGGACGAATCCTTGATTAAAGTCAATTTCAATCTGAGGTTGTGAGGCGTTCAAATACAACAAAGGGGGCGATAGTTCGCCCCCTTTGTTGTTCATCTGGTCATGGAATTGTGATTTCTGTCAACTTATCTCTTTGAGCTGCAGAGAAAAATTAACTTAGGCTTTCGGTAACAACGGGTTTGTTGTTACGTTTTGCTATCCAATACGCCACACCACCCCATAGCGCAACAAGCAACCACAATGCTGTCCAATGTTTGGCAACTTGCTGCCATGTCGCGCCCATTTGGTTAAGCGCCAAGAAGCCTTTTATTGCCCAAGTACTCGGGCTCAAATCGGCTATCCAAAGCAGTGGAGCCGGTATCGATTCAACTGGCCAAATGAAGCCCGCTAAAAAGATGAGAGGCATTGAACTGACTAGAACCACTAAGGTGACCAGTTCTCTTCTTGGTAGTAGATAGCCAAGCCAAAAGCCTAACCCACAACAACCCAGCAAGAACGGGAAAAGCATGGTTAAGAGCTCACCTGCTTTGGCAATGTGATTCACACTCAGACGTTCGAAGCTAAAACCAAAGTAATACGCGCTCAGTAAGTAATAAATGGCAATAAACACCAACGTTCTTACCAATAACAATGACCCGGTTGATACCTGAGACCAGTAGCCTCGGCCATGACGCTGCGAACCGGTTTGCAAGCCAACTGCCATAATAAGTGTTTGCTGTAAAATCAGCACAAAGACAGCAGGAACCACGTATTCGATATAGCCCATCGTTGGGTTGAAGGTCGGTTTCATGTTCAGCTTGATAGCAGAGTAATTGTGGCTCGCCAAACTAAGGGGTACGCCTTCAATCACCATTTTACTGACTTTAACTTGTGCGCCTAATGTACCGCCTGCTTGAGCTAAACCTTCAACGACCGTGCCGTAAACTAAGAAGTAAGAGGCGTCTGCGGCGTACGCAAGAGTCGGGCTTTTACCTAACATTACGTCTTTGTAGAAGTGCTCAGGGATCACTAAGAAACCCGTAACTTCGCGATTTAAAAACGCTTGTTTTGCATCCTCAACTGTATGTAAACGCGAGACGATTTTGACTTGAGGTGTCGCATCGACCATACGCTCTAGCTTTAGGCTGGTTTGGCTTCCGTCTAGGTTTACGACCGCAATTGGCTGCTCTCTAGGGGTTTGTTGTGCGTATGGCAGCGGATACAAAAACGAATAAAAAACCACGCCACCAAAAACAGTTAATGTGACGACGGGGTTGGTCAGCACAGAGCGAATCTCTGCTTTAATCAGTTGCCAGAGTGTCATGCTGCCTCCCTTTGCTGAGTCGACAGTGCTGCCGCTCGGTATTTATGAATGAATGCGGCTGTCAGTAAGAGTGGCACCACATACCAGATCATTGGCCACAAAGCACTAAACGATTGAGCGGCTGAGGCTCCGTAGCTTGCCTGACCAACCTGAACTTCGATGTAATGGGTGATAGGTAATAGTGAGCGCCAAGCATGAGCGAGCGTGTTCATGTCGGAAACTGGAAACGTAATCCCCATAAAAGCAAAACTTGGCGCAGTAAACGCACCAGCAAAACTCATTGCGCGGGCAGGGTCCATCGATAAAAAGAAAAACAGTGCGCCCATAATGATACAGGCAACAACGGTGACCAATTGAGCCAGTAACATGACTACGAGACTGCCTTCCATCGGCCAGTCCAATAACACATAAAACCAGTAGAGGAACAAGGCACCTTGCAACATAAACACTGGGATGTATTGGCTCAAAATTGCGCTGAGTTTTGTGTATGGTTTATTACCCAAAAACTCAAAGCCATTTTTGCCCCCATAAATGCGAAAGTGCGCCGCAAGGATCAAAATCGTACTCACAACGATACAAATTTGCCAAATCGCAGGCACGATAGCGGTGACCAAAAACTGCGCGTAGTTAGTGTTGCGATTAAACAGCGCGGTGATTTGGGTCGACACTGGCACAGCTTGGCCGAGCGCGGACAACGTCGTTGTATTGCCTTTGGCGAGATTGCCCATCACTTGCACCTGAGCATCAAAGTACCCTTGAGCTTGTGCCACGGCTGAATTAATTAACTTTGCCACCAAAATATATTGGCTGTTAAAAAACACTGAAAGCTGCGGTTGGCGATGCAGCAAAATGTCTTGGTCAAACTTAGATGGAATGACGGTAAAAGCGTAAATATCGCCTTCAATCATGGCATTCTTGGCTTCATTCGCACTGGTGTAGTGATAATCCACAGAAAGCGTTGAAGAGGCATCTAACGTTTGGATCAACTTACGAGAGAGTTGCGAATGTTGTAAATCGACCACGCCAATCGGCAGGTCTCTCGCAATCCCCGCAGAAAACACGCCCCAAATGGTAAGCGAAAGCAAAATAGGCACCCAAGTTAAGCACGACAGTAACCACTTGTCGCGCCGTAACACATGCCGTTGTGAAACCTTAATCGTCATAGATTTTTTACCTTGAGCGATTACAGCTCAACCACAACGCTCATACCCATGCGCAGTTCTGGTTCTGGTTGAGTAGGGCGAGCTTCTACTTCAAAGGTACGCAGATCGAAACCTTGTGCTGCATCGGTCGCTCGCCAAGTTGCGAAATCGCCCATTACTGCAACGTGCGTGACTTTAAACTCGACACTTTTATCTAATGCTGGCAGGTATGCGTTAAATGTGGTGTCTTTAGTGAAGTGTTTAAGCAGATCCTCGCGCACGTTCAGTGTTGCCCATGCATCTTCAGTGTCGATGACGGTCACGACAGGGAAGCCCTGCGGTGCAAGCTCACCGCTTTGTAAAAGTACTTGAGATACTTCACCGTCAAACCAACTGTAGATTTGAGTATCTTTCGCATAGGCTTCCACTTCAGCAACTGCGCCAGACGCCATACGAGCTTTCTCCGCCGCGGCCACTTTGGTTTCGCTACGAGCCCCTTCTTTCGCCATCTCATACATCTGGAAAGCGGCACTTTCGGTGTATTTAGAAGCTTGCCATTGGGTTAACGCTTCATCGCGTTTTTGCTCGGCAACCACACCATCTTTATACAGGTTGTTCACGCGGTTATAGGTTTTTTCCATCAAATCCGCTGCGGCTTTCGCTTTTAGCCATTGGTCTTTCGCGGCTTGAATTTGTTGCTCACGTGCACCTTTCTCTGCTTCTTGCGCTAGTGCATCTGCCGCTTTTTCACCAGCTTTTGCTTGTTCCAGTTTCGCTTCGATTTCTGGGCTGTGAAGCGTAAAAATTAACTGGCCTTTTTCAACATCATCGCCTTTGCGAACCATCACTTCGTCGATGCGACCTGGGACTTTTGATGAAATGCTGTATTGCTGAGCTTCAATCAAACCTTGCAAGCGAACTGGTTCTGGCTGATAAGCTTGGTAAAACTGATAGCCAACCCAAGAAGCCACACCCAAGGCGCAAAGTGAAAGTAGAACGGGTTTTAAAGATTTTGCTGCCATGACTTATTTAACCTCTTTGGATATTTTCGCTGGGGCGTAAGCGGTATTTTGATATTGTTCGAAGCTGTTCATTTCACTGCTTAATGCTAATAGTTTGGTTAGTGAAATCAGATAGCGGAAGCGCGCCGCCGAACGTTGAGTTTCGATACTGGCGACATAAAGCTGAGCGTCAACCACATCAAGAGAAGAAGAAAGACCTTGAGTGAATGCCTTCTCTCGCAGAAGCAGGTTTTCATTGGCTAGTGCGATGCTGGATTCTAAGCCTTGCACTTCATCAATCGCTTGCTGCGCTTCTAGATACGTTTTCTGCA